>DASUZE010000064.1:0-88215 GCA_036377015.1 Piscinibacter sp. | reverse complement strand
CGAGGTCGGCGTGGCCTGCTCCATGGCCGCCGGCGCCCTGTGCGCCGTCATGGGCGGCACGCCCGAGCAGGTCGAGAACGCCGCCGAGATCGGCATGGAGCACCACCTGGGCCTGACCTGCGACCCCGTGGGCGGGCTGGTCCAGATCCCCTGCATCGAGCGCAACGCCATCGCCTCGGTCAAGGCCATCAACGCCGCGCGCATGGCCCTGCGCGGCGACGGCACCCACCACGTCAGCCTCGACCAGGTCATCAAGACCATGCGCGAGACCGGCGCCGACATGCTCACCAAGTACAAGGAAACGGCCAGGGGTGGCCTCGCCGTGAACATCGTCGAATGCTGAAGGAGACACCATGAGCAGCAGCAACCGGGGCGTGGCCTACATCCGCCAGAACCTCGTCGAAGTCCAGGACATTCCCTTCCCCAGGCTGGAGGACCCGCGCGGCCGCCGCATCGACCACGGCGTGATCCTCAAGGTCGTCACCACCAACATTTGCGGCTCCGACCAGCACATGGTGCGCGGACGCACCACCGCGCCGGCCGGGCTCATCCTGGGCCACGAGATCACCGGCGAGGTGCTGGAGCTGGGCCGCGACGTGGAAACCCTGCGCAAGGGCGACCTGGTCTCGGTGCCCTTCAACGTGGCCTGCGGCCGCTGCCGCAGCTGCAAGGAGACGCACACCGGCGTGTGCCTCACCGTCAACCCGTCGCGCGCGGGCGGCGCCTACGGCTACGTCGACATGGGCGGCTGGGTGGGCGGCCAGGCGGAGTACGTCATGGTCCCCTATGCCGACTTCAACCTGCTCAGGTTCCCCGACCGGGACCAGGCCCTGGCCAAGATCCGCGACCTGACCTGCCTGTCCGACATCCTGCCCACGGGCTACCACGGCGCGGTGAGCGCCGGCGTGGGGCCGGGCAGCACGGTGTACGTGGCGGGCGCCGGGCCGGTGGGGCTGGCGGCCGCAGCATCGGCCCAGCTGCTGGGCGCGGCGGTGGTGATCGTGGGCGACGTGAATCCGCTGCGGCTGGAGCATGCGCGCAAGGTCGGCTTCCAGACCGTGAACCTGTCGCTGGACGCCACCCTGGCCGAGCAGATTGCGCAGATCCTCGGAACGCCCGAGGTCGATTGCGCCGTCGACGCGGTCGGCTTCGAGGCGCGCGGCCACGGCCACGAAGGCGCGCGCCAGGAGGCGCCGGCCACGGTGCTGAACTCGCTCATGGAGGTCACGCGCGCCGCCGGCAAGATCGGCATCCCGGGCCTGTACGTCACCGACGATCCTGGTGCGGTCGACGCTGCGGCGCAGCGCGGCGCGCTGAGCATCCGCCTCGGCCTGGGCTGGGCCAAGTCGCACAGCTTCTTCACCGGGCAGACGCCGGTGATGAAGTACAACCGGGCGCTCATGCAGGCCATCCTCTGGGACCGCATCCGCATCGCCGAGACGGTGGGCGTGCAGGTGATCTCGCTGGACAACGCGCCGCAAGGCTATGCCGAGTTCGACGCCGGCGCGCCCAAGAAATTCGTGATCGACCCGCACCGGATGCTGAAGCAGGCGGCCTGACTGCGTACCATCGTGGCTCCCCGCAGGAGCCGCGATGAACACACCCTCGGTCCGCGCCGTCCGCCCCGAACGTGAAATCCTCACGCGGCAGCGCCTGCCCTACTTCGTGGGCGTGTCCGGCGAGACGGTCGGGGCGCAGGGCCTGTCCATGCACCTGGTCGTGATCCCGCCCGGCGCTCGCGCCGAGCCGCACCTGCACCGGGGCCACGAGACCGCCATCTACGTGCTGGAGGGCCGGGTCGAGACCCGCTTCGGCGCGGACCTGTCCCAGTCGGTGGTCAGCGAGGCCGGTGACTTCCTCTTCATCCCGCCCGACGAACCGCACATCGCGATCAACCTCAGCGCCACCGAGCCGGCGCGGGCCATCGTGGCGCGCAACGACCCGGCCGAGCGCGACCGGGTGGAGCCCTACACGCCGCCGCCCGCTGCCGGCGGCTGAGCCGGTTTCCCCTGGCTTCTCCGACGTTCGGCGGTCACGCAACGGTGGTCTAATTCCGGCGGACCCCGGTCACCCCCCTCCATGCCCGTCATCGCAGTCATCAACCGCAAGGGCGGCAGCGGCAAAAGCACGCTCGCCACGCACCTGGCCGCGTTCTGCGCCAACAACGGCATTCCCGTGATGCTGGGCGACGTCGACAAGCAGCAGTCCACCCAGACCTGGCTCAAGCTGCGCACGGCGCAGGGGCTGCCCGAGCGGGCGCCCATCGTCGGGTGGGCGGTGGATCCGCGCAACGTGCTGCGCCCGCCCGCCGGCATCACCCGCGTGGTCCTCGACACCCCCGGCGGCCTGCGCGGCACCGACCTGGCGCGGGTCGTGATGTACGCCGACGCCATCCTCATGCCGGTGTGCAACTCCGTCTTCGACCGCGACTCGGCCGCCGACTGCCATGCCGAGCTGATGACCCTGCCGCGCGTGTCCAGCGGACGCTGCAAGCTCGCCGCGATAGGCATGCGCCTGGATGCGCGCACCAAGGCGGCCGACGTGCTGGCCGCGTGGGCGCAGCGGCAGCACCTGCCCTTCATCGGGGTGCTGCGCGAGACGCAGACCTATGTGAAATGCGTCGAGCAGGGCTTGACCCTGTTCGACCTGCCGCCGACGCAGGCGCAGGCCGACCTGCTGCAGTGGAAGCCCATCCTGGAATGGCTGGAGCCGGTGCTGCACCCGGCGCAAGGGGCGGCCGAGGAGCGGATCAAGCGGCCGGTGGCGGCGCCGCGGCCGATGCCCGTGCCCACCAAGCCCATGCCGCCGCGCCGGCCGCTCGACGTGCCGCCACCGGCGCCGCCGTCGCGTGGGTGGCTGGGGTGGCTCGGGCTTCCGCGATTCCTGCAGCGGTAGGCACATCCCGGGTTGCACCCGGGCTACGAGGTGGCACAACCGCCATCACCGCTGAAACCTCCCCATCTCCGAGATCACCGACATGTCGCTGTACGTCGTCCCGACGTGGTCGGTGCTGCTGTAGTCGATCATCACCCCGCCGATGTTGAAGCGCGCGATGCCGTTCAGCGCCTCGACCAGCTTCTCGCGCGTGGGCTTCGGCCCTGCACGGCGCAAGCCCTCGACCAGCACCTGCGCCGCGGCGAAGCCCTCCATCAGCGGCTGCGTGAGCTCATGGATGCCGCGCGTGCGACCCACGTCCATGGCGCGCTTGACCAGCGGCGACACCATCGAGCGCTCGTAGGGAAAGACCTGCGTGACGATGACGCCGCGCGCCTGCGTCCCCAGGCGCTGGATGAAACCCGGCGAGGCGTTGTTCGACAAGGTCATCACCTGCGCACGCGAGCCGGCCTCGCGCAGCGCACGCACGCCGGCCGCGACCTCCGCGCCGTCGGCCAGGAACAGCACCACCTGCGCATCGGCCTTCGCCACCCGTGCCGCCATGGCCGCGAAGTCGGCGCGCTCCGGCTCCAACTTCTCGACCAGCACCGGCCGCACCGGCGGATCGGCGTCGACCACGCCCACCGCGGCGTCGTCGCCGAACGCATTGTTGGCCTGCACCACCGCCAGCCGCGTGAGCCCCAGCCGCGCCATGGACTGCACCGCCTGCTGCGCCTCGCGCCGGTAGCTGGCCCGCACGTTGAAGACCAGGGGGTGCACCGGCTGGCGCAGGCTTTGCGAGCCGGAGGACGGCCCCACCAGCGCCGCGCCGTAGGCCGGCAAGGCCGCGGCCGCCGCCTGGCTGGTCGAGGTGCCGCGCGACAGGAACAGCGCGATCGCGTTCCAGCCACCCATCAGCGCACGCACGTTGCGCGCGGCGCGCTGGGCGTCGCCGGCGTCGTCGATCGACACCAGCTCGACCTTCTGGCCGTGCACGCCGCCTTGCTCGTTGACCGCGTCGAAGTACAGCGTGGCGCCGGTGCGTGCCTCGCGGACATAGGCGCTGTCGGGGCCGTTGAACGAGGCCGTCTGGCCGACGAGGACTTGCGCCCGCGCGAGCGCGGCCATCGACAAGCCGACCAGCGCCATCCATGTGTTCCTGCCTCTCATTCCTGCCCCTCCTGCAGTCCCGATGGGCAGGGATTGAACTGCAAACGCGGCACGCTGTGAGCGGGCCTGGCGCGCGCAGGCCAAGTCATGTCGCGCGCTGACAAGTCGCCCTCGCGCAGCTCGATGCGGCGTGCGATTTTTCTCGCACGCCGATGACTGTCGCCGGACCGCCACCGAGTGCCGTGACATCAACCACGGCCGTGCCGAATCCCTCATTTCAGTGCTTGCGGGAGCGCCTTCGCCACGGCACGCTCACGTCCATGCAACAAGGATTCTGGAGCCCGTGTTGAGTGCAGTGAGCAGCAGCCTGGACGCGATGGGAATGGAGCAGTACCTGCTCGCGTTTCTCTTCCTTTTCACCTATGCGTTCGCGCTGAGCGACTTCACCGGCGCACGCGGCCGGCTGTACGCGGTGCTGGCCGCTCTCGCCTCGGCCATCGCCTTCGCCGCGCGCACCGACCCCTGGGAGAACGGCGTGCTCGTCGTCGCGTTCGCGCTGGTGGCCATGGGCCTGTTCAGCGCCGTCGTGTGGGGCACCTGGGTCCTGCTCGAGCGGCGCGCGGCCCCTGCCCGCATCGTGACGCTGCGCCATGCCCCGGAATGGTCCGCGCCCGCACAATCCGGCCATGCGCCTCTACCGCTCCTTGCTCCGGCCGTTGCTGTTCCGGGCCGATCCGGAGCAGATGCACGGCTTCGCGATCCGCGCGGCTGAGCTCGCCAGTTCCTCCGAGCGGCTGTGCGCCGCTCTCGCCACCCGCAACGCACCGCAGAGCGAGCGCCTCGCGCTCGTAGGCGCCGGCTTGTCGTTGCGCACCCCGCTGGGCCTGGCCGCGCGACGGTCGAGCCGACGCGTGGCGTGAGCGGGTTTTCGGTGAACCTGCCGCCGGCCGTGGATGCGTGACCCGGGTTGCACCCGGGCTACCCATCCGTAGCCCGGGTGCAACCCGGGATCGACCGCCGACGACGCGCATCGAATGTCGCATTTCGACAAGCCGGCGTCCCCTTCATGCAAGGCCCGCCGCGGCCCTCGCCGAACAATGAATCCATCGTTCAACCACCCATGCAGAGCGACGGATGTCCGGCCAGAACTACTCACTGTGGAGCCTGCTGAAGCACGGTCTTCGGCACCACGCGAGCTGGGAGCCGGCCTGGAGGCGTGCCACCCTCGCGCCGCACTATGACGTCGTCATCGTGGGCGGCGGCGGGCACGGCCTGGCCACCGCCTACTACCTGGCCAAGGAGCACCGCGTGGGCCGCATCGCGGTCCTCGAGAAGGGCTGGCTGGGCGGCGGCAACACCGCGCGCAACACCACCATCGTCCGCTCCAACTACCTGTGGGACGAGGCGGCGCGGCTGTACGAGCATGCGCTGAAGCTGTGGGAGGGGCTGGCGGCGGAGCTGAACTTCAACGTCATGTTCAGCCAGCGCGGCGTGTTCAACCTCGGCCACACGCTGCAGGACATGCGCGACATCGAGCGACGCGTCAACGCCAACCGCTTGCAGGGCATCGACGCGCACGTGCTCGACGCGGCCGAGGTAAAGCGCCGCATCCCGCAGCTCGACACGAGCCGAAGCCGCCGCTACCCCGTGCTGGGCGCGAGCTGGCAGCCGCGCGCCGGCGTGGCCCACCATGACGCGCTCACCCGCGGCTTCGCCCGCGCCGCCAGCCGCCTCGGCGTCGACCTGATCGAAGGCTGCGAGGTCACCGGGCTCGATGTCGAGGGCGGGCGCATCACCGGCCTGCAGACCCGCCTGGGGCCGGTGCGCGCGCAGCGCGTGGGCTGCGTCGCATCCGGCCATTCGTCGATGCTGGCGCGCATGGCGGGCATCCGGCTGCCGCTGGAGAGCCATCCGCTGCAGGCCTTCGTGTCGGAATCGATGCAGCGCGTGATCGACACGGTGATCATGTCGAACGCGGTCCACGGCTACCTCAGCCAGTCGGACAAGGGCGAGCTGGTCATCGGCGCCGGCATCGACCCCTGGCTGGGCTACGGCCAGCGCGGCAGCCCGCACGTGATCGAGCACACCGCGGCGGCCATCGTCGAGCTCTTCCCGCAGTTCTCGCGGGTGCGCATGAACCGGCAGTGGGGCGGCATCGTCGACGTGTCGCCCGATGCCTGCCCCATCATCGGCAAGACGCCGGTGCAGGGCCTGTACTTCAACTGCGGCTGGGGCACCGGCGGCTTCAAGGCCACGCCGGGCTCGGGCCACGTCTTCGCCCACACCATCGCCCACGACGCGCCGCACCCGCTGGCCGAGCCCTTCGCGCTGGCGCGCTTCGCCAGCGGCCGGCTCATCGACGAGCACGGCGCCGCCGCGGTGGCGCACTGACCATGTACCAGCTGCACTGCCCCCATTGCGACGAATTGCGCGACGAGGAGGAGTTCGCGTATGCCGGCGAAGCCTTCATCGCACGGCCTGCGCAGCCCGAGGCCATCGACGACCCGGCCTGGGGCGACTACCTCTTCATGCGCCGCAACACCCGCGGCTGGTTCTGGGAGCAGTGGCTGCATGCGAGCGGCTGCCGCAAGGTGTTCGCGGTGAAGCGCAACACGGCGAGCTACGAGATCGCGGGGAGCTGGACCCTGGCGCGAGGCAAGGCGTTGTTCGTCGCCGAGGAGCCCGCATCGTGAGCGGCTGCCGCGTCGACATCCCCGCTGCGCGCATCGACGCCTCGCGCACGCTGCACCTGCGCTTCGACGGCTGCGACTACACGGCGCATCCCGGCGACACCCTGGCCTCGGCACTGCTGGCCCACGGCGTGCGACGCGTCGCCACCAGCTTCAAGTACGGCCGTCCGCGCGGCATCGTCGGTGCCGGCGCCGAGGAGCCGAACGCACTGGTCGACGTCGGTGAAGGCGCGCACGTGACGCCCAACGTCAAGGCCACCCAGGCCGAGCTGTACGACGGCTTCGTCGCCCGTTCGCCTGCCGCCTCGCCCCTGAAGACCGCGCTCGGCCGCCTGGCCGGCCGCTTCATGCCGGCAGGCTTCTACAGCAAGACCTTCAAGTGGCCACGCACGCTGTGGCCGGCCTACGAGGCGGCGATCCGCCGGCTGTCGGGCTTCGGCCGTGCGCCCGACAGCCCCGATCCCGAGCACTACGACCACCTGCACCACCACGTGGACGTGCTGGTGGTGGGCGGCGGCGCCTGCGGCCTGCTGGCCGCCTTGCAAGCCGGACGCGCCGGCCTCGAGACGCTGCTGGTCGACGAGCAGGGCGAATTCGGCGGCTGGCTGCTCTCGGACCCGCGGGTGCGCATCGACGGCGGCGACGGTGCGACCTTCGTGCGCAGCGCCCTGGCCGCACTCGCCGACATGCCGCACGTGAGCTGCTTGCCGCGCACGACGGCCTTCGGGCTGCACGAGCACCAGCTGGTGCAGGCCGTGGAGCTGCTGCAGGACCACCTCGCGCCGGCGCAGCGCGACCCGGCGCTGCCGCGTCAGCGCCTGCACAAGATCCGCGCCCGGCGCATCGTGCTGGCGACGGGTGCCATCGAGCGCCCGCTGGTGTTCGGCAACAACGACCTGCCCGGCGTGATGACGGTGTCGGCAGCGCAGACCTATCTGCAGCGCCATGGCGTGCGGGTCGGGCGGCGCATCCTCGTGTGCGGCACCGGCGACGCGATCTACGACGCCGCCGAGCTGCTCGCCGCGGCCGGCGCGGAGGTGACCGTGGCCGACGTGCGCCCGCAGGTCCCGGCGCCGCGTCGCATGGCGAACCTGCGCGTGCTCGCCGGCCACGGCATTGCGCAGGCGACTGGTCGCGGCGAGGTGCGCGGCGCGCAGCTCGTGCGCCTGCATGCCGAGCGCGACGAGGTCGTCGCGCCCGGGCCGCACATCGACTGCGACACCGTGCTGAGCTCGGGCGGCCTGTCGCCCACCGTGCACCTGTTCTGCCACGACGGCAGCCGCCCGCGCTGGGACGACGCCGCCACGGCCTTCGTGCTGCCGCGCGAGGGCCGCGAGGGCATCGCCTGCGCCGGCGCCGTCACCGGGGCCTTCGACTGGGACGATGCGCTGCGCCAGACCACCGAAGCCATGCAGCGCGTGATCGCCGACCTCGAGCGGCCCGACCTGCTGGTCGCGCCCGAAGTCGAGCACCGGCGCCATCGGCCGGCGCGCCACCTGGTCCGCCTGCCCGACGGCCGCGCGGAAGGCACCGGCGCCAAGGCCTTCGTCGACTTCCAGAACGACGTCACCGCCGCCGACATCGCCCTCGCGGTGCGCGAGAACTACCACTCGATCGAACACGTGAAGCGCTACACCGCGCTGGGCTTCGGCACCGACCAGGGCAAGCTGTCGAACGTCAACGGCGCGGTGCTGACGGCGCGCGCGCTGCGTCGCCCGGTGGCCGAGGTGGGCACGACGACCTACCGCCCGGCCTACACGCCGGTGAGCTTCGGTGCACTGGCCGGGTCCATGCAGGGCGACACCTTCGAGCCGCGCCGCACCACCGCCTTGCATGCGGCCCACGTGCAGCGCGGCGCCGAGTTCGAGCCGGTGGGCCAGTGGCTGCGCCCGTGGTACTTCCCTCAGCGCGGCGAAGACCTGCACGCCGCGGTGGCGCGCGAGTGCCGCGCCGCGCGCGAAGGCGTGGCGGTGATGGACGCGTCGACCCTGGGCAAGATCCAGATCGACGGCCCCGACGCACGCGAGTTCCTCAACCGGATCTACGCGAACGCGTGGAGCCAGCTCGCGCCCGGCAAGTGCCGCTACGGCCTCATGCTGGACGAGAACGGCATGGTGATGGACGACGGCGTCACCGCCTGCATCCACGACACCCAGTTCCACATGACCACCACCACCGGCGGCGCGGCGCGCGTGCTGGCCTGGCTGGAGCGCTGGCACCAGACCGAGTGGCCGGACCTGAAGGTGTGGATGACCTCGGTCACCGACCATTGGTCCACGGTCGCCGTGGTCGGCCCGAAGGCGCGCGCGGTGCTGGCCAAGCTGGTGCCCGACCTCGACCTCTCGCCGGAGGCCTTCCGCTTCATGGACTGGAGGAGCGGCACCGCGGCGGGCGTGCCGGCACGCATCTTCCGCATCAGCTTCTCCGGCGAGCTGGCCTACGAGATCAACGTCGAGTCGGGCCTGGGCCACTACCTGTGGGAAGCGGTGATGACGGCCGGCGCGGAGTTCGGCATCACGCCCTACGGCACCGAGACCATGCACGTGCTGCGCGCCGAGAAGGGCTTCATCATCGTCGGGCAGGACACCGACGGCTCGGTGTCGCCCATCGACCTCGGCATGGGCTGGGCGGTCGGGCTGAAGAAGCCCTTCAGCTTCCTCGGCCGCCGCTCGCTCGCGCGCAGCGACACCGCGCGCACCGATCGCAAGCAGCTCGTCGGGCTGCTGCCGCTGGACCCGGACGAGGTGCTGCTCGAAGGCGCGCAGATCCTCGAGACGCCGCAGGTCGACGCGCCCGCCGAGATGCTGGGCCACGTGAGCTCGAGCTACCACAGCGTCGCGCTGGGCCGCAGCTTCGCCATGGCCCTGGTGCGCGGCGGCGCACAGCGCGAGGGGCAGACGCTCTATGCCTTCGCGCGCGGCCGCGTGACGCCGGTGAAGGTCACTTCCAGCGTCTTCGTCGATCCCAAGGGGGAGCGCCAGCATGTCTAAAGCCTCGGTCGACGCGCCGCTCAAGGCCTTCCTGCAGTCGCCGCTGCACGGCCTGGACCTGGGCTCGCGCGAGCGCACCCCGGCCGCCAGCGACGGCGTGCTGACCTGCGAGCTGGCGCACCTGGCCTTTGTGGTGTTGCGCGGCCGCGCGGATGACGCGGCCTTCATGGCGGCCGTCGAAGCGGTGCTGGGCGCACCCTTGCCCACCCGGCCCGCGAGCTGGTCGCGCACGGCCCGGGGCGCGGCGCTGTGGCAGTCACCCGATGAATGGATGCTGGTGGCGCCTCGCTCGCAGCGCGACACGCTCGTCGCGTCGCTGTGCAGCGCAACGGCCGAGCGCTTCGCCCAGGTCGTCGACGTCAGCGGCGGATTCACCACCTTGCGCCTGGCCGGACGCGACCACCTGCGCCTGCTGCGCCACCTCGGGCCTTGCGACTTCGAACGGCTGCAGGTGGGGCGCTGCGTCGGCACGGTGATCGCCAAGGCCAGCGCGACGGTGCTGCGCAGCGACGAGGCCGGCGTGCTGATGGTGTGCCGCCGCAGCTTCGCGAACTACGTGTGGGCCCTGGTCGAGCGCGCCGCGCGGCCGTACGGCCTGGCCATCGTGTCGCCGCCGCGTGTCGCCGACCCCCTCTTCGCGCCCTTGCTCGAGGCCGCATGACTCCGAGGACCGCTTCCATGTTCCACGACCCTTTCTTCAGGGCCACGCTGGCCGACGCCGACCCGGACATCGCGCGCGCCTTGCGCCACGAGGTGCAGCGCCAGCGCGAGCAGGTCGAGCTGATCGCCTCCGAGAACATCGTCTCGCAGGCGGTGCTCGAGGCGCAGGGCTCGGCCTTCACCAACAAGTACGCCGAGGGCTACCCCGGCAGGCGCTACTACGGCGGCTGCGAGCACGCCGATGTCGTCGAGGGGCGCGCGATTGCACGGCTCACCGAGCTCTTCGGCGCGCGCTTCGCCAATGTCCAGCCGCACTCCGGCGCGCAGGCCAACACCGCGGTCATGCTGGCGCTGCTGCAGCCGGGCGACACGGTGCTGGGCATGGCGCTGGCCGCCGGCGGGCACCTCACCCACGGCGCCAAGCCGGCGCTGTCGGGCAAGTGGTTCCGCTCGGTGCAGTACGGCGTGCGCGCCGACGACTGCCGCATCGACTACGACGAGGTCGAGCGCCTCGCGCGGGAGCACCGGCCGCGGCTGGTCATCGCGGGCTTCTCGGCCTACCCGCGGGTGATCGACTGGGCGCGCTTTCGCGCCATCGCCGATCGCGTGGGGGCGTGGCTCATGGTCGACATGGCCCATGTCGCCGGCCTGGTGGCAGCGGGCGTGTACCCGAGTCCGGTCGCGCATGCGCACGTCACCACCTCGACCACCCACAAGACCCTGCGCGGCCCGCGCGGCGGCGTGATCCTGACCGACGACGAAGAGATCGCGAAGAGGATCAACGCCGCGGTCTTCCCCGGAGCGCAGGGCGGACCGCTGATGCACGTGATCGCCGCCAAGGCGGTGGCCTTCGGCGAAGCCCTGCAGCCCGGCTTCAGGCGCTATGCGGAGCAGGTCGTCGCCAATGCGCGCGCCTTCGGCGAGGTGCTGAAGGCGGGCGGCCTCGATCTGGTGACCGGCGGCACCGACAACCACCTGCTGCTGGTCGACCTGCGCCCGCTGGGCCTGACGGGTGCGCAGGCCGAGCTCGCGCTGGAGCGCGCCGGCATCACCTGCAACAAGAATGGCATCCCCTTCGACACCCAGAAGCCCACCGTCACCTCGGGCATCCGCGTGGGCACGGCGGCGTGCACCACGCGCGGCTTCGGCGAGGACGAGTTCCGGGAGGTCGGCACCGCGATGCTCGACGTGCTGCGAGCGCTGAAGGCGCGTCCCGAGGGCGATCGCGGCATCGAGGGCGCCGTCCGCGACCGGGTGGCGGCGCTGACGGCGCGCTTTCCCATCTACGCACAAGGAACGCTGTGATGAGCACCCTGCACCAGGACGCGCTCGTCATCGACGGCCTGATCATCGCCAAGTGGGAGCGCGCGGTCTTCGAGGACATGCGCCGGGCCGGCCTGGCCGCGGCCAACTGCACCGTGTCGGTCTGGGAGGACTTTCGCGCCACGGTGCACAACATCGCGCAGATGAAGCAGCTCATCCGCGAGAACGCCGACCTGCTGCGCCTCGTGCGCAGCACCGACGACATCCTGGCGGCGCGGCGCGAGGGCCGCACCGGCGTCGTGCTGGGCTTCCAGAACGCGCATGCCTTCGAGGACCACCTCGGCCACGTCGAGGCCTTCCACGACATGGGCGTGCGCGTGGTCCAGCTTTGCTACAACACGCAGAACCTCATCGGCACCGGCTGCTACGAGCGCGACGGCGGGCTGTCCGACTACGGCCGCGAGGTGGTGGCCGAGATGAACCGGCTGGGCATGCTGATCGACCTGTCGCACGTCGGGGCGCGCACGTCCGAGGAGACCATCCTCGCCTCCAGGCAGCCGGTGGCCTACACGCACTGCCTGCCCGCCGGGCTGAAGGCGCATCCGCGCAACAAGAGCGACGAGCAGCTTCGCTTCATCGCCGAGCATGGCGGCTTCGTCGGCGTGACCATGTTCCCGCCCTTTCTCAAGCGCGGCACCGGCGCGACGGTGGACGACTACGTCGAGGCGCTCGACTACGTGATCCAGCGCGTCGGCGAAGACGGCGTGGGCATCGGCACCGACCACACGCAGGGCCACGGGAGCGCCTTCTTCGAGTGGCTCACGCATGACAAGGGACGGCACCGCCGGCTCACCGACTTCGGCAGCGTGGTCAACCCCGAGGGCATCCGCACCATCGGCGAGCTGCCCAACCTGACCGCGGCCATGGAGCGCGCCGGCTGGAAGCCCAGCCGCATCCGCAAGGTGATCGGCGACAACTGGCTGCGCCTGTTCGGCCAGGTGTGGGGAGCCTGAGGCATGAAGCCCGCGCTGCCCATCGAGGTCGACCCCGCCAGCGGCGTGTGGTCCACCGACGGCCTGCCGATGATCTACCTGCCGCGGCACTTCTTCGTCAACAACCACGTCGAGATCGAGAAGGCGCTGGGCCGGGCGGCCTACGCGCAAAGCCTGTATGCGGGCGGCTACCGCTCGGCGCACTTCTGGTGCGCCCAGGAGGCCGCGACCCACGGCCTGTCGGGGCTCGCGGTGGCCGAGCACTACCTGCAGCGCTTGTCGCAGCGCGGCTGGGGCCGCTTCTCGTTCATCGCGGCCGATGTGCACAGCGGCGCGGCGCAGATCGCCCTCACCCACTCGGTGTTCGTGCTGGCCCAGGGCATCGCCGGCGTGCCGGTGCGCAGCGACAAGCTGTGCTACCTCTTCGCAGGCTGGTTCGCGGGGGCGATGGATTGGGTCGGGGAGGACTTGGGCGAGCGGTGGCGCACGTTCAGCCGCGAGACGCAGTGCGAGGCGGAAGGCCATGCGCATTGCGTTTTCACGGTGAGCGCATTGGGAGCCCGTTGATGCGCTACCCCCACCTCTTCGAGCCCATCCGGCTCAACCAGCTCACGATCCGCAACCGCATCGTCAGCACCGCCCACGCCGAGGTCCATGCCGAAGGCGGCCTGCCCGGCGAGCGCTACATCCGCTACTACGAAGAAAAGGCCAAGGGCGGCGTGGGACTCGCGATCTGCGGCGGCTCCAGCCCCGTCTCCAAGGACAGCCCCTGGACCTGGTGGAGCTCGGTCAACCTGGCCGACGACGCGGTGGTGGAGCCGCTGGCGCGGCTGGCGGCGACCATGCACCGCCACGGCGCGAAGATCATGATCCAGGCCACCCACATGGGCCGGCGCAGCGCCTGGCATGGCGGCCACTGGCCGCACCTGGTCAGCCCCTCGGGCGTGCGCGAGCCGGTGCACCGCGGCAACGCCAAGACCATCGAGGTCGAGGAGATCCGCCGCATCGTCGCCGACCATGCGCGCGCCGCGCGGCGGGTGAAGGCCTCGGGGCTGGACGGCCTGGAGGTATCGGCCGCGCACCAGCACCTCATCGACCAGTTCTGGAGTCCCCGCACCAACCACCGCGGCGACGAGTACGGCGGCTCGCTGGAGAACCGCATGCGCTTCGGCATGGAGGTGCTGGGCGCCATCCGCGACGAGGTCGGAGTCGGCTTCTGCGTGGGCCTGCGCATGTGCGGCGACGAGTTCCACGAGGACGGCATCTCGCACGAGATGGCCAAGGACATCGCCCAGGCCTTGTCCGAAAGCGGCCTGGTCGACTACCTCAGCGTGGTCGGCTCGGGCGCGGACACCCACAACACGCTGGCCAACTGCATGCCGCCCATGGCCTTGCCTCCCGAGCCCTTCGTGCACCTGGCGGCCGGCATCAAGTCGGTGAGCCGGGTGCCGGTGATGCATGCGCAAAGCATCCGCGACGCCTCGCAGGCCGAGCGCATCCTCGCCGCCGGCTGGGTCGACATGGTGGGCATGACACGCGCGCAAATCGCCGACCCGCAGCTGGTCGTCAAGATCCGCGACGGCCGCGAGGACCAGATCCGGCAGTGCGTCGGCGCGAACTACTGCATCGACCGGCAGTACAACGGGCTGGACGTGCTGTGCGTGCAGAACGCCGCGACGGCGCGCGAACAGGCCATGCCGCACGTCATCGCGCGCACGACCGGGCCTTTGCGCAAGGTGGTCGTCGTCGGCGCCGGGCCCGCGGGGCTCGAGGCCGCGCGGGTGGCGCGCGAGCGCGGGCACGAGGTGGTGCTGTTCGAGAAGAGCACGCAGGTCGGCGGGCAGGTGCTGCTCGCAGCCAAGGCGCCGCAGCGCGAGCAGATGGCCGGCATCGTGCGCTGGTTCGACATGGAGACGGTGCGCCTGGGCGTGCAGCGCCGCCTCGGCGTCGAGGCCGACGTCTCGCAGATCCTCGACGAGCGGCCCGACATCGTCGTGCTGGCCACCGGCGGACTGCCGCACACCGGCCAGGTCGCGGGCTGGGGCGTGGACCAGGGCCTGGCCGTGGGCAGCTGGGACATCCTCTCGGGCGACGTCGCGCCGGCCGACAACGTGCTGGTCTACGACGCCATCTCCACACACGCCGGCGCCGGCGTCGCCGACTTCATCGCCAGCCGCGGCAAGCTGGTGGAGATCGTCACGCCCGACGTGAAGGTGGCCGACGACACCGGCGGGACCACCTTCCCCATCTTCTACCGCCGCCTGTATGGGCACGGCGTGGTGCTCACGCCCAACCACTGGCTGGATCGTGTCTACCGCGAGGGCGACAAGCTGATCGCAGTGCTGCGCAACGAGTACACCGACGCGCTGGAGGAGCGCGCGGTCGACCAGGTGGTGGTCGAGAACGGCATCCGGCCGAACGATGCGCTGTACCTCCAGCTCAAGGCGCGCTCGCTCAACCACGGGCAGGTGGACCTGGACGCGCTCTTCGCGGCGCAGCCGCAGCCCTGCCTCGCCCAGGCCACCGGCAGCGGCCGCTTCCTGCTGTTCCGCGTGGGCGACTGCATCTCGATGCACAACATCCACGGCGCCATCTACGACGCGCTGCGGCTGTGCAAGGACTTCTGATGGAGCTGGCCACGCTCGTCGGTGCGGTGTTCTGGGGCGCGCTGCTCGTGCTGGCGATCGGGCTGACGCGGCGGGCGCGGCTGTGGCGGGCGGGACGGTCCGCGCCGCTCGCGTGGCGCGCCCTGCTGGCCGTGCCCAGGCGCTACCTGGTCGACCTGCATGCCGTGGTGGCGCGCGAGCCCTTCGTGGCGCGCGCGCATGTGGCCACGGCCGGCGGCGCGGTGCTGGCGCTGGTCGTGGTGGCACTGAACCACGGGCTGGCGCTTCACTGCCGCGCGCTCGACTGGGTGCTGCTCGGCGCCGCACTCGCCATGCACGGGGGCGCGGCCGCCATGGCCTGGCGCCGGCGCCGTCCGCCGGCGCGCCTGTCGCGCGGCGCGTGGAGCCGCCTGCCCTACAGCCTGCTGCTGTTCGCCGGCGCGCTCGTCGCCGTGGCCTTGGCCGGACCGGCACTGGCCACCGGGCTGGCAGCCCTCGTCGTGCTGGCCCTGGCCGCCGGCGCCGCCGAGCTCGCCCTCGGCATCGGCCTGGGCGGGCCGATGAAGCACGCCGTCGCCGGACTGCTGCACCTGGCCTGGCACCCGCGGCCCGAGCGCTTTGCCGGCGCGTCCACCGCGACCGCCTTGCAGCCGCTGGCCCTGGACCGGGGCGAGCTGGGCGTGGCCACAACACGCGACTTCGCGTGGAACCGCCTGCTGTCCTTCGACGCCTGCGTGCAGTGCGGCAAGTGCGAGGCGGCCTGCCCGGCCCGCGCGGCCGGCCAGCCGCTCAACCCCAAGCAGCTGATCCAGGACCTGGTGCGCGCGATGGCCGCCGATCCGGCGCGTGCGCTGGTGCCCGACGCCATCCGCGCCGACACGCTGTGGTCGTGCACCACCTGCCGCGCCTGCGTGCAGGAGTGCCCGATGCTGATCGAGCATGTCGACGTGGTGGTCGGCCTGCGCCGCCATCTCGCGCTCGCCGACGGCGTGGTGCCGAACCAGGGCGCGCAGGTGCTGATGCAGCTTCGCGAGACCGACACGCAGGGCGGCCACCCGCTGGCCGCGCGTCACCACTGGGCGGTCGACCTCGAGGTGCCGCTGCTGCGCGCCGGCGAGCGCACCGACTGGCTGCTGCTGGTCGGCGAAGGCGGCTTCGACCTGCGCTACCAGCGCACGCTGCGCGCCCTGTCGCGCAGCCTGCAGAAAGCCGGCCTGTCCTTCGCGCTGCTCGACGGCGAGACCGACTGCGGCGACCTGGCGCGCCGCCTGGGCGACGAAGCCGGCTTCCAGCGACTGGCGCACCACCTGATCGCGACGCTGGCGACGCGCGAGTTCCGGCACATCGTGACGCCCGACCCGCACCTGTTCCATTGCCTGAAGAACGAGTACCCGGCGCTGGGGGCGCACCTGCAGGTCGTGCACCACACGCAGCTGCTGGCCGAGCTGGTCGCGCAAGGCCGGCTGAAGCCGCAGCAGCCGGCCAGCACGCAGCCCATCACCTTCCACGACCCGTGCTACCTCGGCCGCTACGGCCGCGAGGTGCAGGCACCGCGACGCCTGCTCGCGGGCATCGGCGTTCGCGTGGTGGAGATGGCGCGCCACGGCGAGCGCAGCCGCTGCTGCGGCGGTGGCGGCGGCGCGCCGCTCACCGACATTCCGGGTGCGACGCGCATTCCCGACCTGCGCATGGCCGACGCACGCGAGACCGGCGCGGCGGTGGTCGCGGTGGCGTGTCCGCAGTGCACCGCCATGCTCGAAGGCGTGGTCGGGCCGCGGCCGGAGGTGGTCGACGTGGCCGAGCTGGTGGCGCGGGCGGTGGGGGCGGCATGAATCTCGCGGAGCCCGTGATCCGTCGAATCGACCCGCGGCGTCCCGGCGTGACGGCGCCATCGGGATTGCGGCGCATCGTGCTCGGCAGCAGCGACGGCGATCGCGTCATCGCGGCACCGTCCGCTCAGGCCGCGCCGAAGCCGTTGCGCAGCGCCGGTCCGTTCTCGCGCTGCACGCTGGTGGTGTCGCACGCCGAGCGCGGCACGCTGGACGCGCATGCGCGCGAAGTCGTCGCCGCTGCCGCCGTGCTCGCCGGCACCGAGTGCGAAGTCGTGCTGGCCGTGCTGGGCGACTGCCGCGATGACGCAGCCGCGCTCGGCGTCGACCGCCTGCTCGTGCACGCGGATCACGACCCGCGTGCCTGGCAGCCGGCATCGGCCCTGCTGTGGCTGGACGAGCGGGTGCGGCAGCTGCAACCCCTGCAGGTGCTGCTGCCCGATCGCGGCGGCGACGCCGATCTCGGCCGCCGCTACGCGCTTGCCGCCGGCCTGGACCTGGCCTGCGGCGTGGTCGAGCTGGGCCGCGAGACGCTGCGCATGCGCTGCGGGCCGCGCCACGACGCGCTGCGTCCGCATGCCACGCTGATGCTGCTCGCGCGGGGCGTGGCCGACGCGGACCTGCCCTTCGTCGGCCTCGGTGTTCGCGACGCGGCGCCGGCATGGCCCGAGGTGCCCGTGGCCGGCGTGCGCGACCTGGGCGTCGAGAGCGGCGCGGCGCATGCGTTGCCGCTGGACGAGGCCGAGCTCGTCCTCGCCGCCGGCGACGGCGTGGCGGACCTGCCCCTGTTCCATGCACTCGCCCAGGCCCTGGGCGCGGCCGTCGGCGCCTCGCGCGTCGCCGTCGACAAGGGCCGGTTCGCGCGCCACCAGCAGGTCGGCGCCACCGGCAAGACCATCACCGCGGCGGGCTATGTCGCGATCGGCATCTCCGGGGCGGTGCAGCACTTGCAGGGCATCAAGGGGTGTCGCCATGTGATCGCGGTGAACTGCGATGCAGCGGCGCCGATCGTGCGCCGGGCGGACCTCGGCATCGTGGAAGACAGCACCGCACTGATGCGCGAGTTGCTGCATCTCGTCCGTGGTCCGGGTGCAACCCGGGACGCGTCGACAGATGCACGAATCCCGGGTTGCACCCGGGCTACGACATGATCACTGCACTTGTCGGATGGCACGACCATCCCGTCAGCGCTCGCCCCGTTCGCCACCACGGCGACGTCATCGCAGCGAGCCTCGCACTGACGATCTCGCCCGACGCACGCCTCCTCACCGCCGGCGCCATGCCGGACCTTGTAGCCCGCGACTACCTCGCCCTCGGCGCCCGCCACATCGACATCCTGGACTGCGATGCCGATCCCGCGTCCCTGCTCATCCCCGCCCTCGCTCACGCTGCCCTCGTCTTCACCGGCCTGCGCGGCGAGAACGACTTCGCCTCCGGCGTCCTGCCCTACGCCGTCGCCGAGGGCCTGCGCCGCCCGCTGATCGAGAACGTCGTCGCGGTGGCGCGCGACGGCGCCGGCTGGATCGTCACGCAAGCGCTGCCCAAGGGCGCACGCCGCCGCCTCGCACTGGACGTCCCGGCCGTGCTGGCCGTGGATCCGCGCGCCGCCGTCGCACCGCGCCACTCGCACCGCGATGCCCAGGCCGGCACGATCGCCCGCCACCCGCTCGCCGCGCCGGCGGCCCCGGCACCATGGCAACGGGTCGCCAGCCGCCAGCTCCTGCCCCTGCGCGCCGCCCGCTCCCGAAGCGGCCACGCCCGCATGCTCGGCGCCATTGCCGCAGAGCCCGCCGGCACCGGCGCCGTGCTGGCCGCCGGCAGTGCGGCAGACAAGGCGCGCGCCATCCTGGACTACCTGCAACAGCACTCGCTGCTCGGCCCATGACCACCACCTTCCTGCACGACCTGCTGGCGCGACGCCGCGCCGGACACAGCCTCGAAGCGCCCTTCTACCGCGACGAGGCGGTCTTCCAGGCCGACCTCGCGCATGTGTTCGGCCGCCACTGGATCTTCGTCGCCGTCGAGCCGCAGCTGCCGCAGCCGGGCGACTTCGTCACCGTCGACATCGGACGCAGCTCGGTGCTGCTGGTGCGCGACGACGACGGCCGGGTGCGCGCCTTCCACAACGTCTGCCGGCACCGCGGCACGCGCCTGTGCGCGGCGCAGCAAGGGGCGCTGGGCAACATCGTCTGCCCTTACCACCAGTGGACCTACGACCTCGGCGGCGCGCTCATCCACGCCGACCACATGCCGGCCGGCTTCGACCGCGAGGCGCACGGGCTCAGGCCGGTGCACGTGCAGCTGCTCGCCGGCCTGGTCTTCGTGTGCCTGGCCGACGAGCCGCCGGAGGACATGCAGCGCATGGTGAGCGAGATGACGCCCTACCTCGCGCCGCACCGCCTGGCCGAGTGCAAGGTCGCGGCCCAGGTCGACATCGTCGAGCAGGGCAACTGGAAGCTCACCATGGAGAACAACCGCGAGTGCTACCACTGCGTGGCCAACCACCCGGAGCTGACGGTGTCGCTCTACGAGTACGGCTTCGGCTACCGGCCGGGGCCGCAGAACGCCGAGGGCATCCAGCGCTTCAAGGACATCATGGCCGCCAGCCACGCGCGCTGGGAGGGCATGGGGCTGCCCTCGCGCGAGATCGACGTGCTCGACGAGCGCGTCACCGGCTTTCGCACCCAGCGCCTGCCGCTGGACCGCGCCGGGCAGTCGCAGACGCTGGATGCGGCCGTGGCCTGCCGCAAGCTGCTGGGCAGCTTCACCGATCCGGCGCTGGGCGGCCTGTCGTTCTGGACCCAGCCCAACTCCTGGCACCACTTCATGAGCGACCACGTGGTGAGCTTCGCGGTGCTGCCCATCGCGCCCGAGCGCACCCTGGTGCGCACGACCTGGTGCGTGCACCGCGACGCGATCGAGGGCGTGGACTACGACGTCGCCCGTCTCACCGCGGTGTGGAACGCGACCAACGACCAGGACCGCCGCCTGGTCGAGGCCTCGCAGGCCGGCGTGGCCGATCCCGCCTACGAGCCCGGGCCGTACTCGCCCTACACCGAGGAGCTGGTCGAGAAGTTCACGCGCTGGTATGTGCAGCGCATGCGCGCGCTGGCCGCGTGACCGCCATGAACGCCCGCGTGCCCGAGTCCGCCTCCATCGATGCCGCACCGGCCTGGCAGGGCGACGAGCCCTTGCGCTGCGTGCAGGTGCGCCAGGAGACGCACGACGTCAAGACCTTCGTTCTGCAGGCGGAGCCGCCGCGGCGCTTTCGCCACCTGCCGGGGCAGTTCATCACGCTGGCGCTGGAGATCGCCGGCGCGCCGGTGAACCGCTGCTACACGCTGTCGTCCACGCCGACCCGGCCGGACCGCGCGAGCATTACGGTCAAGCGGGTGCCGGGCGGCGTGGTGTCGAACTGGCTGCACGACCAGCTTCGCGTCGGCGACCGGCTGGTCGCGAGCGGGCCGTCGGGGCGCTTCAGCTGCTTCGCGCATCCGGCCGAGCGTCGGCTGTTCCTGTCCGGCGGCAGCGGGATCACGCCGCTGATGTCGATGAGCCGGGCGCTGCACGACCTGGCGAGCGACGCCGACGTGGTGTTCGTGCACTGCGCGCGCACGCCGGGCGACGTGCTGTTCGCCGGCGAGCTGGCACAGATCGCGCGCGAGCTGCCGCACTTTCGCGTCGCGCTGGTGTGCGAGCAGCGCGGAGCGGACGCGGCCTGGTCGGGGTACATGGGGCGGCTGAACGCGGGGCTGCTGCCGGCCATCGCGCCGGACTTCCTCGAGCGCGATGTCTACACCTGCGGGCCGGCGCCGTTCATGGCGGGCGTGCGGGCGATGCTGGAGACGGCGGGGTACGAGATGCAGCGGTACCGAGAGGAGAGCTTCTCCTTCGATGCGGCGCCGATCGACGTGCCGGCGGCTTCCTCGGACGGCGCGGACTTCGTCGTGCGCTTGAGCCGGCTCGGCCACGAGTTCCGGTGCGGCAGCGACGAGCGATTGCTCGCCGCCGCGCAGCGTGCAGGGTTGCGCCTGCCCTTCTCATGCAGCAGCGGCGTGTGCGGCACCTGCAAGACGCGCAAGCTGTCGGGCGAAGTCGAGATGAGTCACGGCGGCGGCATCCGTCCGCGCGAGATCGAGCAGGGGTTCATCCTGCCGTGCTGCAGCCGGCCGTTGAGCGACGTGGTGCTGGATCGATGACCCGCACCCTCCCCGACCACCCCGCCCACGTCGGATTCGTCCTCCTGCGCGACCACTCCATGATCGCCTTCGCCAACGCGATCGAGTGCTTTCGCATGGCCAACTACATCAGCCGGCGCGCCCTGTACCGCTGGAGCGTGCTGACCGCCGACGACGCCACCACGCTGGCCAGCAACGGCCTGGCGATGGCACCCACGCTGCCGCGCGAGGCCATCGGCCGCTGCGACATCGTGTTCGTGTGCGGCGGCACCGGCGTGCGCTCGGCCACCGACGAATCGGTGCGGCGCCTGTTGCGCCACTGCGCGGCCCTGCGCAAGCCGCTGGGCGCGCTGTGCACCGGCTCCTTCGCGCTGGCCAGCGCCGGCGTGCTCGACGGCTACCGCTGCGCCATCCACTGGGAGAACCTGGCGGCGATCCGCGAGGAGTTCCCCAAGGTGTCGTTCGCGCAGGAGGTGTTCATCATCGACCGCGACCGCTACACCTGCTCCGGCGGCACCGCGCCGCTGGACCTCGTGCTGCACCTCATCCGCGCCGAGCATGGGGCCAAGCTGGCGCGCGAGATCTCCGAGCAGTTCATCGTCGAGCGCCAGCGCGCGCAGGGCGACCGCCAGCGCATGCCCATGCCCGAGTGCGTGGGCCCGGGCTACCAGCACCTGAGCGAGGCGGTGGAGATCATGTCGGCCAACATCGAGGAGCCGCTGGCGCTGCAGGAGATCGCCGACGCGATCCGCATCTCGCTGCGCCAGCTCGAGCGGCTGTTCCACCGCTACCTCACGACCAGGCCGGCGCAGTACTACATGAACCTGCGGCTGCGCCGAGCGCGCGAACTGCTGATGCTGAGCAGCGTGCCCATCATGCAGATCACGATCGCCTGCGGCTTCCTGTCGTCCTCGCACTTCTGCAAGGCGTACCGGGGGCAGTTCGGGCATCCGCCGAGCGCGGAGCGGCGGCGCATCGCCGAGGCGGCCTGACCCGTCAGAAGAACTTGCAGTTCAGGGCCAGCGACAGGTTCAGCTTCAGCCGATCCCCGCTTGCCGGATCGGGCCGATAGGTCCCGCTGTTCGAGCGGACCAGCGAGGTGCAGTCCTGCGCATCCAGCCCCAAGGTGCGCATGGCGCGGGTGGCCGAATCGAAGCGCATGCGCAAGGCGCGGCGCGGACGCTGGCCCGGCAGCCCAGGCGAGACCTCGACCAGCTGCAGGCCGCCGATCGAGCCGAAGCCGCTCCAGCCGCGCGTCGGTGCGTCGATGTTGTCGGGCGATGCCAGGTCGAGCGCCGGCGTGACTTCCTGCACGGCTTCTTGTGCCTGGGCGAGCCCGAAGCAGCCCCACACGGCGACCGCGGCGCAGACGCGCCCGAGCAGATGGTGCAACGCAAGAACGACGGCAGGCTTCATGGCCGACACTGGCGCAAGCCCCGTGCCGGGGCCAAACCGACAGCTTGCGCGAGCACCGGCGGCGGCGGCGATACGAGCGGATACGTTCGGCCGGACGAAGTGACGCAACCCGCCCCTTTTGGCCGGCGCGCACGCCCCCCCGTTTCAATTCGATGCGTCCGCCCGGGGCCTACACTCGTCGCACCCTTTCACATCCGGACATTCACATGCTCGACAGCCTCGAAGCAGCCGCGCGCCGCAGCGCGCCCGCCGTCCAGCACTGGGCGGTGCGCGGCGTGGTCGAACACTCGGAGTCGCTCACCGTGCGCCAGGGCGTGGCGCAAGCGCCGCAGCGAACCCGCGACGCGGGCGCGATGGTGACCGTCATCGATCGCGGCGGCCTCGGTTATGCCGCCACCTCCGACACCAGCGACAGCGGCCTCGCCGCCGCCTTCGCGCAGGCGCGCGATCTCGCGCACGCGGTCGCGGGCCGCACTGTCTTCGACTACGGCCGCCTGCCGGCCGTCGCGCCGCGCGGCCGCTACGCCGGCCCGGTGGAGCGTCCCACCGCGACGCTGAGCCTGAAGGAGCGGCTGGACCTGCTCGCCTCGATCAACGCCGCGACCAAGGTCGACGAGCGCATCGTCGACTGGCTCGCCACGCTCTGGACGGTCGACACCGAACAGCTCTTCATCACCGGCGACGGCGGCCGCGCCGAGCAGCGCTTCAGCCAGGTCGTGCCGAGCGTGCAGGCCAGCGCGAGCGTCGACGGCGTCACGCAGACGCGCTCGTCGCACGGCCAGTACAACGGCTTCTGCCAGCAAGGCGGCCTCGAGGTGCTGGAGCGCGCGCAGTTCGCCAGCGACGGCCCGCGCGTCGCGCGCGAGGCGCTGGAGCTGGCCATGGCACCGCGCTGCCCCAGCGGCGAGATGGACGTGCTGCTCATGCCCGACCAGATGATGCTGCAGATCCACGAGTCGATCGGCCATCCGCTGGAGCTCGACCGCATCCTCGGTGACGAGCGCAACTTCGCCGGCACCAGCTTCGTCACGCTCGACATGTTCGGCAGCTACCGCTACGGCAGCGAGCTGCTCAACGTCACCTACGACCCGACGCGGCGCGAGCAGCTCGCGAGCTTCGCGTTCGACGACGACGGCTCGCCCGCCGAGCGCCGCTTCGTCATCGAGCACGGCATCCTCCAGCGTCCGCTCGGCGGCGACATCTCGCTCGCCCGGGCGCGCGCCATGCGCGCCGACCTCGAAGGCGTGGCCACCGCGCGCGCCTGCAGCTGGAACCGCGCACCGATCGACCGCATGAGCAACCTCAACGTCGAGCCCGGCCAGTCGACGCTGGCCGAGATGATCGCGAGCATCGAGCTCGGCGTGCTCATGCGCACCAACTGCTCGTGGAGCATCGACGACTCGCGCAACAAGTTCCAGTTCGGCTGCGAGCACGGCCAGGTGATCCGCAACGGCCGCCTCGCCGAGGTGGTGCGCAACCCGAACTACCGCGGCATCAGCGCCACGTTCTGGCGCTCGCTCGCGATGGTCGGCGACGCCTCCACCTTCGAGGTGATGGGCACGCCGTTCTGCGGCAAGGGCGAGCCCTCGCAGGTGATCCGCGTGGGCCATGCGGCGCCGGCGTGCAAGTTCAGCCGGGTCGCGGTGTTCGGAGGCGAGGGATGAGCATGGCACTGACCGACCAGTCCTTCTTCGAGGCGCTTGCCGGCGCCGTCTGCACGCCGACCGACGGCGCCGACCGCGTCAGCCTCTACCTCAAGGCCGAGACTTCCGACTTCATCCGCTTCAACCGCGGCGCGGTGCGCCAGGCCACGCACGTGAGCCAGGGCTACGCCACGCTGGCGGTGGTCGCCGGCGCGCGGCGCATCGAGACCACGCTGGCGCTGTGCGGCCGGGCGGACGAGGACTGCGCCGACCTGCTCGCCGAGCGCGCCGGCCTGGTCGCGCTGCTCGCCGACGTGCCCGAGGACCCCTACCTGCTGCTTCCCGACGAGGTCAGCAGCAGCCATCGCCACGAGCGGGGCGCGCTGCCCGCGCCCGAGGCGCTGGTCGGCGCCGTGACCGCGGCGGCGCGCGGCCTCGACTTCGTCGGCTTCTACGCCGGCGGCCCGGTCGTGCGCGCCTTCGCCGACAGCCGCGGCCAGCGTCATTGGCACCACGTCGAGAGCTTCCACATCGATTGGTGCCTGTACCAGCAGGCCGACAAGGCGGTCAAGACCTCCTACGCCGCGACCCACTGGGACGCAGCCGAATTCGCGCGGCGCGTGGCCGCCGGTGCGGCGCGACTGCCGCTGCTCGCCCTGGCGCCGCGCCAGCTCGAGCCCGGCGCCTATCGCGCCTACTTCACGCCGGCGGCCATGGCCGAGCTGCTCGACACGCTGTCGTGGGGCGGCTTCGGCGCGCTCGCGCGGCGCACCGGCACGTCCAGCCTGTCGCGGCTGGAGCACCGCGATGCGCAGATGAACGGCGGCGTCATGCTCGACGAAGACACCGCCGGCGGGATCGCACCGGCGTTCACCGCCGAGGGCTTCGCCAAGCCGGCCAGCGTGTCGCTGGTGCATGCGGGGCTCGCGGCGGGCACCCTGAACTCGCCGCGCTCGGCGCGCCAGTACGGCCTGGCCGCCAACGGCGCGAATGCCGAGGAGTCGCCGGAGTCGCTGCGGCTGGCCGGCGGCACGCTGGCCGAGTCCGAGGTCCTGGCGGCGCTGGGCACCGGGCTTTACGTGAGCAACCTCTGGTACCTCAACTACTCCGACCGGCAAGCCTGCCGCATGACCGGCATGACGCGCTTCGCCTGCTTCTGGGTCGAGGACGGCCAGCTGGTGGCGCCGCTGCCCGTCATGCGCTTCGACGATTCGGTCCTGCGCATGCTCGGCGAGGGCCTGGTGGCGCTTACCGCACAGACGGAGCTCATCCCCGAAAGCGGGACCTACCAGGAGCGCCAGCTGAGCTCGGTCACGACGCCCGGCGCGCTGGTGGAGGGCTGGCGTCTCACGCTCTGACGCTGGAATGCGAAATGCATGCGCCCCTCGCGAGTCGACATCGCGCGGGGGTCGTCATGCCGGAGAGCAGCACGAAGTTTTCGCACGTGAAGCCGGGCGACACCGCCTGGCGCAGCGACGGGCTGAGGGACTTCTTCCTCTACCGCGACCTCGGTATCGAGGAAGCGACCGGGGGCAAGGTCATCGCCCAGTTCGTCAAGGCCAACATGGCACCCGAAAAGGGCACCGGCTGGCACCGCCATGAGGCGCAGTTCCACATCGTCGTGATGACCAAGGGCTGGGCCCGCTTCATGTACGGCGAGCAGGAGACCCTGGTCCAGGCCGGCGATTGCGTGCACCAGCGCCCAGGCATCGTGCACTACCTGTTCGACTACTCGCCGGACATGGAGTACCTGGAGATCGTGGGACCGGCGAACTTCAGCACGGTCGATGCGCCGCCGCCTTGCGAGGTGCCCGCACCGACATCGTGGGGCGACCTGTAGCCCGGGTTGCTAGAACTCCATGTCGAGCTCTTCGATCTCCTCCGGCTCGGCTCTCGCCGCCTCGATCCACTCCTTCATCTCCGGCATCGCCAGGATGGTGTCGCAGTAGCGATACGCCGTCCGGTCCAGCTTGACGTGATAGGTGCGAAAGCGCGTCGTCACCGGCGCGTACATGGCGTCGGCCAGCCCCCTCTGCGCCCCGAACAGGAACGGTCCGCCGTAGGCAGACAGGCACTCCGACCAGATCGCCACGATGCGCTCGATGTCGGCCTCGGCGCGCGCCCACACCTTGTGGCCGGGGAAATCGGCCCGCAGGTTCATGGGCAGCGCCGAGCGCAGGCTGGCGAAGCCCGAGTGCATCTCGCCGCAGATCGCGCGGCAGTGGGCGCGAGCGGCGCGGTCGGCGGGGAGCAGGCCGCTGTCCGGTGCGACCTCGGCCAGGTACTCGCCGATGGCCAGGGTGTCCCAGACCTTCACGCCCTCGTGGGTGAGGCAGGGCACGAGGATGGACGGTGACAGCAGCAGGATCTCCTTCCTGGCCTGCGCGTCGTCGACCGGCACGGCGAGCTCGTCGACATCGAGCCCGGCGAAGCGAACCATCAGCCACCCGCGCAGCGACCAGGACGAGTAGTTGCGGCTGCTGAGCGTGAGCGTGGCAGGGCTGGACGGGCGGCGCTTGCGCGCGGGCGGCGTGGCGGCTGGCATGCGCGTCTCCCGGAGTGGCTGGGCGGGGCTCGCAAAGCGTGTGCCACGGTTGGCGCGCAAGTTGCGTCAGCGCCTGCGTTCGAAGAACGAGGCGGGGACACGATGATCTACGACGCCTACCAGGCCCATGCGGACATCCTCTGGCCGCTGCGCAGCGTGTCGCGCGCGGCGGCGCCTGCGCTCCTCGAACCGGGCTTCGGCCGCATGCCCCAGCGCGAGCTCGCGGCCGCCTGCCAGGTCTTCAACCTGGCCGAGGTGACCCACTGCCGGCCGGCCTGGGGCATCGCCGAGGCGATGGTCGACGGCGTGCCGGTCGCCGTCGCGGAAGAGGAGGTCCGGGTCACGCCCTTCGGCACGCTGCGGCGCTTTCGCAAGCGCACGGCCGCGCCGGGGCCGCGGGTGCTGCTGGTCGCGCCCATGTCGGGTCACTTCGCCACCCTGCTTCGCGACACGGCGCGCACCATGCTGGCCGACCACGACGTGTTCGTCACCGACTGGCACAACGCGCGCGACATCCCGCGCGCCGCGGGTGGCTTCGGCCTGGACGACTACATCCAGCACCTGATGGACTTCCTCGCGGCCATGGGTTCGGGCGCGCACGTGGTCGCCATCTGCCAGCCCTGCGTGGCCGCGCTGGCGGCCGTCGCGCTGATGGCGCAAGACGAGCATCCCGCCGCGCCGGCCAGCCTCACGCTCATGGCCGGGCCCATCGACTGCCGCGTGCGCCCGACCGACGTGAACCGGCTCGCGGTCAGCCGGCCCATCGAGTGGTTCGAGCAGAACCTCATCAGCGTGGTGCCCTGGCGCCTTCCCGGCGCCGGCCGGCGCGTCTATCCGGGCTTCGTGCAGCTCGGGGCCTTCATGAGCATGAACCGGGAGCGTCACCTGAAGGCCTTCCGCGACTACTACGCCCAGCTCGTCGCCAACGAGCACGACAAGGCGCGCGCCACGCGCAGCTTCTACGAGGAGTATTTCGCCGTCGCCGACCTGCCCGCCGAGTTCTACCTCGAGACGGTGCAGCGGGTGTTCCAGGACCACGCCCTGCCCTCGGGCCTGCTGCGCTTTCGCGGTCGCCGCGTCGAGCCGTCGGCGATCCGGCACACCGCCTTGCTGACGGTGGAAGGCGAGCGCGACGACATCTGCGCGATCGGCCAGACGCTGGCCGCCCAGGACCTGTGCAGCGGCGTGGCGCCCTGGCGAAAGACGCATTACGTGCAGCCCGACGTCGGCCACTACGGCGTGTTCAGCGGGCGGCGCTGGCAGCAGCACATCTACCCTGTCGTGCGCGAGGTGATCCACGGGGCGTCGTGAGCGCGGCGCAAGATGCGGGCTTTCGACGGAGGCCGCGCATGAAAGGAAGTGTGCTGATCCCCTGCCTGCGCTACCGCGATGCGCCGCGCGCCGTCGAGTGGCTGTGCGCGGCCTTCGGCTTCGACCGGCAGCTGGTCGTGCCGGGTCCGGAAGGCGTGATCCATCATGCGCAGCTGGTGCTGGGCAGCAGCATGGTGATGCTGGGCTCGGCCATCGACAGCGAGTACGGGCGGCTCATGCGCCAGCCCGACGAGGCGGGTGGGTGCACGCAAAGCGTCTACCTGGTCGTGCCCGACGCCGACGAGGCGTATGCCCGGGCGAAGGCGGCGGGCGCCAGCACGGTGATGGAGATCCACGACGAGGACTACGGCGGGCGCGGCTTCGGCGTGCAGGATCCGGAGGGGCACCTGTGGTACGTCGGGACCTACGACCCGTGGAACGAGTCGTAGCCCGGGTGCAACCCGGGTTGCAGCGTCCCGGGTTGCACCCGGGCTACCAGGTCACTCCTTGTCCGCAGGCATGAACCCCGGCAGATGCGCCGGCTCTGCCCCGCTCACGGCGACCTTCCTCTCCCGCGTCAAATAGCTGTACAGCACCGGCACCACCACCAGCGTCAGCAAGGTCGAGGTGATCACGCCGCCGATGATCGCGCGCCCCATCGGCGCCTGGATCTCGCCGCCTTCGTTGAGCGCGAGCGCCAGCGGCAGCATGCCGAACACCATCGCCGCGGTGGTCATGAGGATGGGCCGCATGCGCACCAGCCCTGCCTGCAGCAAGGCCTCGGGCACGCTCAGCCCGGCGCGCCGGCCGTGGTTGGCGAAGTCCACCAGCAGGATCGCGTTCTTGGTCACCAGGCCCATCAGCATCACCAGCCCGATCATCGAGAACAGGTTCAGCGTGGTGCGCGTGACCAGCAGCGCCAGCATCACGCCGATCAGCGCCAGCGGCAGCGAAGCCATGATGGCCAGGGGCTGCACGAAGCTGCCGAACTGCGACGCCAGCACGATGTAGATGAAGATCACCGCCGCGCCCAGCGCCATCAGCACGCCGGCGAAAGCCTCGGCCTGCTCCTTGGTCTCGCCGCCGACGTCGAAGCGGTAGCCGGGCGGCAGCTGCGTCTCCTTGACCAGCTTCTGCACCTCGGCGCCGACGTCGCCGCTGGGGCGGCCCTGCACGCCGGCGTAGATGGCCTGGCGGCGCTGCAGGTCCTGGCGCTTGATGATCTCGGGGTTGACCACCGGCACGATGTCGGCGACGCGCGACAGCGCGATCGGCGTGCCGTCCTTCGCATAGGCCACCGGCAGGCTGTCGAGCTGGGCGATGCTCTCGCGCGAGGCCTGCGGCAGGCGCAGCTCCACCTCCACCTGCTCGCCGTCGGGCGCCGTCCAGTAGGTGGCGACGTCGCCGTTGACGAAGCTGCGCAGGCTGGCGGCGAGCTGGCTGGCCGTCAGGCCCAGCTCGCGCACCGCGTCGGGCTTGAGCCGCACCGCAAAGGCCGGCAGGCCAGGCTTGACCGATGTCTCGAGGTCGGTCACGCCGGGGATGGCCTTGACCTTCTCGGCCAGGCGCAGGATCTCGGCCTCCAGCACGGCCGGATCGGGTCCCATCATCGCGACATAGATCGGACGCTGGCCGACCTGCGCATAGATGCCCGCGATGGGCCGCAGCGCCTCGCGCAGCACCTCCTCCAGCTGCTTCTGCGAGCGCTTGCGCTCCGAGGGCTTGACCAGCTGGATGGCGAGCTGCCCGCCGTTGCGCGAGCCGTTGCCGGTGTCGCCCACGGTGCTCGACAGGAGGCGCACCTCCGGCATGCGGCGCACGATGGCCTCGATCTGGGCCAGCTTGTCGCTGCCGCGCTGCAGGCTGGTGCCCACCGGCATGGTGACGTTGATCTGGATGTAGCTGTTGTCGGTCTCGGGGATGAACTCCGTGCCCACCAGCGGCGTGAGCAGGATGGCGCTGGCGAAGCTCGCGATGCCCACCAGCACGACCACGCCGCGGTGCGTGAGCGTCGCGAGCCGCCAGCGTCGCGGCTGCGTGCTGTCGCGCCGGCCCTGGGCGTCGAACGGGTGACCATAGGCCGGGATGGGCGGCACGAAGACGCGGTAGCGCTCGCCCGAGAACACCCAGTGGATGAGGCGCTCGTACAGGCCATGCATGAGGTCGAGCACCCGGTCCGTGCCGCGCATCAGCTGGCCCAGCACCGGCAGCTTCGCCAGCGGGTTGTGCGGCGGGTCCTTCCACAGGCTCGACAGCATCGGGTCGAGCGTGAAGCTCACGAACAGCGACACCAGCACCGCCACCGTCACCGTGATGCCGAAGGGAAAGAAGAACTTCCCGACGATGCCCTTCATGAAGGCCACCGGCACGAACACCGCGCAGATGGCGAAGGTGGTGGCCATGACGGCCAGGCCGATCTCGTCCGTGCCCTCGCGCGCCGCGGTGCGGTGGTCCTTGCCCAGGTGCAGGTGACGCACGATGTTCTCGCGCACGACGATCGCATCGTCGATCAGCAGGCCGATGCACAGCGACAGCGCCATCATGGTCATGAAGTTGAGCGTGAAGCCGAAGGCATAGACCGCCACGAAGGACGACACCACCGCGATGGGCAGCGTGAGGCCGGTGATGATGGTGCTGCGCCACGAGTGCAGGAACAGGAACACGATGGCCACGGTGAGCAGCGCGCCCTCGATCAGCGTGCGCTTGACGCCGTCCAGCGAGTCGCGCACCCAGTCGCTGTCGGCATAGACCAGCTTCAGCTCGACGCCCGGCGGCATGGCCTTGCGCATCTCCTCGGTCGCCTGCTTGATGCCCTCGCCGGTCTCGACGATGTTCGCGTCCTGCTGCTTGTAGACCTGGAACGAGATCGCCGGCACGCCGTCGACCCGCGACAGCGAGGTCGGCTCGCGCTCGCGCTCGACGAGCTGGCCGAGGTCGGCCAGGCGCACGACCATGTTGCTGCGCGTGGCCACCACCACGTCGGCGAAGGCCTTGGCATCGCGCACCCGTCCCTCGACGCGCACGAGGGTGTCTTCCTTGCTGTTGGTAAGCAGGCCCACGGGCACGTCGGAGTTGGCGCGGGCCAGCGCCGCCGACACGTCGGACGGCGTGAGCTGGTAGGCGCGCAGGCGCTGCGGATCGAGGTCGATGCGCACCTGGCGCACCGTGAGCCCGCCCACGTCGACCCGCGCCACGCCGGCCACGCGCTCCAGGCGCTTGCGCACCACCTGGTCGGCCAGCAGCGACAGCTCGCGCGGGCTGCGGTCGGGCGACAGCAGCGACAGGTACACCGTGGGCTGGGCGTTGTCGCCGTCGAAGCGGCCGACGAAAGGCGTCTTGGCGTCGCGCGGGAAGTTGGCCTGCACCGCCGCGACCTTGTCGCGCACGTCCTGCACCGCGCGGGTCATGTCGGCGCTGAGCTGGAACTCGACCACCGTCTCGCTGCGGCCCTCGAAGCTGTTCGAGCGGATCATCTTCACGCCGGCGATGCCGTTGAGCGCGAGCTCGATCGGCCGGGTGAGCTCGGTCTCGATGGCCTCGGGCGAAGCGCCCGGGTACGGCACCGCGACGAAGACGATGGGCGGCGCGATGTCGGGCAGGCGCTCCACGCGCAGCTGGCTGTACGAGAACAGGCCGAGCACGCACAACGCCGCCATCATCATGGTGGCGAAGACGGGGTTGTTGATCGAGACGCGGGTGAACCACATGGCCGGCTCCCCGGGTCAGTAGCGGACGGTGGCCGATGCCGTGGCGGCAGCGGCGGTGGGCCCGGCGCGCTGCGCGACCACCTTGGCGGGCGCGCCTTCCTTCAGGTTGTCGAAGCGCGCCGACAGCACCTGGGCATCGGGCGCGAGGCCCTTGGTCACCTCGACGCGGCCTTGCACCGCGTCCTTGCGGCCGGTGATCACGATGCGCCGCACCAGCGCCTCGTGCTCGACCGTCCAGACATAGTCCTGGCCCGAGGACTGGCCGACCGCCGTCAGCGGCAGGTTCATGCGCTGCGTGTCGTCGGCGAGCTGCACGCTGGCCTGCGCGTACTGGCCGGCGCGGAACAGCTCCTTGCGGTTGTCCAGCACGACCACCACGCCGATCGCCCGCGTGCCGGCTTCGGCCGCGGGCGCGATGCGGTCGATGCGCCCGGTCACCGGCTCGCCCTGTCCTTCGACCCGCACCTGAACCGCCTGGCCAGGCGCGAGGCGCGACACCTCGTGCGTGCCCACGCTGCCGGCGAGCTCCAGCGAGGACAGGTCGACCACGGTGACGAGCGGCTGCTCGGCGCTGACCTTCTCGCCCGGCACCACGTGGCGCTTGCCCACGATGCCGGCGATCGGCGCGACCAGCGCGGCCTCGCGCATCCCGACCTTGGTGCTGGCGAGCTGCGCTTGCGCCGACTTGAGCTGTGCGCGGGCCGCGTCGAGCTTCGCCTGCGAAGACTGCAGCGCCGTCGACGAGATGAAGCTCTGGCTCGCCAGCCCGACGTTGGCCGCGTGCTGGCGCTCGGCGTCCTGCAGGCTCACCTGCGCGGCCTCGACCGCGGCGGCGCGATCGGCCACGCGCGACTGCAGGTCGGCCAGGTCGATGTCGCCCAGCACCTGCCCCGCCCTGACCCGCGCGCCCTCGCCCACCGACAGCGCGAGCAAGGTGCCGCCCGCCTTGGCGCGCACGACGGCCGTGCGCGGCGCGACCAGCGGTCCCGAGAATTCGATCAGCAGCGGCATGGACGACAGCGCGGGCTTCACCACCTCGGAGGGCAGGAACTCCAGCGTCACCGGCGGCTTGTTGCCGTCCTTCGATCCCTTCGAGCCGTTGCCCAGGCGCGGTGCCAGCGCGAGCGCGAGCCCGGCGAGGACGAGCGCGGCAATCGTTCCACCTACCCAGATCCGGCGCTGTCTGGCGTGCATGTCCGGTCTCCCTGCTGCCGGTTCCGCGCCTTGTGGGCCCGGAACGCGGGGCGTGTCTGATGTCGTCATGCGAATCAGTGTAGGTGGCGCCCCCGGGGGTCCTACAAGGCTTGCGACGGACTGCAGATTAGGGGTGGCCGGCCGCGTTGACGTGCGATGAACCGGTGGAACTTTGCGGTCCCGGGTTGCACCCGGGCGACGGACCTTGTAGCCCGGGTGCAACCCGGGTCAACCGTGCCCGATCACCGGATGCGGCTCATACCCTTGTTCCAGCGAAGCGATCTCGTCCGCGGCCAGCACGATCTCCACTGCAGCCGCCGCCTGATCCAGCTGATGCAGCTTGCTCGCGCCGACGATCGGCGCGGTGACGCCCTTGTGCAGCAGCCACGCATATGCCAGCGTCGCATTGCTCACGCCCTTGCGCTGCGCCAGCCCCGACAGCCGCTCGACGGTGGCGAAGTCGCTCGCGCGGTAGTAGTAGCGCTGGGCGATGTCGTCGGTGCCCGCGCGCGAAGTCGCGCCGCCCTGCGCATCGCCCTGCTGCCGGTTGCCGGCCAGGAAGCCGCGCGCCAGCGGGCTCCAGGGCACCAGCGCCACCCCCTGGTCGCGGCACAGCGGGATCATCTCGCGCTCCTCCTCGCGGTAGGCGAGGTTGTAGTGGTTCTGCATGCTCACGAAGCGCGTCCAGCCGTTCTCGCGCGCGACCTGCTGCGCCTTCGCGAACTGCCAGGCCCACATCGAGCTCGCGCCGATGTAGCGCGCCTTGCCCGCCTTGACCACGTCGTGCAGCGCTTCCATGGTTTCCTCGATCGGCGTGTCGGGATCCCAGCGGTGGATCTGGTAGAGGTCGACGTGGTCGGTCTCGAGGCGCCCGAGGCTGGCGTCGATGGCGTTGAAGATGCGCTTGCGCGACAGGCCGCTCGTGTTGGGCCGCTTCGCCGCGGGGCTGTTCTGCGTCGACGCACCCCCCTTGAACCCGATGTCCACCGGGAAGTACACCTTGGTCGCGATGACGATCTCGTCGCGGCGGCAGAACTCGCGCAGGAACTTGCCCGTCAGCACCTCGCTCTCGCCGCCCGAGTACATGTCGGCGGTGTCGAAGAAGTTGATGCCCAGCTCGACTGCACGCTGCACCAGCGGCCGGCTCGCGGCCTCGTCGAGGATCCACGGGCGCCATTGCGGCGAGCCGTAGGTCATCATGCCCAGGCAGATGCGCGAGACCGTGAGGCCGGTCGAGCCGAGTCGGGTGAACTTCATGGGGGCTCCATCAGGGGCGCCGGTGCGCCAGGAGCCACTGGTAGAGGTTGCGGCCCGGCTCGACTTCCCGGGCGGGATCGTAGGTGCGGGTCCAGGAATCGTGCCCGACGCCGGGGTAAAGGGTGAGCCTCGCGGAGGGGTTCCCGGCCTGGGCGTTGATCTTGTCGACCCAGGCCTGCGAGGTCGCGGCGTCGACCGTCGTGTCCTGGTCGCCATGGAAGGCCCACACCGGCAGGCCGGTGGCAACGATCCCCTTGGAGATGCCCGCATGGGAGTTCCTCGAATCCGCCGCGCCGCAGACCGGCGCGATCGCCGCGATGTCCTGGGCCCAGTACGTGCCGGTGCCGGGGCGTGTCGAAGTGGCCAGGCGCCACGTGGCCGCGCCGCCCATCGACATGCCGGTGACGTAGACCCGCGTTGGATCGACGCGGTAGGCGGCCAGTGCATGACCGAGCATGCCGGCGGTGTCGCGCGGGTCCCACCAGCCGCGGCTGTTCTGGGGCGACACGACGATGAAGCATTCGCGTCCGCCGGGAGTATCGAAGCACATGTCGTGGCCGGCCTCGATGTGCCTGGGCGGGCCGTGCAACTTGACCGCGTCCAGGCGGGAGCCGTCGGCCGGTCCGCTCTCGCCGGCGCCGTGGAAGAACACCAGCAGCGGGTAGGTCCCGATGCCGCCGGCGTAGCCTTCGGGCAGGTATTCCCAATACCGGATGGTCGTGCCGTCGGAGGAGGCGAAGCTCCTCTCGACCTGCCGGGCGGCCACCGACGGATGTTCGATCATGACGACAAGGCCGTCAGCGCGGACGGCCGTCGGCCGGGATCTTGGGCGTCGCCACCTTCACGTCGCCGCACTGCGCGCGGTGCAGCAGCGCATGGTCCATCAGCACCAGCGCCAGCATGGCCTCGGCAATGGGCGTGGCGCGGATGCCCACGCAGGGATCGTGGCGGCCGAAGGTCTCGACCACCGCCGGCTGCCCCTCCAGGTCGATCGAATGGCGCGGGCTGCGGATCGAGCTGGTGGGCTTGATGGCGATGGACACGGTGATGTCCTGGCCGGTCGAGATGCCGCCCAGCACGCCGCCGGCGTTGTTGCTCATGAAGCCCTCGGGCGTGAGCTCGTCGCCGTGGGTGGTGCCGTGCTGCGACACGCTGGCGAACCCGGCGCCGATCTCCACGCCCTTGACGGCGTTGATGCCCATCATCGCGTAGGCGATGTCGGCATCGAGCTTGTCGAACAGCGGCGCGCCCAGGCCCACCGGGACGTTGCGCGCGACCACCGCGATGCGTGCGCCGCAGCTGTCGCCGGCCTTGCGCAGCTCGTCCATGTAGGCCTCGAGCTGCGGGATGTCGCTCTCGTTGGGCGCGAAGAAGGGGTTGGCCTGGATGTGCTCCAGCGACTCGAAGGGGATGGCGATGTCGCCGAGCTGGGTCATGTAGCCGGTGAAGGTGGTGCCGAACTGCTGGCGCAGCCATTTGCGCGCCACCGCGCCGGCGCCGACCATGGGCGCGGTGAGCCGCGCCGACGAGCGGCCGCCGCCGCGCGGGTCGCGCACCCCGTACTTGTGCCAGTAGGTGTAGTCGGCGTGGCCGGGGCGGAAGGTCTGGGCGATGTTGCCGTAGTCCTTGCTGCGCTGGTCGGTGTTGCGGATCAGCAGGCAGATCGGCGTGCCGGTGGTCTGGCCCTCGTACACGCCGGAGAGGATCTCCACGGCGTCGGGCTCGTTGCGCTGGGTGACGTGTCGCGAGGTGCCGGGGCGGCGGCGATCGAGCTCGGGCTGGATGTCGGCCTCGGACAGCGCCATGCCGGGCGGGCAGCCGTCGATCACGCAGCCGATGGCCGGACCGTGCGACTCGCCGAAGTTGGTGACCTGGAAGAGGTGGCCTAAGGTGCTGCCGGACATGGATGAGGCTCTGGGGGAAGAGCCTCGATTTTACGAACTCAATTCGGCGCCGAGGTCTGCTCGTCGCGCGGCTCGTCCACCGGCCAGTCGCGGATGTAGGCCTTGAGCATGCGGTTCTCGAAGTCCTGGCTGTCGACCACGGCCTTGGCGACGTCGTAGAAGGAGATCACGCCCATCAAGGTGCGCTGGCTCATCACCGGCATGTAGCGGGCATGGCGGCCGAGCATCATGCGGCGCACTTCGTCGATCTCGGTCTCGGGGGTGCAGGTGAGTGGGTGGTCGTCCATGACGCTGCGCACCAGGGTGTTGCCGACGCTGCCGCCGTTGCGCACCACCGACTGGATCACTTCGCGGAAGGTCAGCATGCCCACCAGCTCGCCGTGGTCCATGACGACCAGCGAGCCGATGTCGTTCTCGGCCATGGTGGTCACCGCGAGGGACAGGCCTTCTTCCGGTGAGACCGTGTACAGCGTGCCGCCCTTCACGCGCAGGATGTCACTGACTTTCATGGCCGTCTCCTAAGCAGTCGACGGTTCAATATAGCCCACAATGCCCCGCAGCAACACTGTGAAGCTGTATCGAGGACTACCCTGATGCCAGGCCCTTCCGACCCCGGTTTCGACACCCTCGCGCTGCACGCCGGCGCGGCCCCCGATCCCGCCACCGGCGCCCGTGCGGTGCCCATCCACCTGAGCACCTCCTTCGTGTTCGAGAACAGCGATCACGCCGCGTCGCTGTTCAACATGGAGCGCTCGGGGCATGTCTACAGCCGCATCTCCAACCCGACCAACGCGGTGCTGGAGGAGCGGGTCGCGGCGCTCGAGGGCGGGGCCGGTGCGATCGCCACGGCGAGCGGGCAGGCAGCGCTGCACCTGGCGATCTGCACGCTCGCCGGCGCCGGCTCGCACATCGTGGCGAGCTCGGCGCTGTACGGCGGCTCGCACAACCTGCTGCACTACACGCTGGCGCGCTTCGGCATTCACACCACCTTCGTGAAGCCGGGCGACATCGCGGGCTGGCGCGCCGCCATCCGCCCCGAGACCCGGCTGCTGTTCGGCGAGACCCTCGGCAACCCCGGCCTGGACGTGCTCGACATCCCCACGGTCGCCCAGATCGCCCACGACCACCGGCTGCCCCTGCTGGTCGATTCGACTTTCACCACGCCTTACCTTCAGAAGCCGCTGGACCTCGGCGCCGACCTGGTCTTCCATTCGGCGACCAAGTTCCTCTCGGGACACGGCACGGTGATCGGCGGCGTGCTGGTCGACAGCGGCCTGTTCGACTGGGACGCCGCCGGGCGCTTTCCCGAGCTGTGCGCGCCCTACGAGGGCTTCCACGGCATGGTCTTCAGCGAGGAAAGCACCGTCGGCGCCTTCCTGCTGCGCGCGCGCCGCGAGGGGCTGCGCGACTTCGGTGCCTGCATGTCGCCGCACACCGCCTGGCTCATCCTGCAAGGCATCGAGACGCTGCCGCTGCGCATGGCGCGGCACGTCGAGAACACGCGCAAGGTGGTGGCCTTTCTCGCCGCGCACCCGATGGTGCGCAGCGTCGGCTACCCGGAGCTGGAACGTCACCCCGACCATGCGCTGGCCAAGCAGCTTTTGCCGCGCGGCTGCGGCTCGGTGTTCAGCTTCGACCTCAAGGGCAGCCGGGAGCAGGGCAAGGCCTTCATCGAGGCGCTGAAGATCTTCTCCCACCTGGCCAACGTGGGCGACTGCCGCTCGCTGGTGATCCATCCGGCGTCCACCACGCACTTCCGCATGGACGATGCCGCCCTGCAGCAGGCCGGCATCACGCCCGGCACGATCCGCCTGTCGATCGGCCTGGAAGATCCCGACGACCTCGTCGACGACCTGAGGCGCGCCCTCAAGGTCGCGGAAAAGGCAGGCCGCTGATGGATCTCGTCGTCGACGGCCGCAAGGCCTACGCCTACACCGGCGGCAAGCCCTTCGATCCCACCCTGCCCTGCATCGTCTTCCTGCACGGCGCCTTGCACGACCACAGCGTGTGGACCCTGCTCGCGCGCTGGGCGGCCCACCACGGCCGCGCCGTGCTCGCGCTGGACGAGCCCGGCCATGGGCGCAGCGACGGGCCGCCGCTGCCCGACGTCGAGGCCCTCGCCGACTGGACGCTCGCCGCGCTGGATGCGGCCGACGTGCGCGAGGCCGTCCTGGTCGGCCACAGCATGGGCTCGCTGATCGCGCTCGAGGCCGCGGCGCGCGCGCCGCAGCGCATCGAACGGCTGGTGATGGTCGCGACCGCCTATCCGATGAAGGTCTCCGAGGCGCTGTTCGACACCGCCCGCCACTCCCCGATGAAGGCCATCGACATGGTCAACGCCTTCTCGTTCTCGACCACCGCCGCCAAGCCGTCCTTTCCGGGCCCGGGCAACTGGCTGCACGGCGCCAACCGCATGCTGATGCGGCGCATGCAGGTGGCGAGCGCCGAAGTGAACCTGTTCCTGCACGATTTCGGCGTGTGCGACCGCTATTCGCACGGAATGGAGGCCGCCGCGCGGGTGCGCTGCCCGGTGCACGTGATCCTCGGGGAGCGCGACCAGATGACCTCTCCCAAGGCGACGCGCGAGATCGTGCAGGCGCTCAAGGCAGAGGTCGTGATGCTCCCCGGTGGGCATTCCCTGATGCTGGAGGTGCCGGACGCGGTGTTGAATGCGATTCGAACGGCCCTGGCATAGATCTGGCATTGCCGCCCGGGCGCCCCTGGTTCGTTCGACGGGGATTCACATGAGCACCACCACCGCCGCCACGACGGACCCGAAGTCATTCAAGACCTTCGGCGAGTTCTATCCGTTCTACCTGGGCGAGCACCGCAACCGGACCTGCCGGCGCCTGCACTTCCTCGGGTCCACGCTGGCGCTGGTGTGCCTGGCCATGCTGATTGCCACCGGCCGGCCGCAATACCTGCTCTACGGCCTGCTGTGCGGCTACGGCTTCGCCTGGATCGGCCACTTCGGCTTCGAGAAGAACAAGCCCGCCTCGTTCAAGCGCCCGCTGTACAGCTTCATGGGCGACTGGGCCATGTACCGCGACATCTGGACCGGCAAGATCCCGTTCTGAAAGGGTCGATGTCCGCCAACGACTTCCCGCTCGTCGACCGGCTGTCGCACATCGAGCGGCTGGTCGACGTGATCGACCTGCCGATCGGCCGCTGGAACCGCGAGCACCAGCTGGTCTTCTGCAACGAGCCCTACCTCGGCTGGGCCGAGCGCGCGCGCGATGAGTTGATCGGCCGCACCCTGGCCGACATCTTCGGCGAGGAGGCCTGGCAGCGCGCCCGCGCGGCCTTCGACGAGGCCTTCGCCGGACGCACGGTGAACTACGAGCGGCGCCTCACGCACGGCCACAAGTCGGCGCGCTGGGCGCGGGTGCAGGTGTTCCCCGACGTCGATCACGAGGGCCGCGTCGAGAACGTGTTCACCATCGCCTTCGACATCCACGAGGACGTGCTGGCGCGCGAGGCGCTCGAGGCCGCCCGCGAGCGCCTCGACCGCTTCACCGAGAACATTCCCTATCCGCTGACCTACGTCGATCGCGGCTTCGTGCTGCGCTTCGTCAACAAGGCCTATTGCGAGGCCACCGGCACGCAACCGCAGGACCTGCTGGGTCGCCACATCGGCGAGGTGCGCGGCGCCAGGCGCTGGGCCGAGCACGCACCCTACTTCGAGCGCGCCGTGAAGGGCCAGACGGTGCAGTACACGCGGTTGGTCGACCGCCTGCCGCAGGGTCCGCGCTGGATGCGCACGAGCTATGTCCCCGACTTCGATGCGCGCCGCCACGTGCGCGGCCTGTACACGGTCACCATGGATGTGCACGAGCTGACCATGGCCCAGGAAAAGCTCAGGCGCAGCGTCGAGCGCGACGCGCTGACCGACGTGCTGAGCCGGCGGACCATGATGGATCGCATCGAGGCCGCCATGCTGGAGGCCACGGAGCGGCCGGCGGCGCTGTTCTTCGTCGACCTCGACGGCTTCAAGGGCGTCAACGACCGCCTCGGCCATCGCGCCGGCGACCGCCTGCTGGTGGACGTCGCGGGCGCCTTGCAGGCCGCCGTGCGTGCCGAGGACCTGGTGGGCCGCTTCGGCGGCGACGAGTTCCTGGTCTTGGCTGCCGTGCGCGACAGCGCGGGCGCGCAGGCACTGGCGCTGCACATGCTCGCCGCGGTGCGCGCCACCTCCCCGCTGATCAGCGCGAGCATCGGCTATGCGCTGGCGCCGGCCGATTCGCAGCACCCCATGCGGCTCTTGCAGCTGGCCGACGATGCGATGTACGAGGCCAAGCGGCTCGGCAAGGATCGCGTCGCGCACGGGACGGAGTGCCCGACCACGACGCAGTCGTAGGGTGGGCTTCAGCCCACCAAGACATCGGACAACATCCCGGGAAATCCCTCTGTTGACGCCAAGTCGTCAGACAACCACCATAGATCGGCCTGACCACTTGACCGCGGCATGCCGATCCAGACCATCGAGACCAAGCGCCTGTACCGGCAGATCGCCGACCAGGTCACGCGGCTGATCGACGACGGCGACATCCGCGCCGGCGAGCGCCTGCCGCCCGAGCGCGAGCTTGCCGAGAAGCTCGGCGTGAGCCGCCCCTCGGTGCGCGAGGCCCTCATCGCGCTGGAGGTCGAGGGCCTGGTCGAGGTGCGCGGCGGATTGGGCGTGTTCGTGCAGGAGCGGCGCGCGCCCCGGCGCGAGGCCGCCAACGGCGCCGCCCCCGGCCCCTTCGACCTGCTGCGCGCCCGCTGGATCATCGAGTCCGAGGCCGCCTACCTGGCCGCCGTCCATGCCCAGCCGCAGCAGCTTCAACGCATGCACGACGCCCTGCACGAGATGGAAGGCGCGCACACCCACAGCCCCGCCTCGACCGCCGCCGACGAACGTTTCCACCTGGCCATCGCAGAGGCCAGCGGAAACGCCGCCCTGCTCATGGTCGTGCAGTTGCTGTGGGAGCTGCGCACCGGTGCGCTGTACACGCAGCTCGAATCGCACTTCTCGGGCGAGACGGTCTGGAGCGAAGCCCTGGTCGAGCACCGCGCCCTGCTCGACGCGATCGCCTCGCGCGACCCGCCTGGTGCGCGCAAGGCCATGCGCCGTCACATGAAGAACGCCGAGATCCGCTTCGCTTCCGGCTGGAAGCCTCCCGTTGCCGAGACACGCCCATGACGCAGACCGCATCCGCACCGCCCGTCGCCGAGGAGCATGTGCTCAACGACGCCGGCGAGTTCGAGATCCACGACCAGGCCATCGATCTCGGCCGCTACCGCGCCGAAGACTGGCTTGCGCTGGCGCTGTTCTGGGTGCTCGGGCTCACGGTCTTCTACCAGTTCTTCACCCGCTACGCGCTCAACGACTCGGCCGCCTGGACCGAGGAGATCGCGCGCTACCTGCTGGTGGCCATGGTGTTCGTGGGCGCAGCGATGTGCGTGCGCAAGAACAACCACATCCAGGTCGACTTCTTCTACCGCGTGCTGCCGCGCAGCCTGATGCGGGTGATGGCGACGCTGGTCGATGTCGTGCGCATCGCCTTCTTCGCGACCTGCGTCGTGCTCACCTGGCAGCTCATGCAGCGCATCGGCAGCAGCCGCATGGCGGTGGTCGACCTGCCGATGGGGCTGGTGTACGGGATGGTGCTGGTGGGCTTCGGACTCATGACCTGGCGCGCGGTGGAAGTGGCGATCGCGAACTGGAAGCGCGGGGCCTCTGTCTTGGAGAACCCTGAGCTCGCGGAGCAAGCGGAATGAGCCCCGCCCGGCCGCCCGAAGGCGCTCGCACCGCAGCCCGCAGGGCGGAGGTTTCCCAATGACTGCCGGAGCCTTCAAGCTCATGTTCCTGGCGCTGATGGGCGCCGGCATTCCCGTGGCCATCGCCATGGCGGGCGCCTCGCTGATCTACGTGCTCGTCGCCGGCAACCCGCCCCCCTTCGTCGTCATCCACCGCATGGTGGGCGGCATCGACAGCTTCCCGCTGCTGGCCGTGCCCTTCTTCATCCTGGCCGGCAACCTGATGAACGTGGGCGGCATCACCACCCGCATCTACAACTTCGCGCTGTCGCTGGTGGGCTGGCTCAAGGGCGGGCTGGGCCATGTGAACATCGTCGGCTCGGTGGTGTTCGCGGGCATGAGCGGCACCGCCATCGCCGACGCCGCCGGCCTGGGCACGATCGAGATCAAGGCGATGCGCGAGCACGGCTACGACCCGGAGTTCGCGGTGGGCGTGACCGCCGCCTCGGCCACCCTCGGACCCATCATCCCGCCCTCGCTGCCCTTCGTCATCTATGGCATGTTCGCCAACGTGTCGGTGGGCGCGCTGTTCCTCGCCGGGCTGATGCCCGGCGCGGTGATGACCGTGCTGATGATGCTGACCGTGGCCTGGTATGCGCACAAGAACGGCTGGGGCAGCGACGTCAAGTTCGAATGGGCGCGCATCCGCAAGGCCTTCGCCGAGCTCGGCACCGTGATCGTGTTCCCGCTCGGGCTGTGGATCGCCGCCGAGGCCGGCGCCAACATGACCATCGCGGTGCCGCTGGCGATGGCGCTGCTGCTGGTCGCCGACCGGGTGTTCCGCTTCAGCGCGGTGCTGCCCATCATGACGCCGGTGCTGCTCATCGGCGGCATGACCACGGGCCTGTTCACCGCCACCGAGGGCGCGATCGCGGCCTCGGTGTGGGCGCTGTTCCTGGGCGTGGTCTGGTACCGCACGCTCAGCTGGAAGCTCTTCGTCAAGGCCTCGATGGACACGGTCGAGACCAGCTCGACCGTGCTGCTCATCGTCGCAGCCGCCTCGATCTTCGGCTGGATGCTGACGGCCACCCGCACCACCGAGCTGATCGCGCAGTGGATCCTCGCCTTCGCCGACGCACCGTGGAAGTTCCTGCTGCTGGCCAACGCGCTGATGCTGTTCGTGGGCTGCTTCCTCGAGCCGACGGCGGCCATCACCATCCTCGTGCCCATCCTGCTGCCGATCGTCACGCAGCTGGGCATCGATCCCATCCACTTCGGGCTGGTGATGGTGCTCAACCTCATGATCGGCCTGCTGCACCCGCCCATGGGCCTGGTGCTGTTCGTGCTGGCGCGCGTGGCAAAGCTGTCGGTGGAACGCACGACCATGGCCATCCTGCCCTGGCTCATCCCGCTGCTGGGCTCGCTGGTGCTGGTGACCTTCCTGCCGTCGATTTCGCTGTGGCTGCCAAAGGCCCTGGGCTGAGCAGCCGGATCCCAACCTCACGAGGAGACGACGATGAGACGCAAGACCCTTGGACGGATCGCGGCGCTGGTCGCACTGGCGATGCTGGGCTTCACAGGCGCCGCGCAGGCGCAGAACAAGCTGAAGTGGGCCCACGTCTACGAAGTGGGCGAGTCGTACCACAAGCAGGCGCTGTGGGCGGCCGAGGAGATCAAGAAGCGCACCAACGGCAAGTACCAGATCGAGGTGTTCCCGGCGTCCACGCTCGGCAAGGAGACTGACATCAACCAGGGCCTGACCCTGGGCACGGTCGACATCATCTACACCGGCATGGCCTTCGCGGGGCGCACCTATCCGCCGATGTCCATCGCCTCGGGGCCGTTCATCTTCCGCGACTTCCACCACTGGGAGACCTTCCGCAACAGCCCCGTCTTCAAGGAGCTCGCGCAGCAGTACGAGGCCAAGAGCGGCGGCCACCACGTCGCCGGCTACACCTACTACGGGCATCGCCACCTCACCGCCAACAAGCTGGTGCAGAAGCCCGAGGACATGAAGGGCATGAAGCTGCGCGTGCCGGATGCGCCGCTGTTCGTGATGTTCCCCAAGGCGGTCGGCGCCAACCCCACGCCCATCGCCTTCGCCGAGGTCTACCTCGCGCTGCAGAACGGCACCGTCGATGCGCAGGAGAACCCGCTGCCCACCATCGACGCCAAGAAGTTCTACGAGGTGCAGAAGTACATCATCCTCACCGGCCACATCACCGAGTCGCTGGTGACCGTCGTGGGCTCGGGCACCTGGAGCAAGCTGTCGGCCGACGAGAAGAAGGTCTTCGGCGACGTCCTGTGGGAGGCCTCCAGCCACGCCACCCAGGACATCGTGCAGGCCGAGAACGCGCTGGTCGGCGAATTCGAGAAACGCGGCAAGGCGGTCGTGAAGGTCGATCGCGGCCCGTTCATCCAGGCGGTGCAGAAGGCCGTGACCGCGCCCGATGCGCCCTGGCCCAAGGAGCTGTACGACCGGGTGCAAGCCCTGAAGTGACGGCGGCGCGTCGCGCCGAGGAGGAGACGACATGAACCTGCATCGAGTGGCGGCGATCGCCGCTGCCTGCGCGCTGCTGGCCGCCTGCGCGAGCGCGCCGCCGCCAGTCGCGACGACCGGCCCCGGATGGATCGCGGTGTCGGCCAACGACGGCAAGTCGGTGTTGGACAACGGCGTGAACAAGGTGCTGAGCCCCGCACCGCCCGACACCGTGGCGCTGATCGACCTGCACGGACCGGCGCCCCGGCTGGTCGCGGAGATCGAGGCGCCGGCCATCGTGGTCGGCCCGCCGATGGCGGTCGCGGTGTCGCCGGACGAAGGCATCGCGCTGGTCAGCTCCGGCAAGCGGGCGATCAACGACGCGCTCATGTCGGACAACGTGCTGAGCGTGATCGACCTGAAGGCCACGCCGCCCAAGGTCGTCCAGACCGCCTACGTCGGCGCCGGCGCGGCGGGCGTGTCCATCAACCGCGCCGGCACGCTGGCGCTGGTGGCCAATCGCGACGAAGGCACGGTGTCGGTGCTGCGGGTGAAGGGCAAGGCGGTCGAGGTCCTGGGCAAGGTCGCGCTGGGCAACGAGAAGTCGGGGCCCAGCCATGTCGCCATTACGCCCGACGGCACGACGGCATTGGTCACGCGCGACGCCGACCACCGCATCTCGGTGCTCGCGATCAAGGGCGAGGAGGTGAGCTACACGCGGCGCGACCTGTTCGCCGGCTTCCGGCCCTACCCCGTCGACATCTGCGGCGCGGGGGACATCGCGGTGGTGGGCAACGTGGGCAACGGCACCGGCGACGAAGACACCGTGAGCGTGATCGACCTGAAGGCCGATCCGCCGCGCGTGATCGACACCGTGACCGTGGGCCAGACGCCCGAGGGCGCGGTGTGCTCGCCCGACGGCCGCTTCGTGGCGGTGACGGCGATGAGCGGGAGCAACAAGCCCAACACCTCGCCGTTCTACCGCGCCAAGGGGCGCGTGATCGTGTTCCGCGTGGAGGGCAAGCGGCTGGTCAAGCACGGCGAGGCCGACGTGGGCAACTGGTCGCAAGGGGCGGTGTTCTCGCCCGACAACCGGCTGCTGCTGGTGCAGAACATGGTGCAGAAGGACATCCAGGTGTTCGCGGTGGAGGATCGCGGCCTGCGGGACACGGGGCAGCGCATCGTGCTCAAGGCCGGTCCTGCGAGCATTCGCGCGGCCGCACGGTAGCCCGGGTGCAACCCGGGGTCGCACGGGTCGAGGCCGCACCCGGGTTGCACCCGGGCTACTCCTCGATCAGTTCCCGCAACGTCATCTCCGCGAATCCCGCCCTCTGCCAGAACCTGCGCAAGGCCAATCCCGGCTCCAGCAGCAGCTGCGACAACAACGGCGCCGCCTTGGTCGTCGCCGGATCGCACAGCAGCACATAGCGCTGTGCGCCGGCCTCGTCCAGGCGTCCGGCCCAGTCGATCGCCACCAGCGTCTCGAGGATGGGCTCGATCTGCAGCGGGTCGGTTCGAAGCGCCTGCGACAGCTCGCCCAGTCCCATGCCGTGCGTGCTGTTCTGCCGGGCGCGGCTCAAGGCGCGCAGCAGCGTGACGGCCAGGTGCAGGCGCGAGCCCGGGATGTCGGGCAGGCGCACCACCCGCATCTGCAGGCTGGGCGCATACGCCGCGATGACCGCGCCCAGCAGCACGATGACCCAGCCGAGATAGATCCAGACGAGGAAGATCGGCACCGTGGCGAAGGCGCCGTAGACCATGGCATACGTCGGCACCTGGCGCAGGTACCAGCCGAGGATGCGCTTGGCCAGCTCGAAGCCCACCGCCACGAACAGGCCGCCGGCGATGGCATGGCGCCAGCGCACCGTCGTGTTGGGCACGTAGTGGAAGAGCCCCGCCATGCCCACCGCGAGCAGCGCGAAGATGAGCACGTCCAGCAGCATGGTCACGCCGCCCGGCGGCGCCCCCACCAGGCCTTGCGAGGCGGACAGCGCATACGAGGTGATCGACAGGCTGGCGCCCAGCAGCAGCGGGCCCAGCGTGACCGCCGCCCAGTACACCAGCACACGCTGGGCGATGGGCCGCGGCGAGCGCACGCGCCAGATCGCATTGAGCGTGCGGTCGATGGTGAGCATCAGCGCGATCGCGGTGATCACGAGGAACACCAGGCCCACCGTGCCCAGCCGATTGGCCTTGCTCGCGAACTGCGTCAGCGCCGACAGCACCGGCTTGGCGATGGTGGGCGGCACCAGCGACTGCAGGAAGTACTTCTCGACGTTGCCCTGGAAGGTGGCGAACATCGGGAAGGCCGAGAAGGCGGCCAGCATCACGGTCACCAGCGGCACCAGCGAGATCAGCGTGGTGAACGTGAGGCTGCTCGCGGTGATGCCGAGGCGGTCCTCGCGAAAGCGCTGGCGCAAGGTCTTGAGCGTCTCCAGCCAGGGCCAGCTCTGCAGCGTCTGCACCAGGCGCGCGACATGCCCCTGCCAGGTCGCCTTGATCGTGATCCGAGGGAGATTCATCGCTGGCTATGATGCCTCATGGCCTCTGCCCTGCCCCCCTCCGTGACCTACACGCGCGCGCTCGCCGTCGCGAGCCTGCTCGGGCTGATCGCGCTGGGGCTGGCCTGGGAGCTGTGGCTCGCGCCCACCGGCCGCCACCTGCTCGCCTGGAAGGTGCTGCCGCTGGCGCTTCCGCTGGCCGGCCTGCTGAAGAACCGCATGTACACCTACCGCTGGGTCAGCCTGCTGGTGTGGCTGTACTTCACCGAGGGCGTGGTGCGCGCCACCTCCGACCGCGGCCTGTCGGTGCCGCTGGCCGTGATCGAGATCGTGCTGTGCCTGGCGCTGTTCGCGGCCTGCGCGCTGCATGTGCGCTGGCGGCTGCAGCAGGCCAAGGCGGCGGGCGCATGACGGCCTTGCTCGATGCCTTGCGCGCCGCGGTCGGACAGCGTCAGGTGCTGACCGAAGGCGACCTGTCCGCCTGGGAGCTCGACTGGCGCAAGCGCCACCGCGGCCGTGCGCTGGCCGTGGTGCGGCCGGCATCGACCGCCGAGGTGGCCGGCGTGGTGAAAGCCTGCGCTGCCCACGGTGCGGCGATCGTGCCCCAGGGCGGCAACACCGGCCTGGTGGGCGGCTCGGTGCCCGACACCAGCGGCACCCAGGTGCTTCTGCACCTCGGGCGGATGAACGCGGTGCGCAGCATCGACGCCGCCAATCTCACCATGACCGTGGACGCCGGCTGCGTGCTGCAGGTCGTGCAGGAGCGCGCCGCGGCCCAGGGCCTGCTGTTCCCGCTCAGCCTCGCGGCCGAAGGCAGCTGCACCATCGGCGGCAACCTGGCGACCAACGCCGGCGGCACGCAGGTGCTGCGCTACGGCAATGCGCGCGAGCTGTGCCTGGGTCTCGAGGTGGTGACGGCCGCAGGCGAGGTCTGGGACGGACTCGGCGGCCTGCGCAAGGACAACACCGGCTACGACCTGCGCGACCTGTTCATCGGCAGCGAGGGAACGCTGGGCGTGATCACCGCCGCCACGCTGAAGCTGTTTCCACAACCGGCCGCCGTGATGACGGCGCTGGCCGCCGTTGCGAGCATGGACCATGCGGTGCAACTGCTCCAGCGCGCGCAGTCGCGGCTCGCGGCCGGTCTCACCGGCTTCGAGGTGATGGGCGACTTCGCCCTGTCGCTGGTGCGCAAGCATTTCCCCCAGCTGCCCCAGCCGCTGCCGCCCTCGCCCTGGATGGTGCTGCTGGAGCAGTCCGATGCCGAGGGCGAGGCCCATGCACGCGGCCTGTTCGAGTCCTTGCTCGAGACGGCGCTGGAAGACGGGCTGATCACCGACGCCGCCATCGCCGAGAGCCTGGAGCAGTCGCATGCGATGTGGCACCTGCGCGAGTCGATCCCGCTCGCGCAGGCCGAGGAAGGGCTCAACGTCAAGCACGACATCTCCTTGCCGGTGTCGCGCATCCCGGCCTTCGTGAGCGCCACCGATGCGGCGCTCGAAGCCGCCTTCCCCGGCGTGCGCCTGGTCGACTTCGGGCACCTGGGCGACGGCAACCTGCACTACAACGTGCAGGCGTCGCCGGGCACGGCCGCGGCGGACTTCCTGCGCGAGCACGAGAAGGCGGTGAACGGCATCGTGTACGACGCCGTGGTGGCGCATGGCGGCTCGATCTCGGCCGAGCACGGCATCGGGTTGCTGAAGCGCGAGGAGCTGGTGGCGAGGAAGTCGCCGGTGGCGATCGGGCTGATGCGGGCGATCAAGCGGGCGCTGGATCCCGACAACCGCTTCAACCCCGGACGTGTCTTGTAGCCCGGGTGCAACCCGGGGTCGTCCCATCCCGGGTTGCACCCGGGCTACTGCACCGTTCCCTTGATGGCGGCCGGCATCGGCAAGGCCATCACCTCGATGCCCTCCTCCTTCAGCGCCTGCGCCTCGTCCTTCGTGGCGCGGCCGCGGATGGCCCGCTCGTCGATCTCGCCGTAGTGGATGCGGCGCGCTTCCTCGGCGAAGCGGTCGCCGACGTCGTCGGTGTGGGAGATCACATGCTGCACTGCACGCAACCAGGCGGCCTGGGCGGTGAGCTCGATCGGGGCGTCGCTGCCGCCGGCCGGCTTGGCCTGCTCGCGGGCGCCCGAGATGTTCAGCCGGGGCGCCGAGGGCAGCCGGGTGACCTGCTTGTCGCCGCACAGCGGGCATTCGACCAGCCCCCGCTCGCACTGCGAGGCGAAGTCGTCGTCGGACGCGAACCAGCCCTCGAAGCGATGCTGATGCGTGCAAGCCAGGTTCAAGACCTTCATGAACGGATTATGACCACCGGCGGCTCAGGCTGCGCGATGCCAATTCAGCGTCCATCGTCCCGATTGCCAATTCTGCAGCCACATCAGGCCGATCAGCGTCTTGGCGTCGGTCAGCTCGCCCGAGGCGGCCATGGCCAGCAGCTCGTCGAGGGTGGCGGTGGCGACGTCGAGGAACTCCTCGTCGTCCAGGCCGCGCTGGCCCGCGGTCAGGCCGCGCGCCAGCCAGATCTCGATGCCTTCGCTGGAGTAGCCGATGGCGTTGTGCAGCACCCCGGCGCGCGCCCATTCGGCGGCGCGGTAGCCGGTCTCTTCGGCGAGCTCGCGGACGGCGCAGGTCAGCGGCGGCTCGCCGGCGTCGATCTTGCCGGCAGGGAACTCGAGCATCACGCGACCGACGGGATAGCGGAATTGCCGCTCCACCACCAGCCGGCCGTCGTCGAGCAGCGGGATGACCATCACCGCGCCGGGATGGACGATGTACTCGCGCGTGGCCGTGGCGCCGTTGGGCAGGCGCACGGTGTCGCAGCGCACATCGAGCATGCGGCCCTGGAACACCTGCTGGCCCGACACGAGCTCTTCGCGCAAGTGCCGGTCGTCGTCGTTGTGCACGTCGGTCATGCTGATGTCGTCAGGTGGCCAGCGCCTTCACGATGGCCTCGGCGCACAGGGCCATCAGGCCCCCCGGCAGCAGGCCGAACAGCAGGATGGCCGCGCCGTTGAGCGACAGCAGCGCGCGAACGTCGCCGCCGGCCGCGATGGGGCTGGTGTCGGCCGGCTCGTCGAAGTACATCACCTTGACCAGGCGGATGTAGTAGAAGGCGCCGACCAGCGACAGCAGCACCGCCACCACCGCGAGCCAGATGTAGCCGGCGACGTTGGTCGACACCAGCGCCTGCAGCACGGCCAGCTTGGCGTAGAAGCCCACGGTGGGCGGCAGGCCGGCCAGCGAGAACATGAAGATGGCCATCACGGCGGCGTACCACGGGCTGCGCCGCGCCAGGCCCTTGAAGTCGTCGATCTGCTCCGACTCGAAACCCTGGCGGGCCAGCAGCATGATGATGCCGAAGGTACCGAGCGCGGTGAGCACGTAGGTCACGATGTAGAACATCGACGAGCTGTAGGCGTTGGCCGCCGACAAGGTGTTGCCGTTGACCACGCCCGAGCACAGCCCGAGCAGCATGAAGCCCATCTGCCCGATGGTGGAGTAGGCCAGCATGCGCTTGAGGTTGGTCTGCGCGATGGCGGCCAGGTTGCCGAGGATGAGCGAGCCCACGGAGAGCACGATCAGCATCTGCTGCCAGTCGACCGCGAGGCCCAGCATGCCCTCGACCAGCAGGCGGATGGTGATGGCGAAGGCGGCGAACTCGGGCGCGCCGCCGATGAGCAGCGTGACCGCGGTGGGGGCGCCCTGGTACACGTCGGGAACCCACATGTGGAACGGCACCACGCCCAGCTTGAAGCCCAGGCCGGCGACCACGAACACCAGTCCGAAGGTCAGCACCGACTTGTTGATCTGCCCCGTGCCGATGGCCTTGAAGACCTCGCCGATCTCCAGCGAGCCGGTGGCGCCGTACATCATCGACAGGCCGTAGAGCAGGAAGCCGCTGGCCAGCGCGCCCAGCACGAAATACTTCATCGCCGCCTCGGTGGCGTTGAGGTTGTCGCGACGCATCGCGGTCAGCGCGTACAGCGACAGGCTCATCAGCTCCAGGCCCAGGTAGACCACGAGGAAATTGTTGGCCGAGAGCATCACGCCGATGCCCAGCAGCGAGAACATGGCCAGCGTGAACAGCTCGCCCTTGAGCATCTCGCGTTCGGCGGCATAGGGGCGCGCATAGGCCAGCGTGATGATCATCGCGATGGTCGCGAAGAAGCCCAGCAGGTGGCCCATGGGATCGGCCACCACCATGCGCTGCATGGCGTAGAAGGTCTGGCCGTCGTTGAAGGCGGTCAGGTGCAGCGCGGCCACGGCGACCAGCGAGGCCTGGGTCAGCCAGTAGGTCGGCGTGCGGCGCGGATCTTTGACCCACAGGTCGACCATGGCGACCACGCAGGCCATGGTCAGCAGCACGATCTCGGGGAGGACGGCGAGCCAGTTCATGTCGTTCTCAGTTGATCTTCGAGACCGCGACGTGCTTGAGCAGCTCGCCCACGGAGACCTGCATCCTGTCGGTGAAGGGCTTGGGATTCACGCCCATCCACAGCACGGCCAGGGCGAGCAGCGCGAGCATGAGGAACTCGCGCGAGTTGACGTCGGACAGCGTGCGCACGTCGTCGTTGGCCACCGGCCCGAAGTAGACCCGCTTGACCATCCACAGCGTGTAGGCGGCGCCGAAGACCAGCGTGGTCGCCGCCAGCAGGCCGAGCCAGAAGTCGACTTTGACCGTGGCCAGGATGACCATCCACTCGCCGACGAAGCCGCTGGTTCCCGGGAGGCCGCAGTTGGCCATCCCGAAGAACACCGCCAGCGCGGCGAACTTGGGCATGGTGTTGACCACGCCGCCGTAGCTCGCGATCTCGCGCGAGTGCACGCGGTCGTAGAGCACGCCGATGCACAGGAACAGCGCGCCCGAGATGAAGCCGTGCGAGATCATCTGCACGATGCCGCCGGCCACGCCCAGGTCGTTGAAGAGGAAGAATCCCAACGTGACGAAACCCATGTGGGCGACCGACGAGTAGGCGATCAGCTTCTTCATGTCCTGCTGCACCAGCGCGACAAGGCCGATGTACAGCACTGCGATCAGCGACAGCGCGATCACGAACCACTTGTACTCATGCGAGGCGTCGGGCGTGATCGGCAGCGAGAAGCGCAGGAAGCCGTAGGCGCCCAGCTTCAGCATGATGGCCGCCAGCACCACCGAGCCGCCGGTGGGCGCCTCGACGTGGGCGTCGGGCAGCCAGGTGTGCACCGGCCACATCGGCACCTTGACCGCGAAGGCGGCCATGAAGGCGAAGAACAGCAGCGCCTGCGCCGACATGGGCAGGGGCAGCTTGTGCCACTGCAGGATGTCGAAGCTGCCGCCGGACTTGAAGTACAGGTAGATCAGCGCGACCAGCATCAACAGCGAGCCGGACAGCGTGTACAGGAAGAACTTGAAGGCCGCGTAGACCCGCCGCGGGCCGCCCCACACGCCGATGGTGATGTACATCGGGATCAGCGTGGCCTCGAAGAAGACGTAGAACAGCAGGCCGTCGAGCGCGGTGAACACGCCCACCATGATCCCGGAAAGGATCAGGAAGGCGCCCATGTACTGGTTGACGCGCTCGTCGATCACCTCCCAGGCCGAGATCACCACGATCACGGTGATGAAGGCGGTGAGCGGCACGAACCACAGCGACAGCCCGTCGACACCGAGGTGGTAGCGCACGTTGAAGCGGTCGATCCAGGCCAGGTTCTCCTGGAACTGCATCGCGGCGGTGGCCGGATCGAAGCCGCTGATCAGCGGCAGCGTGACCAGGAAGCTCGCGATCGCGGCGACCAGCGCCATCCAGCGCACCGTGTTCGCGTGCTCGTCGCGACCGATGGCCAGCAGCACCGCGCCCGCGACGATCGGCAGCCAGATGGCAAGGCTCAGCAAACCCATGTTGTTGTTCTCCGCGCCCGTCAGAAGATGCTCTTCAGGGCCACTTGCAGCGACGGCCACAGCTGCCAGGTCATGAGGCCCAGCACGCCAAGGATCATGACCAGGGCGTACCAGTAGAGGTAGCCGGTCTGCACCAGTCTCACGATGGAGGCGACGCCGCCCACCGTGCGCGCCGAGCCGTCGATCACCACGCCGTCGATCAGCGCCACGTCACCGCCGCGCCACAGGCCCTGGCCGGCGATGCGCGCGGCGCGGGCGAAGATGTGCTCGTTGATCCAGTCCATGTAGTACTTGTTGTCGAGCAGCCGGTAGATGAAGCCGGCGCGCGCCTTGATGGCGGCGGGGATGGCGGGCTTCACCAGGTAGAACACATAGGCCGCGACCACGCCGCCGAGCGCGAGCCAGAACGGCAGCGAGGTCAGCCCGTGCAGTGCCATCGCGACCGCGCCGTGGAACTCCTTGGCCATCTCTTCCATCGCGGGATGGTGCTCGGCGTTCACGGCGATGGCGTCCTTGAAGAACTCGCCGTAGAGCATCGGGCCGATGGTCATGAAGCCGATCACCACCGACGGGATGGCCAGCAGCACCAGCGGAGCGGTGACCACCCAGGGCGACTCGTGCGGATTGCCGGCCTCGTCGCCGTGGGCATGGTGGTGCGGATCGTCCTCCTCGGGCGGCGCGGGCTTGTGGTGGTAGCGCTCCTCGCCGTGGAAGACCAGGAAGTACATCCGGAACGAATAGAAGGCGGTGACGAACACGCCGGCCGCGACCGCGAAGTAGGCGAAGCCCGAGCCCGCGAGGTGGCTCGCATGCACCGCCTCGATGATGCTGTCCTTGGAGTAGAAGCCGGCGAAGAACGGCGTGCCGATCAGCGCCAGCGAGCCCAGCAGCGCGGTGATCCAGGTGATGGGCATGTGCTTGCGCAGGCCGCCCATGTTGCGGATGTCCTGGTCGTGGTGCATGCCGATGATCACCGAGCCGGCGGCCAGGAACAGCAGCGCCTTGAAGAAGGCGTGCGTCATGAGGTGGAACACCGCCACCGAGTAGGCCGAGGCGCCCAGCGCGACCGTCATGTAGCCCAGCTGCGAGAGCGTGGAGTACGCGACCACGCGCTTGATGTCGTTCTGGATGATGCCCAGGAAGCCCATAAAGAGCGCCGTGATGGCGCCGATCACCATGACGAAGCTGAGCGCGGTGTCGGACAGCTCGAACAGCGGCGACATTCGCGCCACCATGAAGATGCCTGCAGTCACCATGGTCGCGGCGTGGATCAGCGCCGAGATGGGCGTGGGGCCTTCCATGGAGTCGGGCAGCCACACGTGCAGCGGGAACTGCGCGCTCTTGCCCATCGCGCCGATGAAGAGGCAGATGCAGATCACGGTGATCAGCATCCAGTCGGTGCCGGGGAACTTGAGCTGGGCCAGCGCGCCGCCCTTGGAGAACGCCTCGGCATAGTCGAGCGTGCCGGCAAAGGCGACGATGAGGCCGATGCCCAGGATGAAGCCGAAGTCGCCGACCCGGTTGACCAGGAAGGCCTTCATGTTGGCGAACACCGCGCTCGGCTTGGTGTACCAGAAGCCGATCAGCAGGTAGGACACCAGGCCCACCGCTTCCCAGCCGAAGAACAGCTGCAGGAAGTTGTTGCTCATCACGAGCATCAACATCGAGAAGGTGAAGAGCGAGATGTACGAGAAGAAGCGCTGGTAGCCCGGGTCGTCCTCCATGTAGCCGATGGTGTAGATGTGCACCATGAGCGACACGAAGGTCACCACCGCCATCATCATCGCGGTGAGGCCGTCGACGAGGAAGCCGACCTCCATCTTGAGGCCGCCGATCACCATCCACTCGTACACCGTGCCGCTGAAGCGCGCGCCGTCGATCGCGACCGACTTGAGCACGGTGGCCGACAGGATGAACGAGACCAGCACGCCCAGGATGGTCACGGTGTGCGCGCCGCGCCGGCCGATCGCCTTGCCGAAGAAGCCTGCCACGGCGGCGCCGATCAGCGGCGCGAGCGGCACCCACAGCAAGGTGGTCGGGGACAGTTGTGCGGACATGGTCGTCAACCCTTGAGGGCGTCGAGCTCGTCGACGTTGATCGTCGAGCGGTTACGGAACAGCACCACCAGGATGGCCAAGCCGATGGCCGACTCGGCGGCCGCCACGGTCAGGATGAAGAACACGAACACCTGGCCCGCCATGTCGCCCAGGAAATGCGAGAAGGCGACGAAGTTGAGGTTGACCGCCAGCAGCATCAGCTCGATGCACATCAAGAGCACGATCAGGTTCTTGCGGTTCAGGAAGATGCCGATCACCGACAGCGCGAACAGCACCGCGCCCAGCGACAGGTAGTGGCCGAGGCCGATCGGTCCGAGGTTCATTTCTGTTCTCCGGTCGCCGCGGCGGCGGTCGGTTGCGGCGGCAGCTCCACCGTCGGCGGCATCTTCACCAGGCGCACGCGGCCGGCCTTCTTTGCCTTGATCTGCTCCGACGGGTCGATGTAGCGCGAGTCCTTGCGGCGGCGCAGCGTGAGCGCGATGGCCGCGATGATGGCCACCAGCAGCAGCACCGCGGCGATCTGCAGCGGGTAGAGGTACTTCGTGTACACCTCGACGCCCAGCAGCTTGGTGTTGCCCAGCTTCAGCGCCGCGGCGTCGGGCGCCGGCGCGCTGCGCAGGTCGAAGCCGGGCATCAGCACCGCCGCCATCTCGAGCACGATCACCACGCCCACCAGCAGCGCCACCGGGAAGTGCTTCCAGAAGCCTTCGCGCAGGGTGTCGGTGTTGATGTCCAGCATCATCACCACGAACAGGAACAGCACCATCACCGCGCCGACGTAGACCAGCACCAGCGCAATGGCGAGGAACTCGGCGCGCAGCAGCATCCACACGCAAGCGGCCGAGAAGAAGGCGAGCACCAGGTACAGGGCCGCATAGACCGGGCTGCGTGCGGTGATGACCCGGAACGAGGCGAGCAGCAGCACGGCCGAGAAGACGTAGAAGAGCGCAGTGGTGGTGTGCATGTGTCGTGAAGCGCCTGTCGCCCGCCGAGACCGTCGGTTCGGGCGTCGCGCGAAGGCCGCGAGGCCTCAGCGGTAGCGGGCGTCAGCCTCCTTGTTGGCGGCGATTTCCTTTTCGTAGCGGTCGCCGACGGCCAGCAGCATGTCCTTGGTGAAGTACAGGTCGCCCCGCTTCTCGCCGTGGTACTCGAGGATGTGCGTCTCGACGATGGAATCGACCGGGCAGCTTTCCTCGCAGAAGCCGCAGAAGATGCACTTGGTCAGGTCGATGTCGTAGCGCCGGGTGCGGCGCGTGCCGTCGTCGCGGATGTCCGACTCGATGGTGATCGCCAGCGCCGGGCACACCGCCTCGCACAGCTTGCAGGCGATGCAGCGCTCCTCGCCGTTCTCGTAGCGGCGCAGCGCGTGCAGCCCGCGAAAGCGCGGCGACAGCGGCGTCTTCTCTTCCGGGAACTGGATGGTGATCTTGCGCGACAGGAAGTGCCGGCCGGTCAGGGCCATGCCCTTGAACAGCTCGGTGAGCATGAAGCTCTGGAACAGGTCGCGGATGGGGGTGGCAGCAGCCATGGTGGCACCTACGCTTTTACTTCCAGATGTTCCAGGGCGACTGGATCCACAGCCCCACCACCACCAGCCACACCAGGGTGACCGGGATGAAGATCTTCCAGCCCAGACGCATGATCTGGTCGTAGCGGAAGCGCGGGAAGGTGGCACGCACCCAGAGGAACACCGTGCACAGAACGAAGACCTTGATGCCCAGCCAGATCCAGCCCGGGATCAGGTTGAGCAGGAAGGCGTCGACCGGCGGCAACCAGCCGCCGAGGAACATCACCGTGGCCAGGGTCGAGACCAGGATGATGTTGGCGTACTCCGCCAGGAAGAACATGGCGAAGGCCATGCCGGAGTACTCGACCATGTGGCCGGCGACGATCTCCGACTCGCCCTCGACCACGTCGAAGGGATGGCGGTTGGTCTCGGCGATGCCGGCGATCAGGTACACGCCGAAGATGGGCAGCAGCGGCAGCCAGTTCCAGCTGAGGAAGGTCAGGCCCATGTCGGCGAAGCGGCCCTCGCCCTGCTGCATCACGATGTCGGTGAGGTTGAGGCTGCCCGCGACCATGAGCACCACCACCAGCGCGAAGCCCATGGCGATCTCGTAGCTCACCATCTGCGCCGAGGCGCGCAGCGCGCCCAGGAAGGCGTACTTCGAGTTGGACGCCCAGCCGGCGATGATGACGCCGTACACCTCCATCGAAGTGATGGCCATGAGGAACAGCAGGCCGGCGTTGATGTTGGCCAGCGCGATCTCGGGCCCGAAGGGAATGACCGCCCAGGCGGCGAGCGCCGGCATGATGGTCATCACCGGGCCGAGCAGGAACAGCCCCTTGTTGGCCGCGGTCGGGAGGATGATCTCCTTGAAGATCAGCTTGACCGCGTCGGCGATGGGCTGCAGCAGGCCCATGGGGCCCACGCGATTCGGCCCAGGGCGGATCTGCGACCAGCCGATGGCCTTGCGCTCCCACAGCGTCAGGTAGGCCACGCACAGCAGCAGCGGCAGCACCACCGCGACGATCTTGATCAGCGTCCAGGCCACCGGCCAGGCGCCGCCGAGCCAGGAGCTGCCAAGCTGTTGGAAGGATTCGAGCATGGCGGCCCCTTATGCCTTGGCGACGCTGATCGGGCCGAACATCGGGCCCAGCATGGCGGTGTGCGGATGCGCGGCCGGCACACGCACGGCGTTGCGTGCGAGCGTGGCGTCGTGGCGCGCCGGCAGCAGCGCCTCGGCGTCGCCCTGGATCAGGCGCACCAGGTCGCCCTCGACCAGGTTGAGGCGGGTCCAGACGGCAGTCGACAGGCTGGCCGCGGGCGGCGTCGCATCGGCCGTGCGCTGCAGCGAGAAGGCGCGGCGCACCAGCGGGTCGGTGCCGTAGATGGGCACGTCGGCGACACGCTCCAGGTCTTCGGATTCGCGTTGCAGCGTGACCGCGGCGCTCGAGCGGTTGGCCAGGCGCGGACGCAGGTCCTGGGGCAGCGCCTCGGCGCGCACGTCTTCCGAGGTCTCGAAGTCGAAGCCCGCAAGTCCCAGCATGTTGCCCAGCACCCGCAGCACCTTCCACGCCGGACGCGTTTCGGCCAGCGGCCGCACCACGCCGTGGAAGCCTTGCACCCGGCCTTCGGCGTTGACGAAGGTGCCGGAGGTCTCGCTGAACGGGGCGATGGGCAGCAGCACGTCGGCAACATCGAGCGCCGCGTCGCGGAAGGGCGTGAGCGCGACCACCATCTCGGCCGACTGCAGCGCCGCCACGGCCGCTTGCGCATCGGCGGCGTCGAAGGCCGGCTCGAGGTTCAGCAGCAGGCAGGCTTGAAGCTCGCCGGACAGCATCTGGCCGGCGTTCAGCCCGCCCTCGCCCGGCAAGGCATTGACCAGCTGGGCGCCCACCGTGTTGGCGGCCTCGGTGAGATAGCCGACGCTGGCACCCGTCTGCTCGCCGATCCAGGCGGCCAGCGCGAGCAGCTGGCTGGCCTGCGGATGCTGCGCGGCGGCGTTGCCGAGCAGGATGGCCTTGCGCTCGCCCGACAGCAGCGAGTCGGCGATCGCCTTCGCTTCGGGCGTGACATCGGCCGACGCCGGCGCGCTGCCGCCCTTGGCCGACGCGACCGCCGAAGCGACCGCGGCCAGCGCATTCAGCCAGCCGCTCGGCGCCGCGGTGATGGCACCGGCGACCGGAATGGCCCAGTCGTCCTGCACCGCGTGGATGCTGTGCAGCTTGCCGCCCTTCTTGACCGCCTGGCGCAGCCGCTGCGCAAACAGCGGATGGTCCTTGCGCAGGAAGGACCCGACCACCAGCACGCGCTGCAGCTGCGACAGCGACGCGATGGAGGTGCCCAGCCAGCGCACGCCACCCTCGGGCCGCGTGAAGTCGGCATGACGGGTGCGGAAGTCGATGTTCTCGCTGCCCAGGCCGCGCACCAGCTTGGCCAGCAGGTGCAGCTCCTCGACCGTGCTGTGCGCGGAGCCCAGCGCGCCGATGGCCTTGGGGCCATGGTCGGCCTTGATCTGCGTCAGGCCGCGCGCGACGTATTCGAGCGCCGTCGTCCAGTCGACGGTCTTCCACTCGCGGCCTTGCTTGATCATCGGCGCGGTCAGGCGCTCGGTGCCGTTGAGCGCCTCGTACGAGAAGCGGTCGCGGTCGGCCAGCCAGCACTCGTTGACGTCTTCGTTCTCGAGCGGCACCACGCGCATCACCTTGTGCTGCTTGACCTGCACGATGAGGTTGGCGCCGGTGCTGTCGTGCGGGCTCACGCTCTTGCGGCGCGACAGCTCCCAGGTGCGGGCCTGGTAGCGGAAGGGCTTGCTGGTGATCGCGCCGACCGGGCACAGGTCGATCATGTTGCCCGACAGCTCGGAGTCGACGGTGTCGCCGGCGATGGTGGTGATCTCGGAGTGCTCGCCGCGATGGATCATGCCGAGCTCCATCACGCCGGCCACCTCCTGGCCGAAGCGGACACAGCGCGTGCAGTGGATGCAGCGCGTCATTTCTTCCATCGACAGCAGCGGGCCGACCTCCTTGTGGAAGACGACGCGCTTTTCTTCTTCGTAGCGCGAGGCGGAGCCGCCGTAGCCCACCGCCAGGTCCTGCAGCTGGCACTCGCCGCCCTGGTCGCAGATGGGGCAGTCGAGCGGGTGGTTGATGAGCAGGAACTCCATGACGCTTTGCTGCGCCTTGATCGCCTTGTCGCTCTTGGTGCGCACGATCATGCCCTGCGTGACCGGCGTGGCGCAGGCCGGCATGGGCTTGGGCGCCTTCTCGACGTCGACCAGGCACATGCGGCAGTTGGCCGCGATCGAGAGCTTCTTGTGGTAGCAGAAGTGCGGGATGTAGGTGCCGGCCTTGTCGGCCGCATGCATCACCATGCTGCCTTCGGGGACCTGGACCTTCTTGCCGTCGAGTTCGATTTCGAGCATGTTCAGACGTAGGCTGGAACCACGCAGGTCTTGTGTTCGATGTGGTGGACGAACTCGTCCCGGAAGTGCTTGATCATGGCCCGCACCGGCATCGCCGCCGCATCGCCCAGCGCGCAGATGGTGCGCCCCTGGATGTTGTCGGCCACCGAGTTCAGCAGGTCGATGTCGCTCATCTTTCCGTGGCCGTGCTCGATGCGGTCGACCATGCGCCACAGCCAGCCGGTGCCCTCGCGGCAGGGCGTGCACTGCCCGCACGACTCGTGCTGGTAGAAGTAGCTCAGGCGCAGCAGGCTCTTGACCATGCAGCGGGTGTCGTCCATCACGATGACCGCGCCCGAGCCCAGCATGGAGCCGGCCTTGGCGATGGCGTCGTAGTCCATCGTGATGTCCATCATGGTCGCGGCCGGCAGCACCGGCGCCGACGACCCGCCCGGGATCACCGCTTTCAGCTTGCGCCCCTTGCGCACGCCGCCGGCCAGCTCGAGCAGCGTGGAGAACGGCGTGCCCAGCGGGACCTCGAAGTTGCCGGGCTTCTCCACGTCGCCCACGACCGAGAAGATCTTGGTGCCGCCGTTGTTGGGCTTGCCCACCTCGAGGTAGGGCTGGCCGCCGTTGATGATGATCCACGGCACCGCGGCGAAGGTCTCGGTGTTGTTGATCGTGGTCGGCTTGCCGTACAGGCCGTAGCTGGCGGGGAACGGCGGCTTGAAGCGCGGCTGGCCCTTCTTGCCTTCGAGCGATTCGAGCAGCGCGGTCTCTTCGCCGCAGATGTAGGCGCCGAAGCCGTGCGAGCCGTGCAGCTGGAAGTTGAAGCCCGAGCCGAGGATCTGGTTGCCCAGGTAGCCGGCCTGGCGCGCTTCTTCGAGGGCCGCCTCGAAGCGCTCGTAGACCTCGAAGATCTCGCCGTGGATGTAGTTGTAGCCGACGGCAATGCCCATGGCGTACGCCGCGATCGCCATGCCTTCGATGACGATGTGCGGGTTGAACATGAGGATGTCGCGGTCCTTGCAGGTGCCGGGCTCGCCCTCGTCGGAGTTGCACACCAGGTACTTGGCGCCCGGGAACTGGCGCGGCATGAAGCTCCACTTCAGCCCGGTGGGAAAGCCCGCGCCGCCGCGGCCGCGCAGGCCCGAGGCCTTGACCTCGGCGACGACCTGCTCGGGCGTCATGCCCTCGCCGCCGCCCTTGCCGAGGATCTTGCGCAGGGCCTGGTAGCCGCCGCGCGCCTCGTAGTCCTTGAGCGACCAGTTGCGGCCGTCCAGGCCGGCGTAGATCTGGGGCTTGATGTGGCGGCCGTGGAAGCAGGTCTCGCGGCCGGTGGCTTGGAATCGGGACAGGTCCAGCATGTCTTGATGCTCTCTTGTCACTTCGCGTTCTTGAGCGTCTCGAGCAGCGCGTCGAGCCGCTCCTCGTCCATGAAGCTGACCATCTGGCGGTCGTTGACGAGCAGCACCGGCGCGTCGGCGCAGGCGCCCAGGCACTCGCTCTTCTGCACGGTGAACAGGCCGTCTGCCGTCGTGCCGCCCTCTTCCACCCCCAGGCGCGAGCACAGGTGCTCCAGCGCACCCTCCCCGTCGCGCAGCTGGCACGGCAGGTTGGTGCAGACGTTGAGCTTGTAGCGCCCGACCGGCTGCTGGTTGTACATGTTGTAGAAGGTGGTGACCTCGTGCACCGCGATCGCGGGCATCCCGAGAAAGTCGGCCACCGCCAGCTCGTTCTCCTGCGAGATGAAGCCGAAGGCCTCCTGCACGATCGCGAGGCAGGCCATCACCGCCGACTGACGCTGCTCGGGCGGGTACTTGGCGGCCTCGCGCGCGAAGCGCTCGCGCATCGCTTCGGAAATCATCGGTCGATCTCTCCAAACACAATGTCCATCGTGCCGATGACCGCGACAGCGTCGGCGATCATGTGGCCGCGCGACATCTCGTCGAGCGCCGCCAGGTGCGGGAAGCCGGGGGCGCGGATCTTCAGGCGATAGGGCTTGTTGGCGCCGTCGCTCACCAGGTAGATGCCGAACTCGCCCTTCGGGTGCTCGACCGCGGCATAGGCCTCGCCCTCGGGCACGTGGAAGCCTTCGGTGAAGAGCTTGAAGTGGTGGATCAGCTCTTCCATGTTGGTCTTCATCTCGACCCGCGACGGCGGCGCCACCTTGTGGTTGCCGGTGATGACCGGGCCGGGGTTCTTGCGCAGCCACTGCGCGCACTGCTTGATGATGCGGTTGGACTGGCGCATCTCCTCGATGCGCACGAGGTAGCGGTCGTAGGTGTCGCCATTGACGCCGACGGGGATGTCGAAGTCCATCTGGTCGTAGACCTCGTACGGCTGCTTCTTGCGCAGGTCCCACTCGATCCCCGAGCCGCGCAGCATCGGGCCGGTGAAGCCGAGGTTGAGCGCGCGCTCCGGCGTGACCACGCCGATGCCCACCGTGCGCTGCTTCCAGATGCGGTTGTCGGTGAGCAGCGTCTCGTATTCGTCGACGTACTTCGGGAAGCGGTTGGCGAAGTCGTCGATGAAGTCCAGCAGCGACCCCTGCCGGTTCTCGTTCAGCTTCGCCATCGCCTTCGCGTTGCGGATCTTCGAGACCTTGTACTGCGGCATCGCGTCGGGCAGGTCGCGGTAGACGCCGCCGGGGCGGTAGTAGGCCGCGTGCATGCGGGCGCCCGACACCGCCTCGTACATGTCGAACATGTCCTCGCGCTCGCGGAAGCAGTAGATGAAGATGTTCATCGCGCCGCAGTCGAGCCCGTGCGCGCCCAGCCACAGCGTGTGATTGAGCAGGCGGGTGATCTCGTCGAACATCACGCGGATGTACTGCGCGCGGATGGGCACCTCGATGCCCAGCAGCTTCTCGATCGCCAGGCAGTAGGCGTGCTCGTTGGACATCATCGACACGTAGTCGAGGCGGTCCATGTAGGGCAGCGACTGGATGTAGGTGCGCGTCTCGGCGAGCTTCTCGGTCGCGCGGTGCAGCAGGCCGATGTGCGGGTCGGCACGCTGGATGACCTCGCCGTCGAGCTCGAGCACCAGGCGCAGCACGCCGTGGGCGGCGGGGTGCTGAGGGCCGAAGTTCAACGTGTAGTTCTTGATCTCAGCCATTTATTGCAGGCCACCGTAGTTGTCTTCGCGGACGATGCGCGGGACGATCTCGCGCGGCTCGATGGTCACCGGCTGGTAGATCACGCGCTTCTGCTCGGGGTCGTAGCGCATCTCGACATGGCCCGACACCGGGAAGTCCTTGCGGAACGGGTGGCCGATGAAGCCGTAGTCGGTCAGGATGCGGCGCAGGTCGAGGTGGCCGTCGAAGATGATGCCGTACAGGTCGAAGGCCTCGCGCTCGAACCAGTTGGCCGAGCTCCAGACTTCGGTCAGCGAGGCCACGGTGGGCACGTCGTCGTCGGCGGCGAAGACCTTGAGGCGCACGCGCCAGTTGTGGGTGACCGACAGCAGGTGGTTGGCGACGCAGAAGCGCGGGCCCTCCCACGGCTCGTCGCGGTAGCTGGCGTAGTCGAGGCCGCACAGGTCGATGAGCTGCTCGAACCGCAGCTGAGGATCGTCGCGCAACGCGAGTGCGACACCGAGGTAGTCGTCGGACTTGACCGTGACCGTGAGTTCGCCGCGATCGCGGACCAGCGTCTTGATGCGGGAGCCGAGGACGGATTCGAGCGCGGCTTGCAGGGTGTCGAGTCTTGTCATCGGTTCACCGTGCAATCGTGTTCTCGCGGCGGATCTTCGCCTGCAGCTGGATGATCCCGTACAGCAGCGCTTCCGCGGTGGGTGGGCAGCCGGGCACATACACGTCGACCGGCACGATGCGGTCGCAGCCGCGCACCACGGAGTAGCTGTAGTGGTAGTAGCCGCCGCCGTTGGCGCACGAGCCCATCGACAGCACCCAGCGCGGCTCGGCCATCTGGTCGTAGACCTTGCGCAGGGCCGGCGCCATCTTGTTGCACAGCGTGCCGGCCACGATCATCAGGTCGGACTGGCGCGGGCTGGGGCGGAACAGCATGCCGAAGCGGTCGATGTCGTAGCGCGCCGCGCCGGCGTGCATCATCTCGACCGCACAGCAGGCCAGCCCGAAGGTCATCGGCCACAGCGAACCGGTCTTGGACCAGTTGATCACCGTGTCGAGACTGGTGGTGACGAAACCTTCCTTGAGAACGCCTTCGATGCCCATGCTGCTACCTCATTCCCAATCCAGGGCGCCCTTTTTCCACTCGTAGGCGAAACCCACGACGAGGATGCCGAGGAAGACCATCATGGCCCAGAAGCCGATTGCGCCGATCTCGCGCAGCGACACCGCCCAGGGGAAGAGGAAGGCGATTTCCAGGTCGAACAGGATGAAGAGGATGGCCACCAGGTAGTAGCGCACATCGAACTTCATGCGTGCGTCTTCGAAAGCTTCGAAGCCGCATTCGTAGGGGGAATTCTTCGCCGTGTCGGGACGGCGGGGGCCGAGCAGAAAGCCGAGGACCTGGGGAGCGACTCCGACTGCCACACCCACCAAGATGAAGAGGATGACGGGCAGGTAGGGTTCCAGATTCATGGCGGCGTCGGTCGGCTTTGAGGCTGAGACGGGAAGCCAATGAACCACATGGTTCCCCGGTGGTGCCGACGGCGAGACTCGAACTCGCACAGCTTTCGCCACTACCCCCTCAAGATAGCGTGTCTACCAATTTCACCACGTCGGCCACTCTGTCAAGCGGGCTCGGATTGCATGAGGACTGGCTTTCCGAACAGCCTTGCATTCTAACCCCAAAGTAGGGGTATCTCAACGACGCAACGGCATGGCGACAGCCGCGTTGCGCCCCGGCGTTTCGCTTACTTGGTCGGGATCTCCGACACGCCCGATGCGGGCGCCGCAGGCACGGCCACCGGCGCGCTCGCAGCGCGCAGCGGAGCGGTCGGGATCTGCGTCGGACCGCTGGCCACCGGCGCCACAGCCGCCGGGCGATCCAGCACGCTGCCGCTGGACGGACGCGCCCGGTCGTGCGACAGGTAGGCGAGCGTCAGCGTGCACACGAAGAAGACGGCGGCGCACACCGCCGTCGAGCGCGACAGGAAGTTCGCGCTGCCGGTGGCACCGAACAGGCTGCCCGAGGCACCGCTGCCGAAGGACGCGCCCATGTCGGCGCCCTTGCCGTGCTGCACCAGCACCAGGCCGATCATCGCGAGCGCCGCGAGGATCTGGATCATCACCACCACATTCAGCAACCAGTTCATTTGTTCTCGGCTCCAGGAAACACGGTGCGCGCGGCTCAGGCCGCGGCGCGACAGATGGCGGCGAAGTCGGCCGCCTTGAGGGACGCGCCCCCGATCAGCCCGCCGTCGATGTCGGGCTGCGAAAAGAGAGTGGCGGCGTTGTCGGGCTTGACGCTGCCGCCGTACAGGATCTGCATCTCCTCGGACTTGGGCGTGGCCGCGTGCAGCTGGGTGCGCAGCAGCGCGTGCACCGCCTGCGCCTGCTCGGGCGTCGCGGTCTTGCCCGTGCCGATGGCCCACACCGGCTCGTAGGCGACGACGATCTGCGAGATGCAATGCCCCAGGGTGTGGATCACCGCCGACATCTGGCGCTTGACCACCACGTCGGTCTGGCCGGCCTCGCGCTCAGCCAGGGTCTCGCCGACGCACACGATGGGCGTGAGGTGGTGCGCCAGCGCGGCCTTGGCCTTGTCGGCGACCAGCTGGTCCGACTCGGCGTGAAGGGCGCGTCGCTCGGAGTGACCGACGATCACGTACTTGCAGCCGAACTCGGCGAGCATGGCGGCCGACACCTCGCCGGTGTAGGCCCCGCTGTCGCGCGCCGAGCAGTCCTGCGCACCCCATGCGGTGCGCTTGCCCTGCAGCGACAGCGCCACTTCGGACAGGTAGACGAGCGGCGGGCACACCGCCACGTCGGCATCGAAAGGGCCGGCCTCCTCCAGGCCGGCCAGCAGCTCGGCATTCGCGAGGCGGCTGCCGTTCATCTTCCAGTTGCCGACCACCAGTTTGCGACGCATCGTGGGTTTCTCCTCCATCACCACTGCAACACCAGCTTGCCGATGTGCTGGTTCGATTCCATGAGACGGTGCGCCTCGGCGGCCTGCGCCGCCGGGAACACCTGGTGGATCACGGGCTTGACCTTGCCGCTGTCCAGCCAGGGCCACACACGCTCGCGCAAGGCGGCGGCGATCGCGGCCTTGAACGACACCGGGCGCGGCCGAAGTGTCGAGCCTGTGATCACCAGGCGCCGGCGCAGCACCGCGCCCGCGTCGATCTGCGACTTCACGCCGCCTTGGACCGCGATGATCACCAGCCGGCCATCGTCGGCAAGGCAGTCGAGCTCGCGCGCGACGTAGTCGCCCGCGACCATGTCGAGGATGACGTTGGCGCCGCGGCCCTCGGTGAGGCGCTTGACCTCGTCGGCGAAGTCGTGCGTGCGGTAGTTGATCGCCTCGTCGGCGCCCAGGGCGATGCACGCGGCGGCCTTGGCGTCGGAGCCCACGGTCACGATGACGCGGGCGTTCGCGGCCTTGCCGAGCTGGATCGCGGTCACGCCGATGCCGCTGCTGCCGCCTTGCACCAGCAGCGTCTCGCCGGGCTGCAGGCGGCCGCGGTCGAACACGTTGGACCACACGGTGAAGAAGGTCTCGGGCAGGCTCGCCGCCTCGATGTCGGTCAGGCCCGCCGGCACCGGCAGGCACTGGCCGACCGGCGCGACGCACAGTTCGGCATAACCGCCGCCCGCCACCAGCGCGCAGGCACGATCGCCCTGCTTCAGCCCGGCGGCCGCCAGCGCGGCGGCATCGCCGCCCACGAGCGTGCCCGCGACCTCCAGGCCCGGGATGTCGGACGCGCCCGGCGGGACCGGGTAGTGCCCCTTGCGCTGCAGGACGTCGGGCCGATTGACGCCGGAGGCGGTGACGCGGATGAGCGCCTCGCCCGCGCCCGGCACGGGGTCGGGACGCTCGGTCAGGTGCAGCACCTCGGGCGCGCCGTAGGACGTGATCTCGATGGCTTTCATCGCGGAAGGCGGTGCGGGGTCGCGGCGGCGCACGCGGCGCCGCCGGCCCGGGTCATGCCCTTACTCTTGCGACGCCGGCTGAACTTCGCGCTGCGGCTCGCGATCGAGCAGGGCCTTCATCGACAGCTTGACGCGGCCCTTCTCGTCGGTCTCGAGCACCTTCACCCTGACGATCTGGCCTTCCTTTAGGAAGTCGGTGACCTTCTCGACGCGCTGGTGGGCGATCTGGCTGATGTGCAGCAGGCCGTCCTTGCCGGGAAGCAGGTTCACCAGCGCGCCGAAGTCGAGGATCTTGGTGACCGGGCCTTCGTAGATCTTGCCCACTTCCACCTCGGCGGTGATCTCCTCGATGCGGCGCTTGGCGGCCTCGGCCTTGTCGGCGTCGGTCGAGGCGATGGTGATGGTGCCGTCCTCGCCGATGTCGATCGTCGTGCCGGTCTCTTCGGTCAGCGCGCGGATGGTGGCGCCGCCCTTGCCGATCACGTCGCGGATCTTCTCCGGATTGATCTTCATCGTGTACAGGCGCGGCGCGAACTGCGAGACCTCGGTCTTGGCGCCGCCCAGGGCCTCGACCATCTTGCCGAGGATGTGCATGCGGGCTTCCTTGGCCTGCGCCAATGCGACCTGCATGATCTCCTTGGTGATGCCCTGGATCTTGATGTCCATCTGAAGGGCGGTCACGCCGGTGGTGGTGCCGGCGACCTTGAAGTCCATGTCGCCCAGGTGATCCTCGTCACCGAGGATGTCGGTCAGCACCGCGAAGCGGTTGCCTTCCTTGATCAGGCCCATGGCGATGCCGGCCACGTGCGCCTTCAGCGGAACGCCGGCGTCCATCAGGGCGAGGCAGCCGCCGCACACCGAGGCCATCGACGAGGAGCCGTTCGACTCGGTGATCTCGGAGACCACGCGCATCGAGTACGGGAACTCGGTGCGGTCGGGCAGCACGGCCACGAGCGCGCGCTTGGCGAGCCGGCCGTGGCCGATCTCGCGACGCTTGGGGCTGCCGACGCGGCCGGTCTCGCCGGTGGCGAACGGCGGCATGTTGTAGTGGAGCATGAAGTGCTCGCTGAACTCGCCGGCGAGCGCGTCGATGCGCTGCGAGTCGCGGTCGGTGCCCAGCGTGGCGGCCACCAGCGCCTGCGTCTCGCCGCGGGTGAACAGCGCCGAGCCGTGCACGCGCGGCAGCACGCTGTTGCGGATCTCGATCGGGCGCACGGTGCGGGTGTCGCGGCCGTCGATGCGGGGCTCGCCCGAGAGGATCTGGCTTCGCACGATGCGCGCCTCGATGTCGAACAGCAGGCCCTCGACCTTGACCGCGTCGAAGGCGGTGCCTTCCTCGGTCAGGGTGCCCAGCACCTTGGCGTAGGCCTCGCGCACGGCGTGCGTGCGGGCCTGCTTGGAGCGGATCTGGTAGGCAGCGCGCAGCGTGTCTTCGCCCAGCGCATTGACCTTGGCGATGAAGGGCTCGTCCTTGGCGGTCGGCTTCCAGTCCCAGGCCGGCTTGCCGGCATCACGCACCAGGTCGTTGATGGCGGCGATGGCGATGTTGCCCTGTTCGTGGCCGAACACCACGCCGCCCAGCATGACTTCCTCGCTGAGCTGCTGCGCCTCGGACTCGACCATCAGCACCGCGGCCTGCGTGCCGGCGACGACCAGGTCCATCTGCGACTGCGCGAGCTGGGTCTTGGTGGGGTTGAGGACGTACTCGCCGTTCAGGTAGCCCACGCGCGCCGCGCCGACCGGGCCGTTGAAGGGGATGCCCGAGATCGCCAGCGCGGCGCTCGCGCCGATCAGCGACGGGATGTCGGCCGAGACCTCGGGGTTGAGCGACAGGACGTGGATGACGACCTGCACCTCGTTGTAGAAGCCGTCCGGGAACAGCGGGCGCAGCGGGCGGTCGATCAGGCGCGAGGTCAGCGTCTCGAGCTCGCTGGGGCGGCCTTCACGCTTGAAGAAGCTGCCGGGGATCTTGCCGGCGGCGTAGGTCTTCTCGATGTAGTCGACGGTCAGGGGGAAGAAGTCCTGGCCCGGCTTGGCGTTCTTGGCCGCGACCACGGTCGCGAGGACCACGGTGTCCTCGACGTTCACCACCACCGCACCGCCGGCCTGGCGAGCGATCTCGCCGGTCTCCAGGGTGACGCTGTGCTGGCCCCATTGGAAGGTCTTGGTGACTTTGTTGAACATGCTCATGTTCTTCTCCGGTTCATTGGCGAGCACCGTATCGGGTGGTGCTCCAGCCCCGAAGCGCGGGCATCCTGGCGCGATGCCATTCCAGCGGCGTTCCGGCCTGTCAAGCGCCGGTGGAATGACACATCGTCAATCGATGGCTGCCCCGCTCCAAACACAAAGAGCCTGTGCTGGAGGATCCAGACAGGCTCTTGCTTCTCATCGGCGACTTACTTGCGCAGACCCAGCTTGTGGATCAGCGCGGTGTAGCGGTCGGCGTCCTTGTTCTTCAGGTACGCCAGCAGGCTCTTGCGGGCGTTGACCATCTTCAGCAGGCCGCGGCGGCCGTGATGGTCCTTCAGGTGGGCCTTGAAGTGCGGCGTGAGCTCGTTGATGCGGGCGGTCAGCAGGGCGACCTGGACTTCGGGCGATCCGGTGTCGCTGGCGCTGCGCGCGTTGGCCTTGACGATCTCGGCCTTGTCGATATTGGGCATGGTGTTTCCTGTGTGGGCGGATGACCGTGCGCGCGGTGCTTGGCTTGTCGGCCTGGCGGCAGCGGTTTCCTGGTGTTGAACTTGCGGTCGCCGGTGAAACCGACCAGCGCCGTGCCTGCTTTGCGCAACCCCGAGCTCACATTCGTTTCATTCGGGGGGCAAAGCCTATCGATTATATGCCAATCGCACGGATCGCTTGGTCCAGCCGTGCAAGGCCCCGTGTGAGGCGTGCCGGATCGTGCGAGGCGAAGCACCAGCGCAGCCAGCCTTCCGCCTCGTCGCCGAAGGCTGCCCCCGGCGCCAGGCCGAGGCCGTGCTCCGCAACCAGACGCTTGGCGAGCGCCAGGGAGTCCGATTGGCCGTCGATCCGGAAGAAGGCGTACATCCCTCCCAGCGGGTTGGAGACGCTCATGCCAGGCAGCGCCGCCAGGCCCGGGATCAGCGTGTCGCGGCACTGCTTCAGGCGCCGGATCAGGCCGGGGACGAACGCGTCGCCGCCGGCCAGCGCCGCCAGCCCGGCGCGCTGCACGAAGACCGGCGCGCAGGAAGTGTTGAACTCGATGAGCTTGCCCATGGCGTCGATCAGTTCGGGCGGGGCGACCAGCCAGCCCAGCCGCCAGCCGGTCATGAGGAAGCTCTTGGAGAAGCTGTGGACGACGACCAGGCGCTCCTCGGGTGCGGCGATGTCGAGGAAGCTGGGCGCAGCCGTGGCGCCGTCCGCGAAGTACACCCGCTCGTACACCTCGTCGGCGACGATCCAGGTGCCGGTGCGACGGCAGTGGTCGAGGAGGGCCTGCTGCTCGGAGCGCGCGAGCGTCCAGCCGGTGGGGTTGTTGGGCGCGTTGACCAGCAGCATCGTGGTGTCGGCGGTGATCGACTGCAGCAGCGCGTCCAGGTCCAGCGTCCAGGCGCCGTCACGCACCCGCAGCGACACGCGCTTGACGCGGGCGCCCAGGATCGCGGGTTGCGCCGTCAGGTTGGGCCACACCGGCACGACCGCGACGACCTCGTCGCCCGGCCCCACCAAGGCCTGGGTCGCGAGCATGAGCGCGCTCACGCCCGACGAGGTGACGCCGATGCGCTCGGGGCCGACCGCTGGGTGCAGCCCGGCGGTGTAGCGCGCCAGCGCCTCCCGCAGCTCGGGCAGGCCGAGGTTTTGCGCGTAGAAGGTCTCGCCGCGGTTCAGCGAGTCGATCGCCGCCTGCCGCACGAACTCGGGCGTCGGCTCGTCGCTCTCGCCGAACCAGAAGGCGAGCACGTCGTGGCGGCCCATGCCGGCGTTGGCGACCTCGCGGATCTTGGAGGCGGGCAGGTCGTTGATCACGCTTCTCATGGGCACTCCATGCGACAGGTCGCAGGTCACTTTCACATCGGCTCTTGAAAACGAAAATGCCGCTCCAAATTCAGCGGCATGGTTGCTGCAGGACGCGGCAACGACACTTGATTCTAGGAGTCATTCCATGTTCGTTCTGCCGCTCACCCATTCCCGCCGCGCCGTGGGCCATCGCGCCTTCGACCGCTTGTTCGACGAGTCGCTGGCTCACCTGCTCGATGGCGCCGGCGCATCGCGCACGCCGTCCATCGACGTCATCGAAACCGACACCGCCTACACCGTCAAGCTCGACGTGCCGGGCGTCGCCAAGGAGCAGCTCAAGGTCACCGTCGAAGGCCGCCGCGTGAGCGTCGAGACCGCCGAGCAAGCGGCCACCGACGCCAAGGACGGCGAGCGCGTGCTCTACCGCGAGCGTTCGGTGGCCCGCTACGCCCGCACCGTGAGCCTGCCGGCCGAGGTCGACCAGGCCACGTCCGAAGCCCGCTTCGAGAACGGCGTGCTCACGCTCACGCTGCCCAAGAAGGTGCCCACCGGCGCGCGCCAGATCAGCATCAACTGATCACGCCGCCTGCAGCGCCCAGCGCGGCCTGACGTCGAAGGCGTGGTCGCGCTGCGGCGTCGCGAGGCCGCGCTGCCAGCGCATCGCCGCCGCCAACGCGATCATCGCGCCGTTGTCCGTGCACAGCGCCAGCTCGGGGTAATGCACCCTGGCCTGGCGCTTCGCACATTCGGCGTTCAGTTGCGCGCGCAGCCGCGCGTTGGCCCCGACGCCGCCCGCGACCACCAGGCGCTTCAATCCGGTCTGCTTCAAGGCCGCGACCGACTTGGCGCACAGCACGTCGACGATGGCCTGCTGCGTGGAAGCCGCCAGATGCGCGCGATCCTGCTCGCACACGTTGGTGCCCAGCTTCTGCAGCCGCGTGCGCACGGCGGTCTTCAATCCGGCGAACGAGAAGTCGAGGTTGCCGCTGTGCAGCAGCGGACGCGGCAGCTCGAAGGTGTCGGCATCGCCGAACTCCGCCAGCCGCGCAAGTGCCGGTCCGCCCGGGTAGCCCAGGCCCATCAGCTTGGCCGACTTGTCGAAGGCCTCGCCCGCGGCGTCGTCGATGGTCTCGCCCAGCAGCTCGTAGCTCGCGACGTCATCGACGCGCATGAGCTGCGTGTGCCCGCCCGACACGAGCAGCGCGACGAACGGAAACTGCGGCGGGTCGGCCGAGAGAAAGGGCGACAGCAGGTGCCCCTCGAGGTGATGCACGCCCAGCACCGGCCGCTCCAGCGCGGCCGCCAGCGCGCAGGCGACACCGGCGCCGACCAGGAGCGCGCCAGCGAGGCCGGGGCCGCGGGTGTAGGCCACCAGGTCGATGTCGGCGAGCTGCGCGCCGGCATCGGCCAGGACCTGGCGCGCGAGCGGCAGGACGCGCCGGATGTGATCGCGCGAGGCCAGCTCGGGGACCACGCCGCCATAGGCCTGGTGCATGTCGATCTGGGTGTGCAAGGCCTGGGCGCACAGGCGAGGCACCGTCGTGCCGGGCTCGCACGAGACCAGCGCGACGCCGGTCTCGTCGCAGGAGGATTCGACGCCGAGGATGTTCATCGGACCAGTTTACGGGGCATGCTTGGATGACACGCCGCTGACAGTCGCGCCGCCTCGTGGGTGCATCACAACTGGTCACAGGAAGCTACTAAGGGAATACCCTTGATCGGTAAGAAATCCCTTTCACAGCACCAGAACACCCACTAACCTGCGCTTCCCCATGCGAGCGTTTGCCTCGAAGCAAACGCCGAAGATCATGAAAGTCGTTGGAGCCATGAAAGAGTACCGCCTCACTGCCTGGCCCGAACTGGCCCCGCCCTTCCACCGCACCGCGTATCGCCGCATGTTGAGCGACATGTCGCATCGCTTCGTGTCGCTGCTTCAGCTGGCCGAGACGAGCGGCCTCAAGCGCCACGAGGTGCGCAGCTTCGTCGAGATGCTGGAGAGCCGCGACGTCCTCATGGAGCGTGAGTCCCGCACCCCCGATTCGCAGTTCTGGTCGCTGCGTCCGCTGGGCGGCTGGATCCGCCGCGCCATCGCCTCGGTGCCCCACGACCGCTAGACCGCACCACCGATCGTCGAAAGCCCGCCGTGTGCGGGCTTTTTTCATGTTCGCACCGGGCTATTGGTGCGCCAATGGCGCGAATGTTGCAAAGCCACGTCCCATGACCCCGGCCATGGCCTTGCGCATCGTCATCGTTGCGCCCGACACGCTTGCAACCGACCCGGCCGACCCGCAGGCTGCCGTCGAGGCGGAGCGTTCGCGCAGCCTGCGCATCGGCATGCTGCAAAACGGCTACAACATCGTCGCCGTGCTGCCGGCCGACGTGTTCCTGCCCGATCGCCTGGCGCAAATCGGGCCCGACATGATCATCGTCGACGCCGAGAGCCAGGCGCGCGACACGCTCGAGCACGTGGTAGTTGCCACGCGCGACGCACGCCGCCCCATCGTGCTGTTCACCAACGACGACGACACCAGCCATGTGCGCGACGCGATCGCCGCCGGCGTCACGGCCTACGTGGTCGCCGGCCTCGCTGCCGAGCGCGTCAAGCCGGTGCTCGAAGTTGCGATGGCGCGCTTCCAGCACGAAGAAGCCATGCGGCGCGAGCTGGCCGACGCGCGCACGCAGCTGTCGCAGCGCAAGCTGATCGATCGCGCCAAGGGACTGCTCATGAGCCGGCATTCGCTCAGCGAGGAAGAGGCCTACGCGCGGCTTCGCAAGACCGCGATGGACAAGGGCCTCAAGCTGGCCGAAGTGGCGCAGCGCATCCTCGACGTGGCCGAACTGCTCGGCTGACCCGCCCCGATCGCGCACAAGCTTTGTGCGCACCCCACCGGCATCGGATCCGCTTTGGTGCGAGGCAACAGCGCCGACCCGGCCAGGCCCGTGAGCCAATCTGGCACACCGCTTGCGTAGGCAGACGCAGAAGGTCAACGGCGATCTTCTGGAGACATCGGTGAGCGCCAAGGACGGTGCGCACCGACAGGACGATGGCGTCCCCACTGAACCGGTTCCAACCGGTCATGTGCGGACGCCTTTTTGTTTTGCCCATCGACATTGCACGCCAGTCATGAACACACCCACGACCCGAAAGTTCGACATGAGCCGCCGTCACCTCATCAAGGCCGCCGCTGCCACCGGCGCCGCCAGCCTCGTTCCCGGCCTGCAAAGCGCCGTCTACGCCGCCGGATCCGACAAGCCCGAGAAGGAGGAAGTCCGGATCGGCTTCATCCCGCTCACCGACTGCGCCTCGGTGGTGATGGCCTCGGTGCTGGGGTTCGACAAGAAGTACGGCGTGAAGATCGTCCCGACCAAGGAGGCCTCCTGGGCCGGCGTGCGCGACAAGCTGGTCAACGGCGAGCTCGACATGGCGCACGTGCTGTGGGGCCTCATCTACGGCGTGCACCTGGGCGTGAGCGGTCCCAAGAAGGACATGGCCATCCTCATGAACCTGAACCACAACGGCCAGGCCATCACGCTGTCGAAGAAGCTCGCCGACAAGGGCGCCGTCGATGGCCCGTCGCTGGCCAAGCTGATGCAGACGGACAAGCGCGATTACACCTTCGCGCAGACCTTCCCGACCGGCACCCACGCGATGTGGCTGTACTACTGGCTCGCGACCTACGGCATCAACCCGATGAAGGACGCCAAGGTCATCACCGTGCCGCCGCCGCAGATGGTCGCCAACATGCGGGTGGGCAACATGGACGGCTACTGCGTCGGCGAGCCCTGGGGCCACCGCGCCATCATGGACGGCATCGGCATCACTGGCGTCACCACGCAGGACATCTGGAAGGACCATCCCGAGAAGTCGCTCGGCACGACCGCCGACTTCGTGAAGAAGAACCCCAACACCTGCCGCGCCGTGATGATGGCCATCCTCGAAGCCGGCCAGTGGATCGACGCCAGCCTGCAGAACAAGCTGAAGATGGCCGAGACGGTGGCCGACAAGAGCTACGTCAACACCGGCGTCGATGCGATCAACCAGCGCATCCTGGGCCGCTACCAGAACGGCCTGGGCAAGACCTGGGACGATCCCAACCACATGAAGTTCTTCAACGACGGCGTGGTGAACTTCCCCTACCTGTCCGACGGCATGTGGTTCCTGACCCAGCACAAGCGCTGGGGCCTGATCAAGGAGCATCCCGACTACCTCGCGGTGGCGAAGCAGATCAACCAGATCGACCTTTACAGGCAGGCCGCCAGCGCGCTGAAGGTCAGCGTTCCGAAGGACCCGATGCGCACCAGCAAGCTGGTCGACGGCACGGTCTGGGACGGCAAGGACCCGAAGAAGTACGCCGACAGCTTCGCCATCAAGGCGATCCCTGCCTGATCCACCGCGCCAAGGAGTCCGAGACCATGGTCAGTGCCGTGTTCCATTCGCCGCTCGACGCGGCGGCCGACACCAAAGTCCCTGCGCCGCCCGCCAAGCCTGCGGCCAAGGCCCTTGCCCCGACCCCGCCCGCGCCAGTCGTGGCTGCGGCCGCGCCGGCATCCGGGCGAGCGTCCATCGATTGGGGCGCCTGGGCGCTCAAGCTGCTGGCACCGCTGGCGGGCATCGCCTTGCTGGTCGGGGTGTGGGCGCTGCTCACCATCAAGGGCGGCTCCTTCCCCACGCCCGCCGCCACCTTCGAGGAGGCGGTCAAGGTCTTCTCGGATCCGTTCTACAGCAAGGGGCCGAACGACCAGGGCATCGGCTGGAACATCCTGTTCTCGCTCAAGCGCGTGGCGATCGGCTTCGGCATGGCGGCGGCGGTGGGCATCCCGCTGGGCTTCATGATCGGCCGCTTCGCCGTGCTCAACAGCATGATCGCGCCGCTGATCAGCCTGCTGCGTCCGGTGTCGCCGCTGGCCTGGCTGCCGATCGGCCTGCTGGTGTTCAAGGCCGCCAACCCTGCAGCCATCTGGACCATCTTCATCTGCTCGATCTGGCCCATGATCATCAACACCGCGGTGGGCGTGCAGCGCGTGCCCGACGACTACATGAACGTCGCCAAGGTGCTGAACCTGTCGGAGTGGAAGATCATCACCCGCATCCTGCTGCCGGCCGTGCTGCCCTACATGCTCACCGGCGTGCGGCTGTCGGTGGGCACCGCCTGGCTGGTGATCGTCGCGGCCGAGATGCTGACCGGCGGCGTGGGCATCGGGTTCTGGGTGTGGGACGAGTGGAACAACCTGAACGTGACCCACATCCTGATCGCGATCTTCGTGATCGGAACGGTGGGCCTCCTGCTCGAGTGGATGCTCATCGGCATCGCCAAGCGCTTCAGCTACGACAACGCCTGAGGGAGGACATGCCATGAAGAACTTCATCGATGTGCACGACGCCGGGATGGTGTTCAGCACCAGGAAGGGCCGCTTCCACGCGCTGCGCGACATCAACCTGACGGTCGCCAAGGGCGAGTTCGTCACGCTGATCGGTCACTCGGGCTGCGGCAAGTCGACCCTGCTGAACCTGATCGCCGGCCTGCTCGTGCCCAGCACCGGCGCGCTCCTGTGCGACAACCGCGAGATCGCGGCGCCCGGGCCGGAGCGCGCGGTCGTGTTCCAGAACCATTCGCTGTTGCCGTGGCTCACCTGCTTCGAGAACGTGCACCTGGCGGTCGAGCGCGTGTTCGGCGCGACCGAGTCCAAGGCCCAGCAGAAGAAGCGCACGCAGGCGGCGCTCGAGCTGGTCGGCATGGGCCATGCGCTGGCCAAGCGGCCGCACGAGATCTCCGGCGGCATGAAGCAGCGTGTGGGCATCGCCCGAGCCCTGGCCATGGAGCCCAAGGTGCTGCTGCTGGACGAGCCTTTCGGCGCGCTCGACGCCCTCACCCGCGCCCACCTGCAGGACGAGCTTCTGAAAATCGTGGCGCGCACCCGCAGCACGGTGGTGATGGTCACCCACGACGTCGACGAGGCGGTGCTGCTGTCGGACCGCATCGTGATGATGACCAACGGGCCTGCCGCGACCATCGGCGAGATCCTGCCGGTCGAGCTCGAGCGGCCGCGCAACCGCGTCGAGCTCGCCGAGGACAGCCGCTACGTGCACTGCCGCAAGGAAGTGCTGGACTTCCTGTACCGGCGACACGGTCACCAGCCGCTGGCCGCCTGATGGCACAGGCCTTGCAAGGGTAGAACCGGCAGTCCCAGGACTGTCTTTCTATCTCCTCAGTAGGGCCCTGCCCTTTCGTCCAACCTCCTGGTCTTCGAGACCAGGAGGTTTTTTTTGGGCGATGTGCGCCGCCACGCTCAGTGCTTTTCCTTCGCGTGGTTGATCGAGTACTTGGGGATCTCGATGGTCACGTCCTGCTGCGACAGCACGGCCTGGCAGGACAGCCGCGAGGTGGGCTCCAGGCCCCAGGCGCGATCCAGCAGGTCTTCCTCCGACTCGTCCATTTCGCCCAGCGAGTTGAAGCCCTCGCGCACCACGACGTGGCAGGTGGTGCAGGCGCAGCTCATTTCGCAGGCATGCTCGATCTCGATGTCGTGCTCGAGCATGGCTTCGCACAGCGAGGTGCCGGGGTCGGCCTTGATCTCGAGGCCGTTCGGACAGTACTCGGGGTGCGGGAGGATCTTGATCGTCGGCATGGCGCTAGACCTCTTCGACGCGCCGGCCGGCCAGGGCGTGGTGGATGCTTCGGTTCATTCGTTCGGCGGCAAAGGCCTCGGTGCCCTTGGCAAGCGCCTCGACGGCAGCGTCGATGGCGCGGTGGTCCTCGCTCTCGCGCACGCTGTCGACCTGCGCCAGCAGCACGTCGATCGCGGTCCGCTCCTGGGCGGAGAGCAGGTCGCCATCGGCGGCCAGCGCGGCGCGCGTGGCCAGCAGCATGCGCTCGGCCTCGACCCGTGATTCGCGCAGGCTGCGTGCGCGCATGTCGGCCTCGGCGCTGCCGAAGCTGTCTTTCAGCATGCGCGCGATTTCTTCGTCCGACAGGCCGTAGCTGGGCTTGACCGCGATCGCCGCCTCGACGCCCGAGGTCTCTTCGCGGGCCGTCACGTGCAGCAGCCCGTCGGCATCGACCTGGAAGCTCACCCGGATGCGCGCTGCTCCGGCCACCAGGGGCGGGATGCCACGCAGCTCGAAGCGCGCCAGCGAGCGGCAGTCGCTCACCAGCTCGCGCTCGCCTTGCACCACGTGGATGGCCATGGCCGTCTGGCCGTCCTTGAAGGTGGTGAATTCCTGGGCCCGCGCGGTCGGGATGGTGCTGTTGCGCGGGATGACTCGCTCGACCAGCCCGCCCATGGTCTCCAGGCCGAGCGACAGCGGGATCACGTCCAGCAGGAGCAGCTCCCCGGCGCCGGCATTGCCGGCCAGGGCATGGGCCTGGATGGCCGCACCGATGGCAACCACCTCATCAGGATTGAGGTCGGTGAGCGGCGCCTGGGCGAAGAAATCGCCGACCGCCTTGTGCACCATGGGCATGCGGGTCGAGCCGCCGACCATGACCACGCCGTGGACCTCGTCCTTGCGGGACTTGGCGTCGCGCAGCACCTTGCGGACCGACGCGATGGTGCGATCGACCAGGTCGCGGCCCAACGACTCGAACTGCTCGCGCGTGACCCGCACCGACAGCTCGCCGGCCGCGAGGGGGCACGCCAGCGTCGCGTGGTCGGCACTGGAGAGCTTTTCCTTGGCCGCGCGCGCGGCGACCAGCACGCTGCGCTTGTCCTGCGGCGTCTCGGCATCCATGTCGGCCTGCGCGAGTGCCCAGTCGGCGAGCAGGCGGTCGAAGTCGTCGCCGCCCAGGGCCGAATCGCCGCCGGTGGCGACGACCTCGAACACGCCCCGGGTGAGGCGCAGCAGCGAGATGTCGAACGTACCGCCGCCCAGGTCGTAGACGGCGTACAGGCCCTCCGATCCGTGCTCCAGGCCGTAGGCGATGGCGGCCGCGGTCGGCTCGTTGATGAGGCGCAGCACGTTCAGGCCGGCAAGCTGCGCCGCATCCTTCGTCGCCTGGCGCTGGGCGTCGTCGAAGTAGGCCGGTACGGTGATGACGGCACCGAAGAGATCGTCGTCGAAAGTGTCTTCGGCGCGCTGGCGCAGCGTGGCGAGGATCTCGGCCGACACTTCCACCGGCGACTTCACGCCGTGCACCGTCTGGAGCTGCACCATGCCGGGGGCATCGATGAACTCGTACGGCAGCTTCTCGCGGTGCGCGATGTCGGCCAGGCCGCGGCCCATGAAGCGCTTGACCGACACCACGGTGTTGCGCGGATCGAGTGCCGCCTCGGACAGCGCGTCGGCGCCGATGCGCCGCCCGCCGCCTTCGAGATAGCGCACCGCAGAGGGCAGGATCACGCGGCCGTTCGCATCGGGCAGGCACTGGGCAACGCCATTGCGCACGGCGGCCACCAGCGAATGCGTCGTGCCCAGGTCGATGCCCACGGCGATGCGCCGCTGGTGCGGATCGGGCGCTTCACCGGGCTCGGAGATTTGCAGCAATGCCATCGCGCTATTGTCCCAGTGCCTCGAGGCGGCGATCGATGTCCTCGGCAAAGCGCTCAACGAACATGAGGGCTCTGACCTGCTCCGCGGCCGCGGCCGTGTCCCGGCGATCGTCGAGCGTGCGGCGCAGCTCGTCGAAGGCGGCGCTCTTGCGCTCGTTCACTTCGTCGGCAAGCGCCTCCACGTCGTCGACCGTGGCAGCCTCTTCGAGCGCCTCGCGCCAGGCCATCTGCTGCATGAGGAAGCTCTTGGGCATGGCGTTGTTGTTCTCGGTGTCGACCGGTGCGCCGCCGAGGCGACACAGGTAGGCGGCGCGCTCGAGCGGATTCTTCAGGCGCTGGTAGGCCTCGTTGACGCGCACTGCCCATTGCATCGCGGCGCGCTGGGCGGCAGCGCCCTCGGCGGCGAAGCGGTCGGGGTGGACTTCGGCCTGCAGGGCGCGCCAGCGCGCGTCGAGCACGGCGCGGTCCTGCTCGAAGCGTCGAGGGACGCCGAGCAGTTCGAAGTCGTCGCTGGCCAGCTTCAGCATTTGGGGGCGAATCGAAAAAAAAGCGGCCTGCGGCCGCGCTCGTCATCCGGGGTGCAAGGCTCACACGCGGAACGACTCGCCGCAGCCGCAGCGGTCCTTCTCGCGTGGATTGCGGAACTTGAAACCTTCGTTCAGGCCTTCGCGGACGAAGTCGAGCTCGGTGCCGTCGATGTACGGCAGGCTCTTCGGATCGACCAGCACCTTGACGCCATGGTCTTCAAACACCACGTCTTCGGGCGCGATGTCGTCGGCGTATTCGAGCTTGTAGGCCAGCCCCGAGCAGCCGGTGGTCTTCACGCCCAGGCGCACGCCGACGCCCTTGCCTCGCCGGGTGATGTAGCGCGAGACATGGCGGGCCGCCGCTTCGGTCAGGGTGACGGCCATGGGCTCAGTGGGCCTCGGCGTCGGCGGCCGCGACCGCGCCGGTCTTGGCCTTGTAGTCGTTCACCGCCGCCTTGATGGCGTCTTCGGCCAGGATGGAGCAGTGGATCTTGACCGGCGGGAGGGCCAGCTCCTCGGCGATCTGCGTGTTCTTGATCGTCAGCGCCTCGTCGAGCGACTTGCCCTTCACCCATTCGGTGACCAACGAGCTCGAGGCGATCGCCGAGCCGCAGCCGTAGGTCTTGAACTTCGCGTCCTCGATCAGGCCGGTGCGCGGGTTGACCTTGATCTGCAGCTTCATCACGTCGCCGCAGGCGGGCGCGCCGACCATGCCGGTGCCCACCGTCTCGTCGCCCTTGGCGAACGAGCCGACGTTGCGGGGGTTTTCATAGTGGTCCACGACCTTGTCGCTGTATGCCATCTCAGTTCTCCAACAACTTCATCAGTGCGCGGTCCATTGGATCGCGCTGATGTCGACGCCGTCCTTGTACATCTCCCACAGCGGCGACAGCTCTCGCAGCTTCGCCACGCGATCCTTGAGCGTGGCGACCGTGTAATCGATTTCCTCCAGCGTCGTGAACCGACCGATGGTCATGCGCAGGGAGGAATGCGCCAGCTCGTCGCTGCGGCCCAGGGCGCGCAGCACATAGCTGGGCTCCAGGCTCGCCGACGTGCAGGCCGAGCCCGAGGACACCGCGATGCCCTTGATGCCCATGATCAACGACTCGCCTTCCACGTAGTTGAAGGACATGTTGACGTTGTGGGGCACGCGCTTCTCGGGGTGTCCGTTGAGGAAGGTCTGCTCGATGTCGGCCAGTCCGTCGATCAAGCGGCGATGCAGCATGTGGATGCGCTCGCGCTCCTCGCCCATCTCTTCGCGGGCCAGGCGGAAGGCCTCGCCCATGCCGACGATCTGGTGCGTGGGCAGCGTGCCCGAGCGCATGCCGCGCTCGTGGCCGCCGCCGTGCATCTGCGCCTCGATGCGCACGCGCGGCTTGCGGCGCACGTACAGAGCGCCGATGCCCTTGGGGCCGTAGGTCTTGTGCGAGGCCAGGCTCATCAGGTCGACCGGCAGCTTCGCGAGGTCGAAGTCGACCTTGCCGGTGGCCTGCGCGGCATCGACGTGGAAGATGATCCCGCGCTCGCGGCACATCGCGCCGATCGTCGGGATGTCCTGGATCACGCCGATCTCGTTGTTCACGAACATGACCGACACCAGGATGGTGTCGGGCCGCATCGTGTCCTTCAGCAGGTTCAGGTCGACGAGGCCGTCTTCCTGCACCGGCAGGTAGGTCACCTCGAAGCCCTGCCGCTCGAGCTCGCGCATGGTGTCGAGCACGGCCTTGTGCTCGGTCTTCACCGTGATCAGGTGCTTGCCGCGGGTCTTGTAGAACTGCGCGGCGCCCTTGAGCGCCAGGTTGTTGGACTCGGTGGCGCCGGAAGTCCAGATGATCTCGCGAGGATCGGCGCCGACCAGCCGCGCCACTTCCTCGCGCGCGCCCTCCACCGCCGCTTCGGCTTCCCAGCCCCATGCATGGCTGCGCGACGCCGGATTGCCGAAGTGCTCGCGCAGCCACGGAATCATCTTGTCGACGACGCGCTGATCCACCGGCGTGGTCGCGCCGTAGTCCATGTAGATCGGGAAGTGGGGGGTCATGTCCATGGGGGGCGAGTGTGATCAATGCGGCGCCGCCACAGCGCCGCCGTGGTCAAAAGGTCCTACTTCGAGAAAGCGTTGCCTAGCGCAAACACGGAGTTGGGCGCAGTCACCTTGATCGGCTTGACCACCGGCTGCGTGGAGATCGCGCGCTTGACCGGATGCTCTTCGATGGACACGCCCTTGGCGAGCTGCTCGTCCACCAGCGACTTGAGCGAGATCGAGTCGAGGTACTCGATCATCTTGGTGTTGAGGCTCGCCCACAGGTCGTGCGTCATGCAGCGACCCGTGTCCTCGCCCATGCAGTTCTCCTTGCCGCCGCAGCCGGTGGCATCGATGGGCTCGTCGACCGCGACGATGATGTCGGCGACGGTGATCTCTTCGGACTTGCGGCCCAGCGAATAACCGCCGCCGGGACCCCGAGTGCTCTCCACGAGCTCATGACGGCGAAGCTTGCCGAAGAGCTGCTCGAGATAAGAGAGCGAAATTTGCTGGCGGGCGCTGATCGCGGCCAGGGCGACGGGACCGGAGTGCTCGCGCAACGCCAAGTCGATCATCGCAGTGACGGCAAAGCGGCCTTTGGTAGTCAAACGCATTGAAATTCTCCTGAAGCCTTGCGGCGCAACAAAGACAACAACCCTCTGGCGGCTCCCAATGCCGACTCACCGCAGGACCGGGATAACCCTTTCTGGGAAACCCTTGCTTTATTCCGAGTGGATTGGTCGAGTATACCTGAAGCCGAGTAATTCGGTCGGCATTGGCCCAGGAAGTTCCGCTGCGCTGCTGCGATGCAGCGCCCAGCCGCCTCAGCGTGCCTTCAGGTGGGCGACCAGGCCGTCGCAGGCGTCCTCGATGAGGTCGAGGACCCGCTCGAAGCCCTGGGCACTGCCGTAGTAAGGGTCGGGAACCACCGGGCTGTCGTGGCGCCGGGCGAACTCGCTCAGGCGGCGCAGCTTGGCGCGATGCTCGGGGGGGCATTGCGCCTCGAGCGCGCCGAAGTTGTCCCAGTCCATGGCCAGGACCAGGTCGAAATGCGCGAAATCGGCGTCGCTGACACGCCGGGCGCGCAGCGGCGACAGGTCGTAGCCGCGCTTGCGGGCGTGCTTGACCGACCGGTGGTCAGGCGGCTCGCCAATATGGTACGCGTGGGTACCGGCGGAGTCGACCACCACCAGCTCGTCCAGCCCGGCTTCGCGCAGCTTGTGGCGCAGCACGCCCTCGGCGGTCGGCGAGCGGCAAATGTTGCCCATGCACACCATGAGGACCTTGCGCGGCGGCGTCATGTCGCCCCTCCCGCCGACGACGGCGCGATGCTGTCGCCGCCGGACGCCCCGAAGGCCTGCTCGCGCAGCAGTGCGAGCTGGTCGCGCACCCGCGCGGCCTTCTCGAACTCCAGGTTCCGGGCATGTTCCAGCATCTGCCTTTCCAGGGCCTTGATCCGCTTGCCGAGGTCTTTCTCGGACATGGCTTCCACTTCGGCCGCGTCGTGGGCCTTCTTGAGGTCGTCCTTGCCCGACTTCTCGGAATACACGCCGTCGATCATCTCCTTGATCTGCTTGGACACGCTGCGCGGGATGATGCCCATTGCGGCGTTGTGCGCGATCTGCCGGGCGCGCCGGCGCTCGGTCTCGTCCAGCGCACGACGCATGGAATCGGTGATCTTGTCGGCGTACAGGATGGCCTTGCCGTCGATGTTGCGCGCGGCCCGGCCGATGGTCTGGATGAGCGAGCGCTCCGCGCGCAGGAAGCCTTCCTTGTCCGCGTCGAGGATGGCCACGAGCGACACCTCGGGGATGTCCAGTCCCTCGCGCAGCAGGTTGATCCCCACCAGCACGTCGAAGGTGCCCAGGCGCAGATCGCGGATGATCTCGACGCGCTCGACGGTGTCGATGTCGCTGTGCAGGTAGCGCACCTTCACGCCGTTGTCGGCCAGGTAGTCGGTGAGCTGCTCGGCCATGCGCTTGGTGAGCGTCGTGATCAGCACCCGCTGGCCGGCCTGCACCCGCTCGCGGATCTCCTGCAGCACGTCGTCGACCTGGTGCGTCGCCGGACGCACCTCGACGGTCGGGTCGACCAGGCCGGTGGGCCGCACGAGCTGCTCGACGACTTGGCCCGCATGCTCCCGCTCGTAGGCCGCCGGCGTGGCCGTGACGAACACCGCCTGCCTCACCTTGGTCTCGAACTCCTCGAACTTGAGCGGCCGGTTGTCGAGCGCACTGGGCAGCCGAAACCCATACTCGACCAGCGTGGTCTTGCGCGCCCGGTCGCCGTTGAACATGCCGCCGAGCTGGCCGATGAGCACATGGCTCTCGTCGAGGAACATCAGCGCGTCCTTGGGCAGGTAATCCACCAGCGTCGGCGGCGGATCGCCCGGCCGCGCCCCCGACAAATGGCGGGTGTAGTTCTCGATGCCCTTGCAGTGCCCGACTTCCTGCAGCATCTCGAGGTCGAAGCGGGTGCGCTGCTCCAGGCGCTGCGCCTCGACCAGCTTGCCGCCCTTGACCAGCTCGTCCAGGCGCCAGCGCAGCTCCTCCTTGATGCCCTCGATGGCGTTGAGCACCTGCTCGCGCGGCGTGACGTAGTGGCTGGACGGGTAGACCACGAAGCGCGGCACCTTCTGGCGGATGCGGCCGGTGAGCGGATCCAGCAAGGCCAGGCTTTCGATCTCGTCGTCGAACAGCTCGATGCGCACGGCGAGCTCGGAGTGCTCCGCCGGAAAGACATCGATGGTGTCGCCGCGCACGCGGAAGGTGCCGCGGCCGAAGTCGGTCTCGTTGCGCGTGTACTGCATGCGGATGAGCTGCGCGATGAGATCGCGCTGGCCCACCTTGTCGCCCACCCGAGCGATCAGCCGCATCTGGGTGTAGTCCTCCGGCTTGCCGATGCCGTAGATCGCGCTCACGGTCGCCACGATGATCACGTCGCGGCGCTCGAGGATGCTCTTGGTCGCCGACAGCCGCATCTGCTCGATGTGCTCGTTGATGGAGCTGTCCTTCTCGATGAACAGGTCGCGCTGCGGGACGTAGGCCTCGGGCTGGTAGTAGTCGTAGTAGCTGACGAAGTACTCGACGGCGTTCTTCGGGAAGAACTCGCGGAACTCGCTGTACAGCTGCGCTGCCAACGTCTTGTTGGGCGCGAAGACGATGGCCGGGCGGCCGAGGCGGCCGATCACGTTGGCCATGGTGAAGGTCTTGCCCGAGCCGGTGACGCCCAGCAGGGTCTGGAAGCTCAGGCCGTCGCTGATGCCCTCCACCAGCTGCTCGATCGCGGTGGGTTGGTCGCCGGCCGGCGCGTAGGGCTGGAACAGCTGAAACGGCGAGCCGGGAAAGCTCACGAACTCGCCCTGCGGCGGCACGTTCATGTCGGGCGCGGCGCTCGAAACAACGGAAACATCGGCCATCGAAGAGTCCCAAGTAAAATCTGCGGGTTTTCCCGTGATGGGAACACGAAAGGCAATCGATGAGGGTAGCCCAATTCATCGATCCGCTCCACTGACACGACTCCCGTCAACCCACAGCAAGGACTGACATGGCTTCGCTTTTCGCCGCCGTCGACATGGCGCCCCGTGACCCGATCCTCGGCCTGAACGAACAGTTCAACGCCGATCCGAATCCGGCCAAGGTCAACCTGGGCGTCGGCGTCTACTACGACGAAGACGGCAAGCTGCCGCTGCTCAAGTGCGTGGCGATGGCGGAGAAGCAGATGGTCGAGTCGCCCAAGGCGCGCGGCTACCTGCCCATCGACGGCATCGCTGCCTACGACAAGGCGGTGCAAGGCCTCGTATTTGGGGCCGAGAGCGAGGCCGTCAAGGCCGGGCGCATCGCCACCGTCCAGGCGGTGGGCGGCACCGGCGGGCTGAAGGTCGGCGCCGACTTTCTCCAGCGCGTGAATCCGAAGGCCAAGGTGCTGATCAGCGACCCGAGCTGGGAAAACCACCGCGCGCTGTTCGAAGGCGCCGGATTCGCCGTCGAGAGCTATCCGTACTACGACGCCGCGCGCCTCGGCATCGACTTCGACGGCATGCGCAGCGCCCTGAATGCGGCGCCGGCCGGCACCGTGGTCGTGCTGCACGCGTGCTGCCACAACCCCACCGGCTATGACATCACGCAGGCGCAGTGGAAGGACGTCATCGCCAGCGTCAAGGCGCGCGGCCTGGTGCCCTTCCTCGACATGGCCTACCAGGGCTTCGGCGAGGGCATCGCCGAGGACGGCGCGGTGATCGGCCTGTTCATGGCCGCCGGCATCGACTTCTTCGTCGCGACCAGCTTCTCCAAGAGCTTCTCGCTCTACGGCGAGCGCGTCGGCGCGCTCAGCGTGGTGTGCGAGTCCAAGGACGAAGCCGACCGCGTCCTCAGCCAGCTCAAGCGGGTGATCCGCACCAACTACTCGAACCCGCCGACCCACGGCGCGCAGGTCGTCACCACCGTGCTCACCACGCCGTCGCTGCGCGCGCTTTGGGAGGACGAGCTCGCCGCCATGCGGGTGCGCATCAAGCAGATGCGCAGCGCGCTGCAGGACAAGCTCGAGGCGGCCGGCGTGCGCCAGGACGTGAGCTTCATCACGCGGCAAAAGGGCATGTTCAGCTACTCCGGCCTCGGCAAGGCGCAGATGCAGCGCCTGCGCAGCGAGTTCGGCATCTATGGCGTCGACTCGGGGCGCATCTGCGTGGCCGCGCTGAACAGCAGGAACATCGACGCCGTGGTGGCTGCCATCGCCAAGGTGCTCTGACATCCATCCGACAAGCGCACACAAGCACCCGCTTTTCACGCTTTTGACTCGCCGCGCCCGCAGCAGCATGGGGCGTGAACTTCTAGAATGGTGCAACGCACCAAGCCGCAGTGTTTTTGCGTAGGAACGGCAGCACCGTCTGCCTCGATACTCGCCAGGGATTGCAAGCGCTTTCGATAAAAGCGCCCTGACCCGAACAAAGGAACGTCGATGCTGTATCAGCTTTATGAAGCCCAGCGCGCCCTGTTGAGCCCCTTCGCGGAATTCGCGAGCGCGTCGTCCAAGCTGTACAACCACCCGCTGTCGCCGTTCACCCACACGCCGATGGCGCACCGCGTTTCGGCCGGGCTGGACCTGATGCACCGGCTGTCCAAGGAGTACGAGAAGCCCGAGTTCAACATCACCTCGGTCAACGTCGCGGGCATCGATGTCGCGGTGCAGGAACAGGTCGCGATCCAGAAGCCGTTCTGTCGCCTGCTGCGCTTCAAGCGCTTCACCGACAACCTGCCGATGCTCACCCGGATGAAGGACCAGCCCACCGTCCTCATCATCGCGCCGCTGTCGGGCCACCACGCCACGCTGCTGCGCGACACCGTGCGCTCGCTGCTGCAGGACCACAAGGTCTACATCACCGACTGGACCGACGCCCGCATGGTGCCCGCCGATGCCGGCCCGTTCCACCTCGACGACTACGTCGCGTACGTGCAGGAGTTCATCCGCCACGTGGGCCCCGAGGTCAACGTGATCTCGGTGTGCCAGCCCACCGTCCCGGTGCTGGCCGCGATCTCGCTCATGGCCAGCAGCGGCGAGCCCACGCCCCGCACCATGACGATGATGGGCGGCCCGATCGACGCCCGCCGCTCGCCCACCGCGGTCAACAACCTGGCGATGAACAAGAGCCACGAGTGGTTCGAGCACAACGTGATCTACCGCGTGCCGGTCAACTACCCCGGCGCGGGCCGGCGCGTGTACCCGGGCTTCCTGCAGCACACCGGCTTCGTCGCGATGAACCCGGACCGGCACCTCAGCTCTCACTACGACTACTTCCTCGACCTGGTGCGCGGCGACGACGAGAGCGTCGATGCGCACCGCACCTTCTACGACGAGTACAACGCCGTGCTCGACATGCCGGCCGAGTACTACCTCGACACCATCAAGGTCGTGTTCCAGGACTTCGCGCTGGTCAACGGCACCTGGGAAGTGAACGGCCAGCTGGTGCGCCCGCAGGACATCACCACCACCGCGCTGCTCACCATCGAAGGCGAGCTCGACGACATCTCCGGCGCGGGCCAGACGAAGGCGGCGCACGAGCTCTGCACCGGCATTCCCAAACAGCGCCAGTTCCACTACGACGTCGAAGGCGCCGGCCACTACGGGATCTTCTCGGGCCGCCGCTGGCGCGAGGCGGTCTATCCGCAGATGCGCAAGTTCATCGCGACCCACCAGGACGCCGTCGGACCGTCGACCCGCAAGGGCAAGGCGGCCGCCGCGCGCCGAAAAGCCACCGCAGGGGCCTAGGGCCTGTTAACGCAGCGCTTTAGACGGCAACCCGAAGGGCCGGGGTTCTTTGGGGCCCAGCGCGGCGTTGCAAGCCGAGGTACGGGCTACCAGCCCGTACCTCGGCTCGCGCCTAGCGCTGAGCCCCAAATAACCCCGGCGCGGCCGTGATTTATGCGTTAACAGGCCCTGGCGATAATCCCGGGG
>DASUZE010000063.1:0-29861 GCA_036377015.1 Piscinibacter sp. | reverse complement strand
GGGCTGGTAGCCCGTACCTCGGCTTGCAACGACGCGATGGGCCCCAAAGAACCCCGGCCCTTCGGGTTGCTGTCTAAAGCGCGCGCACTCGTCGTTGCAGAGCCTGGGACGTAGCCCCGCTACGTCCCAGGCTCCGCGCCTAGATTGCCCGCGCTTTAGACGGCAACGCGGCCGTGACTTATGCGTTAACAGGCCCTAACCACCATTGCGGCGGCCGAATGTCCGGCCCTGCTGAAGCGCGGGTCGCAGCGTGCATGGAAGAATGGTCCGTCGCCTTCAACGCCGGACTTTCTCGTGACCGACCTCCTCGACTTCCCCATCACCGCCAAGTGGCCGCCCCAGCACCCTGATCGCATCCAGCTCTATTCGCTGCCCACGCCCAACGGGGTGAAGGTCTCGATCATGCTCGAGGAGACGGGCCTGCCCTACGAGCCGCACCGCGTCAGCTTCGACACCCACGACCAGACCTCGCCGGAGTTCCTGTCGCTCAACCCCAACAACAAGATCCCGGCCATCATCGACCCGCAAGGACCCGGCGGCAAGCCGCTGCCGCTGTTCGAGTCGGGCGCGATCCTGGTCTACCTGGCCGACAAGTCGGGCCGCCTGATGCCCGCCGACCCCGCCGGCCGCTACGAGACCCTGCAGTGGCTGATGTTCCAGATGGGCGGGATCGGACCCATGTTCGGCCAGGTGGGCTTCTTCAACAAGTTCGCCGGCAAGGCCTACGAAGACAAGCGCCCGCTGCATCGCTACGTCGACGAATCGAAGCGGCTGCTGCGCGTGCTCGACCAGCGCCTGGCCGGGCGCGAGTGGATCATGGGCGACGACTACACCATCGCCGATATCGCCACCTTCCCCTGGGTGCGCAACCTGGTCGGCTTCTACGAGGCCGGCGATCTCGTCGGCATCGCCGACATGCCGCAGGTCAGGCGCGTGCTGCAGGCCTTCCTGGCGCGGCCGGCGGTGGTGCGCGGCCTGGAGATTCCGCGCCGCCCCGGTTGAGCCCCGAGCGCGTGCCTGCGGGCTTCTGACGGTAGGAGTGCGCTGACAGCAAATCCAGGCATCCGGCGACTTGGCCGGGGCCCCGGGCTGTCTACTCTTGTGGAATGCACCTCGACGAAACAACCCACGAGCATGCCCGCAGCGCCCAGGTCTACACCTACCAGGGCGACTACACGATCGAGCAGGACCGGATCGCCTGGACGGCCGAGGCGCGCCGAGGCGTGACCTTCGCGGTCGGGTTGTCCGGCGCGATCCCGATCACTTCGCCGGCTTTGCCCGCGATCGCCGAGCAGGCGGTGCGCGACGCGGTCGTCGCAGAGATCGACGGCATCGACGACACCCCGTGAGACCTGCCCCAGCGGGCGCCACCCGCACGCCTGACGCGTGCGCGCGACACGGATCGCGCCCGTCAAGATTTGGGATATATTTCCCAATGTGGATCTAGACATCAGTCCCCAGCGGGCCCTCAAGCTCGCCATCGGCCACCTGCTTCGACCGCTGTTTCGCGTGCTGCTGCGCAATGCGGTGTCGTACGGTGCCTTCGAAGAAATCGCCAAGCGCGTCTATGTGCAGGTGACGCTCGACGACTTCGGCATTCCCGGCAAGAAGCCGAGCATCTCGCGCGCCTCCATCCTGTCGGGCCTGACCCGCAAGGAGGTGCAGCGCCTGCTCAGTGAGCCGGCCGAGCTCGCGCTCGACACCACCGACCGCTACAACCGCGCCGCGCGCGTGCTCACCGCCTGGGGACGCGACCCCGATTTCCTCGACGCCGCCGGGCAACCTCTGGCGCTCGCACCGGATGCCTTTGCCGCGCTCGTGAAGCGCCACAGCGGCGACATGCCGGCCCGTGCCGTGCGCGACGAGCTGGTGCGCGTGGGCGCCGTGCAGGAGCACGACGACGGCCGCCTGGCCCCGCTGACCGGTGCCTACGTTCCCCAGGACAGCCCGGTCGACAAGATCGGCATCCTGGGCACCGACGTGGCCGACCTCGTCGACACCATCGACCACAACCTGCAGCACGGCAGCGACGACCCCCGCTTCCAGCGCAAGGTCATGTACCACAGCATCCCCGTGGAGTCGCTGCCGGCATTTCGCAAGCTCAGCGCCACGCAGGCGCAGGCGCTCCTCGAGAAGTTCGACCGCTGGCTGGCCGAGCACGACACCGACTTCGCGCCGGCCGCGGAGGCGCCCGCACGGGCGCGCGTGGGCGTGGGCATCTACTACTTCGAACAAGCGCTGGAGCCGTCCGACGGCCAAGGAGAACCGGCATGAGCATTCGTCTGGCCGCATGGGCCGCGCTGGCCGCGACGCTGTCGCTCGTCGGCTGTGGAGGCGGAGGTGGGGGCATCGGCGGCACCGGCGCCCCGATGGGCACGGCACAGTTCTCGGTCACCGATGCGCCGGCCTGCGGCTTCGACGCGGTGAACATCACCATCGAGAAGGTGCGGGTTCACCAGAGCGCCGCCGCCGGCGACAACGACGGCGGCTGGTCCGAGGTGGTCCTCAGCCCCGCCAAGCGCGTCGACCTGCTGGCGCTGACCAACGGCGTGCTCGAAGACCTGGGGCAGACCCAGCTGCCGGCCGGCACCTACACCCAGCTGCGCCTGGTGTTGTCGGCCAACAATGGCGCGCATCCGCTCGCCAATTCGGTGGTGCCCACGGGTGCCGCAGAGATCGCGCTCACCACGCCCAGCGGGCAGCAGTCGGGCATCAAGCTCAACGTGAACCTGCAGGTCGAGGCCGGCAAGGTCGCGGACTTCGTGCTCGACTTCGACGCCTGCAAGTCGGTGGTCAAGCGGGGGACCTCGGGGGAGTACAACCTGAAGCCGGTGGTGTCGGTCATCCCGGTCATCTCCGATGCCGGCCTGCGGGTCGTGGGCTTCGTCGACCCGGCCATTGCGCTGGGCTCCACCACCGTCTCGGTGCAGCTCGACGGCAAGACCGTGAAGTCCACGCCGCCCGACGCCGCCGGCCGTTTCGTGCTCTATCCGGTGCCCGTCGGCCAGTACGACCTGGTGGTGACGGCGGCGGGCCGCGCGACGGCCGTGATGACCGGCGTGCCGGTGACCACCACCGCGCCGACGCAGGTGAACAGCGCGGCCGTGCCCATCGTGCCCGCCGCGTCGACCACCCGCAGCGTCGACGGCACGGTGACTCCGGCCGACGCGACCGTCCGCGCGCTGCAGACGCTGACCGGCGGCCACAAGGTCGAGGTGCAATGGGCGGCGGTCGATGCGCTCACCGGCGCCTTCGGCCTGGTCCTGCCGGTGCAGGCGCCGGTCAGCACGGCCTACGTGCCCAATCCCGCCTCGCTGAGCTTCACGCCGGATGCCGCCGTGGCCGGCAAGTACACCCTCGAGGCCACGTCGTCGGGCAGCATCAAGACGCAGGCCATCGACGTGACCAGCGCAGTGCCGCCGGTGTCGTTCACCTTCCCCTGAGGAGACGCAGCATGAAACGCATCATCGCCATGGTCCTTGCCGCCTTCGCGGCCGCCGGCGCAGCGGCGCAGACCAACGTCGGCGTCTCGGTCGAAGTGGTCCAGCCCGGCGTCTACGGCCGCATCGACATCGGCCGGTTCCCGCGGCCGGAGGTGGTGTACGCCAAGCCGGTGATCATCACGCCCGCACCGGTGGCGGTCCAGCCGGTGTACCTGTACGTGCCGCCCGGACACCAGAAGAACTGGGCCAAGCACTGCGCCCGCTACAACGCCTGCGGCCAGCCGGTGTACTTCGTCAAGGAAAGCTGGGTCGAGGCCGAGCACGCCAAGCACGGCAAGAAGGACAAGAAGCACAAGGGCAAGGGCAAGGACAAGGACTGAACCAAAGGCACGCCATGGCACTGATCGAGCTCGCACTGCCCGACCGGATGCGCGTCCTGGTCGCCGAGGACGATTGCGTCCAGGCCCTGGTCATGACCAGCTTCCTGCAGCACTTCGGCATCGAGTCGACCGTCGTCACCGACGGCGCCCAGGCCATCCGGGCGGTGCAGGACGGCGACTTCGACCTGGTGCTCATGGACTGCCTGATGCCGGTGGCGACCGGCGTGGATGCGACCCTCGCCGTGCGCCGCTGGGAGCAGCTGACCGATCGCCTGCCCGTGCCCATCGTGGCCGTCACGGCCGGCGCGATGCGCGAGGACTGCGATCGCTGCCTGGCGGCGGGCATGGACGGTGTGCTGCTCAAGCCCTTCACGGCGCAGCAGCTGCACGACACCATCGCGCGCCATCTGCCCTGCGAGGTGCGCGGCTGAGCCCTCAGCGCTCTATCAAGTCCGGCGCTTCACCTGGCCCGATGTGGTCGACCGGACCACTCAATGCGGAAACGCGAGCCGCCGCTCCAGCAGCTTCTGCACCTGCTCGAAGCCCAGGCTCAGCAGCCAATACACCGCCGCGGCGGCCATGTAGAGCGGGAAGGGCTGGAAGGTGGTGGAGATCAGCTCCTTGGTGGCCAGCATCAGCTCCGTCACCGCGATCACCGACACCAGCGAGGTGTCCTTGATCAGGCTGATGAGGCTGTTCGACAGGCTCGGCACGGCATAGCGCAAGGCCTGCGGACCGATGACATGGCGCAGCGTCTGCAGATGGGTCAGTCCCAGGCTTCGGCCGGCCATCCATTGCCCCTGCGTCACGCCCAGCACCGCGCCGCGCAGGCTTTCCGACAGGTAGGCCGCCACGTTGAGGGTGAGCGCCAGGATGCCCGCCGTGACCGGCGAGAACTCGATGCCGATGCTGGGCAGCCCGTAGTAGATGACGAACACCTGCACCAGCAGCGGCGTGCCCCGGAAGGCGCTCACGTACACCCGCGCCGCTTGCGCCAGCACCGGCAGCTCGAGCACGCGCAGCAGCGCGATCAGCGCGCCGAGCGCGAGCCCCAGCACCATCGAGGCCAGGGCGAACAGCAAGGTGTAGCCGGTGCCCTTGAGCAGCACCGGCCAGGCGAGCTGCGCGAGCGAAGCGGGGTCCATGGCGTCAGGGCGCCACGGGCGGCTTGCTGACGTCGCGGCCGAACCACTTGGTGGAGATCTTCACGAAGCTGCCGTCGGCGCGGATGTCGGCCAGCGCCTGGTCGATCGCCTGCTTGAACTTCGGGCTGCCCTTGCGGAAGGGGATCGCGTTCTTCTCGACCTGGCCCAGCGGCGCGCCTGCCTTGACCGGCAGCTTGGTCTTCTGCGCGAGGTAGGGAATGAGCAGGCTGTCGTTCAGCGCCACGTCGATGCGGCCGGTCGCCAGGTCCTGCAGGTACTCGGGCGCGCCGGGATACACCTTCACTTCCGCGCCCTCGATCTGGCGTGCCATGTCGGCGTAGTTGCTGCCCTGGCCCACGCCGATCTTCTTGCCCTTGAGGTCGGCCGGCGTGGCGAGCTTGCGCGTCTCGTTGGCGCGCACGATGAGCTGGGGGCTGGACACCACGTAGGGCTCGCTGAAGTCGAAGGTCTCGCGCCGCTTGTCGGTGGCGGCCACCTGGTTGACGATGACGTCGTACTTGCCCGCCTGCAGGCCGGCCAGCAGGCCGCTCCATTCCGAGGTGGTGAACTCGGGCTTCACGCCGAGCTTGGCGGCGAGCGCCTCGGCGATCTCGACGTCGAAGCCCGTCAGCTTGCCCTGCTCGTCCCGGTGGTTGAACGGCGGGTAGGTGCCTTCGACGCCGATGCGCAGGCTGCCGCGCTGCTTCACCTCGTCGAGCAGCTCGGCGGCCGAGGCGACGCCGGCGGCCAGCAAGGCCGTGGCGACGGCGACGCGAAGAATGGAAACGATGGATGGCTTCATGGCGAGAGATGTGTCGGACAAGGGGGCCGCATGTTGCCACCGCCTCGCCGGCACGAACCGACAATGGATATGCGCTTTCCGGCGCAGCCGGCTCAGCGCGCAGGGGCCTTGCGCGGCCGGCGAGCGGGGGGACGCGCGCCGCCGGCGAGCTCCGGCCCCATCACCTCGGCGATCCAGTTCAGCATGGCCTGGACGCGCGGCGCGAGGTTGCGCCGGTTCGGATAGAGCAGCGACACCGGCATCGGCGCGGCGGTGAGCCCGGGCATCACGTCGACCAGCAGGCCGGCGTCGACCAGGCGCTGCGTGCCGCGCACCGGTGCCTGGATCAGGCCCAGGCCCGCAAGGCACGCGGCCTGGTAGGCGTCGGTGCCGTTGACGACGACGGCGCTGCGCATGGGATGCATGCGGGTGACGCCGCCGTCTACATACTCCCAGCCCGCCGCGCTAGTGCCGAGGTTGGCGGCGTAGTGGACGATGCGGTGCCGGGCCAGGTCGGCCAGCGTGGCCGGCGTGCCGTGCGCGCGCAGGTAGCCGGGGCTGGCCGCGTTGCGCATCGCCAGCGCGCCGAGGGGGCGGGCGACGAGGTCGGCATCGGCCAGCGTGCCGACCCGCAGCACGCAGTCGAAGCCCTCGCGCACCGGGTCGACACGACGATCGGTGGTGCTGAGGCCGACTTCGAGCAGCGGATGCGCGGCGAGGAATTCGGGCAGGCGGGGAATGATCACGTCGCGCGCCAGCGAATTGGGCAGGTCGATGCGCAGGCGGCCTCGCAGGCCGCTGGCCGCCGGCTGGAACATTGCCTGCAGCTGGTCGGCGTCGGCCAGCAGCTCCTTGCAGCGTTCGAGGAACTGCTCGCCGTCGGGGGACAGCGTGACGCGGCGCGTCGTGCGCTGCAGCAGGCGCGTGCCCAGCCGCGCTTCGAGCTGCGCCACCGCCGCCGAGACGCGTCCCTTGGCCATGCCGAGCTGGTCGGCGGCCTGCGTGAAGCTGGCCAGCTCGGCGACGCGGGCAAAGATGCGGAGCTCGTTCAGGTCCATCGCGAAATTGTTCCCGGCAAGGGAACAGTCTGGTCGTTTGCCGCGACTTTATCCGTCCTGGAGGAACTCCTAAAGTTTCCCTCGAGCGATTGTTCCGCTTGTTCAAAGGAGACCGACATGACCACCCCCACGACCCCTCGCATCGCACTCGTTACCGGCGCCAGCCGCGGCCTGGGCCGCAGCACGGCGCTCAAGCTTGCCGCCGGCGGCGTCGACGTGATCCTCACCTACAAGGACAACGAGGCCCAGGCGCAGGCCGCGGTGCGCGAGATCGAGGCCGCAGGCCGTCGCGCTGTCGCGCTGCAGCTCGACGTGGGCGACAGCGGCAGCTTCGGCGCCTTCGCCGATCGCGTGAAGGCCGTGCTGGCCAGCCGCTGGCAGCGCGGGCACTTCGACTACCTGGTGAACAACGCCGGCGTTGGTGTGTTTGCGCCCTTCGCGCAGACGAGCGAGGCGCAGTTCGACCTGCTCGTGAACGTGCACCTGAAAGGCACGTTCTTCCTCACCCAGGCACTGCTGCCGCTGATCGAGGACGGCGGGCGCATCGTGAACACCTCGTCCGGCCTCGCGCGCTTCACCTTTCCCGGCTACGCCGCCTATGCCGCGATGAAGGGCGGCATCGAGGTGCTGACGCGCTACCTGGCCAAGGAGCTGGGCGCACGCGGCATCTCGGTCAACACCATCGCGCCGGGGGCGATCGAGACCGACTTCGGCGGCGGCGCGGTGCGCGACAACCCGCAGCTGAACGCGCAACTGGCCGGCGTCACCTCGATGGGCCGGGTGGGCCTGCCCGACGACATCGGCGAGGCGGTCGCCACGCTGCTGGCGGACGGCAACCGCTGGATGACCGGCCAGCGCATCGAGGTGTCGGGCGGGATGATGCTGTGACGACGGCGACCTATCGACGCGCGGCCGGCCGCGTGTTGATGAAGGCGCTCAGCGCGGCGGTCAGCAGCGCGAGCCCGATGTGCAGCCCATAGAGGGCGTCGAAGTCGCTGCGATGCACGCTGCCGTGGCCGAGCAGCAGCACCGTTATCGCGACGCCGATGACCGCCGCGATCTGCCGCGTCGCCTGGTTGACCGCGCTGCCCACCGCGTAGTGCTGCGCCGGCAGCTTGCTCACGGCCGCCGCCGACAGCGACGGCAGCACCAGGCCCACGCTGGTTCCGCTGAGCACGAGTCCCGGCAGCCAGTCGGACAGGTAGGAGGGCTCGGCGCCGGGAATGCGCATGAACCACAGGCCCGCCAGCGCATACAGCAGGGCGCCGCCGACCAGGAAGGGGCGGTGCCCAAGGCGCCCGGCCAGCCGGCCGGTCAGGATGGCCACCGGAATCACGATCAACGGCCCGGGCGCGATGGCCAGGCCGGCGCGCGCCTGGCTGTAGTGCCAGACGTTGGCCATGTAGAAGAAGAAGCCGAAGAACATCATCGCGAACGCGATGCCGAAGGCGAAGGTCGCCGCGTTGGCCGCGCTGAAGCTGCGATGGCGGAACAGGGTCAGGTCGACGAGCGGCTGGCGCGCCGTGCCGGCCCAGGCGATGAAGGCGGCGAGTGCGATCGCGCCCAGGGCGGCAACCACGGCGAGCTGCGTGCGTGTCCACGCCGGAGACTCCGACTGGACGATGGCCAGCGCGATCGCACCGACGGCGACGATGAGCAGGGCCATGCCGACGACGTCGATCCGGCGGCGTTCGGCGGCCGGCGCCGACTCGCTCAAGAGCCGCGCACCGCGCCACAGCGACAGCGCACCGATCGGCAGGTTGATGAAGAACGCCCACGGCCATCCGACGGTCTGCACGACGAACGAGCCCAGGCTCGGTCCGACGGCCGCAGCGAAGCCCGCCACCGCGCCCCACAGGCTCACCGTCAGCGCGCGCTGGTTCTGCGGGAAGGCCGCGAGCACGATGGACAGCGACGCGGGCGTGAGCAGCGCCGCGCCCACCGCCTGCAGCACGCGCGCCGCGATGAGCCCGCCCACGCTGCCCGCCAACCCGCAGGCCGCCGATGCGGCGATGAACAGCGTCACGCCGAGCAGGAACACGCGCTTGCGTCCGTGCGCATCGGCCAGTCCGCCGGCGGGGATGAGCATGGCGGCGTAGACCACCGTGTAGGCATTGAGCACCCACGACATGTCGGCCGCGGTGGCCGCCGGGAATCCGGCGCGCAAGGCGCCGAAGGCCGAGTACAGCATGGTGCTGTCGAGCGACACCAGGAAGGCGGCGACGCTGGCGACCCAGAACACCGGCCAAGGGGAGGCAGGGGCCGGCGTCTTGGCCGCGACGGCGGGCACGGTGGCAGAGGTCACGGAGCGTCTCCGGCGAAGTGGCTGGGGGTGCTCAGGCGCGGGCCGGCAGGTAGCTCGGCCGGGGCGCGGCCAGGCCTTGCTTGACCTGCTGGGTGCGCTCGTCGGCCAGCACTTCGTCGAGGCCGGACTCGAGACCGTCGAGCGCCCGCTTGACGATGTCTTCCGGACTCGCCTTGGGGCCGTCGACCGAACGCGTGAGGTCGGTGTCGACGAAGGCCATGTGCAGCCCCAGCACCTGCGTCTTCTGGCCCGCCAGCTCGTGCCGCAGCGCGTTGGTCAGCGACCACGCGGCCGCCTTGCTGGCGGCGTAGGCGGCGAGCTGGCCGCCGTTGATCCACGAGGCGATCGACAGCACGTTGAGAAATCCGCCTCCGCCGTTGGCGGCGAGAACCGGCGCGAAGGCCTTGCTGACGCGCAGCATGCCGAAGTAGTTGGTCTCGAGAAGGCGGCGCGCCAGCTCGTCGCTGTCGGCCGCCAGGAAGCCGCCGAACGCCGCGATGCCTGCGTTGTTGATGACCAGCGTCACGTCGCCGGCGCGCGCCGCGGCCGCGGCGACGTCGTCGGGCCTGGTGACGTCCAGTCGCAGGGCCTCGACGCCCGGCTGTGTGACGGTGGCCGGGTCGCGCGCGCCGGCGTAGACCTTGCGTGCGCCGCGCGCGAGCAGCTCGCGGGTGAAGGCCAGGCCGATGCCGCGATTGGCACCGGTGACGAGGGCGACGGCGTTGTCGATCTTCATGAGAGCTTCCCGGAATGAGGGGTGGAAGGAATGAATATGACAGTCGTCATATTCGGGTGCGAACGAAGCGATGGGTTCATGTCTTCAGCGCGCCGGGTCAGGCGGTGTCGTACTGCTGGACCAGCGACTTGCGCGCGGCGGAGAGCAGGGCGCGGCCCTCGGCGTTGTCGCCGATCGCCCGCGCGAGTTGCAGCGTGCCGACGAGGGTGGCGGCCACCACACCGGCCGCCGAGCGCGGTGCGTGGGGCAGGGTGGAGCGCACGCCGTCCACGAGGCGCCGCACGCGCAGCGCCGAGGCCTCGCGCACGGCAGGCGACTGTCGCGGCATGTCGCATCCCAGTGCCGCCACCGGGCAGCCGGTGTCCATCGATGCCAGGTGGCGGTCGGCCAGGTAGGCCTCGACCAGCGTGCGGAACGCGCTCACGCCCTTGGCGGCGCGCGCCTGGGCCGCGCTGACGACGGCGTGCATGCTCTGCTGCCCGGCGCGCTCCAGCGCCTCCACGATGAGGGCGTCGCGCGAGTCGAAGTGGGCGTAGAAGCCGCCGTGCGTCAGTCCGGCTTCCTTCATGACATCGGCCACGCCCACGCCGGCGTAGCCATGCCGGCGGATGGCGCGCGCGGCGGCATCGACGATCCGCTCGTGCGTCTCTTCCTTGCGGCTGTTCGGCGTTCGGGCCATGGCTGGATCGGCTTTAATATGACGACGATCATATTCGACGGATCGACCAACGTCAAATCAGGAGGGGCTCACGGTTCAGCAGCTTCGCGCGAACGACAGCAGCGCCTGCATGAAGGCCTGCGGCACTTCGAGCGGCGCGAACTCGCCGCTGCCGGCCAACGTGCCGCCGCGCAGGCGCGTCGCGCCGGCTTTCCGCAGGCCCGGCAGGTAGTCCTCCGGCGAACGACCGTCGGCGTCGCCGCGCAGGTAGAGCACGGGCGTGTCGAAGGGCTTGGCCTGGCCGTTGCGCTCGGCGTCGGCCTGCATGGCGCGGTACCAGTCGAAGCCGGCCTCGAGCGCTTCGCGACGGCCGTAGGCGCGGGCAAAAGTCGCGCGATGGCGTTCCGAGACAGCGTCCTTGCGGCCCGCGAGGAAGTCGGTGAAGAAGTCGAAATAGGCGCGCTGATGGCCGCTCACCAGCAGCTCGGGCAGGTCGGGAAGCGCATGGAACGCGAAGTGCCAGATGCGCGGGTCGGACAGGATCTTCGACCACGGATCGATCCCCGGGATCACGGTGTTCATGACGACCGATCCGATGATGCGCTGGCCGTGGTCGCGGGCGGCGGCGAACGCGATCATGCCGCCGACGTCGAAGCCGGCCACGACGATGGATCGGGCGCCCACGTGCTCGGCCGCGCCGATCAGGATGTCGGCGAGGTCCTTCTTTTGCGCGGAAGGCGGCGCGCCGCGCGAGTCGCCGATCGCGGGCAGGTCGAAGGCCAGCACGAAATGCTCGGCGGCCAGCGGGTCGACCACCTGGTCGTAGACCTCCTTGGACTGGGGCCAGCCGTGCAGCAGGAGCAGGGCAGGGCGCGCCGGATCTCCGGCGGACAGGAACGCGAGGGACAGTCCGTTGTATTCGGTGGTTCGTTGATGCATGGGTTACTCCGGCGGTGTCCGCTGGTGCGAACAGCCCTTGGGGGCGGCAAGCGGCGTGCCCCTGTCGGAGTTTCGTCAGCAGCTCGGCTAGCGGTGCCGAATTTCGGGCGTCCCGGTGCCCACCGATGCCCCGGCGTCGTGCGCCTCTTCGGCGCTGACACCCACGCCTGCCAGGTAGACCATCTTGCCGCCCAGCCAGCCGGAGACGAGCAGCATCAGGATGGCAATGACGGACAGCGCGACGGGCACGCCGAGACCCTGGGACTCGTTGTGCCGCAGGTAGGCATTCACGACGTACAACCCGACCACGGTGAGGTTGATCCCCATGTGCATCAGGGCGGTCTTCTTCACCGCCGCCTGCTTGAGCGACAGCAGGTCGATCAAGCCGGGAACGGCCGCCGCGAGGGCGCCCACGATGCCGCCGATCATGGTCCAGTAGGCGACCAGATGCCACGTCTCGGGTGCAGCGGATCGCATGCCGACGAGGTCGCTGACGAGCGAGAAGACCCACAGTCCGATCGGAATGGTGACGAGCATCGGATGGATCGGATGTCCTGCAATGTTCGCTGGTGTTCGCATGGTCGGCTCCTTTCGCGGCGCGGCAAGGCGGTGGATTTCTCGCCGCACGCGGCGAGGAACACCACCAAGCCGGCAAGCCGCATGCCATCGATGCCAGAGGGGTGGGACAAGCGGCTATGAAAGCAGCTCGGCCCGCCGCCGACGCCCCTGGGTCGCGGTGACCGCGTCCGCCGAGCGCTGCGCCTCGATGCGCTCTGCCAGGTACAGCGCATCCCGCGCCACGCCGGAGAAGCGTCCGGACCCCCAGGTGTGCAGCCACGGCAGCCCGAGGAAATACAAGCCCTCCTGCCGCGTCACACCGCGGACATGATGCGGGTGGCCGCGGCCATTGAACACCGGTGCGTCGAGCCAGCCGAAGTCGGGCGCGAAGCCGATGCACCAGATGACGGCCGAGATCCCGGCCGCGGCGATGTCGAGCTCCTCCCGCTCGGCGGCCGGTGCCCACGGGGGAACGTAAGGTGCGCCGGGCGGAGCGTCCAGGCCCTGCTCGGCAATGTATTTGTCGATGCTGGCGTTGATGCTGTTGTAGACCTTGTCCGCGTGGTCCAGTGCGGTCGCCAGGCCCGGCTCGAACTTCAGCGTGTTGCCGTCGACGCCGCACAGCGTGCCGTAGAGCTGCATGCCCTGTCGTGCAAACGCTCGCAAGTCGATGTCGCGCCCGCCGTCGCGACCGGTGACGTAGTGATTGGTGTTGTCGCGCACGCCTTCGCGCAGCGGATGTTCGTGCACCGGCATGTCGTAGTAGCCCATGTCGGCCAGCCAATCCACGACGTCCTTTCCGCGGTGGAAACGCGCGCAGCGCGGCGCGTTGCCCACCGCGAGCACGACCTGGCGGCCCGCCAGGTGCAGGTCCTCGGCGATCTGCGCACCCGACTGGCCTGATCCCACCACGAGCACCGCACCCGGCGGCAAGGACTCGGCATTGCGGTATTGCTCGGAGTGCAACTGCAGCAGGCTGCGCGGCAGCCGTTCGGCCATGCGCGGGACGATGGGCAAGTGATAGCCGCCCGAAGCGACCACCACCTGGTCGGCGGTGCAGTCTCCTTCACTGGTCTTCACGTCGAAGCCGCCATGCAGTCCGGGCACCACGCGCTGCACGGTCACGCCTTCGCGCAGCGGTGCGTCGACCTTGGCCTTGAAGCCTTCGAGGTAGTCCAGGATCTCGTCCTTGCGCATGAACCCGTGGGGGTCGTCGCCGCAGTACTCGTGGCCGGGAAGCCGGCACTGCCAGTTCGGTGTCACGAGGCAGAAGTTGTCCCAGCGCTGCGTGCGCCAGGTGTGCATCGCACGGTGCTTTTCGATGACCACGTGGTCGATGCTGCGCTGCCTCAGATAGTGCGACAGCGACAAGCCGGCCTGGCCGCCGCCGACGATGAGCACGCTGTGATGGGGAACGGACATGGAGCTCACTCCTCGAAACGCAGGATCTCGACCCGGGCGAGCGGCTGCTCGGCGAAGCGCGCTGCCCGCGACTCGATTTCGGCCAGCTGGTCGGCTGCGCGCGAGCAGGCAAAGCCGAACTTCGCCGCCACGCGGTCGGAGGCGATCTGCGTCGCTTCGCGCACGCGCTGCAGGAAGTCGGCCAGCGCATAGGCCCTGCCGGGTTCGAAGAAGTCCTTGATCACCAGCGAAGGCGAATAGCAGGTGGACACGCTGGCATCGGGCCAGCGCAGGTGGTAGTGCATGGCGGGCATGGCGGGTCCTTGGTTCAGGTGGACTTGGCGACGCGATACAGCGCCTCGTGGCAGGCGGCGCTGGCCGACCAGGCGAAGCGCCGACAGACGGCGGGCACCTCGTGATGGCGGCCCCTGACCAGGGCCGCGTGGAGCGCTTCGGCAATCGAGGCCGGCTGCAGCGGGTCGGCCCAGCTCACCTCGCCGTCGGTGAAGTGTTCGGTGAACGGCGCGATGCCAGAGACGACGGTCGGCGTGCCGCTTGCCAGGGCCTCCAGTGCCGCGAGGCCGAAGCCTTCGACCAGCGACGGCATCGCGACCACATCGGCGCCGCGGTACAGCGCCGGCATGTCGGCGTCTGCGATGGGACCGGTGATGACGATGGTCGCGCCCGGGCCGACGGCGAGGCCTTCTGCCGCTGCTTCGGTGCGAAAGGCCGCCGTCTCCGCGTCGTGGTTCAGCAGGCTGGCGCCGCCGGCGATGACCAGGCGTGCGTCCGGATGGCGCTTGCGAAACATCACGAAGGCCTGCAGCAGCCGGCGGGTGTTCTTGCGGGCTTCGATGCCGCCGACGCTGAGCACCACCGGATGCCCGGCGCCCAGGCCCAGTCGCCGCAGCACTTGGGCATCGTCGGGGCAAGCCTGGAGCGTGAAGCGGTCGAGGTCGATGCCGTTGGGCACCTGCTGCGCGTGCACGCCATGCTCCGCGCGCAGTCGCTCGTGCCACACCGCGCTCACGCACAGCACCTGGGCCGCGCGGCGAATCGAGCGCGCTTCGAAGGATTGCACACGGGGGTCCGCGAACCGATCCACGTGGTGCACGGTGCGAAGGTACGACGGGATGAGGCCTTGCTCCACCAGGTCGGCGAGCGCGTTGGCGCCGATCCCGTCATGGGCGTGGAACACGTCGAACGACGCTCGCCGAAGCAGCTTGCCCAGGTGCTCGCGCACAGCGACGACGCGCTCGCGCACGGTCTCCGCGAGATCCGCCGCAGCCGGCGGCACGCTGGCCAGTTCGACGTGGCAGGGCGTCGCACGAAAGAAGCGCTGGCCGGGCGAGGCCGGCGCGATCACCGTCACCTCGTGACCGCGTGCCTGAAGCGCGCGACCCAGCTCCAGCACGTGCACGACGCCGCCGCGCGGGTTGACCGAGTGCGTGAGCAGCGCGACGTTCAAGGGCTCAGCCTTGGCGAGACTCGTCGCCCGCAGTGATGAAAGCCTGGGCGGCGACGTCCCACAGCGTGGCGGTTTGTCCGGCGTGGCACAGCGTGACCTGAGGCAGCGCGTGGACCTGGCCGACCACGGCGCAGGCGATGCCGCGCTCGCGGAACCTGCCGAGCACGCCGTCGACATGTGGGCCGCCAACGCTCAGCACGAAGCCGTAGCTCGGGAACGCCGTCAACCAGCGCAGCAGGGCCGCCTCGTCGTCCAGGTCGATCCCGTCGGGGCGGGGAATCGCATCGATGTCGATGCTGGCACCGGCCTTCGAGCACTCCAGCAGCATCAGCGCGGTGCCGATCGCCCCGGCCATGCTGATGTCCTTGGCGGCGTCGCACAGGCCGCTTTCGGCCAGCGCCGGAAACAGCTCCAGGTCGGCACGCAGGCGTTCGGCCGGGGCGCTGGTCGATGCGTTCCAGTACGGGTAGGGGTGCTGCCATTCGCCACGCAGGTCGATCGCCATCAGCAACTTGTCTCCGGGGCGCGCATCGAAGCTGGTCAGCAGGCGTTTCGCACGACCGACGATCGCCACCGCGAGCTGGCTGCGCTCGGTGCGGGCATTGGTGTGGCCGCCCACGATCGGCACGCCGTAGCGCCGCGAGGCCTCGCTCAAGCCCTCGAGCACCGGTGCGCCGGCCTGCGAGCCGGCGCTCCAGACCGCGTCTACGACCGCCAGCGGCCGGCCGCCCATCGCATAGATGTCGCTGACGTTGACCATCACGCCGCAGTAGCCCGCGAACCAGGGCATCTTCTCGACGAAGTCTTCGACGAAACCTTCGATGGCGAACAGCAGGTGGCCATCGCCGTCGGGAATCGCCGCGCAGTCGTCGCCCACCCGGATGCCGGCGGGCAGCACCGGCGACAGCTGGCGCATGACCGGCGAGATGTCGCGCTTGTGGGCGAAGCCGCGGCTCGCGAGCAGCGCGTCGCACAAGCGCTGCAGGTTCATGCCCGCGGCCCCGTCGATCGCGTGACGAAGCCGCCGTAGGGGTCGAAGCAGGGCGGGTAGTGCGCCAGGTCGGCCTGCATCAGGTGGTGCTCGCGGCCGTGCAGCAGCTGCGACTTCAGCGCCTGCCAATGCAGGCGCTCGAACATCGCCACGTTCTGGCTTTGCACCTGGGCGAGGAAGGTGCGGCAGCCGCGTGCATGCGCACTCGTGACCGCCAGGCGGATCAAGGTCGCGCCTATGCGTCCGTGGTGGCGGAACGCGGCATGCACCGCCAGGCGCGATCCCCACCACAAGCCCGGCTCGGCCTCGTGGATGCGCACCGTGCCCACGACGGCGTCGGGGGCGCCGCCGACGAACGACTGCGCGACGATCAGCTGCGCCTCGCCATCGACGGCGTCGCGGTCGTCGCCCGCGAAGATGCCCTGCTCGGCGCAGAACACGGCGCGCCGCAAGGCCATTGCGCTGTCATGCTCCCAGCGGCCGGCAGCCCACTTGACGCGAAACTCGCAGGGCACGAAGTCGGACGGCTCGTCGAGCCGCTCGGGAAAGAGGGCTTCGAGGCAGCTCATTCCTCAGCCTTCGTATCGAGACAGTGACGAACAGGCGCCGCACTTGCCACAGCCTGCCTTGATGTCCTTCGAACGCAGCCCGCCCAGCGACACCATCGCGCCGAGCGGTTCGAGAATGCTCTTCATCCAGTCGGCGTCCGGCGCGGGGTGGTCTTCGAGCGGCGTGCCGCTGATCGGCACGAAGGGCACGACGAAGGGATAGACGCCGATCTCGATCAGGCGCTCGCACATCGAGAGGATCTGCTCGCGGGTGTCGCCGAGTCCGGCGAGGATGTAGGTGCTGACCTGGCCGCGGCCGAACACGCGCACCGAGGCTTCGTATGCCGACAGATAACGTTCGACCGGCACGCTCGCCTTGCCCGGCATGATGCGTTCGCGCACTGCCTGGCTCACTGCCTCGAGGTGCATGCCGAGGCTGTCGATGCCGGCCGCCTTCATGCGCTCGAACCAGTGGTCGTCGTCGGGCGGCTCGCACTGTCCCTGCAGCGGCAGGTCCACCGCGGCCTTGATCGCGAACGCACTCTCGGTCAGGACGGCGGCGCCACGGTCGTCGCCGGGTGGCGTGCCGGTCGTCATCACCATGTGCTTCACGCCGTCGAGCAGCACGGCCATGCGCGCCACCTCGGCGAGCTGCTGCGGCGTCTTGTGCGCGATCGTGCGGCCGGCGGCGAGCGACTGGCCGATCGCGCAGAACTTGCAGGCGCGGCGCCGGCTCTCGTAGCGGATGCAGGTCTGCAGCACGGTGGTGGCCAGCACGTCGGCGCCGTGCAGCGTGGCGATGTGCGAGTAGGGCACGCCGTCCATCGTCTGCATGGCGTAGAAGCGCGGCTGCTTCGGGAACTCGATGCGTGCGATCGGTATCGCGCCGCGCTTGAGCTCGCTGCTGCCCGTTGCATCGGGCGCTTCGGCGACGAAGGGCGAGGCCCAGGCGCTCGAGGTGTGAACCGGCACCATGATCGTGTGGCCGTCGACCGTCACGGCCTTGTGATCCGACGGCCCGGCGCCGCCGCGCCGGCTCGAAGCGCCGGCGTTCGGGTCAACCAGCCGCAACCCGAAGGACTGCAGCTCGGTCATCAGCTGGCGGGTGGAGGTCGGCAGGTCCGTGCTCATGAGGATCGTTCCAGGTGGGGTCGGAGGTGGCGGTGGGCATCGCGAACGTGGTTTGTGCCGGCCGCTGGTTGATCGCCAGGCTCAGCAACTCGGGTCGCGCGTAGTGGCCGACCGAATCCATCATCCGTTTGCGCTTGGCGATGAGCGCGAAGTCGAGGTCGGCGATCACCATGCCTTCGCCCTCGGTCAGCGGTTCGGCGAGGTACTTGCCTTCCGGCGAGACGATGGCCGTGTGGCAGCCGCCGCGCAGCGCCTGCTGCAGGGCGCCGTCGGGCGTGACCGCCTGGATCTGCGCGTCGCTCAGCCAGCCGGTGGCGTTGATGACGAAGCAGCCCGACTCGAGCGCGTGGTGGCGGATCGTCACCGCCATCTGTTCGCCGAAGATCGGGCCGACCAGCGAGCCCGGGAACTGGGCGCAGTGGACCTCTTCGTGCTGCGCCATCAGCGCGTAGCGCGCCAGCGGGTTGTAGTGCTCCCAGCAGGCGAGCGCACCGATGCGGCCGGCTGCCGTGTCGACCACCTTCAGGCCCGACGCGTCGCCCTGGCCCCAGACCATGCGCTCGTGGTAGGTCGGGGTGATCTTGCGGCGCTTCAGCTTGAGCGCGCCGTCGGCATCGAACAGCAGCTGGGTGTTGTAGAGACTGCCGTGGTCGCGCTCGTTGACCCCGAGCAGCACGACGACGCCGCGCGCACGCGCCTGGCTCGCCACCGCCTGCGTCACCGGCCCCGGCACGACCACCGCTCGCTCGATCAAGCGCAGGTGCTCCGGCCCCTGCTTGCACGGTGGCAGCACGAACGAGAAATACGGGTAGTAGGGCACGAACGTCTCGGGGAACACCACGAGCTGCGCGCCCTTGTCGGCCGCTTCGTCGATCGCGGTGCACACCCTGTCGAGCGTGCCGTCGGCCCGCTCGAAGTCGGGGGCGATCTGGACCGCCGCCGCGCTGACGATTCGTGCCGGGCTCATGCTGGCGTCGCGCGGATCAAAGCGTCCAGGTGTCCAGGATGAACGCGTTGTCCTTGCGGTGCAGCAGGATGATGTCGAGCACGTCGAGCGGATTGATCGGACGCACCCCTTCGATCAGCGACTTCTCGCCATGCCCGTACAAGGCCTGCAGCGCGAAGCGGCAGGCGTAGACCTTGCCGCCCTCGGCGATGAACTTGGTGATCTGGTTGTTGAAGTTCTGATGCCCCGGAAAGGCCTCGTCGCCGAGCGTCGGGAAGCCGCGCTGCACGCCCAGCGTGACGCCCGGCCCGTAGAGCAGGATCGAGGTGTCGAAGCCTTTGCGCTGCAGCCGCGTCGCCTGCAGCAGGTTGACGAAGCCGATCGAGCCTTCGAAGGCGACGGTGTGGAAGGTGACGAGCGCCTTCTCGCCGGGATCGGCCTTCACGTCCTCGAAGACCTTCTCTTCGTAGTCGACGAGGAAGTCGCCTTTCTTGTTCAGCGGCTGGGTGACCTTGGGCATGGTGTGCTCCGGTGGGTGGTGGGACGAACGAGGAACGCGTGCTGCGAGCGTTGCACGCGATGTGCCACCGCGCCGGGCGGCGATCCGATCAACATGCGATCAACGAGGCGGGTCGCGATCCGGGCACACGCCGCCTTGTGCAGGCGCTGCGCCGCCGCACCGCGACGGCTCGCGAGCCCGCACCGTTACAGCGCGGCGTGGTGCGATCAATGCACCCGATCAACGGTGCTCGCTGCACCAGCTTCGACTCCCCGCAGTGGGCGCCGGGCGCTTCGGGCTGGCACGCTTGATGCGATCAACTCCCGTCTCACCAGCGATCAATGCCATGTCACCGCTTGCCGCCCGCTGGCGCCGCCGCATCGAAACGAGCGAGCGTCCTGCCTACCTGCTGATACCAGACCTGATCGCCGAAGACATGCGCGACGAGCGGCTGCTGGCGCGCGACAAGCTGCCGACATTGCGCGAGCTGGCGCAGATGCTCGGCCTCAACTACACGACGGTCGCACGCGCCTTCGCCGAAGCGCGCAAGCGCGGCCTGATCGACTCGCGCGCGGGTACCGGCAGCTTCGTGCGCGGCCGCACGCCCACCCTGCCGCTGCGCAACGGCACCGGGGCCGAGATGACGATGAACCTGCCGCCGGAGCCGGCCGACCCGGTGCTCGTGCAGCGCATGCGGGACGGCGCGGCCGAGGTGATGGCGCGCAACGACCTGTACGGCTTGCTGCGCTACCAGGACTTCGGCGGCACCGTCGAGGACCGCGAGGCCGCCGTTCACTGGCTGCGCCGGCGCCTGTCGGGCATGGGCACGGATCAGGTGCTGGTATGTCCCGGAATTCATGGTGTGCTGACCGGGCTGATCTCGCAGCTCGCGCGCCCCGGTGAAACCATCTGCGTCGATGCGCTCGTCTACCCGGGACTCAAGGCGATCGCCACCCAGCTCGGCGTGCTGTTGCACCCGATGGCGCTCGACGAGGACGGCCCCGACATCGATGCCTTCGAGCATGCCTGCAAGACCTTGGCTCCGAAGGCCGTGTACTGCAATCCGACCTTGCTCAACCCGACGACCGCCACCATGTCGGTGTCGCGCCGCGAGGCCCTGGCCGACGTGGCACTGCGCTACAGCATCCCGATCATCGAAGACGATGCCTACGCGATGCTGCCGCGCAAGAAGGCCCCGCCGGTTGCGACCTTCGCGCCCGAGCTCACCTACTACATCACCGGCTTCTCGAAGTGCCTGGGGGCGGGCCTGCGCAGCGCCTACGTGTGCGCACCCAACGCCCGCCAGGCGCAGCGTCTCTCGGGCGCTCTGCGTGCGATGACCGTGATGGCGTCGCCGGTGACCAGCGCGCTCGTCACGCGCTGGGTGCAAGACGGTACGGCAGAGTCGGTGCTGGACGCCGTGCGCGCCGAATCGCTGCCGCGTTATGAGCTGGCCGTGCGGCACCTCGGGCGTCACGGCATCGCCGCGCATCCCGAAGGTTTCCACCTCTGGCTGCCGCTGAGCTCGGCCTGGAGTGCCGTCGAGTTTGCGTCCTACCTGCGCATGAGAGGTGTCGGGGTGGTGGCGAGTGCGGCCTTCAGCACCGACGGCAATCCGCCCGAAGCGGTGCGTGTGTGCCTGGGCGGACCGATGACATTGCAGGAGTGCGATCGTGCACTGCAGCTCATTGCCGAGACCATCGAGCACCCGCTTCATCCGCATGCCACGGTGATGTGAGACCCGCGCGCTCAGCGGGCATAGGTCGCGGTGAACGATGCCTTCGCCAGCAGCTGGTTGCCGATGCCCTTGTTGAGGATGAAGCTGTACAGCGCCGCGGTCCCCGTGCGCGGAATGCCGCCTGCGGCCTGCACGTCGGGAACGCCGTAGGCATAGAGCGTGAACTGGTAGCGGTGCGGCTTGTCGCCGGCGGGCGGGCAGGGGCCGGCGTAGTTGCCGTTGCCGCCGCTCGCGCCGGTGTCGAGGAAGTCGGTGTTGCCGCCGAAGGCCGGTGCCGGCAGCGATGCAGCTGCATTGCCCGCACCTTGTGCGAGGCCGGTGGCGCTTGCCGGGATGTTGTACACGGCCCAGTGCCAGAACCCGCTGCCGGTCGGAGCGTCGAGGTCGAGCACCTGCAGCGCGAAGCCCTTGGTGCCGGCCGGCGCGTTCTGCCAGCGCAGCTCCGGCGAGACGTTGCCGCCGGTGCATCCGAAGGCATTGAGGGTGTGCCTGGTGGCGAAGGTGCCGCCGGCGAGGTCGGGGCTGCTGAGCGTGAAGCTGCTGGTCTGCGCGTTGGCGTCGCCGGCGCCGCAGGCGGCCATGGCGACGACGGCCGCCGCCAGGGCAGGCGCCGACAGCGCGCGCATCGGGCTCAGGGTTCGATCGGGGGTGTGCATGACTTCTCCTGTGGATGTACCGGAAATCGGTGAGGGGCAATCTACGCAGCGTGGCAACTTGCATCAATCGACGGCGACGCAAGCGCCGCTTGCGAAATTGCAAGCACGTGCCGGCTGAGCGATCATGTCCGGCATGAACTGGGATGACCTGCGCTTTGTCTTGGTGGTGGCCGACACCGGGTCCTTGGCCGGCGCGGCGCGCGAGTTGCGCGTGACGCTGTCGACGGCGATGCGCCGGCTCGACCAGATCGAGGCCGGCCTGGGCGCCCGCTTGTTCGAGCGCCAACGCAAGGGCTACGCGGTGACCGATGCCGGCGAGCTGCTGGTGCGAGAGGCCAAGGCGATGGCGCCCCGCATCGACGAGGTCGAGCGCCAGGTGCAGGGCCGCGACTTGCGCTTGAAGGGCACGGTTCGGCTGACAACGGCATTCGCCACCGTGTCCTACCTGCTGGCGCAGTCGCTGGCCGACTTTGCCCATGCCCACCCAGGGATCTCGGTCGAGGTCTGCGAAAGCAGCGCGCTGCTCGACCTGTCGCGGCGCGAGGCCGACGTGGCGCTGCGCTTCTCGCGCGAGCCGCCCGACCACTGGGTCGGCCGCCAGTTGGGTGTCGTGCAGTACAGGGCCTGCGCGAAGCGCGGGACGCCCGGTCTTCCGCAGGCGAGAACGCCGCTGGACGCCTTGCTCGGCATGTCGCCATGGATCGAATTCGGCGGGTCCGACAACCGCTGCTCGCGCTGGATGCGCAGCCACTTGCCGCCGCAGCTGGTGCGCTTTCGCGTCGACACGTTCGGCAGCATGGTGGCGCTGCTGCGCAGCGGCGCCGGCATCGGCGTGCTGCCGGCCTATGTGGCTGCGGGTGAGCCCGAGTTGATGGCGGTGTCGGACGACATCGAAGAGCTCGCCAACCCGGCGTGGCTTCTGACGCACCCCGACCTGCGCCGCACGGCGCGCATCCAGGCCTTCATGCGCTTCGTCGGCGATGCGGTGACGAGGCGGCTGCGCGGCGCGCCGGAAGGGGATCGGCTCGCGGCGTGAGGGCAGCGGACAGGCAGGAGGCTATCGCCCTTCAACGCGCACCTGATTCCGCCCGCCATTCTTCGCCGCATACAGGCATTTGTCCGCTCGCGCCAGCACCTCATCCAAATCAGCCGGACACGTGTCCGCGCTCAGCCCCACGCTGACCGTGACCGCCATGCCCGGGCGGATCGACGCCCACTCGAACGCCTCGATCCGCCCGCGCAGCCGTTCGCACACCCGCACGGCCACGTCGCGCTCCATGCCCAGCAGCACCAGCGCGAATTCCTCGCCGCCGTAGCGCGCGGCCACGTCGGTGGGGCGGCAGTTGTCGCGCACGATGTCGGCGATGTGCTGCAGCACCTCGTCGCCCACGAGGTGCGAGAAGCGGTCGTTGATGCGCTTGAAGTGGTCGACGTCGATCAGCGCCACGCTGAACGGCACGGCCGACGGCGCGCTCAGCACCGTCGCCACTTCTTCGAGCATGCGGCGGTTGCCCAGGCGCGTGAGCGGGTCGGTGCGCACGGCCTGGCTCAAGGCGTCGACTTGCGCCTTCAGCTGTGCGCGCTGCTGGGCGATGCGTGCCTCCATCGTGCGCTGCGCCTCGGCCGCGTGGCGCGCCAGCTCGAGCTCGTGGCGCGCTTCGACGACACGCATGCGGGTGTCCGCCAGCGCCTTGGCGCGGGCGCGGCGCATCGCGGAAGCGCGGCGCTCGGCTTTCAGCGCGGCCGACAGCTGCCCGCGCGCCTCTTCGGCCATCGACAGCGCTTCGAGCAGCACCGGCACTTCGTCCTGCGAGTTGATCGAGTCGAAGAGCTCGATCGCCCGGGTGAACAGTGATGCCGCGGCATCCAGCTCGCCGCGCTGCATGCTGATGCGCCCGTCGAGGCCCGTCGCGAAGGCGCGCAGCTCGGTGTCCTCGCTGGCCTTCAGCTCCGTGTCCAGCACGGTCAGCTGCCGGCTTGCTTCGTCCAGACGGCCCAGCATCACCAGCGCCTCGGCGCTGTTCAGCATCGCGGCCAGTGCGTTGCCGGGGCGCAGGGCGGTCGTCTGGGCGGCGCGGTTGCAGCGCAATTGCCGGCGCAGCAGCTGTGCGCAGCGCGGGTCGCTCGGTTCGAGCGTGCGCGCCTCGTCGTTCAGGCACACGCCGAGGTTGATGATGGCGCGGCCACGCTCGCCTTGCGCTGCACCACCGGCGCCGCGGCCTTCGCGGATGATCTGCGAGTACAGGCTCTTGGCGCTGCTGAAATGGCCCAGCCGGGTGTTGGTGAGCGCCACCGCGTTGAGTGCGCGGATGCGCTCGTCGAGCCGCGTGGTGCTCTCGGCCAGCGCCAGCGCGGCAGCGGCATGTTCGGTGGCCTGGTCGGGCAGGCCGATGTTGACGAAGGTGAAGGCGAGCGACGCTTCCAGCCGGCCCAGCTCGTCGGCCCCGCCCCGTGCATCGCGGCAGGCCGCCAAGGCTTCGAGGAACAGCGGCACCGCCTCGATGCGCTGCTCCTGGCTGCGCAGCAGCTCGGCCAGCGGCTGCAGCGTCGCAAACAGGCTGGCCGGGTCGCCGGCCGATCGTGCGCACTGCGCGGCATCGCGCAGCACCTTCTCGGCGTCGGCAAAGCGCTTGGCGTCCACCAGCGACGCCGCGGTGTCTCGCGCCGCGGCGGCCTCCACAGTTGGTTCTTTCATCGGTGCTCCAGCACGCGCTGAGGCGTGCGTGGAACATTCTCTACCCGATGGAGGCCTGTTGGCCGATGGACTGGGGCTCGGCCGAGCAATGCGTCTCAGGTCACCATCAAAGACGTCGTGCCCGTCTGCCCAGGGTAGTACAGGCGCAGGCGGACGAAGCAGGTGCGGCCCTTGAAGAGCTTGTGGTGATGCTGGCGTTGGGGTCTTCGCCGCTGTCGTCGTCGGCCGTCACGTAGCGAGGCTCGCCGACGATCTGCCCGAACAGCGTCAGCAGCGTGTCGCAGGCGCCCTTGGTCGCGATCGTGTACTTGCGCGACTGCGTGGTCATGAAGACGAGGCGTAATGCTCATGACGCAGGACACCGCGCGCCGTTGCATGGCTTCGATATTTCGAATATTATCTGATTATGGAAGAAGCTGATGTCGTCCGTGCTTTGGCCGCTCTCGCCCAGCCCCTGCGCCTGCAGGTCTTTCGGCTCCTCGTCGTGGGTGGCAAAACCGGTTTGACGCCTGGCGCCATTGCCGAGGCGCTGGACGTGCCTGCCACGACGCTGTCCTTCCACCTCAAGGAACTGACCAACGCCGGCTTGGTGACGCAGGAGCGTGATGGTCGGTACCTGATCTACCGGGCTCAGTTCAAACAGATGAACGAACTGCTCGGCTATCTCACCGCGAATTGCTGCCAGGGCACCGAGTGTCTGGAGGAATCGCAGATGTCTTGCAAGTGCTGATAGGAGAAATCACTGTGAAGCGATTCCACGTTCACGTCCATGTCGAGGACCTCGCAAAGAGCATCGCCTTCTACTCGAAGATGTTCGCCACAGAGCCGACCCGCCGCGAGGCGGACTACGCCAAGTGGATGCTCGATGACCCGCGGGTCAATTTCGCGATTTCCACGCGCGGTGGCGAGCCGGGGGTCGACCACCTCGGCATCCAGACTGACAGCGCCGAAGAACTCGTGGAGCTGAAGGCGAGGGCAGAGGCCGCGGACCTGGCACTGTTCGACGAAGGCGCGACCACCTGCTGCTATGCGAGCAGCGAGAAGCACTGGATCACCGACCCGCAAGGCGTGGCCTGGGAGCACTTCCACACGCTTGGCGACATCCCGGTGTTCAGCCAGCGCCAAAGCGAGCCGGCTGTGCAGGCGTCCGCCTGCTGCGCGCCGAGCACGCCGCGTGGCAAGCCGGTCGGCGTTCCGGTCAAGTCGTCGTCTTCCTGCTGCTGAGCGGACGGACCATGACCGTCAAGACGTACAACGTTCTGTTCATCTGCACGGGGAATTCAGCGCGATCGATCCTGGCTGAGGGTTTGATGAACCACTACGGCCGCGGCCAGTTCAAGGCCTTCTCTGCAGGCAGTCACCCGACCGGTGTCGTGAACCCGCTCGCACTGGCCGAGCTTGACAGGCTGCGCCTGCCGACCGACGGGTACCGCAGCAAGAGCTGGGAAGTGTTCGCTAGACCCGAAGCGCCGCCGCTCGACTTCGTGTTCACCGTCTGCGACAACGCCGCCGGCGAGGTTTGTCCGACGTGGCCTGGGCAGCCGATGACCGCGCACTGGGGTCTGCCTGACCCCGCTGCAGTGCAAGGTACCGATGAACAGAAGCAGCTGGCATTCAAGGACACCGCGGTCATGCTGACCCGCCGCATCCAGTTGATGCTCTCGCTGCCCCTCGAGTCGCTCGATGCCTTGTCGCTGCAACATCGATTGCGTGAAATCGGCACCCAGTGATCCACGATCGACGCCTCCCATGACCATCAACGTTCTCATCCTCTGCACCCACAACTCCGCGCGCAGCGTGCTCAGCGAAGGCATGCTCAACCACTGGGCCAGGAAACTCGGCAAGGACGTTCGTGCCTACAGCGCCGGCAGCGCGCCGAGCGGACGGCTCAACCCATTTGCGCTCGAGGCATTGACGAACGCCGGCGTGGACATCACCGGCTATCGCAGCAAGAGTTGGGATGAGTTCGTCGGCGACAAGGCGCCGCAGATGCGCATCGTCATCACCGTCTGTGACAGCGCGGCGGCTGAGCAGTGCCCGTACTGGCCTGGCAGCCCGGTCAAGGTGCACTGGGGCTACGCCGATCCGTCAAACGCGCCGGGGGGCGATGAAGGCAAGCGCCTGGCCTTCGAACTGACCCGACAGGCCATCGGCTACCGCATGCTGCAGCTGCTGCAATTGCCGCTGGAGACGATGACCAACGGTAACTTGCAAGCGGCACTCACCGCCATCGTGAAGAGCTGACCATGGTCGATCTGCCTCGCAAGCTCCTGGGCGAAACCGTCGGCACCGCGCTACTGCTCGCCGTCGTGATCGGGTCAGGAATCATGGCCGAGCGGCTGTCCGGCGGAAATGTCGCGATTGCGCTGCTGGCCAACACGCTCGCGACGGTGGGTGGCCTGTACATCCTGATCGAGGTGTTCGGCCCTGTCAGCGGAGCGCATTTCAATCCGGCCGTCAGTGCCGTGATGACCCTGCGTGGTGAACTGCCGCGGCACGAGCTCGTGCCCTACATCGCAGCGCAACTCATCGGCGCGATGCTGGGCGCATGGCTCGCGCATGCGATGTTCGACATGACGATCCTGCAGTTCTCGACCAAGGTGCGCACGGGCGTCGGTCAATGGATCGCCGAAGCCGTTGCCACAGCCGGGTTGTTGCTCGTCATCCTTCGCGCACCTGAAGGGCGTGCGCCGGCGATGGTCGCGGCGTACATCGGTGCGGCCTACTGGTTCACCGCATCGACCTCGTTCGCCAACCCCGCCGCGGCGTTCGGCCGGATGTTCAGTGACAGCTTCGCTGGCATTGCGCCCGCCAGCGCCCCAGGCTTCGTGATTGCGCAGTTGATCGGCGCCGCCGTGGGCGTGGCCTTGCACAACGCACTGGAGCCGCGGGCGCAGCGCGCCGGGCACCCCAATGTCATCGAGGCGTCGGGCGAGCAAGAACACGTGCACTGAAATTGACCGCAGCCCACCTATCGACTGCCATGCCTTCGATCACGATCTATCACAACCCGGCTTGCGGCACCTCGCGCAACACCCTCGCACTCATCCGCAACAGCGGCGAGGAGCCGGAGGTTATCGAGTACCTGAAGACGCCACCGAGGCGCGAGAAGCTCGTCGCGCTGATCGCCGCCATGGGCGTGCCGGTGCGCAGCATCCTGCGCAAGAAGGGGACGCCGTACGACGAATTGGACCTGGACGATCCCAAGTGGACCGACGACCAGTTGATCGACTTCATGCTCCAGCACCCGATCCTCATCAATCGCCCGATCGTCGTGACGCCTCTGGGAACCAGGCTGTGTCGACCGTCTGAGGCCGTGCTGGACATCCTTTCCACGCCACAGACGGGTCCCTTCGCAAAGGAGGACGGTGAGCCAGTGATCGACGCCCAAGGGCGACGCGTCACCAAGCCATAGCGGACCTCGCTCACGCTCGGCTCCCTTTTTTTGCACCGGTAGTTGCTATTGACAACCAAGATCGAGGAGCCTATCTTGCCGGCATATGGTTGCTACCCACAACGACATGAGCGTGTCCACCACCGTCGCGGGCGAGCTGCTGCGCGAAGTCGCCCGGCTGTACACGCGCGCGCAACGCGTCGTCGCGGATTGCTGCGACAACACCACGCCGACGCAATGCCACATCCTGACCGAGCTGAGTCGCTCGGGGCCGCAACCGATGAGCGAGCTCGGTCAGCGGCTGCTGCTGGAGAAGAGCTGGGTGAGTCGGGCCATCGATGGCCTGGTCGAACTGGACCTGGTGAGCAAGGAGCCCAACCCTGCGGACGCCCGCAGCTGGATCGTCGGACTGACGGCTGCCGGCAAGCGGCGCGTGCGCGAGCTGAACGGCACGCTCGATGGCCACGCCGAACAGCTGCTCGCCTCCCTGAGCGAGCGCGACCGCGAGGCGGTCCATCGCTCGCTGCTGCTCCTGCTGAAAGTCTTGCGAACGGACAAGAGCGCCACCTGCTGCTTGCCCGCACCTGAACGAAAGGATTCGTCATGCTGCTGAACCCAACGAACATCCGGCTGCGCCAGGCAGGTGCTGCCGACTGGGACGCCATTGCCTCGCTGCTCGAGGCCAACAAGCTTCCGCTGGACGGCGCCCGGGACCACCTGTCGACGTACGTGGTGGCCGTTGCCCACGGTGAGGTCGTCGGCTCAGCCGGCGTGGAGATCTATGGCGATGTCGCCCTGCTGCGGTCTGTCGCGGTGGCGCCAGCCCTGTACCGCCAGGGCGTCGGCAAGGCGATGGTCGGTCTGATCCTCGACGAGGCGCGGCGCCGCGGCATCCGCTCTCTCCACCTGCTGAGCGTCACCGCGCCGGAGTACTTCGCGCAATTCGGATTCAAGCGCGGGCCTCGCGACAAGGCACCTGCGGCGCTGCAGGCGAGCGCCGAGTTTCAGGGTGCTTGCCCGGCTTGCTCGGCGTTCATGACTTTGCCGCTCGTCGAGGCGGTGTCCGTTCAATCTGACTTGCCCGTCGCGGTCATCGGCGCCGGCCCGGTGGGCTTGGCGGCGGCCGCACGACTGCTGGAGCGCGGGATCACCCCGCTCATCCTCGAAGCAGGGGCGAAGGTCGGCGCGAACCTGGCGGACTACGCGCATGTGCGGCTCTTCTCGCCGTGGCGCTACAACGTCGACCACGCGGTCACCGATCAGTTGCGGACTGCCGGATGGATCGCACCACCCCCGGAAGAGTTGCCGCTGGCCGGCGAGATCGTCGAACGCGTCCTTCGGCCGTTCGCCGCGCTGCCGGACGTCGCACCGCATCTGCACCTGAACAAACGGGTGGTCGCCATCAGCCGCGAGGGCTTCGACAAGGTGAAGACCGTCGATCGGGACAAAGCGCCGTTCGTGATCCGCGCCGTCCAAGACGGCCGCGAGGTCGAGTTCCGGGCGCGCTCCGTCATCGATGCAAGCGGCACCTGGAGCAAGCCGAATCCGCTCGGTGCCAACGGGCTGCCGGCCATCGGGGAACGTGAGCTCAGCGATGCGATCTTCTACGGCATTCCCGATGTGCTGGGCGCCCAGCGGGCGCGCTACGCCGGCAAGCGAACGCTGGTGGTCGGCGCGGGGCATTCGGCGGCCAATGCGCTGCTCTCGCTGGCGGACCTGGCTGAGGCCGATCACAAAACGCAGCTTGCGTGGGCGGTGCGCAGCCCATCGCTCCAGCGGGTGTTCGGCGGCGGGGAATCCGATGCACTGCCGGCGCGAGGTCGCCTGGGCACGCAGTTGAAGGCATTGCGAGATCGAGGCGGCCTGGAGTTCGTCGCCGGCTTGCGAATCACCGAACTGCGTCGCGAGGGCGGCAAGATCACCGTGGAGGGCATCAACGCCAAGCGCGAGGTGACCCGCCTGACGGGCATCGACCAAATCATCTGCGCGACCGGTCAGCGGCCGGACCTGACGCTGTCCGCGGAGCTGCGACTGAAGCTCGATCCCTGGTTGGAATCGACCGAGGCACTCGGTCCCCTGATCGATCCCAACGTGCACAGCTGCGGTACGGTGCGGCCACACGGACATCGGGAACTGTCGCATCCCGAAGCCGGCTTCTACACGATCGGCGTGAAGAGCTACGGCCGGGCGCCGACCTTCCTGATGGCCACCGGCTACGAACAGGCACGCTCCGTGGTCGCTGCCATTGCGGGAGACTTGGTGGCCGCTGATCGTGTCGAGCTCGAGCTGCCGGAAACCGGCGTTTGCAGCCTGAGCCCTTCGGAGCCTGATGCGGGCAGCAGCGCGGAGAGCGGTTGCTGTGGCCCCGCGACTTCGGAACCGGTCCTTGCT
>DASUZE010000062.1:0-26716 GCA_036377015.1 Piscinibacter sp. | reverse complement strand
TCGATGAGCTTAGGGCCTGTTAACGCATAAGTCACGGCCGCGCCGGGGTTCTTTGGGGCTCAGCGCTCGGCGCGAGCCGTGGTACGGGCTGGTAGCCCGTACCTCGGCTTGCAACGACGCGATGGGCCCCAAATAACCCCGGCCCTTCGGGTTGCTGTCTAAAGCGCGCGCACTCGTCGTTGCAGAGCCTGGGACGTAGCCCCGCTACGTCCCAGGCTCCGCGCCTAGATTGCCCGCGCTTTAGACGGCAACGCGGCCGTGATTTATGCGCTAACAGGCCCTAACCACCTGGAGGAAGACAAGCGAGATGAGACACCAGCAACAACCCCTGGCGCGCGCCATCGCGCTCGCCTGCATCGCGGTGACGCCCGCAGCGCAGGCGCTCGATTTCGACACCGGCAACCCCGACGTCAAGCTGCGCTGGGACAACACGGTGAAGTACAGCGTCGCGGCGCGCTTGAAGGACCCGTCGCCGACCTTGACCTCGGACGTGAACACCGACGACGGCGACTTCAATTTCAGGAAGAACCGCCTGGTGTCGAATCGGCTCGACCTGCTGTCCGAGTTCGACCTTCGCTACAAGGATGCCGGCATGCGCCTGAGCGGTGCCGCGTGGTACGACCAGGTCTACAACCGCAGCAACGACAACCCCGGGCCCAACCCGCCGAACGCGACGCCGCACCCGAACCAGCTCTCGGTGCCGTTCAACGAGTTTCCGCAGGCCACGCGCCGCCTGCATGGCCGCAAGGCGGAGCTGCTCGATGCGTTCGTGTTCGGCAAGGCCGAGCTCGGCGACATGCCGGTGACGGGGCGACTGGGCAAGCACACCGTCCTGTACGGCGAGAGCCTGTTCTTCGGCAACAACGGCATCGTCGCGGCGCAGACACCGGTCGATGTGGTCAAGCTGCTGTCGGTGCCGAACTGGACCTTCAAGGAACTGATGATGCCGGTCGGGCAGGCGTCGGGCCAGATCCAGATCCGCCCCGATCTCTCGGCCGGCGCCTACCTTCAATGGCGCTGGAAGCGCAATCGCATCCCGGGTGTCGGCAGCTATTTCTCGCAGATCGACGCACTCGACGCCGGCGGCGAGCAGGCGATCGTCGGATGCCCTGCCGGTCTGCCCTTGCCCTGCAGCTCACCGGTGCCGCCGTTCTCTCCCGGCGTGTTCCCGTCGCTGGCGCGCGGCGCCGACATGCCGGCGAGGAACTCGGGCCAGGGCGGCGTGCAGCTGCGTTATCGGCCCGAGGGCCAGGACGTCGAGTTCGGTCTCTATGCGGCGCGCTTCCACTCGAAGGACCCGATCGCCTACGTGACGCAATATGGCGCGCCGCCCGACCTCAACTTCGCGACCGGCGTGGTCGGCAAGTACCAGCTCGTCTTTCCGGAAGGCACCACGGTCTTCGGCGCGAGCTTCTCGACCAGCGTGGGCGACACCAACCTCGCGGGCGAGGTCTCGTTTCGCCGCAAGCAGGCGCTGGTGCCTCAGGCCGCGCGGGTCATCCTGCCCGACGGCGTGACGCCGACGAGCAACAACGAGTTCGCGCCGCTGGGCAACACGGTCCATGCGCAGGTCTCGTGGATCGCCTTGCTCAAGCCGAGCGCGCTGTGGCAAGGCGGCAGCTTCCTCGGCGAGATCGCATGGCATCGGCTGCAGAAGGTGACGGCGAACGGCACCTACACCCGCGGTGAAATCCTGCATGCAGCGCCGCCGCTCGGAGGCGGTCCGCTGAACGGGCTGTCGACGCTGGATCAGAACGCCACCCGCGACGCCACCGCGATCCGCGTGATCTTCGAGCCGCAGTACTTCCAGGTGCTCAGCGGCATCGACATCAGCGTGCCGATCGGCATCGGGTACGGCATCTCCGGCCGGTCGCCGATCATGAATCCGGGCTTCAGCGTCTACCACGGCGGCGACTTCAGCATCGGGCTCAAGGCCGACTACCTGAAGGTCTGGAAGTTCGGGCTCAGCTACACCGGCTTCTTCGGCGACGCGGCCGACGGCGGCGTCGTGACGCCGCCGAATCTTCCGCCCGTCCAGGGCCAGCAGGCGTTCTCCTACGCACAAGGGCTCAAGGACCGGAGCTTCATTTCGTTCACGCTTCAGCACACGTTCTAGACGGAGACGCAGAACATGACACACACACGCAGGTTCGCGCTTCGCGCATTGCTGTCCTTCTCATGCGGGCTGGTCGGCGCAAGCCAGCACGCAGCTGCCGCGGTGTCCGCCGAAGAGGCGGCCAAGCTCAAGACCGTGCTCACGCCGATGGGCGCGGAACGCGCCGCCAACAAGGACGGCAGCATTCCGGCCTGGGACGGCGGCGACACCAAGGTGCCGCCCGGCTACAAGTCCGGTGACCCGCGGCCCGATCCGTATGCGAGCGAGAAGCCGCTGTTCTCGATCACCGCCAAGAACATGGCGCAGTACGACGACAAGCTGGCCGAGGGGGTGAAAGGCCTGCTGAAGAAGTATCCGGACCAGTTCCGCGTCGACGTCTATCCGACCCACCGCACCGCGGCGGCACCGCAATGGGTCTACGACAACACCTTCAAGAACGCCACGCGGGCGAAGACCAAGGAGGGCGGCACGTGGATCGAAGGTGCGTACGGCGGCATTCCGTTCCCGATCCCGAAGAGCGGCTCCGAAGCGATGTGGAACCACTTGCTGGCCTGGGTCGGCAGCTCGACCTCGATCATCTATCAGAACTGGGTCGGGCTGCCTGACGGCAGGCGCGTGCTCACGGCCAAGGGCTACAACCTCGTGCAGTACCCGTACTACGACCCGAAGGGTTCGCTCGAGACCTTCAAGGGTGTCTACGAGCTGCTGCGCGTGGCGCAGACCGATCCGCCCTACAAGTCGGGCGAGCAGGTCCTTGCCGTCGACTCGGTCGACAAGCCGCGCCAGGCCTGGCAGTACCTGTCCGGACAGCGCCGGGTGCGCAAGGGACCGACGATCGGCTACGACACGCCTGACGACATCACGGGCGGACAGATGGGCTTCGACGAGGCCTTCATCTTCTGGGGGCCGATCGACCGCTATGACTGGAAGCTGGTGGGCAAGAAGGAAGTCTTCATTCCGTACAACAACGCGAAGCTGCATGCGGCACCTCTGGACCAGCAGCACGGACCTGTCTCCCTGAATCCGGACCTGGTGCGCTGGGAGCTGCACCGCGTGTGGGTCGTCGAGGCCGAGCTGGTGGCGGGCAAGCGCCACAACATGCCCAAGCGCCGCTTCTACCTCGACGAGGACACCTGGGGCGCGGTGCTGGCCGACGGCTACGACGCGCACGGCACGCTCTGGCACGCCGACATGTCCATGCCCTTCGTGGTCCCGGAAGGGCCGTTCGTTCACCCGACGCTGTACTGGACGGTGTTCAACCTGCTGACCGGCACGCGGGTGTCGGCGGCCGGCCCGGACTACCCCAAGGGTCCCTACATGAAGGTGCTCGACAAGATGCTTCCGGAGAGCGCCTTCACGCCCGACGCGCTCGCCGGCGAAGGCATCCGATAGCGGCCCACACGCGAAGCGCCGACCACCATGCGGGCCACGGCTGTCTTCCTCGCGCTTGCATGCGGCATGGCCGATGCCGCACAGGATGTTCCCGACCTGTTGCAGCGTCCCGCCTTGCAAAGCGCGCGCGCCGCCGGCAGCGCGCTGCTGGCGGTCGCCCGCGCGGGCAAGCGCCTGGTGAGCGTGGGCGAGCGCGGCATCATCGTGCTGTCCGACGACGACGGGAAGACCTGGCGGCAGGCCAAGGTGCCAGTCAGCGTCTCGCTCACCAACGTCCGATTCGTCACCGAGCGCCTGGGCTGGGCCGTCGGGCACAGCGGCGTCGTGCTGCACAGCGCCGATGCCGGCGAGACCTGGTCGCGCCAGCTCGACGGCGTGCAGGCGGCCGCGCTCGTGCTCGACGCGGTGCGCTCGAGGGTCGGCGCCGCTGCGGCCGATGAATCGGCCCGCAAGGAGCTCGCCGAGGCCGAACGCCTGGTGGCCGACGGTCCCGACAAGCCGTTCCTCGACGCTCACTTCTCCGACGAAAAGCATGGCCTGGTCGTGGGCGCGTACGGGCTCGCATTCACGACCGACGACGGCGGCAAGCACTGGCGATCGGGGATGAGCCGCATCCCCAATCCGAAGGGCAAGCATCTCTACCGCGTTCAGGCCTCGGGCAGCCAGATCTTCATTGCGGGCGAGCAGGGCGCGTTTTTCCGTTCCGGCGACGGCGGCAACTCCTTCGCTGCCGTCGCCACGCCTTATGCGGGCTCGTACTTCGGTGTCGCCGCCGGCGCGGGCGGGGGGCTGCTGGTGTTCGGGCTGCGTGGCAATGCGTACTGGTCCGGCGATGCGGGCCGCAGTTGGCACAAGGTCGACCGCGGCGGCCCTGCGCCGCTGATCGATGCCGTCCGCCTGGCCGACGGAACGCTGCTGCTGATCGACCAGGCCGGCCAGGCACTCGCGAGCCGCGACGAGGGCCGGAGCCTGCGCCGTGTGTCGCTGGGCATTGCCTTGCCCACCAGCGGCCTGGTCCAGGCCGCAGACGGCGCGCTCGTCGTGTGCGGCCTGCGTGGCGTGAGACGGGTGTCCTTGCCGTCCAAGCTCGTCGACTAGAGCGATGCAGCCGTACAGCGCCTCATCGACGGAGCACCCGGTCATCGCCGATCCGAGGGACTTCGATCGCCAGTCCGGATCGCTCGCCGAGCGCCTGCTGTTCAACCACCGCGTGGTGGTCGTCCTGGTGTGCCTGGTGATGACGGTGCTGCTCGGCTGGCAGGCGTCGAAGATCAGGCTGAACGCCGGCTTCGAGAAGATGGTGCCCACCCAGCACCCCTTCGTCGTCAACTACGTTGCCAACAAGTCCGAGCTCGCCGGCCTTGGCAACACCTTGCAGATTGCGGTCGAGAACACCCGCGGCGACATCTTCGGTGCGGCCTATCTCGAGACCCTGCGCCGCCTGAACGATGAGCTCTTCCTGCTGCCCGGTGTCGATCGTCCGTACATGAAGTCGCTCTGGACACCCTCGACACGCTGGCTCGGCGTGACCGAAGAGGGCCTCGAAGGCGGCCCGGTGATCCCGGACGACTACGACGGCTCGCCGGCAAGCCTCCAGCAATTGCGCGCCAACGTCGAGCGCTCGGGCCAGGTCGGGCTGCTCGTCGCGGGCAACTACCGCTCGACCATCATCCGCGTGCCGCTGCTCGACCGGGATCCGGCGGGCAAGCGCCTGGACTACGGGACGTTCTCGCGCGAGCTCGAGCAGCTGCGAGACAAGTACGACTCGGACACGGTCAAGGTCCACATCACCGGCTTCGCCAAGGTCGTCGGCGACCTGATCGCCGGCTTGCAGCAGGTGCTGCTGTTCCTCGCGCTGGCGATCGCCATCTGCGCAGCCGTGCTGTACGGGACCACACGCTGCCTGCGCAGCACGCTGCTGCTGGTGGCCTGCTCGCTGGTGGCGGTGGTCTGGCTGCTCGGACTGCTGCCGACGCTGGGCTTCGAGCTCGATCCGTATTCGATCCTGGTGCCGTTCCTGGTGTTCGCCATCGGCATGAGCCATGGCGCCCAGAAGATGAACGGCATCATGCAGGACATCGGCCGCGGCACGCACAAGCTGGTGGCCGCGCGCTACACCTTCCGCCGCCTCTTTCTCGCCGGCCTGACCGCGCTGCTGGCCGACGCCGTCGGCTTTGCCGTGCTGATGGTGATCGACATCCCCGTCATCAAGGAGCTGGCGATCGCCGCCAGCATCGGCATGGCGGTGCTGATCTTCACCAACCTCGTGCTGCTGCCGATCCTGCTGTCGTATGTCGGCGTCAGCCCTCGGGCCGCGACGCGCAGCCTCAGGGCCGAGGCGATGCAGACGCAGGGCGCTCCGCTGCGCAGGCACCCGTTCTGGGCCTTTCTCGATCTGTTCACCGGGCGCAAGTGGGCGACGAGCGCCGTGCTCGCTGCCGTGGCGCTGGGCGCGCTCGGCTTTGTCGTCAGCCTGGGCCTCAAGATCGGCGACCTCGACCCCGGCGCGCCGGAGCTGCGCGCCGACTCGCGCTACAACCGCGACGCCGCGTTCATGGTCGCGAACTACGCAGCGAGCAACGACGTGTATGTCGTGATGGTCAGGACGCCGCAGTTCCTGTGCTCGAAATACGGCACGCTGATGCAGCTCGATGCGCTGGAGTGGGAGCTGCAGCAGTTGCCGGGCGTGGAGTCGACCAACTCGCTGGCCCAGCTGGCGAAGAACGCCGCGGTCGGCATGAACGAAGGCAGTCTCAAGTGGCACGAGCTGCCGCGCACCCAGGACATGCTCAATGTCATCACCTCGCGTGCGCCGCGAGAGATGTTCAACTCGAACTGCGACCTGCTCACGGTCTACGTCTACCTCAAGGACCACAAGGCCGACACGCTGACCAGCGTCGTCGACGTCGTCGAGGCCTTTGCACGCCGCCACAACACCGAGCAGGTCCGCTTCATGTCGGCCGCCGGAAACGCGGGCATCGAAGCCGCCACCAACATCGTCGTCAAGCGCGCCAACACGCAGATGCTCCTGCTCGTCTACGCGGCGGTGATCGTGCTCGCCTTCATCACCTTCCGCTCCTGGCGGGCGGTGCTGTGCGCTGTCTTGCCCTTGATGCTGACGACGGTGATGGCCGAGTCGCTGATGGTGGCGCTGGGCATCGGGATGAAGGTGGCGATGCTGCCCGTGGTCGCGCTCGGTGTCGGCATCGGTGTCGACTATGCGCTGTACGTGCTCACGGTGACCCTGGCGCAGCTGCGACTCGGCTCGAGCCTGTCGCAGGCCTATCACAAGGCCTTGCTCTTCACCGGCAAGGTCGTCGTGATGACCGGCATCACGCTGGGTCTCGCGGTCGCCACCTGGGCGCTGTCGCCGATCAAGTTCCAGGCCGACATGGGCGTGCTGCTCGCGTTCATGTTCGTCCTGAACATGCTGGGCGCGCTCATCCTCCTTCCGGCGCTGGGCCACTTCCTCCTGCCCGTGGCCCGGGAAGCACCTGCCCCCCTTCAACCCTATCCGGTGACCGCTCCATGAAGCTCGTGACCATCGCCCAGGGAAGCAGCGGGACCAGCGGCGCGATGCTGCGCTCGGGAGAGATCCTGAATTTCTCGCGCGCCGCCGCCGCGGGCACGCTCGAAGCGTGGATCCCCGCCGACCTGAGCGCCATCCTCGCGGCGGGCCCGCAAGGCCTGGCCCTTGTGCGCGCCGCGGTGGCCAATGTGGAGGAGGGCGACGACGAGCTGCGGCGGCGCCTGCGCCATGCGCTGGCGCTGACCGCGCCCGACACGCCGCTGCTCTCGCCCCTGCCCGCGCCGCGCCTGCTGCTGGCCGCCGGCCTCGCCTACAAGTCGCACCTGGCCGAGATGGCCGGCACGCCCACGCCGAAGCAACCGACCGCGTTCATGAAGAGTCCCCATTCCGTCACCGGCCCGGGCGCGGCGGTGGCGCTGCCGAGCGAGGCGGGCGAGCATGTCGACTACGAAGGGGAGCTCGCGGTGGTGTTCGGCAGCGAGTGCCATCGTGTGACACCCGACCAGGCCATGGCCTGCGTGGCCGGCTACATGGCGGCCAACGACATCTCGGCACGCGACTGGATCCCCGCCGTCGTCGGTGCGACGCAGCCCTGGGAAGCCCGGCACTCCTGGGAGGTGAACATCATGGGCAAGCAGTTCGACGGCTTCACGCCGCTCGGCCCGGTGCTGCTGACCGCCGACGAAGTGCCCGACCCCGGCCGGTTGGAAATCACGACGCGCCTGAACGGCAAGCCGATGCAGCACGCCCCGGTCTCCGACCTGATCTTCGAGCTCGGGCAGACCATCTCGCACTTCTCCCGCTGGTACACCTTCCGGCCCGGCGACGTGCTGCTGACCGGCACACCTGCGGGCGTCGGCGTCGGCCGCAAGCCCCCGGTGTTCATGCGCGCCGGCGACGTGGTGGAGGTGGAGATCACCGGCATCGGGACCCTGCGCAACACGATCGTCGCGAGGTCGGCATGAAGCTTCGCCCGTTCGCCGCCCTCGTGCTGGTCGCGACCCTCCCGGCGGGGGTCGTCGCCGCCGACAAGACATGGACCCTGGCCGAGCTGAAGGCGCGCGGCGCGGGCGTCTACCAGAAGAATTGCGCCGCCTGCCACCAGCCCAAGGGCCAAGGCATTCCCAGCGTGTTCCCGGCGCTCGACGGCTCCGCGGTGGTCACCGGTCCCAAGGTCGAGCACATCAGGACCGTGCTGAACGGCCGGCCGGGCACCGGCATGCTGCCCTTCGCGGCCCGGATGTCCGACATCGACGTCGCCGCGGTCATCACCTTCGAACGCAACGCCTGGGGCAACAAGACCGGCGAGGCGGTCCAGCCGGCAGACGTCAAGTCGGAACGCAAGCGGTGAGACTGTTGGGCTAGTTGAACTTTGCCGCGAGCGCCTCGGCGCCGCGCGCGAGGATCCCGATGTCGCTGCCGACCGCGACGAACAGCGCGCCGCAGTCCAGTTGCCGCCTGACATGGACGTCGTTCGGCGTCAGGATGCCGGGCGCGCGGCCGCAGGCGGCGATGCGCCGGATCGCCTGGTCGATCAACGGCATGACCGCGGGGTTGGCAATCTCGCCGGGAAAGCCCATCGACGCATGCAGATCGGCCGGCCCGATGAAGATGCCGTCGACACCCTCGACCGCGGCAATCGCCTCGATGTTGGCAATCGCCTCGCGTGTCTCGACCTGAACCAGCACGCAGATCTCCTCGTGGGCCTGCCTGGCGTAGTCCTTGATCCGCCCGAACCGGGTCGCCCGGGTCGTGCCGCCCACGCCGCGGACGCCGTGCGGCGGGTAGCGCGTGAAGGACACGGCCGCCGCGGCCTCCGCAGCCGTCGACACATAGGGCACGAGCAGCGACTGGACGCCGATGTCGAGCAGCCGCTTGATCTTCACCATGTCGTTCCAGTCGACGCGCACGACCGGATGTGTCGGGTACGCCGCGACGGCCTGCAACTGCGTGAGCAGGCTTTCCAGGTCGTTGGGGGCATGCTCGGTGTCGAGCAGCAGCCAGTCGAAGCCCGCGCCGGCGATGACCTCGGCCGAGTAGTGGGACGCGAGGCTGGCCCACAGGCCGATCTGCGGCTGCCGCGCCCGCAGCGCATGCTTGAATGGGTTGCGGGGCAGCGCGCCGGGCTCCGCGATCGCGCTCACGCTCACGCGCGCGCCGCCGCCGGCTGGATGGGCGGCAGCACCTTGGTGAAGAGCAGCTCCAGCAGGTCCATTCCTCCGGGCCGGCTCCAGTCGTGGGCCAGCTCGGCAATCATCGTGTTGGTGGCGGTCAGCACCACGCCCGCGTCGCGCATGCGCTGCCGGGCCATCTCCTCCGACAGCTCGAACGGCGATCCGGACGCGTCCATCACGGCCTGTACCTGGTACCCCCGCTCGACCGCGGTGATGGCCGGGTAGACGAGGCAGACGTCGGTGGTCACGCCGGCCATGATCAGGTTGCGCCGGCCGAGGCCCTCGACGGCCGCCGCGAAGGCGGGATCGTCCCAGGCGTTGACGACGCCCAGCCGCCGCACCCGCGACGCGAAGGCGTTCGGGAGGAACGGCTCGAGCTCGGGGAGCATCGCGCCTTGCAGCTGGTCTTCCTGGCTGCTGGTGAGCACGGCCGGAATGTGCAGGATCTGCGCGGCTCGCGCGAGCGCCAGCGTGTTGCGCGTGACCTGCTCGAGCGGCAAGGTCTTGATGAGCTGCATCGTGCCGAACTGGTGGTCGATGAGCACGAGCGCGGAGTCGCTCGGCGTGAATGGTTGGGCCATCTGGATCCCCGAAGTGGCTGCTGCGAAGCAATGGTGATTCAAGGTCGGCGCGGGCTCGAATCACGAATCAAAATGCAGCCATTCGCCTCGACGGCTGGCGATCGGGCGTCGCGCGCTGTAACGTAGCTGCAGGCAGTCGTCGTGCACATGCGTACCGGAACCGGGAAGCGATCAATGCAACTGGGCACCAAGATGAAGGGGATCGCGCTGCGCGGCGTCATGCTCGCGTTGCCGCTCATCATTGGCAAGGCGGCCAGGAAGAACCGGGCCGTGCGCGACAAGCTCAAGTCGCGCGACGCCGTCGTCCAGATCCGCCTGCGCGACGGCAGCATTGCGCGGCACTACGTGTTCAAGGCCGGAAGGATCACCGCGGTCCCAGGCACCACGCCCCGGCCCGATGTCGACATGGCGTTCGCGAGCGTCGACACCGCACTCGCGATGATGCGGCCCGATCCCGACCATGCGGTCATCATCGATGCGCTGAAGAACTTCAAGGCGTCGGCGGGCGGGCAGGATGCAGCCGTCGTGTGGTTCGGGCAGCTGATGCACCTCGTCGGCTCCGCGGGCACCACCTTCGGCACGCCCTTGCGCGACGGCTGCATCCGCTACACCAACCTCACCAACGGCGGTCCGATCCACGTCGACGTGCGCGACGGCCGCATCGTGCGCACGCTGCCGATCGAGCTCGACGCCAGCGATGCGCCGAGCTGGACCATCCGCGCCCGCGGCCGCAGCTTCACGCCACGGCGCACCGCGACCGTGAGCCCGCACGCGCTGGCGTTGAAGTCGATGGTCTATTCGCCCAAGCGAGCGCTGTACCCGATGAAGCGCGTCGATTTCGACGTGTCCGGCGAGCGCAACGTGCAGCAGCGCGGCATCTCCGGCTACACGCGGATCAGCTGGGACGAAGCGCTCGACATCGTTGCCGGAGAGATCCGGCGCATGAAGCGCGAGCATGGCCCCGGCGCCATCGCCATTGCGCAACCGGCGCACCACCAGTGGGGCAACATCAACTACTGGCTGAGCGCGCTGTACCGCTTCGGCAATCTCGTCGGCCACACCAAGGTCGCCTTCAGCCCGATCAGCTGGGAAGGCTGGTACTGGGGTGCGATGCACCACTACGGCAACAACATGCGGCTCGGCACGCCGAGCTTCTACGGCACGGTGGAAGACTGCCTGCAGGAAGCCGAGCAGATCGTGTTCTGGTCGAGCGACCCCGAGTCCACGGGCGGCATCTACGCCGGCTTCGAGGGCGCGCAGCGCCGGCTCTGGGCCAAGGAGCTCGGCATCGAGTTCGTCCACATCGACCCGATGCTCAACCACACGGCGCAGCTGCTCGGCGGCAAGTGGATTCCGATCCGGCCGGGGACCGACTCGGCGCTGGCGATGGCCGTGATGCACGAGTGGATCGTAGCCTCCACCTACGACAAGGACTACGTGGCGCAGCGCACGACCGGCTTCGACGAGTGGCGCGACTACCTGCTGGGCGCGAGCGACGGCGTCGCGAAGACGCCCGAGTGGCAGGAAAGCGAAACCGGCGTGCCGGCCAAGGATGTCCGCAGCCTGGCGCGCCGCTGGGGCGAGCGCAAGACCTATCTCGCCGCCGGTGGGCTGGGCGCGGGCTTCGGCGGCGCCTGCCGCACGTCGACCGGTGCGCAGTGGGCGCGCTGCATGGTGCTGATGATGGCGATGCAAGGCTGGGGCAGGCCCGGCGTGAACTTCGGCAACCTGCAGCTCGGCGTGCCGATGGACCTCAACTTCTACTTCCCCGGCTATGCCGAAGGCGGCATTTCGGGCGACCTCACCAACACCGGCAGCGCGCCGCACAACTATGTGCGCATGCCGCATGTGCTGACGCTGAACCCGGTGAAGCAGAGCATCCCGCGCCAGCGGCTTGCCGACGCGATCATCGACGGCCACGCGAGCGGCTTCACCTGGGACGGCTTCTCGCTCGAGGGGCAGTTCGTGCCCTGCGAGTACCCTGCGCCGGGACATTCGCGGGTCCACATGCTCTATCGCTACGGCGCGTCGTCGCTGGGCACGATTCCCAACTCCGCGCGCCTGATCGAAGCGTATCGGCATCCCTCGCTCGAGTTCGTCGTCTGCCAGACCATCTGGCACGAAAACGAAGCCCAGTTCGCCGACGTGATCCTGCCCGCGTGCACCTCGCTCGAACGCATCGACATCGCCGAGTGGGCCAACTGCGGCGGCTTCCTGCACCACGGCCAGAACCAGGTGAATCACCGCATGGTGGTGCTGCAGCACCCCTGCATCGAGCCTTTGGGCGAATCGAAGTCGGACTATCAGATCTTCCTCGAGATCCTCACGCGACTCGGGCTCGGTGCGATGTTCTCGGAAGGCGGCTGCAGCGAGCTCGACTGGTGCAAGCGGGTCTTCGACTCGTCGGACCTGCCCAGGCAGGTGAGCTGGAAGCAGTTCCTGAAGAAGGGCTACCACGTCATCGACCCGGGTCCCGAGTCGGCGCGCGCGCCCGTCGACATGCGCTGGTACACCGAAGGCCGGGACAAGGACACGCCGGAACCGCTGCCCCTGCCGGGGCAATACGGCGAGGGCTTCCTGAAGGGGCTGCCGACGCAATCGGGCAAGTTCGAGTTCGTCGCGAGCTCGCTGCGCAGGATCGAGAAGGAAGACGCCGAGCGTCCGGCGCTCAATCGCTACGCGAGCAGTTGGGAAGGGCCCCGCACGCAGGACCTCGTGCGCCGCTTCCCGCTGCAACTGGTCACGGTGCATCCGCGCTACAGCTTCCACACCTATGGCGACGGCAAGGATTCGACGATCAGCGATCTCGGCGAGCACCGCATCGAAGTCGACGGCCATCGCTACTGGATCCTGCGCATCAACACCCATGATGCGCAAGCGCGCGGCATCCGGCAGCACGACCTCGTCAAGGTCCACAACGCGCGCGGCGCCGTCATCTGCGCCGCCGACGTCAGCGCCGCGACCATGCCCGGTGTGCTGCGCGCCAACGAGTCGTGCGCCGAGTTCGACCTGATCGACACGCCCGACGGGCCGGTGGACCGCGGCGGCTGCCTGAACCTGCTGACGCCGGCGCGCACGATGTCGAGGACGGCGGACGGCATCTCGCCGAACTCGTGCCTGGTCGAGGTGAGCAAGTGGGAGCCGGTGATGGCGAGGGCAGCATGAACAAGCGCGCGCTGATCGTCGACGTTGCCAGATGCACCGGCTGCCACAACTGCGTGCTCGCGACCAAGGACGAGCATGTCGGCAACGACTTCCCGGGCTACTCGGCGCCGCAGCCTGCACACGGCCATGAGTGGATCTCGATCAAGCGCATCGTGCGCGGCAGCGGCTCCATGGTCGACGTCTCGTACGTGCCGAAGATGTGCAACCACTGCGACAACGCGCCCTGCATCGAGGCGGCCGGGGACGGTGCGATCCGCAAGCGCGACGACGGTGTCGTCATCATCGACCCGGTCAAGGCGCGTGGTCGCAAGGACCTGGTGGCGGCCTGCCCTTACGGGGCCATCTCCTGGAACGAGGAGGCGCAGCTGCCGCAGTCCTGGTTCTTCGACGCCCATCTGCTCGATGCGGGCTGGGCCGAACCGCGCTGCGTGCAGGTGTGCCCGACCGGTGCGCTGCAGGCCGTGCACGACACCGACGCTGCATTTCGCGAGCGCGTGGCCAGGGAGGGCCTGGAGGTGTTGCGTCCGGAGCTGGGCACCCGGCCGCGCGTCTTCTATCAAAACCTGCAGCGCGCGACGCACTGCTTCGTCGGCGGCAATGTCTGCCGCACGACGCCGCAGGGTCGCACCGAGAACGTCGTGGGCGCCCGCGTGTCCCTGTCCGTCTCCGGCGGGAAAGAGCTGTTGCGCGCGCTCACCGACCACTTCGGCGACTTCAAGATCGACGGCCTGCCGGGCAACGGCGCCAGCTACACGCTGGAGGTCGTGCATCCGGACTTCGGACGGGCGCGCCTGAGCGGCCTGCTGGACACCAGCAACAACCACGCAACCATCCTGTTGTCGCCCTCGCAAACCCAGGAGGAGAAGCCTCATGTACCAGCTCTCTAGAACCGTGCCGGTCAACGAGCCGGGCCAGCCGGTGCTGACCCGCCACGACGTGTGGAACGGGCTGGTCATGAAAGCCAACAATGCGCTGCCCTATGTGCCTCAGATGAAGAAGTGCGAGGTCATCGAGCACGGTTCGGGCTGGCTGCTGCGTGACATCCTGCTGGGGGACGAACCCTTGCGCGAGCGGGTCACGTTCGAGCCGCAGGAGCGGGTGATCTTCGAACGCGTGTCGGGCAATGAACCCGGTCGCATCGAGAACTCGCTGGGCGAGGACGCGCAGGGCCAGCTGACGCTGACCTTCTCGTTCTCGCTGACGCGCAAGGGGCTCGAAGGCGACCCCGAGGCGGAGAAGAAGCACTTCGCGCCGATGGAACGCATGTACTTCAACGCCGTTGCGTCGACGCTGGCCGCGGTGCGGCGCATGGTGGCGGAGCAAAGGTCTCGAGCCCCGACCTGATGGACGCAGCACGCCCCATGACGCATCGCGTGACGCTCCAGCCCAGCGGCCATTGCTACGAGGTGCCTGCCGGGCAGACCATCCTGCAGGCCGGCCTCGAGGCCGGCTTCATGATGGCCTACAGCTGCCGCTCGGGCATCTGCACCACCTGCCGCGGCACGGTGCTCCAAGGCGAGGTCGACCACGGCATGGCGCATCCGCACTCGCTGCCCGACACCGACAAGGCAAAGGGCCATGCGCTGCTGTGCCAGGCCACGCCGCTGTCGGATGTCGTGATCAGCGTGCGCGAGGTGCAGAGCCTGCCCTCGCGCACCGTGCCGTGCCGTGTCGAGCGGATCCAGAAGCCGGCACCCGACGTCGCGGTGATCGGGCTGCGGCTGCCGATGAACGAGAACTTCCGCTTCCTGGCGGGCCAGTACATCGACCTCCTGCTCGCCGACGGCAAGCGGCGCAGCTATTCGATCGCCACCTGTCCCGATGCAGGAGGCGTGACCGCTCTGGAGCTGCACGCGCGTCACATCCCCGGAGGCCTCTTCACCGGCGGTGTCTTCGACAACCGGCTCAAGCTTCGGGACCTGTTGCGCTTCGAGGGACCGCTCGGCAGCTTCTTTCTGCGCCAGGACTCGGCCAAGCCGATCGTCATGGTCGCCAGCGGCACCGGCTTTGCGCCGATCAAGGCGATGTGCGAGCACGCGTTCCAGCGACAGCTGGCGCGGCCCATCACGCTGTACTGGGGTTGCCGGACAAGGCGCGATCTGTACATGCTCGATGTGCCCTCCGGCTGGCAACACCCCGGATTCCGCTTCGTGCCGGTGCTGTCGGACCCGACGCCCGAGTGCGCCTGGACCGGACGCACGGGTTTCGTCCACCGCGCGGTGATGGACGATTTCCCGGACATGTCGGGCGTGCAGGTCTATGCCTGCGGCGCGCCCATGATGGTCGACAGCGCGCGGCGCGACTTCAGCGCGAAGTGCAGCCTGCCGCCGGACGAGTTCTTCGCCGATTCGTTCGTGAGCGAGGCCGACAAGGTCAGCGCCGTCGCGACCGCGGCCTGATGCCCACAAGAGGAGGAGTTCGATGACCGCCGCCACCCGCGACATGATCTACGACGGCATCGCCGACGCGAAGACCGAGCATTCGGTGATCAAGCCCTACGTGATGTCGCATGGCACCATGGAGTGCTACAGCCTCAAGGAATCGCGCCGCTTCTATGAGGAGTTCCTCGGCCTGGAATGCGTGCGCCACGCCAGGCCTTCGATGGTCGTGCGCTGCGGCCTCAAGTTCCACATCGTCGCCGTCGAGGTGGGCGACGCGCTGAAGCCGGTGAACCTCCTCAACCATTGGGGCATCGACCTCACGTCGAAAGAGGAGGTCGACGACGCGTATCGCCACGCGCTCGAGTTCAAGGACAAGTACAGGATCTGCCAGGTGCTCGCGCCGGTGAGCCAGCACGGCGTCTATTCGTTCTACCTCGAGGACCTGGATCACAACTGGTGGGAGATCCAGTACTACCCCGGCTTCCAGAACGACGACCTGTTCGACTTCGGCGATCGCTTCGCCATGGACGACGCGGCCGAAGCGGGGCAGCTGGCGGAGCTGAACGTCAAGACGTCGACGCCATGAGCCTGCGCACGCTGGGACACTTCATCGACAACCGCTTCGTCGGCGATGGCCCGCGGACCTTCGAGAAGCGATCGCCCGTCGATGGTCGCGTCATCGCACGAGTCGCGGAGGCGGGGGTCGAAGAAGTCGACGCAGCCGTTCGCGCGGCACGCGCCGCGCTGCAAGGCGAATGGGGCCGCCTCGATGTCGGCAAGCGTGCGGACCTGCTGAACGCGGTCGCCGACGGCATCAACCGGCGCTTCGACGACTTCCTGGAGGCCGAGGTGGCCGACACCGGCAAGCCCGTGTCGCTGGCCCGGCACCTCGACATCCCCAGGGGCGCGGCCAACTTCAAGGCCTTCGCCGACACGGTGAAGGGTGTCGCGATGGAGGCCTTCCAGACGGCGACGCCGGACGGACAAGGCGCGCTGAACTACGCGATCCGCGCGCCCAAGGGCGTGGTCGCGGTGATCTGCCCCTGGAACCTCCCGCTGCTGTTGACGACCTGGAAGGTTGCGCCGGCACTCGCTTGCGGCAACGCGGTGGTCGTCAAGCCCTCCGAGGAGACGCCGAGCACGGCGACGCTGCTGGGCGAGGTCATGGACAGCGTGGGCCTTCCGAAGGGCGTCTACAACGTCGTGCACGGCTTCGGTCCCGGCTCGGCCGGCGAGTACCTGACGCGACACCCCGGGGTGAACGCGATCACCTTCACCGGCGAAACACGCACCGGCACGGCCATCATGAAGGCCGCCGCGGACGGCCCGCGCGCCGTCTCCTTCGAGCTCGGCGGCAAGAACGCCGGCATCGTGTTCGCCGATTGCGACATGGATGCGGCGGTCGAAGGCATCGCGCGCGCGGCGTTCGCGAATTGCGGGCAGGTCTGCCTCGGCACGGAGCGCGTCTACGTCGAGCGGCCCGTCTTTGCGGCCTTCGTCGAGGCGCTCAAGCGCAAGGCCGAGGGCCTGCGGCCCGGTCGCCCCGAAGATGCACAGACCGGCATCGGCCCGCTCATCAGCCGCGAGCACCGCGACAAGGTGCTGTCGTACTACCGCAAGGCCGTCGAGGAAGGAGCCACCATCGTGACGGGCGGCGGCGTGCCCGACATGCCCGCCGAGCTGGCCGACGGCGCCTGGATCGCACCGACCATCTGGACCGGGCTGCCCGAGACCTCGGCCGTGGTGCGCGAAGAGATCTTCGGCCCTTGCTGCCACGTTCGTCCGTTCGATGCCGAGGACGAGGTGGTGCGGCTGGCCAACGACACGCCCTACGGCCTTGCCGCCACGATCTGGACGCGTGACCTGGCACGCGCGCACCGCGTAGCCGCCCGCATGGAGGCCGGCATCGTGTGGGTCAACGCCTGGTTCCTGCGCGACCTGCGGACGCCGTTCGGCGGTTCGAAGGCATCGGGCATCGGCCGCGAAGGCGGCGTGCATTCGCTCGAGTTCTACACCGAGCAGCGCAACATCTGCATCAAGCTTTGAACGGAAGGGGAGACTGCCCGATGCTCAGCGACACGATCCGCATGGAGGCCGCGCGCTCGCTGGTCCGCGCCGAGCAGGAGCGCAAGCCCGTGGTCCAGCTCTCGACGACCTGGCCCGAGATCACGCTCGACGACGCCTACGCGATCCAGGCGCTGGTGAACGAGATCAAGGTCGAGGCCGGCTCGCGCATCATCGGCAACAAGATCGGGCTCACGTCGAAGGCGATGCAGCAGTCGTCGCAGATCGACGAGCCGGACTTCGGCGTGCTGCACGACTCGATGATGATCGATGACGGCGCCAAGGTTCCCTTCGAGCGCTTCATCGTCCCGCGTGTCGAGCCGGAGCTCGTCTTCGTGCTCGGCAAGCCGCTCAAAGGCCCGGGTGTCGGCCTGCTCGATGTGCTGCGTGCGACCGAGTACGTGGTGCCGGCGATCGAGATCATCGATGCGCGCGTGCAGAACCCGCGCAAGATCTTCGACACGGTGGCCGACAACGGTGCCGCGGCGGGGCTGGTGCTGGGTGGCCGCCCGGTCGGCCCGATGGACGTCGACCTGCGCTGGGCCAGCGCGCTGCTCTACCGCAATGCCGACATCGAGGAATCCGGCGTGGCGGCCGGCGTGCTGGGCCACCCCGCCGTTGCGATCGCGTGGCTGGCCAACAAGGTCGGGGCGTTCGGCGTGACGCTCGAGCCGGGTCGCGTGATGCTGTCCGGGTCCTTCACCCGCCCCGTGTGGGCCCGCAAGGGCGACACCTTGCGCGCGGACTTCGGAACGCTCGGCAGCCTCTCGGTGCAGTTCGTCTGACGGACGTGGGGGACTATGCCGCGTCAGCTCGTGTGACGGGTGCAGCTTGAACACGCCGACGACGCGCACGAGGCTCCCCGCTGAGATGAGGCTGATACGGCACCCATAACCGGCGCCTGAGAAACGATATCCGTCAAGCACTCAGCCGGATCGATTGCCGCGCGTGTTCAGGTAAACCGCATACAGCGAGCTCGTCGCGCAGATGAACAGGCGATTTCTCTTGGCCCCGCCGAAGCACAGGTTGGCGACGGCCTCCGGCACGCGCACCTTGCCAAGCAGCGTGCCATCGGGCGCGTGGCAATGCACGCCGTCCCCGGCGCTCAGCCACAGGTTGCCGTGGACGTCCACGCGCAAGCCGTCGTACAGGCCCACCGGGCATTTCGCGAACACTTCGCCGCCGGCCAGGTCGCCGTTCGGACCGACGCGAAAGCGGCGCACGTGATGCGGTCCGTCGGGCTGGTGCGTGGCGCCGGTGTCGACGATGTACAGCAGCGATTCGTCCGGCGAGAACGCGAGTCCGTTCGGCTGCACGAAGTCGCTCGCAACGACCGTGATCGACCCGGTGCCCGCGTCGACGCGGTACACGCGCCGCGCGCCGATCTCGCTGGGCGACGCGTCGCCCTCGTAGTCGGAGTCGATGCCGTAGCTCGGATCGGTGAACCAGATGCTGCCGTCGGACATGACCACCACGTCGTTGGGCGAGTTGAACCGCTTGCCCTCGAAGTGCGATGCCAGCACGGTGCGCGTGCCGTCGTGCTCCGTGCGTGAGACGCAGCGCCCGCGATGCTCGCAGGTGACGAGCCGACCGTTTTGGTCGACGGTGTTGCCGTTGCTGTTCATCGACGGCTGGCGGAACACCGACACCGATGCGTCGGTCTCGTCCCAGCGCATCATCCGGTCGTTCGGAATGTCCGACCAGACGAGATAACGTCCCGCCGCAAACCACGCAGGCCCTTCGGCCCAGCGGAAGCCCGTGGCCAGGCGCTCGACATGAACGTTGGCAAACGCGAGCGCGCGAAAGCGCGGGTCGATCACTTCGAAGCTGGACGTGAGTTCGATGGCCATGCCGTTCTCCTTGCAGTCACTCCGAATGCCGGCGTCCGCGGCCGTAGACCAGCAGCATCGCGACGATGACCACGCCATAGATCACATGCCGGCCGTATTCCTCGATCTGCATCACCGACAGGATCGACTGCAGCAAGGTGACGAGGATCACGCCGGCGACGGTGCCGAGATAGTTGCCGCGCCCGCCGAGGATCGACGTGCCGCCGAGCACCACGGCGGCGATCGCGGGCAAGAGGTAGGCGTCGCCCATGGCCTGGGCGGCCTTGCTCGCATAGCCGGCCAGCAGCACGCCGCCGAATGCGGACAGGCCTCCGGCGATGGCGAACGCGAGGATCAGCACGAGATGGGTGCGGGCGCCGGACAGGTAGGCGGCGCGCTCGCGATTGCCGATCGCGTAGACCGTGCGCCCGAAGGTCGTGCGGGTGAGCAGGAAGATCGTGGCGGCGCCGACGGCAAGCCACACGATCAATGCGTTCGGGATGCCGAACAGGCTTTGGCCGGTCGCGATGAAGCGCATGGCGGGCGAAGACGCATCCTGCGGCGAGAAGCCGCCGGTGTGAACCACCATGAGTCCTTGCGCCACGGCATTGATCGCCAAGGTCGCGATCATCGAGGGAATGCGCAGCAGCGCCACCGCGCAGCCGTTCACGAGGCCGAGCATCACGCCGCACCCGATGCCCACCGGAATGGCCATCGCCGCGCCGAGCGGCCCCCATCCCGTCGCTGCGGTGGCCATCATCCCGCCGACCGCCACCACCCAGGGGACGGACAGGTCGATGTGGCCGAGCAGGATCACGATCATCGTGCCCGACGCGATGACCCCGAGGAACGACGCGACCTTGAGCTGCTGCAGCAGGTACTCGGGCGACAGGAAGCTGCCGGAATACAGGCTGCCCAGCAACAGCAGCAGCGCGATGCAGCCGAAGGCTGCAGTAACGGCCGGGTCGGCGCGCCGCCACATCGCCGCGATCGCGGTGCCGCGCATGCGCATCTCAGCCATAGACGTCCAGACGATTCTTCACGCGCAACAAGCGCGCCGAGCCCAGGCACACGGCAACCGCGAGCACGACGCCCTGGAACAGCGGCTGCCACAGCGGCTCGAGGTTGAACACGAAGAGCAGATCGCCGATGGTGCGGAACATCAGCGCGCCGAAGATCGCGCCGACGGCGCTGCCCGAGCCGCCGAACAGCGAGACGCCGCCCAGCACCACGGCGGCGATGGAGAACAGCGTGTAGGTGCTGCCGTTCGCAGCCGACGCCTCGCCGGAATAGGTGATGAAGGTGACGAACAGCCCGGCCACGGCCGCGAGCAGGCCCGACATCGTGTACGCCAGCAACTTGGCGCGCTGGATCGGAACGCCCGACATGTAGGCGGCCAGCTCCGACGATCCCACCGCATACAAGGCCCGGCCCAGCGCGCCGCGGCGCAGCGGCGTCCAGACCAGCACCACCAGGGCCAGCAGCAAGACCAGGCTCGCGGGCACGCCACCGGCCCATTGACCGGTCACGAAATCGGCCAGCGACGCGTTGACGTCGCCGCCCGGCACGCGCCGCAGCGCCAGGGCGATGCCGTAGTAGATCGAACCGGTGGCGATGGTCGTGACGATGGGCTGCAGCCTGCCCACGATCACGATCAGCCCATTGATCGCACCGCAGGCCGCGCCTGCCGCCAACACGCCCAGCACGCCCAGTGCGGTCATCAGCGGCGTGCCCACGACGATGGTCGACGCGAGGCAATTGGCCAGCACCATCACCATGCCCACCGACAAATCGATGCCGGACGTGAGCACGACCAGCGTTTGCGCCATCGCCAGGATCGCCAGCAAGGTGCCCTTGTTGGCGGCCGTCGTCGCGACGTTGGCGGTGAAGCCCGCGGGATGATTGGCCGCGTAGATCGCGAACATCGCGATGAAGCCGAGCAACGCGAGCAGCGTGCCGCGATGCTCGCGCAGGTGGTACGGCCAGTCGTCCCTCATGCCCGAGCCGCCTCGGGTTCGACCCCTCGGCCGTCGAGGCCGAGATTCAGCGCGCTGCCCACGAGCGCACGCTCGGTGATGCCGGCGCCGGCCAGTTCGCGCTTGACGGCGCCTTCGACCATGACGAGCACCCGGTCGCAGCAGCCGATGAGCTCGTCGTAGTCGGTCGAGTAGAAGAGGATGGCCGCGCCTTCGGCGGCCAGCCGGCGCAGCAGCTCGTAGACCTCCTGCTTGGTGCCCACGTCGATGCCGCGGGTCGGGTCGTTGAGCAGCACGATCCGTGGCGCCACCATCAGCCACTTGCCGATGACGAGCTTCTGCTGGTTGCCGCCCGACAGCGATCCGGCCGGCACGTCGACGCCGTCGCTGCGCACCGACAGCAGGCGCACGATGCGCTGCACCGCCTCGCTTTCGGCCGGGGGGTCGATCACGCCCCAGCGCGACAGGCGATCGAGCGCGGCAAACGACAGGTTGTCGCGCACCGACATCGGCAGCATCAGCCCTTCGGTCTTTCGGTCCTCGGGGATGAGCGCCATGCCGATGTCCCGGCCCTTGGCCACGCGAGGCCCGGTGATGACGGCACGCTTGCCATCGATCAGCACCTCGCCCGACGTGCCGCGCAACACGCCGAACAGGGCCAGCAGCAACTCACGCTGGCCTTGCCCGTCGAGACCGCCCAGGCCGACCACCTCACCCGCATGCAGTTGCAGCGACACGTCGACCAGGCGGTCCGTCCACCCGAGGCGGCACGTTTCCAGGCGCGGCGTCGCCTTGCGATCGACACGTGGCGTGCGGGTCGGAAAGACGCCGTCGTATTTGCGGCCGATCATCAGCTCGACCACCTCGTTGTCGGTCTTCGTCCCCGCCGCGTAGTGCGCCACGGAGCGGCCGTTGCAGAACACGGTGCATTCGTCGGCCAGCTCGGAGATCTCGTGCATGCGGTGGGAGATGTAGACCAGTGCCAGTCCTTCGGCGCGCAGGCGCTTCAGCACCGCATAGACCTTGGTCACGTCCGCGGCCGTCAATGCCGACGTGGCTTCGTCCAGGATCAAGAGCCGGGGCTTGCGAGCCAGGGCCTTTGCGATCTCGACCATCTGCCGCCGCGACAAGGGCAAGTCCTTGACCAAGGCCAGCGGATGGATGTCTTCGGCACCGGCACGTGCCAGCGCCTGTTCGGCCATGCGGCGCTGCGCGCGGCGATCGATGAGCCCGAAGCGCCGCGGCGGGTTGCTGATCGCGATGTTGTCGGCCACGCAGAGATCGGGGATCAGCGACAGCTCCTGGAAGACGCAGACGATGCCGGCCTCGTTGGCCGCCGCGGGCGAGCGGAACGAGACCGGCGCCGCATCGAGCAGGATGGTCCCGTCGTCGGGCGCAACCACGCCGGCCATGATCTTGATGAGCGTCGACTTGCCGGCGCCGTTCTCGCCCAGCACCGCATGGATGCGGCCGGCCTGCACGCCCAGGTTGGCGTCGCGCAGCGCGTGCACGCCGCCGTAGCGCTTGCACACGCCTTGCACGTTCAGCAGGCTCATCGGGGCCGGCCTCGCGCGTCGCCCGGGCCGGGCCTACTTGTTCGCCTCGGTCTGGCCCATGATCTCCTGCGCGGTGAAGTTGATGCCGCAGGTGGGGAACGCGTTGCCCACGAAGAAGTTGTCCGACAGGGCCGCGTAGTAGTCCGCGCCTTCCTTGAGGTTGGGGAACTCGACGCGTGCCAGCGGCAGCTTCACCGATTGCGGAACGACCTTGCCCTCCAGCGCGGCAATGGCGGTCTTGAGCGCGACGGCCACCTGTGCCGGCCCGGTCCCGCCCGAGGCGCACTTCAGTCCTTCCGCGGCGAGCTTGCCGCAGAACTTGCGGAAACCGTTCTCGGTCTCGCCGCCGAACGGGACGAGCGGGTGCTTCGCGTCGATCAGCGCCTGCACGACGCCCGTGTCGCCGCCTTGCGCGGTGATGGCATCGAAGCGCTTGTGCACGGCAATCGCATCGGCCGTGACCTTCTGCGCTGTCGGGTCGTCCCATTTGCCGATGACCTCGACGACCTCCCACTTCTTGCCGGACGCCTTCAGCACTTCCTGGATGCCCTCGTGCCGGTCGCGGTCCACCGAGGTTCCCGAGACGCCACGCACTTCGAGCACGCGGCCGCCGGCGGGAACGTTCTTCACCAGCCATTCGGCCCAGTACTTGCCCAGGCCCTTCTGGTCGACGTTGACGTTGATGGCGTCTTCGGTGTCGAGCGTGTTGTCGAACGCCACCAGCACCACGCCGGCGTCGTTGGCGCGCTTGATGACCGGCTTGAACGCAGCCGGGTTCTGCGCGTTGACGACCACGGCGTCGTAGCCGGAGTCGATGAAGTTGTTGACGGCGCCGATCTGTGCGGCCACGTCCTCGCCGGTGGAGACGACCTTGAACTCCTTGAGCTTCGCGGCAACGTCCGGCTGCGCGGCATAGGCCTTGGCCGTCTTGATCATCTGGATGCGCCAGGTATTGGCGATGTAGCCATTGGCCAGCGCGATGCGGTACGGCCCCTTCTTCGCCGGGTACTGGAACAGCTTCGTGTTCGAGGCCCACGGCGCAAAGCACTCCGGATCCGAGTTCGGTGCGGTCACCACCTTGGGCGGTGCGGCCAGGGCCGCGGCGCTCGAGCAAGCGCAAGCGACGGCGACTGCGAGGACTGACATGTGTTGAGGGGATGCGGACTTCGATGCCATGACTTGTCTCCATCAATGTTTCGTTGGGTCTATGGACAACTCGATGAGGTGGTCAGTGCGGTTTTCAGTGGCGTTCCCTCCTTTCGGATGGTCAGGTCGGCGGCATGCCGGTCAGCGCACCATGGCCGCACGCCGGCGGCCCTTGATGTGCGCGGCCGGCATGGCCAGCGAGGGCAGCCTGCGGTGCGAGGCAAGGACCTGCTCGATGTCCTTGCTCGCGGTATCGATCAAGACGAGGATGGCCTTCTCGGCCTTCGAGGGCGAGCGTGAAATCACCGCATCGAGCACGGCGCGATGCAATGGCAGCGACTGCAAGGCGCAATCGGGCCGCGCGGTGGAGATCACGAAGGACGTGCGCAGCAGGGCGCCGAGCGCCTTGCCCATCTGCACCAGCATGCGGTTGTGGCACGCGCGCAGCAGCCCTTGGTGGAAGCGCAGGTCATGGCGCACGTAGTCGCCGCCGTTCTCGACGGCATCCTTCATGCCGGCGTAGGCTTGCTCCAGCTCCGCGATGTCCTGCTCGGTGGCCCGCTCGGCCGCCAGCCGAACCCCCGCCGGCTCGATCACGCGGCGAAGGTCCTGCAGCTCGAGCAGGAATTCGCGTGTCAGGCCCGTCCTGGAGTGCCACACCACCACGTCTGCATCGAACCAGTTCCACTGCTCGGATTCGCGCACGCGGGTGCCCAGCTTCGGGCCGGTGACGATCAGGCCCTTGGCCGAGAGCGACTTCACCACCTCGCGGATCACCGTGCGGCTCACGCCCATTTCCTCGCACAGCGCCGCCTCGGGGGGGATCGAGGCGCCGGGCGGGTAGCGGCCCGCGATGATCTGCTCGCCGAGCCGATCGAGCGTGGTGCCGTGGACGTTCTTGACGTGCATGTGCAGCGCCGTAAGGTCATACCATAATACTTCTGTCCGGCGGCGAAGGGAAGCGCGGTCACAATGCCGCCAACACAGACCCGACCCCCACCGGAGGAATGGACGATGCTGAGATTCGCGATCGTCGGCGGCGCGAGCCCGGAGCGCAACGACCCTCACCACGCCTACCCTTACGAACCGAAGGTCGACGTCGCCAAGGCCCGGGAAGCCGCCCGCCTCCTCGGTGAGACGCTCGCGAAGCGGGGTCATGGACTGATCGTGTACGACGCACGCTTCATCGAAGCAGACGTGGTGTCGGCCTACGTGGCCGCGAACCCGAAGATGCCCGAACGGGGCGCACCGATCATCGTGCGGCAGGCCCCCATGCCGGACAACGTGGCCTTCCCCGAAGAACAGACCCACCCCGCGCTCTTCGACCGGATTCCGGATTCCGCCAACCGGTGGGAGGTGACGTTCTACCGCCGGCTGGCCGATGCGGACGGGCTGATCCTCCTCGGCGGCGCCAATGCCACATCGGTCGCCGGCCAGGTGGCCATTGGCGCTCGGGTGCCGGTGCTCGCGCTGTTCCGGACCGGCGGGGGCGCCGAGACGGTGTGGCGCACCGTCGTCCCCGGCGTGGACCTGCCCAACGGCAACGAACATGCGCGCATGGCCGACGATCCCTCGGAGGCCGCGGCAACCGGATGGGCCGACCTGCTCGAATCGCAGCGGCGACGCCGGTACGCCGTCGAGGCCGGCCCGATCATCCGGCACGCCGGCGTGGCCGGCGTGCTGTTCATCCTGGCGCTCGCGGGGGCGTTCGGCAGCCACTTGTGGCCCGGCCTCGACAAGGCCGTGGCGATGGCGTTGCTCCTCGCATCCACCTTGCTGGCCGGCGTGTCCGGAGCGGCCGTGCGCATGGTGTTCGAGCGCCGCTACGGCAGCGGACCGCTGGTGCCCCCCTCGATGATGATCACGAGCGCCCTCGGCCTGATGGCCGGCGCGCTGGCGGCGATGCTCTACATCGTGGCCCAGCCGGGCACCCTCGACGTCGCCGGCGATGCGGGTCTGCGGTTCGTCTCGTTCATCCTCGTCGTGGCCACCGTGGGTGGGCTGACGGCCGAAGCCGTCTTTCGAAAGCTGCTCGGCATCGACGTCGCGCGCACAGGTGGCTTGCCGGCGGGAGGGTCTGTCGGCAAGCCGTGATGGCGCATGCCGGACGTGACCATCCGCGTCCAGGCCACGACAAGCGCGCCGGGGGTGCCCCACAAGGCCTCCAGGTTCAGTCGATGCTCGCGTTCCGCCGCCTCATGGAGGAACCAACCCAGACGCAGGCAGGACTCCATGTGCGAGCGCATGAGGTCGGTGATCGATGTGTAAGTCGTCATGAGACGCTCCTCGAATCGGTGCTTGCGGCGAGCCGCTTCGTTTGCGAGACCATGGCCGGCCGCGGACAACGCGCGTCGACGGCCGCGCGAGGCACGACCATCACGTCGCACGTCGACCTGGCCAGCAAGCGGCGCGTGACACTGCCCAACAGGAAGTCGGCCATCGCGGACGCCCCCTGCTTGCCGATGACCAAGCGCGTGGGTGGCGTTGTCGGAAGAGTCGGTCGCCACCCGGATCGATTTGAACCGTGTCATCTGAGAGGGTGTCTCCTAAATGTTTTCTGCCGCGCCGCGATAAGCGTGCGAAGTCGCATGGCGCCTCGGAGCCGCAATGGAGTGCGTGCCTGCCGCGTGCGCAGCTCGTAGCCCGGGTGCAACCCGGGGTTGGTCCGTCACGCTGGACCCGGGTTGCACCCGGGCTACGAAAGCCGCCGGGCCATGCTTCGTGACGCGGGGCTTGCGTCCAAGTCAAGTTCAACCACAGAGCCACCGAGCCACAGAGGAAATTCAGAGTGATTTCATCTCTGTGGC
>DASUZE010000061.1:0-38820 GCA_036377015.1 Piscinibacter sp. | reverse complement strand
CGCAAGGGCAACCCGAAAGGCATCAAGGACTGGAACGACCTGGTCAAGCCAGGCGTGGCAGTCATCACCCCGAATCCGAAAACCTCCGGCGGCGCACGCTGGAACCATCTGGCCGCTTACGGCTACGCCCTGCGCCAGCCGGGCGGCAGCGATGCCGCCGCGCGTGAGTTCCTGAAAAAGCTGTACAAGAACGTGCCTGTGCTGGATTCCGGCGCACGCGGCGCCACCACCACCTTCGTGGAACGCGGCATCGGCGACGTGCTGATCGCCTGGGAAAACGAGGCGCTGCTGGCGCTGAAGGAGCTGGGTCCGGACAAGTTCGACGTGGTGGCGCCTTCGGTGTCCATCCTGGCCGAGCCGCCGGTGGCGGTGGTGGACAAGGTGGTCGACAAGAAGGGCACCCGCGCCGTCGCCACCGCCTACCTCGAGTACCTGTACTCGCCGCAAGGCCAGGACATTGCCGGCAAGAACTACTACCGCCCGATCGACGAGAAGGCCGCTGCCAAGTACGCCAAGCAGTTCCCCAAGGTGGGCCTGTTCACCATCGACGAGGCCTTCGGGGGCTGGGCGAAGGCGCAGAAGACGCATTTCGCGGACGGCGGCGTGTTCGACCGGATCTATTCGGCCAAGTGATTCCTTAGTCGGGAATCGCATAAGAATCCAAGAATTCAGTCCTTCAAAGCACGGAAAGCCTTCCCTAGGATCCACGGCTCGATCATTCGAAGCGCCCGTTCGGGCCGTGCATCCATGAGTTCTCCTGCCCCCCGCGCGCTGCGGCGCGCCCTCGTCCTGGGCCTTCCGGCCGCGCTGCTGTGGAGCGCCGGCGGCGTCGCGCAGGCGGCCGGGCCGGCGCTGCTCAATGTCAGCTACGACGTGGCGCGCGAGTTCTACAAGGACTACAACGCCGCCTTCATCAAGCACTGGAAGACGAGCACGGGCGAGGAGCTCACCGTCAACCAGTCGCACGGCGGTTCGAGCAAGCAGGCGCGGGCGGTGATCGACGGGCTGGAAGCCGACGTCGTCACCATGAACCAGTCGAACGACATCGACGCCATCGCCGAGCGCGGCAAGCTGCTGGGCGCCGACTGGGCCAAGCGCCTGCCCAACAACAGCGCGCCCACGACGTCGACCACGGTGATCCTGGTGCGCAAGGGCAATCCCAAGGGCATCAAGGACTGGGCCGACCTGGCCCGGCCCGGCGTGAGCGTGGTCATCCCCAACCCCAAGATCACCGGCAACGGCCGCTACACCTACGTGGCGGCCTGGGGCGCGGCCATCAAGTCGGGCCAGACGCCGGTGCAGGCGCGCGAGCTGGTGCAGAAGATCTTCGCCAACGTGCCGGTGTTCGACGGCGGCGGGCGTGCCGCCACCACCACCTTCGCGCAGCGCGGCATCGGCGACGCGCTGGCCACCTTCGAGAGCGAGGTCAACCTCATCAAGGCCGAGTTCGGCGGCGACTTCGACGTGGTCTACCCCGCCTGGAGCATCCTGGCCGAGAACCCGGTCGCGGTGATCGACAAGGTGGTCGACAAGAAGGGCACGCGCAAGCAGGCCGAGGCCTACCTCAAGTACCTGTGGTCCGACGAGGCCCAGGAGATCGCGGCCAGGCACCAGCTGCGTCCGCGCTCGGCGACGCTGCTGACCCGGTATGCGAAGGACTTCCCCAAGGTCAACCTGTTCACGATCGACGAGGTCTTCGGCGGCTGGAGCAAGGCGCAGAAGGAGCACTTCGACGACGGTGCGACCTACGACCAGATCCTGAAGTCCGGCAAGAAGTCCTGAGCGGCCATGTTCTCGCGCGCGCTCCTCAAGCGGCACAGCGTGCTGCCCGGCTTCGACCTGGCCTTGGGCTTCACGCTGCTGTACCTGGGCTTCATCGTGCTCATCCCGCTGAGCGCTGCCTTCCTCAAGACTTTCACGATGACCTGGCCGGCGTTCTGGGACACGGTCACCTCGCCGCGCGTGCTCGCCTCCTATCGGCTGACCTTCGGCGCGTCGGTCGCCGCGGCGCTGCTCAACGCGTTCTTCGGGCTGGTGGTCGCGTGGGTGCTGGTGCGCTACGACTTCCCCGCCAAGCGCATCGTCGACGCGCTGGTCGACCTGCCTTTCGCGCTGCCCACCGCGGTGGCCGGCATCGCGCTCACCGCGCTGTATGCGCAGAACGGCTGGATCGGCTCGCTGCTGCCCTTCAAGGTGAGCTTCACGCCGGTGGGCGTGTTCGTGGCGCTGACCTTCATCGGCCTGCCCTTCGTCGTGCGCACCCTGCAGCCGGTGCTGGAGGACCTGCACAAGGAGATCGAGGAGGCCGCGGCCACGCTCGGCGCGACCCGCTGGCAGACCTTCACCAAGGTCATCTTCCCCATCGTCACGCCGGCGCTGCTCACGGGCTTCGCGCTGGCCTTCGCACGCGCGCTGGGCGAGTACGGCTCGGTGATCTTCATCGCCGGCAACATGCCGATGGTCAGCGAGATCACGCCGCTGCTCATCATCACCAAGCTCGAGCAGTACGACTACACCGGCGCGACCGCGATCGCGGTGGTGATGCTGGTGTCGGCCTTCGTGCTGCTGCTGGCGATCAACGGCTTGCAGGCGTGGACGCGTGCCCGCCAGGGAAAGTGAGATGAGCAGTCCTGCGCAAGCCCTGCCTTTGCCCGCAGCCGCCGGCACCGCGCCGCGTCGCATCGCCGAGGCCACCACCGAGCCCGCCTGGGTCAAGTGGGGGCTGATTGGCGTCGCGCTGCTCTTCCTCACGCTGTTCCTGTTCGTGCCGCTGGCCATCGTCTTCGCCGAGGCGCTGAAGAAGGGCTTGGGCGTCTACCTCGCGGCCGTCACCGACCCGGATGCGCTGTCGGCGATCCGGCTCACGCTGCTGGCCGCGGGCATCTCGGTGCCGCTGAACCTGGTGTTCGGCGTGGCGGCGGCGTGGTGCATCGCCAAGTTCGAGTTCCGCGGCAAGAACCTGCTGCTGACGCTGATCGACCTGCCGTTCTCGGTGAGCCCGGTGATCTCGGGCCTGATCTACGTGCTGGTGTTCGGCCTGCAGGGCTGGTTCGGCGAATGGCTGCGCGACCACGACCTGAAGATCATCTTCGCGGTGCCCGGCATCGTACTGGCCACGGTGTTCATCACCTTTCCGTTCGTCGCGCGCGAGCTGATCCCGCTGATGCAGGCCCAGGGCACCGAGCAGGAGGAGGCGGCACGCGTGCTCGGCGCCAACGGCTGGCAGATCTTTCGCCGCGTGACGCTGCCCAACATCAAGTGGGCGCTGCTGTACGGCGTGATCCTGTGCAACGCGCGGGCGATGGGCGAGTTCGGCGCGGTGAGCGTGGTGTCGGGGCACATCCGCGGACAGACCAACACCATGCCGCTGCACATCGAGATCCTCTACAACGAGTATCAGTTCGCGGCCTCGTTCGCGGTCGCGTCGCTGCTGGCGGGGCTGGCGTTGGTGACGCTGGTGCTCAAGTTCGTGGTGGAGCAGCGCGTGAAGGCGGATCTGAAGGTCCAGGAGAGAAGCGAATGAGCATCGAAGTCCGCAACCTGCAGAAACGCTTCGGCCAGACGGTCGTCTGCGACAACCTCAACCTCGACATCCCGGCCGGCGAGCTGGTCGCGCTGCTGGGTCCCTCGGGGTCCGGCAAGACCACGCTGCTGCGCATCATCGCGGGCCTGGAAGTGCCCGACAGCGGCACCGTGCTCTTCCACGGCGAGGACGCGACCCACACCGACGTGCGCGAGCGCCAGGTCGGCTTCGTGTTCCAGCACTACGCGCTGTTCGGCCACATGACCATCTTCGAGAACGTCGCCTTCGGCCTGCGCGTGCGGCCCAAGGCGACGCGGCCGGCGGAGGCGCAGATCCGCGCCAAGGTGATGGAGCTGCTGCAACTGGTCCAGCTCGACTGGATCGCCGACCGCTACCCGCACCAGCTCTCCGGCGGCCAGCGCCAGCGCATCGCCCTGGCCCGCGCGCTGGCGGTCGAGCCCAAGGTGCTGCTGCTCGACGAGCCGTTCGGCGCACTCGACGCGAAGGTGCGCAAGGAGCTTCGCCGCTGGCTGCGCCGGCTGCACGACGAGATGCACGTCACCAGCGTGTTCGTCACCCACGACCAGGACGAGGCGATGGAGGTCGCCGACCGCATCGTCGTGATGAACCACGGCCGCATCGAGCAGGACGGCCCGCCCGACGAGGTGTACGACCATCCGGCCACGCCGTTCGTGCTGCAGTTCCTGGGCGACGTCAACCTGTTCCACGGTCGCGTCGACCGCGCGGGTGCGTCGCCGGCCGGCGACGTGAGCTACGTGCGCCCGCACGAGCTGCAGATCCTCGGCGTGCCCCAGCGCGGCGCGATCGCGGCGACGCTGTCGCAGGCGCTCACGGTCGGGCCGAACACGCGCCTGGAGTTCAAGCGGCTGGACGACGCGAGCTATGTCGACGTGGAGCTGCCGCGCACGGAATACCTCGCCTTGCGGCAGGAGCTCGACCTGCAGTCGGGATCGACGGTGCATTTGCTGCCGCGCAAGGTGACGACGTTCACGAAGGAGCAGCTCGACCCCGCGGCTGCGATCTGACCGACGACCCCGGGTTGCACCCGGGCTACGAAGTCGCTTGTAGCCCGGGTGCAACCCGGGACCCGCCTCACGGCGACGCCGCCTCCGCCTCACCCTCGCCCTGCAGCGCCCGCTCCACCGCCGCCCGCGTGAGTGTCGGCGCGAACGCCTCGATGAAGGCATACACGTACCCGCGCAGCCAGGTGCCGCGCCGGACCGCCAGCCGCGTCACGTTGACCGCGAACAGCGAGCCCGCATCGATCGCGCGCAGCATGCGGTCGCGCTCCGCATCGACGGCGATCGACGCGACGATGCCCACGCCCATCCCCAGCTCGACGTAGGTCTTGATCACGTCGGCATCCATCGCCGACAGCACCACGCTGGGCTTGAGTCCGGCGCGCTCGAAGGCCTCGTCGATGTGGGTGCGCCCGGTGTAGCCGGTCTCGTAGGTGATGATGGGATGGCGCGCGAGGCGCTGCAGCGACAGCGGCCCGCCCTGCAGCAGCTCGTGCCCGGGCGGCACGATCACGCTGTGGGTCCAGCGGTAGCAGGGCATGGCGGCAAGCTGCTCGTAGTGCGCCAGCGCCTCGGTGGCCACGCCGATGTCTGCCTCGCCGGTGAGCAGCATCTCGGCCACCTGCTTGGGCGAGCCCTGGTGCAGGCTCAGGACGACCTGCGGATAGAGCTGGCGGAAGTCGCGCACCACGGCCGGCAGCGCATAGCGCGCTTGCGAGTGCGTGGCCGCGATCGACAGCCGCCCGCTGGTCTGGGCGCTGAACTCCTGGCCGGCCCGGCGCAGGTTGTCGCAGTCCAGCAGCAGGCGCTCGACGATGGGCAGCACGGTCTCGCCCGGGGGCGTGAGGCCGGTCAGCCGTTTGCCGGCGCGCACGAAGATCTCGATGCCCAGCTCCTCCTCGAGCTCGCGGATCTGGCGGCTGATGCCGGGCTGCGAGGTGTGCAGGACCGAGGCGACCTCGGTGAGGTTGAAGCCGCACCGGACGGCTTCACGGACCGAGCGCAGTTGCTGGAAATTCATGGTGCACGAACCGCATAAGGAAAGGCGCCCATTCTGCGAAAACCGAGCAAAGGGGGCAAACGCGGAGCGCGTCTATCGATATGCGGACCCGGGTTGCACCCGGGCTACGAATTGGAACCCGGGGTCGGTCGTCGGTCAGGACAAGAGCTGCTTGCGGGCCCGATGCAGCCGCACGAACAGGTTCTCCTCGCTGATCGCCAGCGCCTCGCACACCGCCTGCGTCGGCTGGTCCTGCAGCACCCGCAGGTGCATCACGTCGCGCAGCCCGGCCGGCAGGGCGTCGATGCGCTCCAGCGTGCGGGCGAGGAACTGGCGCTGCTCGGCCAGCTCGTCGGGACGCGCCCGCGGGCACTCGACGGCGTCGGCGCGGCTGGCCTCGTCCTCGTCGCCGCGCTCGGCTTCGAGGCTTTCCAGCCCGGCGCGCTGGCGCACCAGGTCGACGATCTTGTTCTTCAGGATGGCGGTGAGCCACGAGCGCAGCGCGGCCCGCCCGGCGAACGACGCGCGGCCGGACAGCACCGCCTCGAACACGTCGTGCACCACGTCCTCGGCCAGCATCGGGTCGTGCAGGCGCCGCTGGGCGAAGCGCACCAGGTAGGCGCGGTGCGACAGCATGTCGGCGCAGGGCACGGCGGCGGGCTGGAAGGCGATGGCTTGGCTGGCGTTCATCGAAGGGCTCCGTGGGTTCGTTCGCGATGGAACGAACTCTGGTCGGCGCAGATCGCGCCTCCCTCGCGAAACCTCACAGGAAGATCACATCGGCGTAAGAACGCAAAGGGCCGGCGCGACAATCCCGCATGCCCTCCACCATCCTCGTCGCCGAGGACCAGGCCGACATCCGCGACCTGATCGTCATGAACCTGCGCAACGCCGGCTACACCGTCACCGCCGTGGCCGACGGGCTGGCCGCCCTGGCCAGTCAGAACGAGACCGCCAGCGACCTGCTGGTGCTCGACCTGATGATGCCCGGCATGGACGGCCTGGAGGTATGCAAGTCGCTGCGCGCACGCGGCCGCAGCACGCCCATCCTCATGCTCACCGCCAAGTCCACCGAGCTCGACCGCGTGCTGGGTCTCGAGCTGGGCGCCGACGACTACCTCACCAAGCCGTTTTCGCTGGCCGAGCTGCTGGCCCGGGTCAAGGCCTTGCTGCGCCGCGCCGACCTGCTGCGCGCGGCCCAGGCCGGGGCCCAGGGCCCCGCCAGCGTGCTGCGCAACGGCGACCTGGAGATCCTGCCCGCCAAGCGCCAGGTCCGCTACCGAGGTGCGGCGCTGGACTTCACGGCGCTCGAGTTCGACCTGCTGCTGCATTTCGCCCAGCATCCCGGGCACGTGTTCTCGCGCGGGCAGCTGCTCAACGCGGTGTGGGGCTACACCCACGACGGCTACGAGCACACGGTGACGACGCACATCAACCGGCTGCGGGCCAAGCTGGAAGCCGATCCGATGCGGCCGGAGCTGATCCTCACGGTCCGCGGTGCCGGCTACAAGATGCGCGACGCCCCCCCGCGATGACCGTCCGCCGCAAGATCGCCGTCACCATCTTCGCCACCGGCGCCCTCACCGCGCTGGGCGTGATCGCGACCGTGCTGTTCGCCTTCCAGCGCTTCGAGCACGAGACCACCTACCACCGTGCCAACGCCTTCCTCGGCCGCGTCGTCGCCATGTACGGCGAGCTGTTCGAGATGCACGAGCGCCACCCGCAGGAGTTCACCGGCTTCCTGCGCAACCTGGTGCTGTTCGAGCCCGACACCCAGCTCTATTTGCTCGACGCGCAGGGCACGGTGCTCGCCTTCACCGGCGAGGCGCGGCTGCCGCCCGGCTTCAAGGTGGCCCTGGGTCCGGTGCTGGAGGCGGTGGGTCCGCATCCCATGCCCTACGTGATGGGCGACGACCCCGAGCGCATGGACGCCGGCGCGGTGATCGCCGCCAAGCCGGTGCGCCGCACGGTGATCCGCAACGACGAGCCGGTCGCCGGCTACCTGTACCTGGTGGCGCACCGCAGCCGATTGCCCGAGGGCGGCTTGCAGGTCGTCGGCAGCAGCTTCGCCAAGCCGGCGCTGGCGGCCATCGTCGGCGTGGTGGCCCTGTCCACCCTGCTCGCCGCCTGGATCATCGCCGCGGTGACGCGGCCGTTGCGGCAGCTGAGCGACGCCGTGGCCGCGGTCTCGCGCGACGGCCTGGAAGGCGGCCCGGCGCCGGCTGGGATCGCCTGGCCCGATGACCGCTCGGGCGACGAGTTCGGCCGGCTGGCAAGCGGCTTTCGGGCCATGCTCGCGACCTTGCGCCAGCAGTGGGAGGCCTTGCGGCGGCTGGATCATTTCCGGCGCGAGGGCGTGAGCAACCTCTCGCACGACCTGCGCTCGCCGCTCACCGCGACGGCGGCCTGCCTGGAGACCCTGGAAGACCGCTGGGGCAGCGACGCGGCACGCGACGACGACCGCCGGCTGGTCGAGGTGGCGCTGCGCAACACCCGCAACGCGGCCCGGCTGGTGCAGTCGCTGGGCGACCTGGCGCAGCTCGACGAGCCGGCCTTCCAGCTCCACGCCGAGGTGCTCGATGCCGGCGAGCTGATCGACGACATCGTGCTGCGCTTCGGCGAGCGCGCCGCCGACCGCGGCGTCGCGCTGCAGGCGGCGTCCGCCGGCGAGCCGGCCTTTGTCGCGCTCGACATCGAGCTGTTCGAGCGCGCGGTGGCCAACCTCATCGACAACGCGCTCAAGTTCAGCCGGCCCGGCGACCGCATCGCGCTGGCCGCGCGCCGCCAGGGCCCGCGCGTGGAAGTGAGCGTTCAAGACACCGGCCCGGGCATCGCCGAGGCCGACCTGCCGCGGCTGTTCGACCGCTTCTACCAAAGCCGCACCAGCGTCGCGCCGGCCACCGGCGAAGGCGGCAAAGGCCTGGGGTTGGCCATCGTCAAGCGCATCGCCGAGCTCCATGGCGGCGACGTGAAGGTGCACAGCCGCAGCGGCGCCGGCACCACGGTGACCCTGTCGCTGCCCGCCGCGATGGCGTGAGCCGTAACGGCGTGCAAGCGTGCCGCCCCGGTGTCACCGCGCAGGGAAACCACCGATGCCCCGCACCGGCTCGCCCGCCTAAAGTGCCGGTTCTCGCGGCAGGCACCATTTGCGTGCCTCGCAGGGCGGGGGTCTGAGGAGACAGAAAAGAACGCGGGCGAAAGGCCGGAAGGTCCGAGTCCGCGGCATGACGGCGGGGCCGGCAACGGCCAATGTCAGAATGAAAGGGCGCTGGTCGAACCGGCGCCCTTTTCACATTTCGAGCCCGCCGTTCGCCCCCGATGCTCGATCTCGCCACCGTCACCCTCGCCTCCTTGTTCGCCGGATTCGTCGACGCCATCGTCGGCGGCGGCGGCCTCATCCTCATCCCGGCCCTGTTCAGCGTCTTCCCGACCGCGCCGCCGGCGACGCTGCTGGGCACGAACAAGGGCGCGGCGGTGTGGGGCACCGCCTGGTCGACGGTGCAGTTCGCCCGGCGCGTGACGCTTCCCTGGTCCGCGCTGGCACCTGCGGCGGTCGCGGCCCTGGCGGGCAGCCTCGCAGGGGCCTGGACGGTCACGCTGGTGAGCCCCGGCGGCTTGCGCAAGGCGCTGCCCTTCATCCTGCTGGCCGTGCTCGCCTACACGCTGGCGCGCAAGGACATGGGGCGGGTGCATGCGCCGCACCTCGGCCCGCGTGCGACGGCCACGGCGGCCTCGGGCATCGGCGTGCTGATCGGCTTCTACGACGGCTTCTTCGGCCCGGGCACCGGCAGCTTCTTCGTGTTCCTGTTCGTGCGGCTGCTGGGCTTCGATTTCCTGCATGCCAGCGCGAGCGCCAAGCTGCTCAACAGCGCGACCAACTTCGCCGCGCTGGTGCTGTTCGCGCTCAAGGGGCATGTGTGGTGGCATGCCGCGCTGGTGATGGCGGTGGCCAACGTGGCGGGCAGCCTGCTGGGGACGCGGCTGGCGCTGAAGCACGGAGCGGGATTCGTGCGCGGCGTCTTCATCGCCGTCGTGGGCGCGCTGATCCTCAAGACCGGCTACGACGCGTTCGTTCGCCCGTAGCCCGGGTGCAACCCGGGGTCCCGGGTTGCACCCGGGCTACGGTTCATGGGCCATGAACTCGCACAGCAGCCGGTGGAAGTGATGCACGCCCTGCTCCTTCGTCGGCGAATACCGGCCATGGTGGTACCAGCGCGAGCGCACGCCGCGCTGCACCGCTTCCACGGCCTCCTCGTCTTCCATTTCCACCTGATCCAGCCCGCTGCCGGCGCCGGCGTCGAGCTTGCTCGCGTCCCACACGTAGGCGCGGAACGCGATGCGCGTGCGCGCGACCCCCAGGGGCTGCACCAGGTTCAGCGACAGCCCCCAGGGATAGAAGTTGAGCATCAGGTTGGGGAACACCCAGTAGTAGTACGCCGCGACGCGCTTGCCGTGGTCGGGTGACTGCGGCGGCAGCTCGAAGGCCATCTCGCCGTCGCGCGCCAGCGCGAGCTGGAGGTTGGCGTGGCGGTGCAACTCGTAGCTGTACTGGTGGTAGTCCAGCACCTGGTTGAGCGCCGGATGGATGAAGGGGATGTGCAGGCCCTCGAGGTAGTTCTCGACGTACAGCGCCCAGTGCGCGTCGATCTCGAAGTCGCGGTCGCGCGACGGGTCGTGGCGGAACTCGTCGAGCGGCATCCAGCCCAGCCGCTCGCGGATGTCGCCGAGAAAGGCGTCCAGCGGCGCCGCCGGCTCGACCGCCGCGAAGACCTGCGAGCCGAACAGGCCGAAGGGCACCTGCGGCAGGTGGTCCGAGGCCGAGGGGAAGTTGCGCGCTTCGGCGAACTCCGGCATGAAGGTCATGCGCCCGGCCAGGTCGAAGCGCCGCGAGTGGTAGCGGCAGCGGATCTGCTCGGCGCGGCAGGGCTCACCCACCAGCAGGTTGGCGCGGTGGGTGCAGACATTCGACATGCAGCGCAGCGTGCCGGCGGCGTCGCGCGCCAGCAGCAGCGGCTCGTCGAGGCAGCCGGCGAGCATGGTGCGCGGCGACAGCGAGCCGGGCTCCGCCACGTCGGCCGCATCGCCGATCCACTGCCAGCTGCGCGCGAACACGCGCTCGCGCGCGTGCGCGTAGGCGGCCTCGTCGCGGTAGAAGCTGCTGGCGATGGTGGTCGCGACGGTGATGTCGGGGTCGACGCTGTAGCGCAGGGTCACGAGGCCTCCTTCGATGTCGCGTGCCGGCCGATTGTGCGACGAAGCCCCGAATTGAGAGCCCGCCAGCCGCCTGTTCGAGGCATCTGCGCCCCGATCGCTGCGTAGCATCGACGGTGATTTCCTGCGCCCGAAAGAACCGATCCATGCCCGTCGACGCCCAACTCCGCTCGCTGAACATCGACATCCCGGCCCAGCCGGAAGCCCTGGTGAAACTGTCGCTGCTTCTGGCCGACGACGAAGTCAACATGCCGGCGTTGGCCGGGCTGATCGAGTCCGACATGGCGCTCGCCGCGGCCGTGCTCAAAGCGGTCAACTCCTCCCTCTACGGCCTGTCCGGCCGGGTCCAGAGCGTGCAGCAGGCGATCACCTTCCTGGGCACGCGCGAGGTCGCCGCGGTGACCTTCGAGATGGGCCTGAAGGCGGTCTTCCCGGCGGCTCCCGAGCTCGATCCGGTGTGGGAGCGCGCCGGCGTGCGCGGCCTGCTGATGGGCCGCATTGCCAGCTCGCTCGCGGTGGATCCCTGGGCCGCCCATTCGGCCGGCCTGTTCGAGGAATGCGGCAAGGCAGTGCTGTACCGCCACGCGGTCGAGCGCTACAAGCCCATTCTCACCGCGGCCAAGGACGACGAGGAGCTGCTGTTCCTCGAGCACCAGGAGTTCGGCGTCAGCCACGACGCCCTGGGCGCCGCGCTGTGCGAGAGCTGGGGCCTGGCGCCCGCGGCGGTGCACTGCGTGCGCTACCACGTCATCGTCAACAGCACCCGCGAGCTGCCGATGCAGATCCAGCGCCGGGCGATCTGCGCGATCTCGGCCCTGGCGAATGCGCTGATGGCCGATCCGGAGACGGTCGACGACGTCGCGCGGGCCGTCGCGCCCCAGGCGGACATGGAGGTGGTGATGGTGCTGCGCGGCACCCGCAAGGTACAGGCGCAGATCGAGGCGGCGGTGGCCAGGGCGTCGTAGCCCGGGTGCAAGCCGGGGTTGACGGGGCGAGGTCGCACCCCGGGTTGCACCCGGGCTACTGGACCTGCTTGTAGATCGACTCGGCGACGCGCAGCAATTCGTCGCGCGGCAGCGCGCCCACCAGCGCATACCCGGTCGCGCCCTCGACCCAGTAGAACATCCCCAGATCGCCTTGCCGCTCGTAGCGGAAGGCCGCCGGCGTGCCGCTGTCGGGCTTGCGCAGGTACACCGTCAGGCGGCTCGGATTGGCCTCGCCGCTGCGCTGGTACATGAGCTGGGCACACGGCCCGCCGACCTCGGGCAGCAGGCGCCCGCCGACCAGCTCGAAGCCCTGGGCACGCAGGTCGAACAGCTTCACCGGCCGGTCGATGCGCTTGGTGAGCCAGCGCGCCAGGTGCTCCTCCTGGGCCCGGCTGTCCTCGGGCGTCTTGCCCGCCACCGACACCTCCACCGGATGGCGCACCTCGGGCACGTACACCGCATGCGCCGCCATCGCACGAAACTCCCAGCCGCCGCCCGCCACGGCGTCGTCGCGGTCCTGCAGGCGCCACATCGCGCCGGCGCCCAGTGCGCCGCCGACCAGGAAGAGAGCCAGCCCCGCCGCCAGCCGCTGCCAGCCATGGGGTGCGGTCGCGGGCGCCTTCGCCCACACCAGCTGCTCGAGCCGGATCGGCACCGGCTCCTCGATCGTCGAGGCCAGGCGCGCCCGCACGGCGTCGCGGTCGGCGGCCCACAGCCGCACGCGCGCGGCGTCGTCGGGATGCTCGCGCAGCCGGGCGTCGATCTGGGCGCGCTGCTCGGGCGGCAGCTCGTCGTCGAGCCAGCCCGACAGCCGGTCGTCGAGGGGAAGTTCGTTGAAGGACGAGTGATTCATGATCAGACCACGCGACGCAGACCGCGCGTCCCGGCCGGTGAGGGTGCATGGCCGTCGAGCAGGGCGCGCAGCGCCGCGCGGCCGCGCGACACACGCGACATCACGGTGCCGACGGGAATGCGCAGCACCTCGGCGCATTCGGCATAGGACAGCTGTTCCAGCGTGACCAGCAGCAGCGGCTCGCGCTGCTCGATCGGCAGCAGGGCCAGCGCGGCGAGCAGGTCCATGCGCAGGCCGGGATCGGGCAGCGTCGCGGCCTGCAGCGCGTCCGGTCCGTCCTGCAGCTCCTGCGGCTCGACGCTCACGCTGTGCGCATGGCGCCGGCGCTCGTCCATGTGAGCGTTGTGCGCGATGCTCAGCACCCACACGAGGATGTCGCGCCGCTGGTCGAACTGGTGCCAGTGGGCCAGCGCGCGCTCGAGCGCGGTCTGCACCAGGTCGTCGGCCGCGCTGGTGTCGAACACCAGCGAGCGGGCATAGCGGCGCAGCCGCGGGATGGTTGCGAGCAGCTGCTGACGGAAGGCGGTCGGAGCCATCACCACTGGTGTACGCGGGCTCATCGAGGCTTATTCCCGGCGCCGCGCCCGGCGGGCACGTTGTTCGCACTATGTCACGCCGAATCTCCGATCCGGGACAATGCCGGCATGTCCCCTCCCGCCAAGGCGAAGTCGCCCAGCTTCACCGCCCATGAGTTTCGCAATGCCCTGGGCATGTTCGCCACCGGCGTGACCATCGTGACGGCGCGCAACGCCGCGGGCGCGCCGATCGGCCTCACGGCCAACTCGTTCAACTCGGTGTCGCTCGATCCGCCCCTGGTGCTGTGGAGCCTGGCGCGCGAGGCCGGTTCGATGCCGCACTTCGCGCGCGGCTCGCACTACGCCATCCACATCCTCGCCGCCGACCAGCGCGAGCTGGCCGAGCGCTTCTCGCGCAAGGAGCCCGACCGCTTCGCCGGGGTGGCGTTCCGCGAGGGCAGCGCCGGCGTGCCCATCATCGAGGGCGCGGCGGCGGTGTTCGAGTGCTTCAACCGCAGCCGCTATTCGGAAGGCGACCACGTGATCTTCGTCGGCGAGGTGGAGCGCTGCGAGTGGCAAGACGGGGCACAGCCGCTCATCTATCACGGCGGTCGCTACTTCGCCGAGCTGCCGTTGTGATTCACGGATGCCACGGGCGGCGCGTCCAACTGCCCATGCGGTGATGGCGCGATTGCTCGCCCCAGCGCACGAGCCACGCGCCGGCGCGTGACCACCAGGACGACAGCGCATCGAAGCGTGGAAGACGGGGGGCGGTCGATGTGGACATGGCGTTCTCCTTTGCCATGAATCTAGGTGTGCATCGCCGCACCGACAATGAGGCGATTCGCAATCCGAGTTTGCGTTTTTGCAGTAGCCTCTTTCCATGCCCTCGCTCGACTGGGACGACCTGCGCGTGGTGCTCGCGGTGGCCGAGGCCGGATCGCTCGCCGGCGCCGCGCGCGCGCTGCAGGTCAACCACACCACCGCCTTGCGCCGGCTCGATGCGCTCGAGTCGCGCCTGGACACACGCCTGTTCGACCGCCAGCGCGGCGGCTACCTGCCCACCGAGGCCGGCGAGCTGGTGGCCGAGGAGGCGCGCGCCATCGCGCCGCGCGTCGACGAGCTCGAGCGTCGCCTGCTCGGCCGCGACCTGCGGCTGTCCGGCACGGTGCGTGTCACCACCGCCTTCGTCGCGATGAACTATTTGCTGCCGGGCCCGCTGGCCGAATTCGCGCGCGCCCATCCGGGCATCGAGGTCGAGGTCGCCGAGAGCACCGCCTTGCTCGACCTGTCGCGCCGCCAGGCCGACGTGGCGCTGCGCCTGTCGCGCCAGGTGCCCGAGCACTGGGTGGGACGGCCGCTGGGCGACGCGCAGTACCGCGTGTACGCCAGGCGCGGCGCGCCCGGGCTGCCGCAGCGCAAGACGCCGCTGCCCGCCCTGCTGGCCAACGCGCCGTGGGTCTCCTTCGAGCGCGAGCCGCCCAACCGCTACGGCCGCTGGATGCTCGACCACATTCCTGCCGGCCAGGTGCGCCTGCGGGTGGACATGTTCAACAGCGTGGTCGCCATGCTGCGCACCGGCCTGGGCATCGGCGTGCTGCCGACCTTCGTGGCGCCGCACGAGCCCGAACTGGTGGCGGTGTCCGCGCCCATCGACGAGCTGTCCACGCCGCTGTGGATCCTCACCCACCCCGACCTGCGCCGCACGGGGCGCGTCCAGGCCTTCATGCAGACGCTGGGCGATGCGGTGGCGCGCGACCTGAAGGGGGCGACATGAGCGCGCCGGGCCGCCCCCAGCGCTCGCTCCCCCTCGGGGGGACGGCGCGCAGCGCCAAGGGGGCAACATGATCCGACGGCTGGCTGCAAGCATGGCGCTGCTGCTGGCGGCTTGCGGAACGGCGCCGGCCGAGACCGAGCCGCTGCTGCTCAATCCGTTCCACGATCCGTTCGAGCAGGCCACTGTCGCCACGCCCTGTCCGGCGCCGCGCGGCCCGGCCTACACCGAGGCCCAGCGCAACCAGGAAGCGCACTACCGGGTCGAGCGCGGCACCAGCTGCTGGCTGGCCGGCCAGTGCAGCGAGCCCAACGCGTACCGCTACGACGAGCGCATCGCCCAGGCGGCGGTCGGGGCGCTGCGCGCCGACGCGGCGCTGGCGGGCAGCGCGATCTGGGTCATCGCCGAGCGCCGCTTCGTCTATCTGCAGGGCTGCGTCGGCGACGCCGCGCAAGCCGCGCGTGCCGAGGCGGTGGTCAAGGCGGTGGCCGACGTGCAGCTCGTCATCCCGGCGTTGTCGCTGCCGGGCGAGAAGCCGCGCTACCCGACCGCCCGCCCGTAGCCCGGGTGCAACCCGGGAACGACAGAGCGTCCCGGGTTGCACCCGGGCTACCTGTTACAAAAAAGCCGGACGGGATTGTCGAATCCGTCGTGCGCCGCGCGTCGTGTCGATGGGAGCCGCAGGTTTCCATCCCTTCCAGCAACCCGACGGAGATACGACATGCGATTCATGGTTCTGATCAAGGCCGACAAGAACTCCGAGGCCGGCGTGATGCCCAGCGAGCAGCTGATGGCCGAGATGGGCAAGTTCAACGACGAGCTCGTCAAGGCGGGCGTGATGCTCGCCGGCGCTGGCCTGCAGGCCAGCTCGAAGGGCGCGCGGGTGCGCTTTTCCGGCAGCAAGCGCACGGTGATCGACGGCCCCTTCGCCGAGACCAAGGAGCTGATCGCCGGCTACTGGATCTGGCAGGTGAAGTCGAAGGAAGAGGCCATCGAGTGGGTCAAGCGCTGCCCCAATCCGATGCAAGGCGAGACCGAGGTCGAGCTGCGCCAGATGTTCGAGCACGACGAGTGCGGCGGCAAGGCCGCGGTGCCCGCCGTCCCGCCGGCGCGCGGCGCCATCCCTTACCTGGTCGTGAAGGGGGCGTCCGATGCCATCGGCTACTACCAGCGCGTGTTCGGCGCCAAGCTGCTGTTCAAGCTGGATGCGCCCGATGGCTCGATCCTGCACTCCGAGATCGAGGTCGGCCCGGCGCACTTCATGGTCACCGAGGAGAACAAGCAGTACGGCTCGCTGAGCCCGCTGACGCTGGGCGGCTCGAGCACCACTGCCGTCCTGTACGTGCCCGACGCCGACGCGACGATCAAGGCCGCGGTGGCCGCCGGCGCCAAGGTCGGCATGCCGGTGGGCGACCAGTTCTGGGGCGACCGCAGCGGCAGCATCACCGATCCGTTCGGCCACCAGTGGTTCATCTCCACCCACAAGGAAGACCCGTCGCCCGAGGAGATCCAGCGCCGTGTCGCCGCGCTCTTCGCCAAGGGCGCGCCCTGCTGACGGGGCGAGCACGATGCAAGCGCGCACCGTGCAGATCACGGTCGGCCGGCCGTGGCGCGAGCTGTGCGAATTCCTCGCGCAGCCGCTCAACTACCCGCTGTGGGCGTCGTGGCTGGGCTCGTCGCTGCGGCAGCAGCGCGGCGACTGGATCGCGCGGCGCCCCGGCGGCGGGCCGGCGAAGGTGCGCTTCACCGAGCGCAACGCCTTCGGTGTCGCCGACCACTGCGTGCTCGAAGCCGAGGACCGCGCCCGCTTCATTGCGCTGCGCGCCGTGCCGCATGGCGGCGCGACCGAAGTGATCCTGACGCTGTTTCGCGAGCCCGGCTGCGGCGACGCCCAGTGGCGCGCCCACGCCGACGCGGCCCAGCACGACCTGGGCCGGCTCAAGGCCCTGATCGAGCGGCGGGTCAGCGCTGCGGCGTGGCCTCTGCGCGTGGCCTGGCCTCGTACTCCGCGACCGCCTTCTTGAGGTCGCGGTACTCCTCGCAGCTGAACAGGCACAGGCGGTCCAGCGTCGCCAGGTGCTCGCGCGCCTTCGGCAGGTTGCCGACCTGCAGGTAGGCCTCGCCGATGTACTCGTGCGCGCCGCGGTGCTTGGGGTCGATGCGCAAGGCTTCCTGGTAGTGCTTGAACACCAGGTCCATGTCGGGACTGGGGCCCTTGCGCACCGAGTAGGCGTAGAGGTTGTGGTAATCGGCGTTGCCCGGGTTCGCGGCCAGCGCGTCCTTCAGGCCGGCCTGGGCGCCGACCCAGTCTTCCTTGGCGATCGCGGCGCGCGCGGTGGCCACCACCGGGTCTTCGGGCTTCTGCCCGCGCCGCTCCTCGCTGCCGCCGCCACCACCGCCGGCGGCGAAAACCAGGGCCTGGGCGGCGAGCAGGGCGGCCGCCAGCGTAAGGGATGCCAGTCGTCTCATTGCGGAGAACCTCCTGGTGTGCGTACGTGGCGGCGGCCCCGGAAATTCCCGGCGCCGTAGCCCGGGTGCAACCCGGGACCGCGCCAACCATCGCAACCCCGGGTTGCACCCGGGCTACGAAGCAACTCCATTCAACGCAGAGACGCGGGGGTCGCGGAGATGCGCAGACGAGGCGGTGTCTCTGCGCTCCTCGGCGCCCTCAGCGCCTCTGCGTTGAAGTATTTTCAGTTGCGGCTAGTCGTACAGCACCGCCGCGATCTTCGGATCCTGGATGTTGGTCTTGTCGTAGTAGTAGAAGCCGGTGTCGATCACCTTGGGCAGCTTCTCGCCCTTGAGCGCCTTCACGGCGGCCTCGACCGTCTTGTAGCCGATGCCCACCGGGTTCTGCGTGATCGCGCCCGCCATCGTGCCTTCGCGGATCGCGTCTTTCTGCTGCTTGCCCGAGTCGTAGCCGATGACCACCACCTTGCGCTTCATCTCGCGCACGCCATTGAGCACGCCGATGGCCGAGCCCTCGTTGGCGCCGAAGATGCCCTTGACATTGGGATTGGCCTGCAGGATGGACTTGGTCACCTCGGTCGACTTGAGGTGGTCGCCGCCGCCGTACTGGATGCTCACGATCTTGATCTTCGGGTAGGTCGACTTCATGCGCTCGACGAAGCCGTCGCGCCGGTCCACGCCGGTGCGGCTGGTCTGGTCGTGCGCCACCACCGCGACCTCGCCCTCGTTGCCGATGAGCGCGGCCATCTTGTCGGCCGCGAGCGCTGCCGCGGCCTTGTTGTCGGTGGTCGCGGTGGTCACCGGGATGTCGCTGTCGACGCCCGAGTCGAAGGCGATGACCGGGATCTTCGCGGCCTGCGCCTTCTTCAGCAGCGGCGTCGCGGCCTTGCTGTCGAGCGCCGCGAAGCCCACCGCCTGCGGCTTCTTGGCCAGCGCCGCCGACAGCATGTCGATCTGCTTGTCGACCATGGCCTCCGTCTCGGGGCCCTCGAAGGTCACGTTGACCTTGTAGTCCTTGGCCGCCTGCTCCGCGCCCTGCTTGACCGCTTGCCAGAACTGGTGCTGGAAGCCCTTGGAGATGAGCGGAATGTAGGTCTGCTGCTGGGCCGAGGCCGTGCCGCCGAGTCCGAGTGCGGCGGCCAGCCCGAAGGCGAGGGTGAATGCTCTGCGCTGCATCATGGGAGAGTCTCCTCTGTAGGTCCGGAATCCGTCCGGATCGGGTGAGTCACGGCTTGCCGCGACGCAGGATGTCGGTGTAGACGGCGAGGATGATGATCGCGCCGGTCACCACCGTCTGCCACTCCTGGGCCACCGACAGGATGCGCAGCCCGTTGATCAGCACGCTCATGATGAAGGCGCCGATGATGGTCCCGAGGATGGTGCCGGTGCCGCCCGACAGCGAGGTGCCGCCGATCACCACCGCCGCGATGGCGTCGAGCTCGTAGCCCTGGCCCAGCGCCGGCTGCGCCGAGTTCAGGCGCGAGGCGATCAGCAGGCCGGCGATGCCGCAGATCGCGCCGCTGGTCGCGTAGACCACGATCTTCCAGAACGCCACGTTCACCCCCGACAGCCGCACCGCCTCCTCGTTGCTGCCCAGGGCGAAGGTGTAGCGCCCGAGGATGCTGCGGTTGAGCGTGAGGCTGGCGGCGATGGCGACCAGGAACAGGATCAGCACCGCGTTCGGGATCGGCAGGGCGGGGATCAGCCAGCCGATCAGCGAGTCCTGCGAGATCGACGGGAACTCCGGGGTGTCGTTGAAGTAGATCGGCTTGGTCCCGGAGATCACCAGCGACAGCCCCTTGAGCAGCATCATCATGCCCAGCGTGGCGATGAAGGGGGGGATGCGCAGCTTGGCGATCAGCACGCCCGAGGTGAAGCCGCACAGCGCGCCGAACACGATCGCGGCCAGCACGCCGGCATGGATCGGCAGCCCCCAGTAGGTGAGGAACACACCCGCCATGACCGAGCAGAAGGTCATCAGCGTGCCCACCGACAGGTCGATGCCGCCGGTGATGATCACGAAGGTGCAGGCGATGGCCAGCACGCCGTTGACGGCGGTGGACTGCAGGATGCTGACGAGGTTGTCGGCCTGCAGGAAGTTGGGCGAGGCCGCGCCGAAGAAAGCCATCAGCGCCACCAGGCTGGCGAAGGCGAGCAGCTTCTGGCGCGTGGCCGGATCGAACAGCCTGCGCTTGACGATGGACAGCGCGCCGGCGGGCGGTGTGACGGAGGTCGGGCGGGTCTGCATGTTCAGGCTGCCTTTGCGATGTCGCGCCGGGTGGCGAGCTGCATGATGCGCTCCTGCGTGGCGTCGCGCGCCGGGATGTCTCCGGTGATGCGCCCTTCGCACATCACGAGGATGCGGTGGCTCATGCGCAGCACCTCGGGGAGCTCGGACGAGATCATGACGATGGCCTTGCCCTCGTCGGCCAGCGCGTTGAGCAGCTTGTAGATCTCGCTCTTGGCGCCCACGTCGATGCCGCGCGTCGGCTCGTCGAAGAACAGGATGTCGCAGTCGCGCAGCAGCCACTTGGCGATGACGATCTTCTGCTGGTTGCCGCCCGACAGCAACCGCACCTGCTGCTCGACCGAGGGCGTGCGGATGGCGAGCTGGCGCACCACCTGCTCGGCGGCTGCGCGGCTGCGCACGGTGTCGACCCAGAAGCGGGCCTTCAGGAAGCGGCGCAGGCTGGGCATGACGACGTTGGTCTCGACGTCCAACCCGGTGGCCAGGCCGAACTGCTTGCGGTCTTCCGACAGGTAGCCGATGCCGTGCGCCACCGCATCGCGCGGCGAGCGGATGTGGACCGGCTGGCCGCGCACGCGGATCTCCCCCGAGCCGATGCGGTCGGCGCCGAACACCGCGCGCGCGACCTCGGTGCGGCCGGCGCCCATCAGGCCGGCGAAGCCGAGGATCTCGCCGCGGCGCAGCTGGAAGCTCACGTCGCGCACGGCGGCGCCGCGATTCAGGCCGCGGACCTCGAGCACGACCTCGTTGCCCGCGCTGGCGGCGCTCGGCGGGTCGACCTGCGCCAGCTCGCGGCCCACCATCATCCCGATGATGCGTTCCACCGGCGTGCCGGCCATGGGCATCGTCGCGATGACCTGGCCGTCGCGCATCACGGTCACGCGATCGGCGATGCGCTGCAGCTCGTCCATCTTGTGCGAGATGTAGGCGATGCCCACGCCGCGCGCCTTGAGCTCGCGGATGATGCGGAACAGGTCGGCCACCTCGGCATCGTTGAGCGCGGCGGTCGGTTCGTCCATGATCAGCACCCGCGAGTCGAAGGACAGCGCCTTGGCGATCTCCACCATCTGCTGGCGCGCCACCGACAGGCTGCCGACGACGGTGCGCGGGTCGAGCTGCAGGTTCATGGTCTCGAACAGGCGCCGGGCCTGTGCGTTCAGCGCGTCGTCGTCGACCAGCCAGCGCCAGCGCCGGCGCGGCTCGCGGCCGATGAAGATGTTCTGCGCCGCGCTCAGGTGGTTCATCAGGTTGAGCTCCTGATGAATGATGGCGATGCCGCGGTCACGCGCGGCGCGCGGCGTCGCGATCTCGGTCAACTGGCCGTCGAGCAGGATCTCGCCCGCGTCGGGGCGCACGATGCCCGCGAGCACCTTCATCAGCGTGGACTTGCCCGCGCCGTTCTCGCCCATCAGGGCGTGGACCTCGCCGGGGCGCAGGTCGAAGTCGCAGTGGTCGAGCGCGCGGACGCCGGCGAAGGCTTTCGAGATCCGGCGCATGCCGACCATCGGGATCGAGGGGTGCTCGCTCATGAATTTCATATGTGAACATGAAGTTCACTAAAGAACAAGCCGGGGTTGTGTAGGGTGGGCTGAAGCCCACCCTGCGACGAAGGACACCTCGACGCGGCACCATCGATCCATGCACATCGCCTGCCCCCACTGCACCGCCACCAACCGCGTCCCCGACGACCGCCTCGCCGACGACCCCGTGTGCGGCCGCTGCGGCCAAGCCTTGCTGCCGGGCGAGCCCGTCGACCTGAGCGATGCCAGCTTCGATGCCGTCGCAAGCAAGACCGAGCTGCCCATCGTCGTCGACTTCTGGGCCACTTGGTGCGGCCCCTGCCAGATGATGGCGCCGCACTTCGCCCAAGCCGCGCGCCAGCTCAAGGGTCGGGCGTTGTTCGCCAAGGTGGACAGCGATGCGAATCCGCGGGTGTCGGCAAAGTTCGGGATCCGCAGCATCCCGACGATGGTGATGCTGCGGGGCGGGAAAGAGGACAAGCGGATGTCGGGCGCGCTGCAGTCGGGGCAGATCGTCAGCTGGGTGACTTCTTCGTAGCCCGGGTGCAACCCGGGACCCCGGGTTGCACCCGGGCTACCAAACCGCTTCGGGCTGCCCGCTCTTCAACGACCGCGTGATCGCCAGCCCGATGCGTGTCGCCTCGGTCGCATCGCTCAACGACAAGGTCACCGGCTGCTCGCCGCGACAGCTCGCCACGAAGGCCTGCATCTCGCGCGAGAACGCCTCGCGGAACCGCTCGAAGAAATCGACCACCACCTGGTGACGCACGCCGTTCGCATCGCAGGTCACCACGCGATCACGCGCCGCGTCCTGCCCGATGCGCAGGCTGCCCGCCGTGCCGATCACCTCGGTGTGGGTGTCGTGCCCATGCGCCTGCGTGCGCGACGCGTAGAGCACGGCGCGCACCCCGCCCTCGAACTCCACCAGCGCAAAGCCGTTGTCGACGTCGCCCAGCGGCCGAAGGCCCTCGTGGATCGCGATCGTGCCGGTGGCGAAGACGCGCTCGGCGCGCGGCTGTCCGAGCAGCCAGCGCGCGAGGTCGATGTCGTGCACGCTGCAGTCCATGAAGATGCCGCCCGAGGTCGGCGCGAAGCGGATGAAGGCGCCCGAGGCGTCGTTCATGTCGCAGGTCTGCGAGCGCACGACGAAGGGCCGGCCGATGGCGCCCTCGGCGATCGAGCGGCGCGCAGTCTCGTAGCTCGGGTCGAAGCGGCGCACGAAGCCGACCATCGCGACCTGCTTCGGATGCTCGCGGGCGACCGCCTCCACCCGCTCGCAATCCGCGACGTTCAGCGCCAGCGGCTTCTCGACGAACACGTGCTTGCCGGCGCGCAGCGCGGCGATGGTCTGCTCGGCGTGCAGCGGTGTCGGCGTGACGAGCACGACCGCGTCGATCTCGTCGTCGCGAATGAACGCATCGAAGTCGGCATACCGCCTGTAGCCCGGGTGCAACCCGGGAGCGTTGTCGAGCTCCGCCTGCACCGGACTGCACGCCGCCACGAGCAAGCAGTCACGCGTCGAAAACGCCAGGTTCTCCGCATGCCGCCGCCCCAGCCGCCCCAGCCCGGCAATGCCCACCCGCAACGGCTTCATTGGGAATCCTCCGGCCTGACGGCCTCCGGAGTTCGCCTTGGGGCGGCCCGGCGGCTCACAGCGTCACCGCCTGCCCGCTCTTCCACGATTCGCTCGCCGCATCCGCCAGCTTCTGCGCCGCCACCCCATCGGCAATCGTGGTGCGAAACGGCGCCCCCGACTGCAGGCACTCGAAGAAGTGCGCGACCTCCAGCCGATAGGCCTCGCGGTAGCGCTGCAGGAAGAAGTGCTCGGGCTTGTCGTGGTGCACGCCGCTGGCGTCCATCTGCACGACCTCGCTGGGCCGGTGGTTGCCGCAGGCCAGCAGGCCCTTGGAGCCCAGCACCTCGAAGCGCTGGTCGTAGCCGTAGGCGGCGCGGCGCGAGGTGTTGATCTGGCACAGCTTGCCGCTCTTCGTGCGCAGGGTGACGGCGGCGGTGTCGATGTCGCCCGCCTCTTCGATCGCGGGATCGACCAGGCAGGAGCCGGTGGCGGACACCCATTCGACCTCGTCGCCGAGGATCCAGCGGCAGACGTCGAAGTCGTGGATCAGCATGTCGCGGAAGATGCCGCCCGAGGCCTTGAGGTAGTGCACCGGCGGCGCGCCGGGGTCGCGGCTGGTGATGACCAGCATCTCGGGCTCGCCGATCTCGCCGGCCGCGAGGCGCTGCTTCGCTTCGTTGAAGGTCGGGTCGAAGCGGCGCTGGAAGCCGATCATGCAAGCCACACCTGCCGCCTTCACCGCCTCGGCGCAGGCCACGGCGCGCGGCACCGACAGGTCGATCGGCTTCTCGCAGAAGATGTGCTTGCGGGCCGCGGCCGCGCGGTTGATGAGCTCGCTGTGCGTGTCGGTGGGCGAGGTGATCGCGACGATCTCGACAGCGGGGTCGCCGACGGCATCGTCGATCGAAGCGACCTGGGCGCCCACGCTCTGCGCGAGCGAGGCGGCGCTGTCTGCCACGGGATCGCAGACGTAGCGCACCTGCACGCCGGGCAAGGCGGCGAGGTTCGCGGCATGGATGCGGCCGATGCGGCCCGCACCGAAAACGGCAACGGTTCGAGTCATGACATGTTCGCCAAGGCTTGTTGCTGGGTCGGCTGGTAATCGAGCTCCAGCCGGTACGCCAGCGCGATGAACAGGCTTTGCGCCAGGCCCATCGTGCTGGTGAGGGAGCGGAATCCGAGCGTGCTGTTGTCCTGCACCAGCAGCGCGGCGGTGGCGTCGCGCGCCAGCGGGCTCATGCGGCTGTCGGTGATGGCGATCAGCTTGGCGCCGCGCTGCACCGCGGCCTCGGCGCACAGCTGCGTCTCCTCGGCATAGGGCGCGAACGAGACCGCGATCATCACGTCGCCGGCGCGCAGCGAGCGCAGCTGGCCCTCGTGCATGCTGCCCAGCGCGCTGACGAGATGGATGCGCTTGTCGGTGTGCTGCAGCGCATAGTCGAGGTAGGCGGCGACCGGAAAGGAGCGGCGCGAGCCCACCACCCACACGCAGTCGGCCTGGACCAGCAGCTCCACCGCCTTCACGAAGCTGGGCGCATGCAGCGAGCGCTGGAGCTCCTGCATCCCGGCGATGCTGCCGCCGATGAATTCGCGCGCGATGTCGGCGCTCGTCATCTCGCCCTGGCCGGAGGCGATCACTTCGCGGATGCGCGCCTGGTAGTTGCGGCTGGGCGCGATCTGGCGCGAGATGCCGTCGCGGAAGATCTTCTGCATTTCCGAGAAGCCGGAGAAGCCGAAGTGCTTGGCGAAGCGGATGACCGCCGAGGGCTGCACGCCGCAGTGCTCGGCCATGTCCTGGATGCCCTCGAGCGCGATGTGGTCGCGGTGCTGCTCCACGTAGCGGGCGATGAGCTTCAGCTGCTTGCTCAGGCCCTCGAACTCGGTCGAGATCTCCTTGAGCAGCCGTTCGACGGTCTTGGGCGGGGCGGAAGAGGCCATGGGCAGGCGCGGGCCGGGGGGATGCGGGCAAGTATAGGAAGCGCCCTTGCTAAATAGAAATAGGGTTTCCACCGAACAAAAAAATAGAAAAATATTTGCAAAGCCGGGGCCGGACTCCTAGACTTGCTCTGCCCATAACCACAGGAGACAGGACCCATGACGCTCATCTCGACCCCGCTCGTCACCCGGGCGATCGCCGTCGCCGCGCTGCTGGCCGCGGCCGGCGCCGCGCAGGCCCAGGGCAAGTACGTGCTCATCAGCCACGCTCCCGATTCCGACTCGTGGTGGAACACCATCAAGAACTCGATCAAGCAGGCCGGCGAAGACTTCGGCGTGCAGGTCGACTACCGCAACCCGCCCACCGGCGACCTGGCCGACATGGCGCGCCTGATCGAGCAGGCCGCCGCCTCCAACTACGACGGCGTGATCACCACCATCGCCGACTACCAGGTGCTGCAAGGCGCGATCGGCAAGGTCACCGCCAAGAAGATCCCGGTCATCACCATCAACTCCGGCACCACCGAGCAGAGCGAGAAGCTGGGCGCGGTGATGCATGTGGGCCAGCCCGAGTTCGAGGCCGGCAAGGGTGCGGGCGAGCGCGCCAAGGCCAAGGGCATCAAGAGCTTCGTGTGCGTCAACCACTACGCGACGAACCCCGCCTCGTTCGAGCGCTGCCGCGGCTTCGCCGAAGCGATCGGCGCGGACTACAAGAAGTCCACCATCGACACCGGCGGCGTCGACCCGAACGCGATCGAGTCGAAGGTCTCGGCCTACCTGCGCCAGAACCCGAGCACGCAGGCGGTGCTGACACTCGGGCCGGACAGCGCCTCGCCGTCGCTCAAGGCGCTGGAGAAGTCGGGGCAGAAGGGCAAGATCTGGTTCGCGAGCTTCGACCTGTCCGACGACATCTCCAAGGGCATCAAGGACGGCTCGGTGCAGTTCGGCATCGACCAGCAGCCCTACCTGCAGGGCTACATCCCGGTGGCGGTGCTCGCGACCATGAAGCGCATGGAGACCACCGATCTCAAGAAGGTCGCCGATGCGGTCAAGGAGAACCCGAAGGCGAAGGCGCGCTTTGCCGAGTACGGGCTGCAGCCGGCCTTCGGCGCGCGGCACATCGGGTCGGGGCCGGGGTTCGTGACGAAGGAGAACATCGCGAAGGTGGAGAAGTACGCGGGGCAGTACCGCTGATCGACCGGGTGCCTCAACCGTAGCCCGGGTGCAACCCGGGGTCGCGTGGCCACGGAGTCCCGGGTTGCACCCGGGCTACCCAGACTCGCGTGCCCATCCTCCAGGAGCGATCCATGGTTTCCGTCACAGCCGGCCACATGGCCGAGCAGCCTTCACCGGCCGTCGCCGCACCCACCCAGGCGCCGCCCATCGACGAGCGCCTGCGCCCCATCAGCCCCTTGCGACGCTTCCTCGGCCGCCCCGAGTTCGGCTCGCTGTCGGGCACCGTGCTGGTGTTCGTGCTGTTCGGCCTGGCCGCCGGCGGCTCGGGCATGTTCAGCGCCGAGGGGGTGGTCAACTGGGGCACGGTGTCGGCCTTCCTCGGCATCATCGCCGTGGGCGCCGCGCTGCTCATGATCGGCGGCGAGTTCGACCTGTCGATCGGCTCGATGATCGGCTTCGCCGGGATGATGGTCGCGATCCCGCCGCTGTACTGGGGCTGGCCGCTGTGGCTGGCGGCGCTGTTCACCTTCGGCCTGTGCATGGCCCTGGGCGCCTTCAACGGCTACGTGGTGGTGAAGACGGGGCTGCCCTCGTTCATCGTCACGCTGGCCTTCTTCTTCGTGCTGCGCGGGCTGTCGCTCGCGGTGTCGGTGCTGCTGACCGGCAAGACCATCATCAGCACCAACGGCGATGCGGTGCTGCGCGAGCTGGTGACACGCGACCCGCTGTTCGAGGCGCTGTTCAGCGGCCATGTGCTCACGGGCCTGTTCGACACGCTGGCCAAGGCCGGCGTCATCGGCGCCACCGACGCCGGCAAGGCGCTCGCCGTCGGCGTGCCCAAGGTCGTGGTGTGGTGGCTGGCGCTCGCGCTGGGCGGGGCCTTCATGCTGTCGCGCACGCGCTTCGGCAACTGGATCCTGGCGGTCGGGGGCGACCCGAACGCGGCCAAGAACTGCGGCATCCCGGTGGCGCGGGTGAAGATCCTGCTCTTCGTGCTGATGGCCGCCTGCTCGACGCTGTTCGCGGTGCTGCAGGTCGCCGACGCCGGCTCCGCCGCGGCCGATCGCGGGCTGCAGAAGGAGTTCGAGGCCATCATCGCCGCGGTGATCGGCGGCTGCCTGCTCACCGGCGGCTACGGCTCGGTGATCGGCGCGTCGCTGGGGGCGCTGATCTTCGGCGTGGTGCAGATCGGCATCGGCTACACCAGCATCGACAACAACTGGTATCGCGTGTTCCTGGGCGGCATGCTGCTGGTGGCGGTGCTGTTCAACAACTTCATCCGGCGCAAGGTGGCGCTTGGGCGCAGATGAGTGATCGACGATTCCCGGGTTGCACCCGGGCTACGGGGAACCTCCGAATGCCACAACGTCGTAGCCCGGGTGCAACCCGGGACGCGCAAACGGACGCATTGACATGACCGACTTCATCCTCCAGCTCGAGAACGTCAGCAAGTTCTTCGGCCCCGTCATCTCGCTCAACGGCGTGACCATGCGCCTCGCGCGCGGCGAGGTGCACTGCCTGCTGGGCGACAACGGCGCGGGCAAGTCCACCCTGATCAAGACCCTGGCCGGCGTGCACCGCCCCGACAAGGGCGAGTACCTGGTCGAGGGCGAGCCGGTGCGCTTCAAGTCGCCGCGCGAGGCGCTGGACCGCGGCATCGCCACCGTCTACCAGGACCTGGCCCTGGTGCCGCTGATGAGCGTGGCGCGCAACTTCTACATGGGTCGCGAGCCCACCCGCAAGGTCTTCGGCGTGCTGCCGGTGATGGACCACTGGGCGGCCGGCGAGGCGGCCTGCGCGCGCCTGGCCGAGATGGGCATCCGGGTGCGCGACGCCGACCAGATGGTGGGCACCATGTCGGGCGGCGAGAAGCAGTGCCTGGCCATCGCGCGCGCCATCCATTTCGGCGCCAAGGTGCTCATCCTCGACGAGCCCACCGCGGCGCTGGGCGTGAAGCAGAGCGTCAACGTGCTCAAGCTCATCAACAAGGCGCGCGAGCGCGGCATCTCGGTGATCTTCATCACCCACAACGTCAACCACGCCTATCCCGTGGGCGACAGCTTCACCCTGCTCAACCGCGGCAAGTCGCTGGGCACCTTCGCGAAGAAGGACATCGGCAAGGACGAGGTGCTGGACATGATGGCCGGCGGGGCCGAGATGCAGAAGCTGATGGGCGAGCTGGAGGGCGTGACGATATGAGCGGGGTGCTTCCCATCCCCGACGGCCGAAAGATCGACCTCGCCTGCCTGGGCCGCCTGGCGGTCGACCTCTATGCGCAGCAGGTCGGCGCCCGCCTCGAAGACGTGGCCAGCTTCGCGAAGTACTTCGGCGGCTCCTCCGCCAACATCTGCTTCGGCGCGGCGCGGCTGGGCCTGCGCGCGGCGATGATCTCGCGCGTCGGCGACGAGCAGATGGGGCGCTTTCTCACCGAGACGCTGCAGCGCGAGGGCGTCGACATCTCGCAAGTGCAGGTCGATCCGCAGCGCCTGACCGCGCTGGTCCTGCTGGGCCTGAAGGACCGCGACACCTTCCCGCTGCTGTTCTACCGCGAGAACTGCGCCGACATGGCGCTCGATGCGGCCGGCATCTCCGAAGACTTCATCGCGCAGTGCCGCGCGCTGCTCATCACCGGCACGCACCTGAGCCAGCCCGGCGTGCGCGAAGCGTCGATCACCGCGCTGGCCTATGCGAAGAAGCACGGCGCGCTGCGTGTGCTCGACATCGACTACCGCCCCGTGCTGTGGGGCCTGACCAAGCGCGGCGAAGGCGCCAATCGCTTCGTTGCGGATGCCACCGTCACCGCGCAGCTTCAAGCCGTGCTGCCAGCCTTCGACCTGCTCATCGGCACCGAGGAGGAATTCCTCATCGCCGGCGGCGTCGCGGGCGACCTGCTCGCTTCGCTGCGCGCGGTGCGCAAGGTCACGCCGGCGGCCTTCGTCGTCAAGCTGGGTGCGGCCGGCTGCTGCTTCGTCCCCGGCGCGGTGCCCGAGCGCATCGAGGACGCGCCCACGGTGCAGGGCGAGCGCGTCGAGGTGCTCAACGTGCTGGGCGCGGGCGACGCCTTCGCCTCCGGCCTGATGACCGGCCTGCTGCAAGGCGGCAGCTTCGAGGAGGCGGCGCGCCTGGCCAACGCCTGCGGCGCCATCGTCGTGTCGCGCCACGCCTGCTCGCCGGCCATGCCCACGCCCGCGGAGCTGCGCCACTGGTTCAGCGGCGAGCGCACCCCGCGCGTCGACGCCGACGCGCAGCTGGCCCACCTGCACCGCACGACCGCGGCGCGGCCCGCCTGGCCCGAGCTGTGCGTGATGGCCTTCGACCACCGCAGTCAGTTCTTCGAGCTGGCGCGCGAGGCCGGGGCCAGCGAGGCGCACCTGCCGCCGCTCAAGCGGCTGCTGGTGCGCGCGGTCGAGGAGGTCGAGCGACGCCACGCCTTGCACGGCCGCATCGGCGTGCTCATCGACGGCCGCTACGGCGCCGACGCCCTGGCCGCCGCCACCGGGCGCGGCTGGTGGGTGGGCCGGCCGGTGGAGCTGCCCGGCTCGCGCCCGCTGCGCTTCGACGGCACCTCGTCGATCGGCTCGGCGCTCGTCGGCTGGCCCGCCGAGCAGGTGGTGAAGTGCCTGATGCACTACCACCCGGACGATCCGGTCGAGCTGCGCCTGCAGCAGGAGCAGACGCTGCGCCAGCTCTGGGAAGCGACGCGCGCGAGCGGCCACGAGCTGCTGCTGGAAGTGATCCCGCCGCATTCGATGATCGCCATCGAGGGCGCCGACGGCAGCGCCGACGAGGCGGTGCTGCGCTCGGTGAAGCGGCTGTACAACCTGGGCTTCAGGCCCGAGTGGTGGAAGCTCGCGCCGATGTCGACGGCGGGCTGGAAGGCCCTGGCGGCGCTGATCGCCGAACGCGATCCGCAATGCCGCGGTGCGGTGATCCTCGGCTTGAACAAGCCGCTGGCCGAGCTGCAGGCCGGGTTCGAAGCGGCCAGCGACCCCATCGTCAAGGGCTTCATGGTCGGCCGCAGCCTGTGGAGCGAGGCGTCGCAGCGCTGGCTGCGCGGCCGCATCGACGACGACACGCTGGTGCGCGAGGTGGCCGGGCAGTTCAGCGCCCTGGTCGAGGCCTGGCGCGGCACCCGGAAGGGCTTGCGATGAACACCGTGCGACTCACCATGGCCCAGGCGCTGGTGCGCCACCTGGCCGCGCTGCGCGTCGAGCTGGCTGACGGCAGCGTCGCGCCCTACCTCGGCGGCGTGTTCTCCATCTTCGGCCACGGCAACGTCGCGGGCCTGGGCGAGGCGCTGTGGGCCGAGCGCGAGCGGCTGCCCACGCTGCGCGCCCACAACGAGCAGGCGATGGCGCATGCGGCGATCGCCTATTCGAAGGCCCTGTTCCGCCAGCGCGCCATGGCCGTCACCACGTCGATCGGCCCGGGCGCCACCAACCTCGTCACCGCGGCGGCGCTCGCGCACGTCAACCGCCTGCCGGTGCTGCTGCTGCCCGGCGACGTGTTCGCCTCGCGCGCGCCCGACCCGGTGCTGCAGCAGCTGGAGGACTTCCACCACGGCGACTGGTCGGCCAACGACGCGCTGCGACCCGTGTGCCGCTACTTCGACCGCATCACGCGCCCCGAGCAGATCCTCGCGGCGCTGCCGCGCGCCATCCAGGTGATGACCGATCCCGCGCTGTGCGGCCCGGTGTGCCTCGCGCTGCCGCAGGACGTGCAGACCGAGGCCTTCGACTGCCCCGAGGACTTCCTCGCCCCGCCGCTGATCCGCCTGCGGCGTCCGCCGCCCGACCCGCAGGAGCTGCACCACGCCGCCGCCCTGCTGCGCGGCGCGCGCCGCCCGCTGGTCGTCGCCGGCGGCGGCGTGCTGTACAGCCAGGCCGGCGAAGCGCTGCGTGCCTTCGCGCAGGCGCACGGCGTGCCGGTGGCCGAGACGCAGGCCGGCAAGGGCAGCCTGCCCTGGGACCACGCGCTCAACCTCGGCGCCATCGGCGTGACCGGCTCGCCCGGCGCCAACGCGCTGGCGCGCGAGGCCGACGTGGTGATCGCCGTCGGCACCCGCCTGCAGGACTTCACGACCGGCTCGCACGCCCTGTTCGGCCAGGCCCGGCTGCTGGGCCTGAACGTGCAGCCCGCCGACGCCGCCAAGTGGCACGGCCAGGCGCTGGTGGCCGACGCGCGCGCCGGCTTGGCGCAGCTGCACGACGCGCTGGAGCACTGGCAGGCCGATCCGGGCTGGACCGTGCGCGCCCACCAGCTCGCCGAACGGTGGCGCACGCGGGTGAGCGAGCTCACGAGCGCCGACCCCGGCGATGCGCTGCCCTACGACGCCGAGGTCATCGGCGCGGTGCGCGATTCCGCCGCCGACTCGCCGCAGCGCGACATCGTGGTCTGCGCCGCCGGCACCCTGCCCGCCGAGCTGCACAAGCTGTGGCGTGCCGGTGCGCCCGGCGCCTACCACGTCGAATACGGCTATTCCTGCATGGGCTACGAGATCGCGGGTGGCCTGGGCGTGAAGCTGGCGCGGCCCGAGCGCGAGGTCGTCGTGATGGTGGGCGACGGCTCCTACCTGATGATGAACTCGGAAATCGCCACCTCGGTGATGCTGGGCCGCAAGCTCATCGTGGTCGTGCTCGACAACCGCGGCTACGGCTGCATCCAGCGGCTGCAGCGCGCCAGCGGCAGCGCCGGCTTCAACAACCTGCTCGACGACTGCGTGCCGGAGCACGGCAGCCGCTCCACCATCGACTTCGCGGCCCACGCGGCCAGCCTGGGCGCGCAGGCGGTGCACGTCGACGGCATCGCGTCGCTGCGCGAAGCCCTGCGCCAGGCGCGGGCGGCCACGCAGACCCAGGTCGTCGTCATCGACACCTCGCCCGAGCGGACCACCGATGACGGCGGCTGCTGGTGGGAAGTGGCCATCCCCGAGGTCTCGGAGCGCGCCGACGTGCGCGAGGCGCATGCGCGCCACCTCGACAACAAGACGCGACAACGTCGCTGAGGACAAGGAACCGTGAAACGCTGGAACGTTCGCATCGGCATCAACCCGATCTCGTGGAGCAACGACGACCTGCCCGCCCTGGGCGGCGAGACGCCGCTCGAAACCGCGCTGGCCGAAGGCGCCGAGATCGGCTACCAGGGCTTCGAGCTGGGCAACAAGTTCCCCGCGGATCCGGCGGCGCTGGCGGCCAAGCTGGCCGAATACGGCGTGGCCTGCGTGTCGGGCTGGTACTCGGGGCGGCTGGCCGAAGGCACGCTGGACGACGAGATCGCCGGCTGCGAGGCGCACATGCGCAAGCTGCAGCACAACGGCTGCAAGGTGGTGGTGTACGGCGAGGTCGCGGGCTCCATCCAGGGACGCATCGACACCCCGCTGAGCCAGCGCCCGCGCTTCACCACCGACGCGCAGTGGAAGGCCTACGGCGACCGCCTCACCACCTTCGGCGCGCACCTGCAGTCGCGCTACGGCCTCACGCTGGGCTACCACCACCACATGGGCGCCTGCGTGGAATCGCCCGACGACATCGACCGCCTGATGGCCGTGACCGGCGACAGCGTGGGCCTGCTGTTCGACACCGGGCATGCGGTCTACGGCGGCGCGACGGATCCGGTCGTGCTGCTGACGCGGCACCTGAAGCGCGTCGTCCACGTGCACTGCAAGGACGTGCGGCCGCAGGTCATTGCGCAGGCGCGCAACGACGGCTGGTCGTTCCTCAGCGGCGTGATCAACGGCACCTTCACCGTGCCCGGCGACGGCGTGATCGACTTCGACGCGGTGCTTGGCACCTTGCACGCCGGCGGCTACGAGGGCTGGCTGGTGGTGGAGGCGGAGCAGGACCCGGCGGTCGCGCCGAGCTATCGGTATGCGAAGAAGGGGTACGAGACGCTGCGGCGCATCGTGACGCGATTGGAGGGCAACGAATGAGCCTGCTCGTCAAGGCGCGACATGAAGGCCGCGACATCGTCGACGTCACCCCGCACAGCGCCGGCTGGAAGCACGTGGGGTTTCATGCCTGGCGGCTGAAGCAGGGCGAGTCCGCGAGCATGCCCACGGGCGAGCGCGAGCTGTGCCTGGTGGTGCTGACGGGCACGGTGGACATGACCATCGTCGCCAACGGCTCGGTCCACCGCTACCCCGATCTCGGCCGGCGCGACAGCGTCTTCGACAACATCGCGCCGGCGGCGGTGTACGTGCCGCCGGGCCACCACGTGACGGTGAACGCCCTGCGCGACGCCGAGGTCGCGCTGTGCACGGCCCCCGGCGGCAGCAGCCGCCTGCCGCGCGTCATCGACCCGGCGACGATGCCGCGCAGCGTGCGCGGCGAGGGCAGCAACACCCGCTATGTGCGCGACATCCTGCCGCAGACCCAGCCGGCGGAGCACCTGCTGGTGGTGGAGGTGGTGACCCCGGCCGGCCATTCGTCGAGCTACCCGCCGCACAAGCACGACCGCGACGCCGCGCCGGAAGAGACGCAGCTCGAGGAGACCTACTACCACCGCCTCAACCCGCCGCAGGGCTTCGCCTTCCAGCGCGTCTACACCGACGACCGCAGCCTGGACGAATCGATGGCGGTGGAGAACCACGACGTGGTGATGGTGCCGCGCGGCTACCACCCCTGCGTGGCGCCGCACGGCTACGACCTGTACTACCTGAACGTGATGGCGGGGCCGGGGCGCACCTGGATCTTCAAGAACGATCCGGCGCACGAGTGGATGTTGCGCTGACGGGAGCGGCTATGCGGCCTCGAGCATGAACTCGACCTTGACCGCATCGAACGGAAACTCGATCCGCCCGTCCATCGAGCGAATGAGGACGCCGGCGCTCAACAAGGCCGTGACATCGCCGTGAACGGCCTTGACATCGCGTCCGACGCGGCGAGCTGTCTCGCGAATCGCGAGAGGTCCGGCGCCGCGAAGGGCCTTGAGAATCTCCCAGCGCTTCGCGATCAGCACGTCCCACAACAACTCCGGCGTGGCGAAGGCGATGTGGGCCTCGTGATCCGAGCGGCCGGACTTCATGGCTCGCGCGGCGTCGGCGAGTGTCAGGTCCAGTGAGCGCACCTCAAGAACGACCGTGTTCATGGTTCCACCTCGCAATGTCGGCACGGAAGTCCGACATCAATTGATCGGGCGTGGAAAAGGAATAGGCGAACTCATCGGCCACGACGTGCCGGTGGTCGCCCTTGCCACGCTCGTTGTCGTAGCGCACGACGCATACATCATTCACCACATCACTCCAACAGGTTAGTCCCCTTTCCATCATCGTCTCCCCAGCCTGTGGGGTATGGCCTGCCCGTCAGGCGCTCAGAATGCCGGCACAGGGAGAACAACATGACCCAATCCCAGCTAGGCCGCCACGCCGTTGTCATCGGCGCCGGCATCGGTGGGCTGAGCGCCGCGTGCGCGCTGGCCGATCATTTCGAGCAGGTCTCGGTGCTCGAGCGCGACGATCTCGCGCCCACGGCCGGTCCGCGCGCCGGCACGCCGCAGGGCCGCCACGTGCACGCGCTGCTGGCCGGCGGCTTGCAGGCGCTGCGCGAGCTCTTCCCCGGGATCGAGGACGACCTGCGGCAGGCCGGCGCCGTGCCCCTGCGCGGCGCGCTCGACGTGCGGGTCGAGCGCCCCGGCTTCGATCCGTTCCCGGTGCGCGACCTGGGCGTGCTGACCTACTCGATGTCGCGCCCCATCATCGAGTTCACGCTGCGCCAACGCGTTCAGCGGCTGCCCAACGTGAGCCTGCGGCCGTCGTGCCGCGTGCTCGACCTGGTGGCCGGGGCCGATGGCGCGTCGGTCACCGGCGTGCGCTGCGAAGAGGGCGGTGCGGCGACGCGCCGGCTGTCGGCCGACCTGGTGGTCGACGCCTCGGGACGCGGCACGCCCACCCTCGGTTGGTTCGAGGCCATGGGCCGGCCGGCGCCGCCCGAGACCCACATCGGCGTGGACATCGGCTACGCCAGCGCCGTGTTCGAGATGCCCGCCGGCCCCGATGCCGACTGGAAGGGCGTCATGACATTTCCGAAGGCGCCGCAAAGCAGCCGCGGCGCGCTCATGCTGCCGCTGGAAGGCCGCTGCTGGATGGTGAGCCTGGGCGGCCGCGGCGGCGACAAGCCGCCGGGCGACGAAGCCGGCTTCCTCGAGTACGCGCGCGGCTTGCGCACCCGGACCATCCACGATGCGATCGATGGCGCGCGGCGCGTCGGCGACATCGCGCGCTTCGCCTTTCCCAGCAGCATGCGCCGCCACTTCGAGCAGCTGCCCGCGTTGCCGCGCGGCCTCCTGCCTTTGGGCGACGTCATCTGCCGCTTCAACCCGGTGTACGGGCAGGGCATGAGCGTGGCGGCGCAAGAAGGCGCGCTGCTGCGCCGGCTGCTGGCTGAAGCGGTCCATGCGCCCGACCCGCTGCAGCGGGTCGGCGCCGACTTCATCGAGGGCGTGCAGGCACTGCTCGAAACGCCGTGGGCCATGGCGGCCATCCCCGACTTCATCTTTCCCGAGACCACCGGCCCGCGCCCGCCCGACCTGGAGCGCAACCTGCGTTTCGGCAGCGCCTTGCTGCACCTGGCCGCCAAGCGGCCGGAGGTGCACAAGCTGATGGTCGAGGTGCAGCACCTGCTCAAGCCGCGCAGCGTGTATCGCAACCCCGTTTTGATGGCGCGCGTGATGGTGGAGATGGCGAAGCTGTGATGGCGGTCCCGGGTTGCACCCGGGCTACGGATGCGTCGTAGCCCGGGTGCAACCCGGGGCGGTCGCTACAAATCCCGCCACGCCGCGATCGCCTCGGCCTCCAGCTCGGCCGCCCGCCCTTCATAGCGCGGCGAGTGGTGGAAGGGCACGATGCGCCGCGCCCCCACGCGGCGCGCGATCTCGCCGGCCTGGCGCGCCGTGAGGTGGTTCTTGCGGCTCGCGTGCGCGCTGTCCTCGTCGAGGAACACGCTCTCGATGTACAGCACGTCCACGCCGCCCAGCAGCGGCGCCAGCACCTCGACGTTGGCCTCGGTGAACCGCAGGTCGGTGACGTAGCCGATGCGCTGCGCGGGCACGGCGTCGAGGATCAGCGGCCGCAGCTCGCCCACGCGGCGGGTCATCGCATGCGCGCCGTCCCGGTCGCGCCACTCGAGGCGGATCGGCGTGTCTTCCGGCGCACCGGTCAGCACCGCGTGCTTGAGCTCGCGCAGCCAGGGGCCGGTGGTGACGTGCAGCTGCGCCAGGCGGTCCGCCGACACGTGCAGCCGCGCCTTCTCCTCGATCGCGCAGGCCAGGCAGGGGATGTCGTGGTCGACGAAGCGCGCGCGAAGGCGGAAGGTCGCCTCGTCGTGCAGCACGTCGCCCGACGGCGTGAAGGCGCCGAGGTCCTCGCGCTCGAAGGCGTGGCGGCTGGAGAAGCGGGCCCGCCGGCCGCTGCCGTCCACGTGGGCCTCGCAAGCCTCGATCACCAGCTCGACCTCGTAGCGGTGGACCACGTTCCAGGCGTAGGCGCGCAGCTTGTGCTCGACCTGCGCCACGAAGTCGGGCCCGCCGAAGAACACCAGGCGGTCCTTGCGCCCGAGCACCACGCGCAGCAGCGAGTCGAAGCCGCTGAAGTGGTCCATGTGCGCATGGGTGACCACCACATGCGACAGCCGCAGCAGCTCGCGCGGCTTCAGCGCCGAGATGTCGCCGATGTCGATCAGCAGCGCGCGGTGCTCGTCGCGGAAGGACACGAGCAGGCCCGGGTCACCGAAGGCGTCGTTGACCAGCCGGTGCGCGAGCAGGGAGCGCATCCAACCATCGTAGCCCGGGTGCAACCCGGGACGCGACCATGGATGTTGCCCGTGGGGTTACGCCAGGTGCCCCAGATAGCCCCGCACCCGCTCATCCCCCAGCAGCTCGTCGAACGACCCCGCGTGTGTGAGCCGCCCCTTGTGCACGAAGATGAACCGCTCGCAGCTCTCGCGCAGGATGTCGACGTGGAAGGGCTCGTTCGGATGCAGGCACAGGAACACCAGCCGGCTCTCGCGCCGCAGCCGCCGGAAGAAGTCGAGCATGAAGCCGATGTAGCCGTCCTGCGTGTTGAACTGCGGCTCGTCGAACAGGTGCACCAGCGGCAGCGGCGTGGATGCGTGCTCCATCATGAACGCCGGCCGGGTGCGCTTGAACGAGCGCACCTGGTAGGACTGGTGATAGTGAATGGCGAGGCGATCCCGCTCGTGATAGCGCACGGCGTGGATGTCCTGGCCGTTCACCAGCACGCGGCCCGCGGTCGGCGTATTGCCGCCGGTGATGAGCTCGAACAGCGTGGTCTTGCCCGAGCCGTTGGGGCCCATCACGCCGATCACGCCGGGGCCCTCGACGCGGAAGTCGGCCTCCAGCGAGAAGGTGACCTCGGGCCGCACCAGCCCGCGGGTGTAGCGCTTGGCGAGGTTCTCCACGCGCAGCAGCGGCGTCGCCATCACACCCCCAGCAGCCGCGTGCGCAGCGCGGCGTCGTCGAGCAGCGTGCGCGTCGGACCCTCGTGCACGATGACGCCGTGGTCCATCACATAGACACGATCGGCCACCGCCAGTGCGCTGCGCACGTTCTGCTCCACCACCAGCACCGCGACGCCCTCCTGCTTCAGCCGCGTGATGGTCTTCATCACGTCCTGCACGACCTTGGGCGCCAGGCCCTGGCTGGGCTCGTCGAACAGCACCAGGCCCGGTGAGCCCAGCAGGGCGCGCGAGATCGCGACCATCTGCATCTCGCCGCCGGAGAGGTTCTCGCACTCGCGCTGCATCAGGTACTCCAGCGCACTGAACGTCTGGAAGCACTCGGCCAGCGACCAGGGACGAAAGCGCGTGGTCTTGCGCGCGATGGCGAGGTTGCGCGCCACCGTCAGGGTCGGAAAGATGCGCCGGTCGTCGGGCACCCAGCCCAGGCCCATGCGGGCGATCTCGTGGGTGGGCAGGCGCGTCACCTCGCGGCCGTCGAAGCGGATGTGCCCGTGGCGCGCCGGCGTGAGCCCGAGGATGGAGCGCAAGGTCGTGGTCTTGCCCGCGCCGTTGGGTCCCAGCAGGGCCACGACTTCGCCGGGGGCGATGCGCAGCGACACGCCGAACAGCACCTGCGTGTCGCCGTAGTAGGTGTGGATGGCGTCGACATCGAGCATGGGCGCGAGCGGCGTTCGCGCGGCGCTCGGGCGTTCGGCGAGGTCAAGCATTCGCGAGGGCTCCGATGTTCGAGCGCTGCACCCAGGGGTTGTCGCGCAGCTCGCGCGGCGTGCCCGAGGCGATGACCTGGCCCCAGTGGATCACCGACACCGCGTCGGCCAGGCGGAACAGGAAGCGCATGTCGTGCTCGATGATCACGATGGTGAGCTGGCGCTTGAGCTCGGCGACCAGGTCGGCCAGGCGATCCGTGCCTTCGGCGCCCAGGCCGGCGGTGGGCTCGTCGAGGAACAGCAGCCGCGGCTCGGCGGCCAGCGCCACCGCGATCTCCAGTGCCCGCCGCTCGCCGTACGACAGGCCCTTGGCCAGCACCCGCTCCTTGCCGGCCAGGCCGACCCGCGCGAGCACAGCGGCGGCCTGATCTTGCGCCCCGCTGTCGGCGCCCAGGTCGCGCCACCAGCTGAAGCCCTGGCGGCGCACCCGCGGCAGCGCGACCAGCACGTTGTCGAGCGCGCTGTAGTCGTTGAACAGGTTCATGATCTGGAACGAGCGCGACACCCCCAGCCGCGCGATGCGCCGCGGCGGCAGGCCGGTGATGTCGTGTCCCGCGAAGCTCACGCTGCCGCGGTCGGGTGCGAAGCGGCCGGTGAGCACGTTGAAGCAGGTGGTCTTGCCCGCGCCGTTCGGACCCATGATCCCCGACAGCCGGCCTTCCTCGAAGGCCAGGCTCACGTCCTGCAGCACCACCTGGTCGCCGAAACGCTTGGCCAGGCCCTTTGCTTCGAAAAGGCTCATGTGTGCTGCTCCTGCACGGCGACCACCGGTGAAGATGGCTTGGGCTTGCGCCCCGCGCGCCAAGCCTGCCACAT
>DASUZE010000060.1:0-26344 GCA_036377015.1 Piscinibacter sp. | reverse complement strand
CGCTTGGCCGAGGCGAGCTGCTCGCTGATGGCGGTCTTGTTGGCGCCGGCGGTGCTCAGCGTGTCCTGCGCGGCCAGCACGTCGAAGTAGGCCGTGGCCACGCGCACGATCAGGTCCTGCTCGGCCGCGTCGAGGTCGTAGCGGGCGATCTCGAGCTGCTTGTGCGCCTGGTCGATGGTGAGGCTGTTGGGCCGGTTGAACAGCGGCTGCTTGGCCTGCACGGTGGCGCCGCTGCTGCCGGTGGTGCGCGACGGCACGGTGCCCGGGAAGTCGGTGTACGCGCGCCCGGTCGAGGCGCTCAGGTTGGCGCTGGGAAGGGCGAGTGCCTCGATCTGCTTGACGGCATAGGTGCGCGAGTCGGCCTGCGCCTTGGCCGACAGGTAGGTCGCGTCGTAGCCGCGCGCGGCCTGGTACAGCTCGAGCAGGCTTTCGGCGCGCGCCGGCGCCCCCAGGCCCAGCGTGAGCGCGATGCCCAGCGCCAGCGGCGCCAGCCGTGCCGGACGGCGGGCGTTGCAGGTGAGGGGGGAGCGGCGCTGGGGCATGGTGGTTCCTTCCTTCGGTTCTTGGTGTCAGTAGCGCGGCACCGCCGGATCGACGTCGGTGGACCAGGCGTCGATGCCGCCGGCGAGGTTATAGACGGACTCGAAGCCGTTGCGCTCGAGGAATGCGACGACTTGCAGACTTCGCGCCCCGTGATGACAAATACAGACGACGGGCTGCGAAGGATCGAGCTCGCCGATGCGCTCGGGGATGTGGGCGATCGGGATGTGCTTGAGCTGCGCGCCCGGCAGTCGCAGGGCCGCCCGCTCGACCTCCCAGGGCTCGCGCACGTCCAGCAGCAGCGAAGGCGAGGCGGCGCAATGGGCCGCGAGGTCGCGGACGGCGAGCTGCTTCATCAGAACTTGAACCGCGGCGGCTCGTCGAATCCCGACAGCCGCGACGCGACGGTGTCGAACAGCTCGACGCTGGCGAAGTCGTGCTCGCTGCTGCGGGTGAACAGCGTGGCCCGCATGATGGGCAGCTGGCCCACGACGGCCGCCAGCCGACCGCCGACCTTGAGCTGCGCGAGCAGCTGCGGCGGCACCTCGGCCACCGAGCCCGACAGCAGGATCACGTCGAACGGGCCCTCTTCGGGCAGGCCGCGCGAGCCGTCGGCCTGGCGCACGTTGACATTCATCGTGCCGTCGCGGCGCAGGTTGGCGTTGGCCATCTCGACCAGCTCGGGGCGGGTCTCCATCGAGATCACCTGGCGCGCCTTGCGGCCCAGCAGCGCGGCCATGTAGCCCGAGCCGGTGCCGACCTCGAGCACGCGCTCATGCTTGTGCACCGTGAGCTCCTGCAGCAGGCGCGCCTCGACCTTGGGCGCGAGCATGCACTGGCCGCCGGGCAGCGGCACCTCGGTGTCGACGAAGGCCAGCGCACGATAGGCGGGCGGGACGAAGTCCTCGCGCTTCACGACGGCCAGCAGCGACAGCACGCTCTGGTCGAGCACGTCCCACGGACGGATCTGCTGCTCGATCATGTTGAAGCGCGCTTGTTCGGTGTTCATGGCGATCCTCGAGGGGGAATTGCAAAGCCCCGGATTCTATTTCGCGGCCCGCGGCGGGCGCTCAGCGACGCTTGCGCGCCGGCGCGGTGGCGGCGGGCTCGTCGGCGCGCACCAGCAGGCCGCGCACCACCACGTCGACATGGGTCTGGATGAAGCTGGTCGGGTCCATCATGTGCGACATGTCGGTGCAGGCGCCCAGCGAGTGCTTGTGCAGGCACATCATGAGCATCGGGAAGATCAGCACGTGCACGGCGTCGAGCACGTTGACCGGGCGCAGCTCGCCGCTGGCGATGCCGCGCTCGAGCACGCGGCTGAACAGATCGTGCCCCGGCTCGATCACCTCTTCCATGTAGAAGCGGGCGAAGTCCGGGAAGTTGCCCATCTCGGTGATGATGATCTTGAAGATGCCCGACGCCTGGGTGTTGCCCACGCGCTCCCACCAGGTCGTCATGAGCAGGGCGAGCAGGTCCTGCGTGGTGCCTTCGAAGCTGCCCGCGATGGTGGCGCCCTCGGCGATGAGCGCGCTCAGGTTCTCGCGCACGACGGCGCGCAGCAGGTCTTCCTTGCTGGGGTAGTACAGGTAGAGCGTGCCCTTGGCGACACCGGCGCGTGCGGCGACCTCCTCGGAGCGGGTGGCGGCGAAGCCCTTCTCGACGAAGAGCTCGAGCGCGGCGCCCAGCAGTTCCTGCGGGCGTGCTTCCTTGCGGCGCTGGCGCGGTGGAGAGGCGGTCTTGGCGGTCATCGGAGATACTGACTGATTGGTCAGTAATGTAGCCGCCGGACCCGTCAGGGTCAAGCGCGACCAGGACTTTGCACGCTCGTCTATCCTGTTGCCGGGCGGCGCTGTCGCCGATTGAAGTCCGAGGATCCAATGAAAACACTCCGCGCCCTTCGAGCGCTCTTCCTGCTCGCCGTCGCCGTCGCTCTCGGCGCGTGCAGCACCCTCAGCCCCCGCACCATGACCTTCAGCGAGGCCGACATCGCGCGCATGCTGGAGCAGCACAGTCCCTTCCAGCGTCGCTTGATGGAGGTGCTGGACGTGCGCGTGCTGCATCCCACCGTGCGCCTGCTCGCGGGATCGAATCGCCTGGCCAGCACCTTCGACGTGTCGGCCACCGAGCGGGTCAGCCGCACCACGCTGGGCGGACGCATCGCCATCGAATACGGATTGCGTTACGACGATGCGGAGAAGGCGATCCGCATCACGCAGGTGCGGGTGAACAGCCTGGAGCTGGACAACGTCTCGCCCGAGAAGCGTGCCGGCATCCGCAACCTCGGCTCGCTGATCGGGGAGAACATGCTGGACGACGCGGTGCTCTACCGCTTCAAGCCGAGCGACCTGAAGAACGCGGAAGGCCGGGGGTACAAGCCGGGGTCGGTGACGGTGACCTCGCGCGGGGTCGAGGTGACGCTGGCGCCGCTGGATCACTAGCAGGGCGTTCGCAACCCGGGACCCCGGGTTGCACCCGGGCTACGAACGTGCCCTAGTCCCAGTTGGCCTGATAGCGGCCCTGCACCAGGGCGATCGTGAGGCCGTGCGCGCGCGGCTCCAGGCTGCGATAGCTGGCCAGCAGCGCAGCCAGCACGCCCTCTCTCGGCGCGAGCATCTCCAGCAACGACTCGTTGTCGCAGGCCAGGCTGGCTTCGCGCTCGACGTCCAGCCTGCAATGGCCCTCGGCCGACAGCGGCTGCCACTGTCCGAGCTCGCGCTGCAAGGCGGCGGCCAGTTGCGCCCGGATGGATTCGTGCGCAGCTTGCGCGTGGACCATCTGCCCGGAAGGTGGCGGAGGCATCGGCGCGGGCGGCGGATTCATCCAGCGCGCGGGCGCGCTGCTGCCCGGCAAGGCAATCGTCGGCGGCGCAAACGCGATGCCGGTGACCGGCTCGGCGGCGGGCACCTGCCGCGTCGGCAGCGGTTGGCGTCGAACCGGCTTGCGCGCGACCGCGGGCCGTGGCGCAGGTGCGGCCACGGGTGCCGCAGCACTTGGCATCACCAGGCGCATCGCCACGCGCAGCGGCGCAGGCCGGGTGACGGGCGGCACGGCCCGCTGCCACGCCCACGCGATCAGCGCCGCGTGGATCGCAGCCACCACCAGCGCGATGCCGCGAACGCGACGGCACGACCGGGGCCGTGAGACCCCGGTCGTGCGCCGTGTGAAGTGCCGCATGAGCGGCGTCCCCTTCCTCGCTGGTCCTGCGTCAGAACTTCACGTCGCCGTGGATCACGCGCGGCGCTTCCGTCACCACCGGCTTGGCGCCGATGTACACGGCCGAGGCCGAGTCCGACGGATCCTGCAGCCCGGCGGCGGTCGGCAGGCTCAGGCCCGAGGGCAGCGTCACGCCGGCCGCGGCACACACGGCCGGGTCCTTCTTCGCGAAGCGGATCTCGCGGTCCAGCCACTTGGCCAGCATCTGCGACGAGCCGTTGGCCACACGGCCCAGCACTTCGTCGAACGGGATGACGAAGGCCGGCACGTAGCGCGAGTCGGGCGTCTCGCAGCTGACCTTCTCGTTCGTCAGGCGCGACACGCAGGTGCCCGGGATGCCCCACAGCTCACCGAAGCCGCCGTACTGCAGCACGATGGACTTGCCCGCATAGGCGCCGTACTGCGCGCCGGTGGGCACGCCGTAGGTGACCTGCAGCGGCGCGTCGAAGGCGACGATCGCGCCCTGCGCGTCCTTGACCGCGGCGAACTGGTTCCACTGGTTGGGACCGGTCTCCCACTGGTAGTAGGTCTCGAGCTCGTCGACCTTGTTGTCGCAGTAGTGGCTGGCGTCGCCGTTGCACTGCACGCCGGCCAGCGCGGTGAACAGCTTGCCGGTGCGCACGCCCCACTGGTACTGCGGGCGCGATTGCAGCGCTTCGCGGTTGGTGAAGGTGAGCGCGGCGTTGCCGCCGTCGCGCAGCATCGCGTTGGCCGCGTCGGTGGTATAGGCCACCACGCCGTTCGCGTCCGTCGGCTGCCAGTTGTTGAACGTCGACGGCACGAAGGGCGACGGGCTGCTCGAGCCGTCGGCGAAGTAGGCCGCGATCGTCGCCGCGGTCGGGCACTCGCGCAGGCAGTACAGCTGCGCCGGCATGTCGGCCGGGTAGACCAGGTCCTGGACGCGGTAGATCACGTTGACCGCGTTCGAGTCGACGCTGCCGCCGGCCAGCGGGATGAACATCTCGCCGCCCAGCGCCTGCGACCAGCCGCGCATGCCGCCCATCGACGCGAAGTACGCCGCCGACACGGTCTTCTCGGCCTCGTAGCTCTGCGTCTCGCAGCCGTTGTTGCCGCACTCGACCACGCCGGTGACCTTGAACACGCCGTTGGCGTTGTCCCAGTACATCTCGTACTGGCGGTTCGCGACCGCGCCGTCGAAGAAGCCGGTGAGGTTCCAGACCCAGGTCTGGAAGCGGATCTTGTCGGCGGCGGCCAGCGTGCGCGTCTTCTTGGTGTACTTCATCAGCCGGCCGTCGGCCTTGACGAGCGTGTAGTCGGTCTTGACCGGATCGGCATTCGGGACGTACTCGACGCGCTGCACCGTCGCGCCGCTCGTGATCTGGCTGGACGCCTCGGGCGGCAGCCACAGGCCCCAGTAGCCCATGTGGCCGTTGTAGGTCTGGCCGTTGGCGGTGTACTCGATCGGGAAGCCCGAGCTCAGGTCGACGCGGTCGCCGCTGCCGGCGTCGTACAGGCCGTAGCGCCACACCGACATGCCCGTGTCGGCATCGGACGCATCGCGCGTGAAGCACTGGTCGTTGGTGCCGTCGGAGCGGCGGAAGTAGCTGGCGTTGTAGGCGAACGAGTAGGCGATGGACTGGCCCATCTCGTTCATCTGCAGCATGCCCGCGCCGGTGTCGGAGCCGCTGGTGGTCAGCATCAGCGCCTTGGTGCCGCCGCCACCGCCGCCGCCTCCCGACTCGTTCTCGAAGTAGCTGATGCCGCCGGCGCTGCCTTCGAGCAGGCCGCGCATCATGCAAGGACCGACCGCGCCACGGCCGCAGTAGTCCATGCGGAACACGCCGTAGGGATTGCCGGCCGACGGCGCCTCGGTGGCGGAGATGTTGACGAAGATGGTGGCGTCGAAGCCGTCGTGCGATTCCTCGACCCAGGTCTTGACCCGCATCGGGTCGGTGTTCGACGTGCGCGAGGAGTTGACGACGGCCTTCATGTACGACGGCGCGTTCGCGCCGGCGCTGGTCGAGCCGGAGTTGGCGGTGCTCGAACGCTTCTCGGGATCGCACTTGTTCTCGTCGACCAGCGCGATGTAGTTCGGCTGGTTCACCAGCGCATCCGGGCGCATGGCCGACATGAAGCAGGTGATCATGTTCACCTGGTTGACGCCGCGCGAGGTGGCGTCCTCGACGTGCGTGTTCTGCGCATCGGTGCGGTAGGCCGATCCGGCGCCCGGCGCGGCGAAGGCGGCGCCGGACAGCAGGGCGGCCGCGGCCAGCGCGACGTGGGTGGGGCGAAGCAGGGTCATGGCGTGCTCCTGTCTCGTCACTGGGCGTTCTTGGCGGTCACGACCGACACGCTGGACGGCGTGCTGACCCCCTGGATCGAGGCGGGCTGCCCGCCACCGCCGGTCGGTGCGTCGGTGCCACCACCGCCGCCGCCGCAGGCGCTGAGCGTGAAGGAAAGAAGAACGGCCGCGAAAGCGGCGCCGCCACTGAGTCGATCCATGAACGGATCCTCCAATCAAACAGACAAGGGGTAATGCAACCGCCGGCGCGCAGCGTGCGCGCAGAGCGCACGGACGCAGGTGCTCCGGGCTTCGGCGGATGGCGGCGGGTTCTTGAGAGGGGTGGCGCGGGCGGCGTGAGAACTTGCCGGAACCCTAGGGTTGTCCCGGTATCATCCCGCGTCCCTCACGCCGGAGAGCCCGCTCTTGGACATCATGCTGCTGGTCAAGGCCGCCCTCATGGGCATCGTCGAAGGCCTGACCGAATTCCTGCCGATCTCGTCGACCGGGCACCTCATCCTCGCGGGCTCGCTGCTCGACTTCAACGACGAGCGCGGCAAGCTGTTCGAGATCGTCATCCAGTCGGCGGCCATCCTGGCAGTGGTGTGGGAGTTCCGCGCGCGCATCGCGTCGGTGCTGGCCGGCGCGGGACGCGACCCGAAGGCGCGGCAGCTGCTGGTCAACGTCGGCATCGCCTTCCTGCCGCTGGCCGTGCTGGGCCTGTTGTTCGGCAAGTTCCTCAAGAGCCACCTGTTCAACGCGCCGACAGTGGCCATCACCTTCGTGCTGGGCGCGTTCATCATCCTGTGGGCCGAGCGGCGCGATCACGCCGTGCGCGTGCAGTCGGTCGACGAGATGAGCGCGCTCGACGCGCTGAAGGTGGGCATCGCGCAATGCTTCGCGCTGATCCCCGGCACCAGCCGCTCGGGCGCGACCATCATCGGCGGCATGCTGTTCGGACTGTCGCGCCAGGTCGCCACCGAGTTCACGTTCTACCTGGCCATTCCGACGCTGGGCATCGCGTCGCTCTACGCGCTGTACAAGGAGCGCGCGCTGCTGTCGGCCGACGACCTGGGGATGTGGGCGGTGGGCATGGTGGCGGCCTTCGTGTCGGCCTTCCTGTGCGTGCGCTGGCTGCTGCGCTACATCTCGACCCACACCTTCGTGCCGTTCGCGTGGTACCGGATCGCGTTCGGGGTGATCGTGCTGGCGACGTGGTGGACGGGGACGGTGGTCTGGGCGGACTGAGCTTGGCGACCCCGGGTTCTTCGTAGCCCGGGTGCAAACCCGGGTTCACGCCTTGCGAGCGAACACCAGGTCCCACACCCCGTGCCCCAGCTTGAGGCCACGGTTCTCGAACTTGGTCAGCGGCCGATAGGCCGGACGCGGCGCATACCCTTCGGCGGTGTTCTCCAGCATCGGCTCGGCCGACAGCACCTCCAGCATCTGCTGCGCATACGGCTCCCAGTCGGTCGCACAGTGCAGGTAGGCGCCCGGCGCGATGCGTGTCGCGAGGCGCTGCACGAACGCCGCCTGGATCAGCCGCCGCTTGTGATGGCGCTTCTTGTGCCAGGGATCGGGAAAGAACACGTGCACGCCGGCCAGCGAGTCGGGGGCGATCATGTGCTCCAGCACCTCCACCGCATCGTGCTGGACGATGCGGATGTTCTCGATCGAACGCTCACCGATGTGCCTGAGCAGCGCACCCACGCCCGGCGGGTGCACCTCGATGCCCAGGAAGTCGATGCCGGGCAATGCCTCGGCGATGGCGGCGGTGGCGTCGCCCATCCCGAAGCCGATCTCGACCACCAGCGGCGCGTCGCGGCCGAACACGGCACGTGCGTCGAGCAGGGCGGGCTGGTAAGGCAGCACGAAGCGCGGACCCAGCTCGGCCAGTGCGCGCACCTGCCCCGTGCCCATGCGGCCGGCGCGGACGACGAAGCTGCGGATGCTGCGTCGATGGGGAAAGTCGCCCTCGGTCATTTCAGCAGGCTTTCGATGGTGCGCAGGCTGGCCGGGTGGGCGAACGAGGGGTAGGGCAGGTACTCGGCCGCCATGTACAGCCGCCGCCAGTCCTCGGGCAGCTCGGGAAAGCGCGGCGCGAGGTCGGCGCGCACGAAGAACGCGTTCGCGCCGGTGATGTTGCAGGCGACCAGCCGGTAGCCGTCGGCGCCAAGCAGCTCATGGAAGGCCGCCAGCGAGGCGCCGAAGTGGTCGCTGCCGTCCCAGCGGTGCTGCGGGTCGTAGGGCATCACCCAGCGCGTCAGCGGCGAGAAGCGCGCGTTGTATTCCACCACCCACACGGCGGGCTTCAGGCCCGATGCGACGAGGCGGGCGCACAGGTGGTGGTCGTTGCCGTCGAGGTCCAGCGAGACCAGGTCGGGCTGGGCGATGCCATGCGTGTCCAGCGTCTCGCGGCACAGCGTGGCGACGTTGTCGAGCGCGATCCAGCACTGGCGAAAGCGCAGCCTCGGGCCTTCGCTCGCGAAGGCCAGGGGCTCCCCGCCGAGCCACACGCCGCGCCACCCACGCGCGACGAGGTTGAGGGTGTTGTTCTCGCGTCCGTCGCCCACGCCCAGCTCGAGAAAGCTTCCGGCGCGCTCGCCGAGCGTGCGGCGCGTGATCTCTTCGATCAGGCCGTCCTCGTCGTTCTGCGAGTAATGCTTGGCGCCGTAGGCGAGCAGCGGATTGTGCGGCGCGCAGCGCCGGCGCAGATCCTCGAAGCGCTGGGCCGACGCCAGCGTTTCGAGTCGCTCGAGGCGTGCGGCCGCGGCCAGCAGGCTGCGCCGGGGGGCGCGCCAGCTGCGGGCAAGCTGGGACAGTCGTTGGCGCAGGGACATGGCAAGAGGGTGATGCGGCGCGATTGCCGCGACGGGCGCGATGCTACTCGACGCCCCCTGCGCGCCGGCGCTCAGTCCCCGCCGCTGCGCGAGCGCGTGACCAGCCCGTAGATGCCCAGCAGCAGCAGCGCGCCCACCACCGCGCCGATGAACCCGGCGCCCTCGCCGGCCCGGTACCAGCCGACCGCCTGGCCGATGTAGCTGGCCGCGAGCGACCCGCCGATGCCCAGCAGCGTGGTGAGGATGATCCCCAGCGACTGGGTGCCCGGCATCACCGCCCGAGCGATCAGGCCGACGACGAAGCCGACGAGGATGGTCCAGATGATTCCCATGGATGGTGTCTCCTTGCGCGAACCGTGCGGTCCTCGGCGGATCCGCGGCACTCCCGTGCGCTGCATGGTGCCGGGCAGGCGGTGCTTGTCAATCGGAACTGCCCTTGCCACGGTAGAATCCGCCCACCTCAGCGGGTGTAGTTCAATGGCAGAACGGCAGCTTCCCAAGCTTCATACGAGGGTTCGATTCCCTTCACCCGCTCCATCGTCCCGGGCCGCTGATGCGGCCTTTTTCTTTGGCATCACGACATGAGCTCGACGATTTCCCGCGTCCTGCTGGTCACCGCGCCGGGCACCGCGCTGCCTGCCATCGCACCCGCGTCGGCGTTCGGGCCGTTCGAGCTCTCGGTCAGCGCCGATCTCGACGACGCGGCCGCGCGCCTTGCCGCCGAGCGCTTCGATGCGATCGTCATTGCGGCGCGCACCGTCGACGCGCGCAAGCTGCTGTCCTGGCCCGCGCTGACGCAGGCCGCGTCGGAGCCGGCGTTGCTGGTGCTCACCACCGACGAGCCGGGTGCGGAGCTTGCGACGCTGCTGGTGCGCAAGGGCGTGCAGGACGTGCTGCCCCTGTCCATCGACGCGATCGACGCGCTGCCGCGCGCCATCCGCCTGGCCATCGAGCGCAAGTCGCAGGAGCGCCTCGCGCGCAAGGCCAACGCGACCGACCTGATGACCGGCCTGCCCAACCAGGGGCAGCTGCTCGAGCATGTCAACCAGCTCATCGCGCTGCGCGAGCGCGAGCCGGCGCCGATGGCCTTGGTGGCCGTGCGCGTCGAGGGCCTCGCTCAAGCCGAGGCGCAGCTCGGCGCCGAATCGGCGAACGTCCTGCGGCGCAAGATCGCGGTGCGATTGCGCGTGGGCGTGCGCGCGAGCGACGTCGTCGCATCGCTCGGATCCGACGCCTTCGCCGTGCTGTTGCCGCGTGTACAGGACCCGCAGGATGCGGGCGCCGTGGCGGCCAAGCTGTGCGCCGCGCTGAAGCCGCCCTTCGCGATCGCGGGCGGCCAGACCGCCGTCGCGGTGGCGTGCGGCGTGGCGCACTATCCGGCCGATGGCAAGGACGCGGCGGCGCTGTTGCGGCGGGCGTCGGGGTTGGCGGCGTCCGCGCCGGCGGAAGGCCGCCAGCAGGCCACCGAAGCGGCCAACGATCCGCAGGACGAGTGACCTCGTAGCCCGGGTGGAACCCGGGTTTCACCCGGGCTACTTCAAGATGTCGCCCAGGCAGAGGTACTTCACCTCCACATAGTCCTCGATTCCATGGTGCGATCCCTCGCGGCCCAGCCCCGACTGCTTCACACCACCGAACGGCACCTCGGTCGTCGAGATCAAGCCGGTGTTGATCCCCACCATCCCGTACTCCAGCGCCTCTGCCACCCGGAAGATGCGCCCGATGTCGCGGCTGTAGAAATAGCTCGCCAGCCCGAACTCGGTGTCGTTGGCCATCGCCACGGCTTCGTCCTCGGTCTGGAAGCGGAACACCGGCGCGACCGGACCGAAGGTCTCCTCGCGCGCACACAGCATCTCGCTGGTCGCGCCGGCGATCACCGTCGGCTCGTAGAAGCGATCGCCGAACTTGTTGCCGCCGGTGAGCACCTTCGCGCCCTTGGCCAGCGCATCGGCGACGTGCTGCTCGACCTTGGCCATCCCCTGGTCGTCGATCAGCGGGCCCTGCGTGACGCCCGATTCGAAGCCGTTGCCGACCTTGATGGTCTTCGCCTTGGCCGCGAGCTTCTCGACGAAGGCGTCGTAGACCTTGTCTTGCACGTACAGGCGGTTCGCGCAGACGCAGGTCTGGCCGGCGTTGCGGTACTTGCTGACCATGGCGCCCTCGACGGCGCTGTCGATGTCGGCATCGTCGAAGACGATGAAGGGCGCATTGCCGCCCAGCTCGAGCGAGAGCTTCTTGATGGTGGGCGCGCTCTGGCGCATGAGGATGCGGCCGACCTCGGTCGATCCGGTGAAGGACAGGTGGCGCACCAGGTCGCTCTCGCACAAGACCTTGCCGATCTCGATCGAGCGGGCGCTGTCGGCGGTGAGGATGTTGAGCACGCCGGGCGGCATGCCGGCGCGCTGGGCGAGCTCGGCCACGGCCAGCGCCGACAGCGGCGTCTGCTCCGCCGGCTTGATGACCACCGGGCAGCCCGCGGCCAGCGCCGGCGCGACCTTGCGGGTGATCATGGCGATCGGGAAGTTCCACGGCGTGATGGCCGCGCACACGCCGATGGGCTGCTTGACGACGAGGAAGCGCTTGTTGTTGTCGGTCGTCGGCACCGTCTCGCCGTAGACCCGGCGCGCCTCTTCGGCGAACCACTCGATGAAGCTCGCGCCGTAGACGACCTCGCCGCGCGCCTCGGCCAGCGGCTTGCCCTGCTCGGCGGTCATGATGCGCGCCAGGTCGTCGGCATGCTGGTGCAGCAGCGCGAACCACTTCATGAGGATGGCGGCACGCTCCTTCGCGGTCTTGGCGCGCCAGGCCGGCCAGGCCGCGTTGGCCGCGGCCACGGCGGCGCGCGCTGCGTCGGCGCCGAGATTGGCCACGTCGACCAGCTTCTGGCCGGTGGCCGGGTCGACGACGGGGAAGCGCTCGGCGGCGCCCGTCCATTGGCCGTTCACGAGCGCGTCGGTCTTGAGCAGCGCGGCGTCGGCCAGCGCGGCCAGCGGGGAGGTCTTCATGTCCATGGCGAAGCAGGAATCCGGTGACGAGGGGATGGGTTCACTCTAGCGCCGCAGCGCGCTTGCGCGCGGGCCAGGGTCTTCAGCGAAAGCGCACGCCGGGCAGCACGCACAGCATCTCGTAGAGCAGGTTGGCGCCGAGCAGCGCGGTGTTGCCGGAGGGGTCGTAGGGCGGCGACACCTCGACCAGGTCGCCGCCGACGACGTTGAGCCCGCGGCAGCCGCGCACGACCTCCAGCGCCTGCGGCACGGTCAGGCCGCCGATCTCGGGCGTGCCGGTGCCGCCGGCGAAGGACGGGTCGATGCCGTCGATGTCGAAGGTGATGTAGACCGGGTGCTGCGCGCCGATGCGCTCGCGCACCTCGGCCATCAGCGGCGCGAGCGAGCGGTACCAGACCTCGTGCGCCTGCACGACGGTGAAACCCTGGGCGCGCGGCCAGTCGAAGTCGTCGGCCGCATAGCCGGTGCCGCGCAGGCCGATCTGCCAGACCTTGTCGCAGGCGAGCAGGCCCTCCTCGACGGCGCGCCGGAAGGGCGTGCCGTGCGCCACGGGCTCGCCGAACATGTCGTCGTTGATGTCGGCGTGCGCGTCGACATGGACCAGCGCGACCGGCCCGTGCCGCTTGGCAACCGCGCGCAGGATGGGCAGCGCGATGGTGTGGTCGCCGCCCAGCGTGAGCGGGCGGCAGCCGGCGGCGAGGACGCTCTCGTAGAAGCGCGTGACGATGTCGAGCGACTTGGGCAGCGAGTAGGTGTTGATCGGCACGTCGCCCAGGTCGGCCACCTGCAGCGTGTCGAAGGGCGCGGCGCAGGTGGCCATGTTGTAGGGCCGCAGCAGCGCGGACTCGGCGCGAATCTGGCGCGGGCCGAAACGCGCGCCGGGGCGGTGCGAGGTGCCGATGTCCAGCGGCACGCCGATGAAGGCGGCGTCCAGGCCGTCGGGCGACGTGGCCGCGGGCAGCCGCATCATGGTCGCGAGGCCGGCGAAGCGCGGCATGGCGTTGCCGCTTTGGGGCTGGTTCGGTGTGGTCATGGCGAACGGCGCCCGCGCAGCCACTCGAGGACCAGCAACAGGCTGGTGGTGAACAGGATCAGCAAGGTCGCCACTGCCGCGATGGTCGGCGTGATGTTCTCGCGGATGCCGGTGAACATCTGCCGCGGCAAGGTCACCTGGTCGGGACCGGCGAGGAACAGCGTCACCACCACCTCGTCGAACGAGGTCGCGAAGGCGAACAGCGCCCCCGAGATCACGCCCGGCGCGATCACCGGCAGCGTGACGCGGAAGAAGGTCGTCAGCGGATTCGCGCCCAGGCTCAGGCTGGCGCGCACGAGGTTGGGGTTGAAGCCCTGAAGCGTCGCCAGCACCGTGGTGAGCACGAAGGGCGCGCCCAGCGCGGCATGCACGACGATCAGGCCGGCGTAGCTGTCGACCAGGCCCAGCGGCGCGAAGAACAGGTACGTGCCGACGCCGACCACGACGATGGGCACCACCATGGGCGCGATGAGCAGGCTCATCAGCAGGCCCTTGAACGCGAAGTTGACGCGCGCCAGGCCGACCGCGGCCAGCGTGCCGAGCACGGTGGCGACGACCGTCGCGGCGGGCGCGACGATGAAGCTGTTGCGTGCCGCGCGGATCCAGTCGTCGGAGGTGAAGAGGTTGCGGTACCACTTCAGCGACCAGCCCGGGATGGGATAGACGAGGAAGGACGAGTCGGCGAACGACAGCGGCATGATGACCAGGATGGGCAGCAGCAGGAACAGCAGCACGCCGACGCAGGCCGCGCGCAGCGCCCACCAGCCCAGCTTGTCCAGCGGCGTGGCGTACGCGGGGAATGTCACGATCCTCATCCGAGGCTCACTTCCGACTTCACCACCCGCCGGTACACCGCGTAAAGCACCAGCGTGGCCGCCAGCAGCAAGGCGCCCAGCGCTGCCGCCATGCCCCAGTTGACGTTGACGTTGGTGTACTGCGCCACGTAGTACGACAGCATCTGGTCGTCGGCGCCCCCCAGCAGGGCCGGCGTCACGTAGTAGCCGATGCTGAGGATGAACACCAGCAGCGCGCCCGCGCCGATGCCGGGATAGGTCTGCGGCACGTAGACGCGGAAGAAGGCGGCCAGCGGCGGGCTGCCCAGGGAGATTGCTGCACGAAGATAGGTCGGCGGCACGCTCTTCATCACGCTGTACAGCGGCAGGATCATGAAGGGCAGCAGGATGTGCACCATCGCGATGATCACGCCGGTGCGGTTGAACAGCAGGGCGAGCGGCTGGTCGATGAGACCCAGCCCGATCAGGCCACGATTGACCAGCCCGGCCGACTGCAGCAGCACGATCCAGGCCGCCACCCGCACGAGGATGGAGGTCCAGAAGGGCACCAGCACCAGGATCATCAGCACGTTGGCCTGGCGCGCCGGCAGCGTGCTCAGCCAGTACGCGAGGGGATATCCGAGCAGCAGGCACCACAGCGTGACGATGGCGCTGATCTCGAACGTGCGCACGAGGATGGGGGCGAACACGCGCTGGTCGGGCGGCATGCGCTCGAGATCGCCTTGGGCGCCGCGGCGCAGGTCGAGCGAGGCGAGCAGGTAGTCGGGCGTCCAGCGCGCGCCGTTCTTGGCGATGGCCTGCCAGTACCTCGTCTCGGTCCAGCGCTCGTCCAGAGCGATGAGCTTCGCCTTGATGTCCGCCGGCGTCGCCGCGCCCTCCAGGGGCAGCGCCTTGTAGGCATTCATCACCAGCGAGCGGGCGCCGGCGACTTCGGAATTGAGCCGGCGCGCCAAGGCACCGGCGTCGGCGCTGTCGGGCAGGGCACCCAGGTCGGCGACGACCGCGGCGAAGGCCTCGGGCGGCGGCAGGTCCTCGCGGTTCCATCGCTCCAGCGCGACCACCGTGCGCGGCAGGGCGTTGGCCACCTCCGGGTTCTCGATCGCGCGCTTGAGCAGCGCGGCGATCGGGATGAGGAAGGTGAGCGCGAGAAAGACCAGCAGCGGCAGCGTGAGCGCGAAGGCCCGCAGCTTGCGCTGTCGGTCGGCGCGCGCGAGCGAGCGCTGGAGCGTCAGCGGGTTCGCGATGAGGGTGGCCGTGGTCATGTCTTCGTAGCCCGGGTGCAACCCGGGGTTTGCGACGGTGGCGGTGTCCCGGGTTTCACCCGGGCTACTTCGCTGCCCACGACGCGAAGCGCTTCTCCAGCTCCTCGCCCTGATCGGCCCAGAACTTGATGTTGAACTGCAGCGCGCTCATGGCGTTCTCCGGCGCCGTCGGCAGGTTGGCCAGTGTCTTGGCATCGAGCTTGGCCAGGGCCTTGCTGTTCGTCGGCCCGTACGCGATGTTGCGCGCGTACTCCGCCTGCGCATCCGGCGCGCTCGCGAAGGCGATGAACTTCAGCGCCGCGTCCTTGTTGGGCGTGCCCTTGGGGATGGTCCAGTAGTCCAGGTCGTAGATGCCGCCGGTCCAGGTGATCCTGAGGTTCTTGCCTTCGCGGTTGGCGGCGTCGATGCGGCCGTTGTAGGCCGTGCTCATCACCACGTCGCCGGCGACCAGGAACTGCGGCGGCTGGGCGCCGGCTTCCCACCACTGGATGTTGGGCTTGAGCTCGGTGAGCTTCTTGAAGGCGCGCTCGGCGCCGTCCTTGGTGGCCAGCACCTTGTACACGTCGGCGGGCTTGACGCCGTCGGCCATCAGCGCGAACTCGAGGTTGTAGCGGGCACCCTTGCGCATGCCGCGCTTGCCGGGGTACTTCTTCACGTCCCAGAAGTCGGCCCAGGTCGAGGGCGCCGTCTTCAGCTTGTCGCCGTCGTAGGCCATGACGGTCGACCACACGAAGATGCCGACGCCGCACTCGCTGATGGCGGCCGGAACGAAGTCGGTCTTCGCGCCGATCTTCGAATAGTCCAGCTTCTCGAACAGGCCCTCGTCGCAGCCGCGCGCCACGTCCGGCGACTCGACCTCGACCACGTCCCAGGTGACCTTCTTGGTCTCGACCATGGCCTTGATCTTGGCCTGCTCGCCGTTGTATTCGACCGGCACGACCTTGATGCCGTTCTTCTCGATCGGCTCGTAGAACGCCTTCTTCTGCGCGTTGCCGTTCGCGCCGCCGAAGTTGACGACGGTGATCTGCTGCTGCGCCAGCGCGGGCAGCGCCAGGCCCGCGGCGAGGAGGGCGGCGCACATGCTCTTGTTCATCGTGAAGCTCCTGTGGTGGGAGGAAGGAAAAGCGTGTTCAGCGATAGACGCGGGTGAACTCGGGCGGGAACTCCAGCCACACCGCATCGCCGGTGCGCGGCACGACGGGCGTGGCCAGCGGCAGCTTGACGGTGGCCGGCGCCTGGCCTTCGCCCACGTCGCACAGCAGGCGCAGGTGGTCGCCGAAATAGATGACGCCGGACACCGTCGCCTGCAGCAGGTTGCCCCGGTGTCCCGCCGCCTGCGCGTGCAGCACGATGCGCTCGGGGCGGATGCAGGCGTCGACCGCTGCGCCGACCGGCGCTTGGTTCACGTTGACGCCGGCGATCACCCGCCCGTCGACGAGCACGATGCCGCAGCGCTCGTCGTCGGCGGCGCGCACCGTGCCCTTGAGCACCGTGCTGTCGCCGATGAAGCCGGCGACGAAGCGATTGGAGGGCGCTTCGTACATGCGATCGACCACGTCGATCTGCTGGATCTCGCCGTCGTTGAACACCGCCACCCGGTCGCTCATGGTCAGCGCCTCGCCCTGGTCGTGCGTCACGTAGACGAAGGTGACGCCGAGCTGGCGATGCAGCTCCTTCAGCTCGATCTGCATGTGCTCGCGCAGCTGCTTGTCCAGCGCGCCCAGGGGCTCGTCCATCAGCACCAGCTGCGGCTCGAACACCAGCGCGCGGGCCAGCGCCACGCGCTGCTGCTGGCCGCCCGAGAGTTGCGACGGCAGCCGATCGGCCATGCCGGTCAGCCGCACCATGTCCAGGGCCCGTGCGACGCGGGTGGCCTGCTCGACCTGGGACACGCCGCGCACGGTGAGCGGATAGGCGACGTTCTTCCCCACGCTCATGTGCGGGAACAGCGCGTAGTTCTGGAACACCATGCCGAAGTGGCGCTTGTGCGGCGGCGTGCGGGTGATGGGACGGCCGTCGAGCACGATCTCGCCGGCGGTGGGCGTCTCGAAGCCCGCCAGCATCATCAGCGTGGTCGTCTTGCCCGAGCCCGAGGGGCCGAGCAGCGTGAGGAACTCGCCGCGGCGGATGTCGAGGTCGAGCGCACGCACGACCAGGTGCACGCCGTCGTAGGTCTTCTGCACGCCGCGAAAGCGCACCAGCGGCGCGGCGTCGGCGGCCGCCGACGCGGTGGCGGCGGGCGCGACGGGAGGCTGCGAGGTGAGCATCAGCGCACCGCGTCGAGGGTGTCGGCGAGGATGGCCAGGCCCTCGTCGACGATGGCGTCGGAGGCGGTCAGCGGCACCAGCACGCGGATCACGTTGCCGTAGGTGCCGCACGACAGCAGGATGAGTCCGCGGTGAGCGGCCTCGGCGGTGATGCGACGGGTGAGGTCGGCGTCGGGCCTGGCCGGGTCGCCGTCCTCGAACAGCTCGATGGCCACCATCGCGCCCAGGCCGCGCACGTCGCCGATGCAGCGGTGACGCGACGCCAGCTGGCGCAGCTTGTCGATCAGCCGCTGGCCCAGCGCGCGGCTCTTCTCCAGCAGCCGCTCGTCCTCGAAGGCCTTCAGCACCGCCAGCCCGGCCGCGCAGCCGATGGGCGAGCCGGCGTAGGTGCCGCCCAGGCCGCCCGGCGCGGGCGCGTCCATCACGTCGGCGCGGCCCACCACGCCCGAGATCGGGAATCCGCCGGCCAGCGACTTGGCGGTCGCGATGAGGTCCGGCGCGACCGGCCACTGTTCGCACGCGAACCAGGTGCCGGTGCGGCCCGCGCCCGTTTGCACCTCGTCGGCGATGAGCAGGATGTCGTGGCGATCGGCGATCCGCTTCAGGCCTTCGACGAACTCCGGCGGGGCGATGTAGAAGCCGCCTTCGCCTTGCACCGGCTCGAGGATGAAGGCGGCCACGCGGTCGGCCTCGATGTCGTTCTTGAGGATGCTCTCGACCGAGGCCAGCGCGTCGTCCACGCTCACGCCATGCAGCGGATTGGGGAACTGCGCATGGAAGATCTCGCCCGGGAAGGGCCCGAAGCCGCTCTTGTACGGCGCCACCTTGCCGGTCAGGCCCAGCGTCATCAGCGTGCGGCCGTGGTAGCCGCCGGTGAAGGCGATGATGCCGCCGCGGCGGGTGTGCGCGCGGGCGATCTTGACCGCGTTCTCGACCGCCTCGGCGCCGGTGGACAGGAACAGCGTCTTCTTCGGGAAGCGCCCCGGCGCGAGCGCGTTCAGCCGCTCGGCCAGCTCGACATAAGGCTCGTAGGCGATCACCTGGAAGCAGGTGTGGGTGTACAGGTCGAGCTGGGCCTTCACCGCCTCGATCACCGCCGGGTGGCAGTGGCCGGTGTTGAGCACCGCGATGCCGCCGGCGAAGTCGATGTAGCGCTTGCCTTCGACATCCCACATCTCCGCGTTGCGTCCGCGCGCGATGAACAGCTGGTGGGCCTGGCCCACGCCTCGCGGCACGGCGGCGTGGCGGCGTGCCATCAGCGCGGCGTTGCTGGCTTGCGGGTCTCGGTGCATGGACAGCTCCTTCGGTGCGGCGTCGAGGCAACTCTAGGCCTCGCACGCGCCGGATACCATGTACAGCCACGCCGCTCGTGCGGATGTACTGTGCAGGGACCGCACCCTGTACAGGAAAGCCCTGATCCGGTGCGCCCCCTCTCTCCATGTTCACCCTCAAACCCGACGCGCCGACCCCGCTGGTGAGCCAGATCGTCGACGGCTTTCGCCGCCTGATCGCCGACCAGTCGCTCAAGGCCGGCACCAAGCTGCCCTCGATCCGCGCCTTCGCGGCCTCGCATGGCGTGAGCGTGTTCACCGTGGTCGAGGCCTACGACCGGCTGGTCGCGCAAGGCTGGCTGGTGTCGCGGGCGAATGCCGGCTTCTTCGTCAAGCAGCGACCGGGCGAGACGGCGCCCGAGGCGGCCGCCCCCGACCTGCGCTTCGACGCCAGCTGGTACCTCAAGCAGATCTTCGAGAACCGCAACCTGCCGCTCAAGCCCGGCTGCGGCTGGCTGCCGCACGACTGGCTGTTCGAGGACGGCGTGCGGCGCAGCCTGCGCCAGCTCTCGTCCGAGGGTGCGGAGCTGGGCGGCTACGGCCTGCCGCACGGCCACATGGCGCTGCGCGTGCTGATCGCCGAGGCGCTTGCCGAGCACCAGATCGCCGTCACGACCGAGCAGGTGCTGCTGACGCAAGGCTCCAGCCAGGCCCTGGACCTGGCCGCGCGCCGCCTGCTGAAGCCGGGCGACGCGGTGCTGGTCGACGATCCCGGCTATCCCAACCTCATGTTCATGCTGCGCTTCCTCGGCGCGCGCCTGATCGGCGTGCCGCGCACGCCCGGCGGCTATGACATCGCCGCGCTGGAGGCGCTCATGGTCGAGCACAAGCCGCGCGCCTTCTTCACCCAGCCGCGCCTGCAGAGTCCCACCAACTCGGTGACGCCCATCGCGCAGCTGTACCGCTTGCTGCAGCTGGCCGAGGCGCACGGCGTGGCGCTGGTCGAGAACGACATCTACGCCGACCTGGATCCGCAGTCGCGGCCGTCGCTGGCCAGCCTCGACCAGCTCAAGCGCGTGATCTACGTCGGCAGCTACTCGAAGACCATCTCGCCCAACATCCGCGTCGGCTACCTCGTCGGGGGGACGCAGCTGGTGCAGGAGCTGGCGCAGCTCAAGATGGTGTCGGGACTGACCTCGTCCGACATCACCGAGCGCATCGCCTTCGGGGCGCTCACCGAGGGCCGCTGGCGCAAGCACCTCAAGTCGCTGCGCGACCGGCTCGCGGAGGCGCACGGCCGCGTCGCGCATCGGCTGACGGGCCTGGGCTTCGAGCTCTTCCACGAGCCCAAGGCCGGCATGTACCAGTGGGCGCGCCACCCCGACCTGAACGACAGCGCCGAGCTGTCGCGCCAGGCAGTGGGCGAGGGGATGATGCTGGGGCCGGGCCACCTCTTCCTCGTCGAGCCGCGGCCCACCGGCTGGCTGCGCTTCAACGTCGCGTTCAGCGAGGACGAGCGCATCGTGCGATTCCTCGAGCAGCACATCCCCACCTTGTAGCCCGGGTGCAACCCGGGACTCAGCGGGTCCGGATCCACCACAGCACCGCCAGGTGCAGCGGATACAGCGCGTAGAACGTCCAGCGCAGCCGCGGCACGCGCAGGTCGACGTGCGGGGCCAGCAGCAGCACCGGCACCGCGGTCAGCGCCCAGAGGTTGCCGTTGAGGAACACCAGCGAGGCGGTGAACAGCACCCAGAGGGCGAAGTGGCGGCCGTCCGGTTGTCGGCAGAACGCCCACGCAGCCACGACCATCGCGACGCCCGGATAGAAGTATTCCGCCAGCAACCCGCCCACGCCCAGGGCCACGGCGGCGATCGCGACGCCGGCCCAGTCGCCGCGGTCCAGGCCGTAGATGGTGGCCGCTCCGGCCAGCAGCAGGAACAGGATGTTGAGCGGCCACCAGCGGCCCACCAGGGCCATGAAGGGCGGGGTGGCCAGCAGGCCGAAGACCAGGAGGCGCCGCATGACGCGCAGGTGCAGGCCGCGCTGCAGCGCATCGGGCCGCGCCAGGTTGTAGGCCAGCACGAAGCCGAAGACCGGCGCCACCCACCGCCCGACCTGGTAGGCGCCGGGCAGGGTGCGGTCGAACAGGAAGGTGTTGACGTGGTCCAGCAGCATCAGCAGCAGGGCCACCCACTTCAGCGCTTCGAGCGTGCCGTCGGGGATGTGCAGGGGCGCACGTTGCATCTCAAGAGGGCGGCAAGACCCATGCCGGTAGGGGCCGGGCCTTTAGAATCGAGGGTCCTGCGCGCGCTGCCTCCTGCCGCGTCGCCAAACCCCAGCGTGATCCATGAAAGCTTCCGACATCCGCCAGTCGTTCCTGAAGTTCTTCGAATCGAAGGGCCATGCCGTCGTCCCGTCCAGCCCGGTGGTCCCGGGCGACGACCCGACGCTGCTGTTCACGAACGCCGGCATGAACCAGTTCAAGGACGTGTTCCTGGGCTTCGACAAGCGGCCCTACACGCGCGCCGCCACGGCGCAGAAGTGCATCCGCGCCGGCGGCAAGCACAACGACCTGGAGAACGTGGGCTACACCGCGCGCCACCACACCTTCTTCGAGATGCTGGGCAACTTCAGCTTCGGCGACTACTTCAAGAAAGACGCCATCGTCTACGCCTGGGAGCTGCTCACCGGCGTGTTCAAGCTGCCGGCCGACAAGCTGTGGGTCACCGTCTACGCCGAGGACGACGAGGCCTACGACATCTGGCACCAGACCGTGGGCGTGCCGGCCGAGCGCATCGTGCGCATCGGCGACAACAAGGGCGCCCGCTACGCCTCCGACAACTTCTGGATGATGGGCGACACGGGCCCCTGCGGCCCCTGCACCGAGATCTTCTACGACCACGGCCCCGACGTGGCCGGCGGCCCGCCGGGCTCGCCCGACGAGGACGGCGACCGCTACATCGAGATCTGGAACAACGTGTTCATGCAGTTCAACCGCGACGAAGCGGGCGTGATGCACAAGCTGCCCAAGCCCAGCGTCGACACCGGCATGGGCCTGGAGCGCGTCACCGCGGTGCTGCAGGGGGTGCACTCGAACTACGAGATCGACCTGTTCGTGAACCTGCTCGCCGCCGCGAAGAAGGCGGTCGATGCAGCCGGCGCCGGCGATGCCGACAAGGACTCGGCCTCGCTCAAGGTGATCGCCGACCACATCCGCGCCTGCACCTTCACCGTGGTCGACGGCGTCATCCCGAGCAACGCCGGCCGCGGCTACGTGCTGCGCCGCATCGCGCGCCGCGCCATCCGCCACGGCTACAAGCTGGGCGCGCGCAAGGCGTTCTTCCACACCCTGGTGCCGGCCCTCGTCAAGGAAATGGGCGAGGCCTATCCCGAGCTGCGCCAGAACGAGAAGCGCGCCACCGAGGTCCTCAAGCAGGAAGAGGAGTCCTTCTTCCGCACCATCGCCAACGGCATGGAGATCCTCGAGAAGGCGCTGGCCGGCGGCACGAAGCAACTCGACGGCGACACCGCCTTCAAGCTGCACGACACCTACGGCTTCCCCGTCGACCTGACCGCCGACGTCTGCCGCGAGCGCGGCTTGACGGTCGACGAGGCGCGCTTCAACCAGCTGCTGGAAGAGCAGCGCCGCCGTGCCCGTGAAGCGGGCAAGTTCAAGATGGCGCAGGGCCTGGAATACACCGGCAGCCCGACCACCTTCCATGGCTACGAGCAGCTCGCGCACGACAGCGCCCGCGTCACCGCCATCTACGTCGACGGCACCTCGGTGCCGCAGGCGGTCTCGGGCGACGACGCGGTCGTCGTGCTCGACCACACGCCGTTCTACGCCGAGAGCGGCGGCCAGGTCGGCGACACCGGCGAGCTGCGCAACGCGACGGCGCGCTTCCTCGTGGAAGACACGCTGAAGATCCAGGCCGACGTGTCGGGCCACCACGGCCGCGTGGCGGAGGGCACGATCAAGCTCGGCGACACGGTCGCGGCCAAGGTCGATGCCGACAAGCGCGCCCGCACCGTGCGCAACCACAGCGCCACCCACCTCATGCACAAGGCGCTGCGCGAGGTGCTGGGCCCGCACGTGCAGCAGAAGGGCTCGCTGGTCGATGCCGAGCGCACCCGCTTCGACTTCGCCCACACCGGTCCGATCACCGACGAGCAGATCCGCAAGGTCGAGAACATCGTCAACGCCGAGATCCTCGCCAACGCCGCGACGCAAGCGCGCCTCATGCCCATCGACGAGGCGCAGAAGACCGGCGCGATGATGCTGTTCGGCGAGAAGTACGGCGACGAGGTCCGCGTGCTCGACATCGGCAGCAGCCGCGAGCTGTGCGGCGGCACCCATGTGCAGCGCACCGGCGACATCGGCCTGTTCAAGGTGGTGGCCGAGAGCGGCGTCGCCGCGGGCGTGCGCCGCATCGAGGCCATCACCGGCGACAACGCGCTGGGCTATCTGCAGTCGCTCGAATCCACGGTCAACCAGGTCGCGAGCAGCCTGCGCGCCACGCCGGCCGAGCTGTCCACCCGCATCGGACAGGTGCTCGACCAGGTGCGCACGCTCGAGAAGGAGCTGGCGGCGATCAAGGGCAAGCTCGCGTCGGCGCAAGGCGACGAGCTGCTCGCCAAGGCGGTCGACGTGAAGGGCGTGAAGGTGCTCGCCGCGAGGCTGGAAGGCGCCGACGCCAAGGCACTGCGAGAGACCATGGACAAGCTCAAGGACAAGCTCAAGACCGCGGCCATCGTGCTGGCGGCGGTCGACGGCGGCAAGGTGCAGCTGGCCGCCGGCGTGACGGCCGACAGCATCGCCAAGGTGAAGGCCGGCGAGCTGGTCAACTTCGTCGCGCAGCAGGTGGGCGGCAAGGGCGGCGGCAAGCCCGATCTCGCCATGGCCGGCGGCACCGACGCGTCCAAGCTCGGCTCGGCGCTCGATTCGGTGTCGGCCTGGGTCGCCGAGCGCGTGTAACGCGCAACAGTTCTCTCCCCTCATCCGCGTGCTTTGCGCCCCCCAGTCTAGGGGGCACAAAGCATGCCGGTTGCCGGCACTTCTGCCGGTAAACGTTGCCGACACGGCGCGCGCGAAATTTCATCCTGAGTGCCGGCTCACCGGCATCCCCACGCCGCTGCGAGAAACGTAGCAATAAGTTACGCGCGGCACGGGCCTTGCAAATGGCATCCACACGTGCGGTCGATCCGTACGTCGTCATGACTTCAGCGAAGTTGCTCGGAGGAGGGACCATGGCAAGGGCAGATCGAACGGCGTACGCTTGGCTCAACGTTGGCCTGAAGGGATGGGCCTCATGAGCGTGATCGGCGAGCTTCGTGTCAGTCTGGACGCCATCGGCTTCGAGCAGCAGGCGTGCCTCTTTGCCTTCCTCGCCAGCTACCCGCTGGCCCTCGGAGGCCTGCTGGGACCGCGTGCCAAGCGCTTCGCCATGGCCACCGCGGCCGTCTCCATGATCGGCTTCGCGATCAGCACCGATCCCTGGATCAACGGCGTCATGCTGGTGGTGCTGTTGCTGGCGGGCATGGGGGTGTTCATCATGCTGGTCTGGTCGCTCGACCACCTGCAGCGCCGGCTCGATCGGCCGCGCGCCCTGGGCGAGCCGGTGCAGCTCGAGCTGCCGATGCCGGTCGACGCCGCGCGCGAGCGCGAAGGCGGGCGGCGTCCGAAGCTGCCTCTCACCGGACGCGCCGGAACGACCTGAGCGCGAATTGACCGCGTCGCGGACGATCTCCTGCCTCGTGCTCCTGGGCGCCCTGACGGGCTGCTTCGCGTCCTTCCCGTGGTGGGAAGGGCCGGTGGCCGACGCCTCGACGCCGCATGTCATTTACTTCGAGCGCGATGCCTACAAGGTCGACGAGAGTTATCGCCCCATGCTCGAGGCCCATGCGCGCAAAATGAAGAACGCGCCGGGGCTGCGCATGCTGATCCAGGCCCACGCCGATCGCGTCGGCAGCAGCGGCTACAACCGCGCGCTCAGCCACAAGCGGGCCGAGATGGTGATGCGCGAGCTCGTGGCGCTGGGCGTGCCGGCCGACCGCCTGGAGATCGACGGACGCGGCGAGCCCCGGCATGCGGGCAAGGGCCAGGGAGCGGAGGCGCCGGCCTCGGAGCGGCGCGTGGAGTTGATCTACCGATGACGGGCGCGCGAATTGCCGGCGCTGCCGCCGAGGAGCTGACGATGGGCGCACGTGGACGAACGGTTTTGCTGGTCGACGACGACACCACCAACCTGGAGACCCTGGGCGAGGTGCTGCGCAGCGAGGGCTACAACGTGGTGTGTGCGCGCAACGGCGCCGAAGCGCTGGCCTGCCTGCGCGCCGCCCCTCCCGACGTGGTGCTGCTCGACTACGTCATGCCGCAGATGGACGGCGCCAGCACCATCGACGCCCTGCGCCACGACGCGCAGACCCGCCACGTCGCCATCGTCATGACCAGCGGCCTGCCCGAAGAGCTGGTCCGCCCGCGCTGCAGCGACTACGACGCCTTCCTGCAAAAGCCCATCGACATCCCGAGCGCCTTGCGCACGCTGTCGGCGCTGGCGCGCTGAGCGGCAGGTTCGCGCACGCTGTGCCATCATCCGCGGCGTGACGCCGGTCCTCATCCCCACCCACGAGCCCACGCCGCCGCCCCGTGCAGCGCAACGGGCCGCGTTGCCCATTCGCATTCGAATTCGCCGGGATCGCTGAGCTGCGGCCTGTCCGGTGCTCGGCGATCCGTCCGGTCTTCCCGGCGCCTGCAGGCGCAACCCGATCCGCTTTCGAATGGAGAACCCCATGTCTTTCGCCATGCCGGACGCCGCCGCGTCCGTAGCTTCCGCCCCCTATCCCACCCTCGATGAAGTCCGCCGCACCGCCGCGCGGCTGGGCGACAAGGTGCTGCGCACGCCGGTGTGGCGCTGGCAGACCGGCATCGTGACCGAGGCGCTGGCGCCCGCCACCGAGGTCTGGCTCAAGCTCGAGCTGTTCCAGCGCACCGGGACCTTCAAGCTGCGCGGCGCGCTGAACTGCATCGCGGCGCTCGACGAGGCCGCCCTGGCGCGTGGCGTGGTGGCGGCCAGCGCCGGCAACCACGCGATGGCGGTGGCGCACGCGGCGCGGGCCGCAGGCACAACAGCCAAGCTCGCCATGCCGCGCCATGCCAGCCCGGCGCGCATCGCGGCCTGCCAGGCCGACGGCGCCGAGGTGCTGCTGACCGACACCATCCACGATGCCTTCGCGCTGGCCCACCGCCTGGTCGAGGAAGAGGGACGCACCCTGGTCCATCCCTTCGACGGACCGCTCACCGCGCAGGGCACGGCCACGATCGGGCTGGAGCTGATGGAGCAGGTGCCCGAGCTCGACGCGGTGGTGGTGCCGGTGGGCGGCGGCGGGCTGTGTGCCGGCATCGCGGCGGCGGTCAAGCAGCTGCGCCCGTCGTGCCAGGTCTTCGGCATCGAGCCCTTCGGCGCCGACGCGATGTACCGCAGCTTTCGCGCCGGCGAACCGGCCCGCCTGGACCGCGTCGACACCATCGCCGACAGCCTGGGCGCGCCCTACAGCCTGCCCTACAGCTTCGGCGTGTGCCGCCGCTTCGTCGACGAGATCGTGCGGGTGTGGGACGAGGAGATGTGCCGCGGCATGCACCTGCTGTACCGCGACATGAAGCTGGTGGCCGAGCCGGCGGCGGCAGCGGCCACGGCAGCGTTGCTGGGGCCCTTGCGCGGGCGGCTGGATGGGAAGCGGGTCGCCTTGATCGTCTGCGGCTCCAACATCGACAGCCAGCGGTTTGCGGAGCTGGTCGCGCGCGGGGCGGCGTAGAGAGGTTGCGGGGCGTGGGCCCCGGGTTGCACCCGGGCTACGTAGCCCGGGTGCAACCC
>DASUZE010000059.1:0-40250 GCA_036377015.1 Piscinibacter sp. | reverse complement strand
TCGTGTCACAACTCCACTTTGGCACTCGATGCCGTTGACTGCGAGGCCCCCCATTCACAACCCAGCCCCAGCTGTCGTTGGGGCTCCCTTCCCGCTGGCGGGAAGGGCGGGGGGATGGGTGGGAGGCGTCCATACCATCTCTGTGGCTCTGTGGTTAGAGCGACGTTGGCGGCAGTCCGTAGCCCGGGTGGCAATCCGGGCCACGGCCTTGATCACCCCGCCACGCTCTTCGTATGCCGGAACAGGTTTTCCGGATCGAAGCGCCGCTTCAGTCCCGCCAAGCGATCGAGAATCGCCGGTCCATACGCCGCCTCGATCCGCTCGCGCCCCTCTTCCTCGGTCAGGAAGTTGATGTAGGTCCCACCGGTCGAGAAGCTGCGCGTCGCCTCGAAGCACTCGCGGCTCCAGCGCACGCACGCCGCATCGTCGGCCGCGTTCTCCCACGAGGCCGCGATGTTCAGCACATAGGCTGCGTCGCGGTTGCCGGCCGGCGAATGGTCCGCGGGCTTCTCCGCGATGGCCCCGCCGATCTGGAACAGCAGGATGGCCGAGTGCGGCGACGGCAGCCGCTTGGCGTGGTCGATCAGCACGTCGCCGGCCTCGGCATCGATGCCCGGCAGGTAGTGCGACTTCCAGTAGTAGCGCCGTCCCTTGGGCTGGGTCGCGTCGAGCAGGCTTTGCATCTGCGCATAGGGCCGGCGCGTGACGATGTCGGCCACCGGGCGGCCCAGCGCCCGCAGCGGCGCGACGATCTTCTCGCCCTCCTCGATGCTGCCGCTGTGGCACACGAACACCGCCACGATGGGCTTGCCGTGGATCTCCTTGGGCAGCCACGGCGCCGGAGGCGCGATGCGCAGCACCGCCACGCAGGTGGTGTCGCGCGGCGTCTTGGCGGTGAACTCGCGGTAGAACGCCAGCACCTCCTTGGCGTCTTCCGCGCGCCAGGCGATCGCGCCGCCCAGGATCTCGGGGCCGACCGGGAACAGTCGGTACTCGAAGGACGTGACGATGCCGAAGTTGCCGCTGCCCCCGCGCAGCGCCCAGAACAGCTCCGCGTTCTCGTCGGCGGCGGCGCGCACCAGCTTGCCCTCGGCCGTGACCACCTCCATCGAGACCAGGGTGTCGCAGGTCCAGCCGTGCTGGCGCGTGAGGTAGCCGAAGCCGCCGCCCACGGTGAGCCCCGCAATGCCGGTGGCCGACACGAAGCCGAGCACCGCTGCGAGGCCATGCAGCTGCGTCTCGCGATCGACGTCGCCCAGCGTGCAGCCCGCCTGCGCGCGCGCAATTCGGCCCTTGGCGTCGACGAACACGCCGCGCATCAGCGACAGGTCGATCATCAGCCCGCCGTCGGCCACCGCCAGTCCGGCGATGTTGTGGCCGCCGCCGCGCACCGACACCAGGAACTGGTGCTGGCGGGCGAAGCGCACCGCCTGGATGACGTCGGCGGTGCCGGTGCAGCGCACGATGAGGCCGGGGCGCCGGTCGATCATCGCGTTCCAGATCTTGCGCGTCTCCTCGTACTCGGGCGCATCGGCGCCGAGCACCGGCCCGCGAAAGCCGGCCTTGAACGACTGCAGGATCTCGGGCGAGACCTGCACCGTGCCGCCGTCGGCGGCCTTCAGTTCGATGGTCATGGTGGTGTGCTCCTCGGGTGATTCAGGGTTGCGACTTCTTGCGCGGATCGTCCTCGGGCCGCAGGTAGGTGATGCCCCAGGGCCCGACACCATGCAGCTGCACCTCGACCGGCTCGGTCGTGGTGTACGCGAAGTGCGGCTGCCTGGCCTGCATCACGGCAAAGCCACCCGTGGGAACGGCCATGCCGCCGGCCGTGTCGAGCGTCTCGCCGACGCCCATGTAGAAGGTGCCCGACAGCACGCTCACATGCTCGATGGCCGGATGCCAGTGGGCCGGGATGCGGTAGTGGGCAGGGAAGCGCAGCCGGGCGGTGAACGGCATGGCTTCGTTCATCGGGCCCTCCAGCAACGCCATCTTGGCGCCGGGCGGCAGCGACGGCAGGTCGACCCACTTCAGCTCGGCGGGCGCGACCATGGAATGGCCCGGCACGGTCTGCGCGGCAACGCCCGAGACGCCGAGCGCGCACGCCACGGCGAGGACGGAACAAGACAAGCGACTCATCGATGGACTCCTGACACCGGCCTTGGAAGAAGGCGCATCGCGAAGCGGCCGGCGGACTGCGTTGTTGCGTCCGCGCAGGTTGCGCTCGACGGTGCGCCCGGCCAATCCGCCGAGCTGACAATTCCGCACCCCTAGATTCGCAATGCCGCGGCTAGTCAGAACGAACTATTCCGTGGCGCACCGCGAAGGCCGCCGCCTCGGCGCGGTTGGCCGCCTGCGTCTTGCCGAGGATGTTGCGCACGTGGATCGCCACCGTGGCGGGGCTGCGGCACAGCACGTCCGCGATCTCCTGGTTGGTCTTGCCGGCGGCCACGAGTTGCAGGACCTGCACCTCGCGCTCGGACAAGCCGGCCACGCGCAGCCGGGTCGCCGCGGCGGCCGGCGCCTGCAGCGCGGCGGCCCGCGCCTCGAGCGCGCGCATGCCGAGGACCCGTGCGTCGGCGAGCGACGCCTCGAGCAACACCCCGGCGCGATCGGCATCGCCCGGTGCCGTGCGGCGCAGCAGCATCGCCGCGAACTCGCAGCGCGACTGCGCCAGCCACGGGCGGCCGCCGCTGCGCGCATCCAGCGCCAGTGCGAACTCGAAGTGGCGCTCGGCCTCGTCCCAGGCGCGCCGGGTGGTGGCCAGCATGCCCAGCAGGCGCGCGGCCGCACCGAACGACGCCGTGTGGGCGCCGAACACGATGTTGCGCTCGGCGTAAGGGCGCAGCAGCTCGGCCAGCGTGGCGGCGCGCGCGGCGTCGTCCAGCCAGGCGCAGACTTCCGCCAGGTAGGCCAGGCTCGCGATGCGGATGGCGTCGTGGGCAACGCCGGCGAAGCCGCGCGCGGCCAGGCCCTCGAACACCTCGCGCGCGTCGTCGCGCGCGCCGAGCTCGCAGTGCAGCACGGCCAGCCCCGGGCGCCAGGTGGTTCCCTGCGAGGCACCGGCCAGGAACTGCCGCAGCACCGGCGCCAGCTCGCCCAGGCGCCCCTGCTGGCGCCGCAGGGTGAACATCTGCACGCCGAACATGCCGGCCGCGTTGGCCCGGTCGAAGCGCTCGCCGCAATGCAGCGCGCGCAGCGCGAGCTGCTCCGATTCGTCGAAGCGCCCCTCGTGCGCCGCGACCATGGCCAGCGCGGCCAGTGCCACCGCTTCGTTGAAGGGCTCGCGCATGGCCTCGCCGGTGGTCAGGTGCTGGCGCGCCGTGGCCATCGCGCCCGCCGTGTCGCCCGATTCCATCAGGTCGCCGATGTGCCAGCCGGTGAGCGAGGCCACCGACCACTCCGGATGGCCGGCCGCCCGCACCAGCTCGATGGCCTCGCGCGCCGCCTCGGTGCGCAGGCCCAGGCGGTCGGGGAACCAGCGGCCGGAGGCGATGGCGCTGAGCGCGCGGAACAGGGCCAGCGGATCGCCCAGCACGCGCGCGATCGCCACCGCCTCGCGGTAGGCGGCCTCGGCGTCGTCGGGCCGGTTGGAGAAGAGCAGCGCCCGGCACAGCGCGCTCAGCAGGAAGACGCGCTCGCGCCGGCTCGACGGGTCGGCCATGGCCAAGGCTTCGCCGATCAGCGCGACCGCGCCGGAGCCTTTGCTGCCGACGCGCCACTGCGCGTTGCCGAAGCCGATGGCCGCGCTCGCCAGCAGAGAAGCGTCGCCGAGTCGCCGGGCGCATTCGGCCGCGTCGCTGAAGGTGACGAGCGCCTGCGCGCTGTCGCCGGCGCTGTTCTGCGCATCGCCCAGGGCCAGCAGCAGGCGAGCGCGCTGGGTGTCGGCCGAGGCGCCACCGGCCAGGGCGCCGCAGGCCAGCCGATAGTGGCGGGCCGCCTCCTCGTGGGCCAGCATCGCCGTGGCGCGCTCGGCGGCGCGGGTGGCGTATTCGATCGCCTTGGTGCTGTCGCCGCCCGCCCGCCAGTGATGGGCCAGCGCCGACAAGGCCGGCGTGTGCCCGCCTTCCAGCGTCATCGCGATGCGCCGGTGCAGCTCGGCGCGGCGGGCGCCGGGCAGCTCGTCGTACAGGGTGTCGCGCACAAGCGCATGCGCGAACTGGTGGCTCCCCGGATCGGCCGACTCGTCGATCAGGCTGGCCGTGTGCGCCTCGGCCAGGGCCTCGAGGCACCGTGCCGGCGGCGTGTCGTCGAGCAGTCGGCACAGCAGCTCGAAGGGGAAGTCGCGGCCGATCACGGCGGCGTGCTGCAGCACCGCGACACAGCCCGGCGTCAGGCGGTTCAGGCGCGAGCCGATCACCTCGCGCACGCCCTGCGGCACGCGCCGGCCGGCCGTGCGCGACTCGCGCGACTGCAGCAGGTCGCGCGTGAGCTCGGCGAGGAACAACGGGTGGCCCTCGGTCTGCTCGTACAGCGCCGCGCCCAGCTCCGGCGCAGCCATGCCAGCCGCCGCGACGAAGCGCGCCGTCTCGGCCGGGCTGAAGCCACCCAGCAGCAGGCGCTGCACCTGGGCATGGCGATGCAGCTCGCCGAGCGTGTCCGACAGCGGATGCTGGCGCGTGACCTCCGAGTCGCGGTAGGTGCCGAGCACCATCAACCGGCTGGCACCGGCCTCGGCCATCACGAACTCGAGCAGGCGCAGCGAGGGCACGTCGGCCCGATGCAGGTCGTCGAGCACCAGCAGCAGGGGCGTTCTTGCGGCAGCCCGCTGCCAGAAGGCGGCGATGGCGTCGAACAGGCGAAAGCGCGTCTTCACCGGATCGGCGTCGACGGGCGGGGGCGGGCTGGCCGCCAGGTCGGGGTCGAGCGCCGCGAGGTGGGGCGTCGCGGCGCCGAGGACCGCCGTGCGCTCGGCCGCGTCGTGCAGCGCCAGCCAGCGCCGGATCAGCTGCAGCCACGGCCAATAGGGCGGCGCGCCGGGCTCCTCCGGGCAGCGGCCCCACAAGGCCAGCACCTCGCTGCGCGCCGCGTGGGCGACCAGCTCCTGCGCCGTGCGTGTCTTGCCGATGCCCGGCTCGCCGGCCAGCAGGACGATGCCGGGACGGCCCGCGCCGGCCCGCGCGAGCGCGGCGTGCAAGGCGTCGAGCTCGGCCTGCCGTCCGATGAAGCCGGGATCGATGGTCCGGGCCATCGCGAAGGTTCAGGCCAGCGCCGGCGGCCGCATCTCGGTGACCTCGATGATGACGTCGGCAGGAATGTGTGCGCGGCGCGCGGCCTCGCGGATCGCCTCGGGGTTGGGCGCCTCGTACAGGCAATAGGTCTTCTTCTTGTCGGCCGAGAGGAACGAGAACAGCCAGTGCACGCCGACGTCGGCATTGATCTCGGTGACCAGCCGGGCGGCGTCGGTGCTCAGCTCCAGCTGCTCGGCGAAGTTGCGCTCGATCACGAACAAGGCCATGGCGTTCCCCTCTGTCGGCGCCTGCATTCTCCGCGCATCCGCCGCGCGTCGCCTATACCTGAGGGGCCGCCCGCGTGGCGACACATCAGGAGACAAGCATGAGTTCGAACGTCATCTTCTTCGGTTGGAACCGCTCCGTGCCGGGACGCGAGCGCATGAGCGCGGAGCACTTCCAGGCCTTCGGCGAATACCTCGAGGCGCAGCAGCGCAAGGGCGTCATCCAGTCCTTCGAGCCGGTGTTCCTCGACCCGCACGGCGGCGACCTGAACGGGTTCTTCCTGATCCGCGGCGAGAGCGCCAAGCTCGACGGGCTGGTGGGGTCGCAGGAATGGACGACCCACACGGTGCGAGCGATGCTGCACCTGGACAAGGCGGGCACGGTGCGCGGGGCGGCGGGTGAGCTGATCGGGCAGCGGATGGACACCTGGATCAAGCAGATCCCGGCGAAGTGAATTGGGTAGCCTGGGTGCAACCCAGGAACCGGCCGTGAATGTCGCACCCCGGGTTGCACCCGGGCTACGTGTAGAGCGCGGCCATCGCCTCGATGGTCGCCGCCATCTTCCGCCGCAGCGGCGCCGGCTCCAGCACCTGGACCTCGGCGCCCAATCGCAGCAGCTGGCCCGCCGCGTGCTCCACCGACTCGATCGGGATGCGCACCTCGCGCCATCCCGATCCCGCCGGTGAATCGGCCGCATCCAGCGCATCGGCCACCGCCGCGCTCAGCGCGCGCAACTGCTTCCAGCCGCGCGCCGACACGCGCAGCAGGGCGTGGGCGCGGTACAGCTCCGACTCGAAGCGCTTGGTCGATGCCTGCCAATACGTCGCCAGGTCGAAGTCCTGCGGCCGCTCGAAGCCCTCGCCGGTTTCCTTCAAGTCGAGGATGTTCGACAGCCGGTAGGTGCGCGGCTCCTTGCCCGAGCGCGCCGCCACGTACCAGACGCCGGCCTTGAGCACCAGGCCCAGCGGCTCGAGCACACGCTCGACCACGTCCTTCCAGCTCTCGTAGCGGATGGCGATGCGCCGCTCGTTCCACACCGCCTGCGCGATGCCCGGCAGGTGATCGGCCGCCGCCGGCCCGCGGTACCAGTCGATCGGATCGAGGTGAAAGCGCGCGCTGACGCGGCGGGCGTCGTCGCGCCAGCCCTCGGGCAGCGCGGCCAGCAGCTTGAGCTGCGCCGAGGCCATGGCCTCGCCGAGCCCGAGCTGGGCGGCCGGGCCCGGCAGGCCGCCGAGGAACATCGCGCGCGCCTCGGGTGCGGTGAGGCCGTCGACGCGGGTGCGCCAGCCGGGCTGGAGCTGGAAGCCGCCGTGGCGGCCGCGATCGGCCCAGATCGGAACGCCTGCGGCGCTGAGCTCGTCGACGTCGCGGTAGACGGTGCGCACCGAGGTTTCGAGCTTGTCGGCCAGCGCCTGCGCGCTCATGCGGCCGTGGCTTTGCAGCAGCATGAGGATGGAGAGCTGGCGACTCGCACGCATGAGCGCAGTGTCGCGCGAAAAGCTGACATTGGGTGGCAGTCAATGGGCGCGAGGATGGACGCCATGAACAGCACCCATCCCCTCCAGGTCATCGAGCTGCGCCGCTACCTCCTGCATCCCGGGCAGCGCGACACCCTCATCAGCCTCTTCGAGCGCGAGTTCGTCGAAACGCAGGAAGCCCTGGGCATGCAGGTCATCGGGCCCTTCCGGGAGCTCGACGACCCCGATCGCTTCGTCTGGCTGCGCGGCTTCACCGACATGGCCTCGCGCGCTCGCGGCCTGGCCGCCTTCTACGGCGGGCCGGTGTGGCAGCGGCACCGCGACGCGGCCAACGCGACCATGGTCGACAGCGACGTGCACCTGCTGCGGCCGGTGTGGACCTGTGGCGGCTTCGGCAACGCGGTGCGAGCCCCGATCGGCGCGACGGCCTGCCCACCGGGACTGGTCACGGCGACGATCTGTCCCCTGCCCGCGCCGGCCGACGACGCGCTCGTCGCTGCGTTCCACGACACGCTGGCGCCATCGTGGACACACGCCGGGGCGCGGCTGCTGGCGGTGTTCGTCAGCGAGACCGCGCCGAACAACTTCCCGCGCCTGCCGGTGCACGAAGGCCGGCCGGTCATCACCTGGCTGTCGCTGTTCGCCGACGCGGCGGCGCAGCAGGCGCACGCAGCCCGGCTGGCCGCCACGCCGCAGCGGCTTGCCTGGCGCAAGCGCCTGACCGACGAGGCACAGACCCTGCGCCTCGCCCCCACCCCGCGCTCGTCGCTGCACGGCTGAGCGCATTCACACCAGGAGAACTTCATGCCCGCTTCCGACTTCATCGGCCAGGTCCACGACTTCGATTTCCTCGTGGGGCGCTGGCAGTCCCGCAATCGCCGCCTCAAGCAGCGCCATGTCGGCTGCACCGACTGGGACGAGTTCACCGGCACCAGCCAGGCCTGGGTCCACCTGGGCGGCATGGTCAGCGTGGACGAGATCGACTTCCCGGCCCGCGGCTTCTCCGGCTGCACCGTGCGCACCCTGGACCTGGCGCAGCGGCGCTGGTCGATCTACTGGATCAACAGCCGCATCGGCACCTTGTTCCCGCCGGTGCACGGCGGCTTCGCCGGCAACCGCGGCGAGTTCTACGGCGAGGACGAGGACGAAGGCCGTCCGGTGCAGGCGCGCTTCATCTGGATCCGCGGCCGCGACACCTGCCACTGGGAGCAGGCGTTCAGGCTGGAGGGCGGGGAATGGGAGACGAACTGGGTGATGGAGTTCGAGCGCATGTCGTAGCCCGGGTGCAACCCGGGACGCGACCTCCAACGTGGCTCCCGGGTTGCACCCGGGCTACGGATCAGCGCTGGGCGCGGATCGCTCGCGCGCGACGACCCGCCGACGGGTGCGTCGCGTTGTCCTTGCTTTCGCCGATGCTGTCGAAGAGCTGCGCGGCGTACTCCGGGTCGATGCCGGCGTAGCGCATCACGCGCACGGCGTAGGCGTCGGCGTCGAGCTCGGCCTGGTGCGAATGGGCGGCCAGGCGCGAGGCGACGCGGGCGCGGGCGCTGCGCTCGTCGGGTGCGCCTTCGACCGCCTGGGCGACGAACTTGCTCGTCGCGGCGTGGTGCTGCAGCTGCACATGGCCCAGCTCATGGGCCAGGATGAAGAAGCGCTGGGGCTCGGACAGCCGCGCCAGGCGGGTGCTGGCGACGATGGTCTTGCCCTGGTAGACGAAGCCGTCGTCGGCGCAGTCGAGCACCAGGAAGCGAACGTCGCCCGGCACCGACGCCGCGGCGGAGAAGCGCGCGATGTCGGCCTCGATGATTTGGCGCTGCGGGTTGTCGGCCGGCACGGCCGCGCAGGCGGACGGGCTCGCCTCCAGCTGGTTGACGATCTTGTCCACCAGCGGATGCGCTTGGGCAGCGGCCGCGAAGGCCAGCGCGGCCAGGAAGGCGATGGTCTTGATGGGATCCCCCGCGAGCGGTGTTCGTGGAAGGCTCCACTGTGGGTCGCGGCGGGCCTTCTTAAGGCTCGATTAGAGACGGTTTGAGCGGCCAGTTTTTGTCGAACCTGGGGATCTGCGACGCGTTTGCGCGGGTCGCATGAAATAGATCACGCCGCCGTGCGGCGTCAGTCGTCGCTCTCGGCCAACGTGACGACCTGCTTGCGGCCCTTGCCCGCGCGCCACACCGACAAGGTCACCTTGTCGCCCGGCTGGAAGCGCTCCAGCGCGGTGAGCATGTCGTCGAGGTCGGCCACCGGCTCGTCGTTGACGGCGGTGATCACGTCGCCCGCCGCGATGCCGCCGCGCTCGCCCCGCGCAAACGGCTGCAGGCCGGCCCGCTGGGCCGGTCCGCCCGGCGCGACGCGCACCAGCGGCACGCCCTTGGGCAGGTTCAGCGCCGGGCCCATTTGCGGCGGGCCGGCCGTCACGCCCAGCGCCGGGCGCACCATGCGGCCGTCGCGGATCAGTCGCGGCACGATGCGGTTGACCTCGTCGACGGGAATCGCGAAGCCGATGCCGGCGCTCGCCCCCGACGGGCTGTAGATCGCCGTGTTGACACCGATGAGCCGTCCGGCCGAATCGAGCAGCGGCCCGCCGGAGTTGCCCGGGTTGATGGCGGCATCGGTCTGCACCGCGCCGCGGATCAGGCGCCGCGTGACCGACTCGATCTCGCGGTTGAGCGCGCTCACGATGCCGGTGGTCAACGTCTGGTCCAGGCCGAAGGGGTTGCCGATGGCGTAGACCTTCTGGCCCACCTGCAGGTCGCGGCTGGTGCCCACCGGGATGGGCGGAAGCTTGGCCTTGCTGGCGTCGATCTTCAGCACCGCCAGGTCGCGGTCGGGGAACACGCCCACCAGCTGCGCCTCGTGGCTGCTCTGGTCGGCCAGCGTCACGCGGGCCGCATTCGCCTCCTGGATGACGTGGAAGTTGGTGACGACGTGGCCCTTGTCGTCCCACACGAACCCGGTGCCGGTGCCGCGCGGGACCTGCTGCACGTTCATCGAGAAGAAGTCGCGGCCCACCGACAGCGCGGTGATGTTGACCACCGAGGGCGAGGCGGCCTTGAAGACCGCGATGTTGTTGAGCTCCTCGACGCCGAGCGCCGGCCGTGCGGCGACGGCGCGCGGCGGCGCCGGCGCGCGGGTGTCGGCGTGCGCCGCCGCGGCGGTCAGCGCAAGCGCGAACACGAGCGCGGCATGCGACGAAGTGCGGATTCGTGGGTGCGAAGTCATGGCCCAACCCCGGGACGAGCGACGGACGGCGGCGATGATAGGACCAGGGCTTGTAAACGCTATGGGAGGCCCGCATAGCGTTAACAGGCCCTAGCCTGCAACCGGAGCGTGCCATGTCCACGAGGTCTCTTCTCGCCGCGGTTCTCCTGGCATTCGCGGCGCTGGCCGGCGCCGCCGAGGACGACCCGCAGGCCGCCGCGCGCGCCGGCCTGGAGCGCCTCAAGGCCCTGCGCGAGGCGCGTCCGGGCGACGGCGCCCTGGTCTACTTCGAGGCCCTGATGCATGCGCGGCTGGGCGACGGCCCCTCCGCGGTCGCCGCGCTGCGCAGCCTGGTCGGGCGACGCCTGGGCATCGTGCCGGTGCCGTCCATCGGCTTCGAGGCCATCGCGGACGACCCCGACTTCCGTGCCGTGTGCGAGGCCCTCGCCGCGCAGGAGGCCGCAACGACGCCCGCGCCGCTCGCCTTCCGGCTCGACGACCCGCGGCTCATCCCCGAGGGCATCGCCTTCGATCCGGCAACGGCGCGCTTCTTCGTCGGCAGCATTGCCCAGCGCAAGATCGTGGTCACCGACGGCCGCGGCCGGGCGCGCACCTTCTCGCGCGCGTCCGACCGGCTCGATTCGGTGCTGGGGCTGGCCGTCGATGCCACGCGCCGCCAGCTGTACGCCGTGAGCACCGTCCTCGGCGACGCCGGCCGCGACGACCGGCGCAACGCGGTGCAGCGCTACGACCTGGCGCGCGGCCGCCTGGTCGAGCGCATCGCCGCGCCGGACGCCATGCAGCTCAACGACGTCGCGGTCGGGCCTGACGGCACGCTGTACGCCAGCGACTCCGCCGGCCATGCGCTGTTCCGGCGCAAACCCGGCGAGGCGACGCTCACGCGGGTGGGCGAGGCCGGCTCGCTGGTCGGCGCCAACGGCGTGGCGGTGGCGCCGGACGGCATCGTCTACGTCACGCTGTTCACCGGCATCGCGCGCGTCGACACAGGCAGCGGCGAGATGAAGCGGTTGCCGCAGCCCGACAGCGTCGTCACCGGCGGCATCGACGGCCTGTACTGGCACGACGGCGATCTGGTGGGCGTGCAGAACAGCACCAACCCCGGCCGCGTGATCCGCATCCGGCTGGCCGACGGCGGCACCCGCATCGACGGCGTGACGGTGCTGCAGTCGCACCACCACGCGCTCTTCGACGAGCCCACGACGGGCGTGATCGCGCGTGGCGCGCTGCACGTGATCGCCAATTCGCACGTGGCGCAGCGCGGCGACGACGGGACGCTGAAAGACGTCGCCCGGCTGAGGCCGACGTCCATCCTGGCGGTGCCGCTACGTCGGTAGGGTCAGGCGTTGACGGGGCCCGCCGGCGCGGCCGACCATCCGGCGATCCAAGAAGCAAAGGAGACACCCATGCGCGCTCGCTCCCGCCTGCCTTTCGTGGCCTCGCTCGCGGCCGTCGCCCTCGCCGGCTGCACGCCGATGCCGGCCAGTCCGCCGCCGGCCGCCTCGGCGGCACCGGCGCCGGCCAACTCGGCCGACAGCACGCCGACCGGCGGGATGAGCTTCTTCGTCACCAGCACGGGCAACGGCAACGGCGCCAACTTCGGCGGCCTGGCCGGCGCCGACCGCCATTGCCAGACGCTCGCCTCGTCGGTGGGCGCGGGCGGCAAGACCTGGCACGCCTACCTCAGCACCAACGCCGCCGGCGGCGCGACGCCGGCCGACGCCCGCGACCGCATCGGCCGCGGACCGTGGCAGAACGCCAAGGGCGTGGTCATCGCCAAGGACGTCGAGGAGCTGCACGGCAGCAACAACCTCAACAAGCAGACGGCGCTCAGCGAAAAAGGCGAGGTGATCAACGGGCGCGGCGATTCGCCCAACATGCACGACATCCTCACCGGCTCGACCCCCGAGGGCCGCGCCGGCGACGCGACCTGCGCCAACTGGACTGCGGCAGGCGAAGGCTCGGCCATCCTGGGCCACCACGACCGCACCGGGCTGGATGAATCGGCCCCGGCGAAGTCATGGAACTCGTCGCATCCGTCGCGGGGGTGCAGCCAGGATGCGCTGAAGGCGACGGGGGGAGCGGGGTTGCTGTATTGCTTTGCGGTGAATTGAGGAAACCTCCGTTCGCCCTGAGCTTGTCGAAGGGTCGCGCGGCAGTGCTCGACGGTTGTGGCTGAGCTTGTCGAAGCTGCAGGGCGATTGCGCGCAGCTTCGACAAGCTCAGCCCGAACGGGGGAGTACTGCGACGAAGCCCTTCGACAAGCTCAGGGCGAACGGGGACAACACGCTCACCGCGTCGTCGAGAAAAACTCCGCCCGCATCGACACGTTCGCCGACCAGGTGTCGTGGCGCGTCATCGCCGACAGCGCGAGCAGGATCTGGTTCTTCGAGGCGAGCACCGGCACCACCGTGTACATCGACACCGAGTACAGCGTCTGCAGCTCGTTCACCCGCGCCGGCCGGTCGACCGCCACGATGAGGCGGTCGGCGTCGATCAGGATGGGCAGCGCCCGGTGCTTCACCGACGAGCGCAGCGGCAGCTTGGCCGCGGCCTGCGGGTCGATGGGGAAGCGCGTCAGGTCGACCAGCGGATAGCCCATCTTGTGGGCGATGGCGGTGTGCAGGTCGGCGCGCGAGAGGATGCCGCCGTCGACCAGGCGTTCGCCCAGGGGCGAGTCGCCGTGCTGCGCCAGCGCCCGGTCGAGCTGCTCCTGGGTGACCAGCCCGAGGTTGAGCAGCGACTGGCCCAGCGGCAGCACCGGCATGCGACGCTGGCGCTCGATCGCCTCGAGCAGCTCGCGCGGCGTGCTCATCCAGTGCTCGGCCGCGAGGTCCTGGGCCGAGGGGCCGACTTCGCACCGTTCACACGCGGCGCGCGGAATGAATTCGCGCAGCAGCGCCCGGCCATCGTGGTCCACCGGCGGAAAGAGGAACAGGCCGTGCTCGGTCTGGACATGGCCGGCGCTGCGCATCACCCGCGGCGCGGCATCGCCACCGGCCCACCACCGGACCTCGCGCTCGTGCGCGGCCAGCGGCACCCGCTCGGTGAGGCGGCCGGCCTCGGCTTTCAGCGGGTCGGTGAGGGTGAGCCGCACGAAGCGTGAAAACGGCAGCGTGACCGCACCGGCGCCGGGGCTGGTGCGGAAGGCGAGCGTGGCCGCGCCCGGGTCGATGGCGCTCATGAAGCCCTGCACGGTGGCACCCGAGGGCGCCTCGATTCGGCAGGGCTGGGCCACGTCGATGTCGGGCGCCGGCTCGTGGCGCCAATCGAAAGGCGGCAAGGGCCATTGCCAGCGCTCGGCGGGCTCGTCCATCAGGACCGGAAACGGCGGCAAATCATCCGGTTCGGACATGTCCTCTGGGCCCTGCAGGCGAACAACCATGGTGCTCCTCGCACCATACACGGTCGCCCCGGCAGGTTGACGTGAAGTAATCCGCAAGCCTCGCGGTTTCGACCAGACAGTCACCGCTGCGCCCGCCCGTTCGCGTGTGCCAGGGGCGACCCGACACCTATCATGCGCGCCTTGCCACTTCTGCCGACTGCCGATGGGCCTCGCCGCCATCCGCGTCTTTTGCCTGGCCCTCGTGATGCTGCCCTGCCTGCGGGGCGCTGCGCAGGACATCCCCTACCTCCCGCTGAGGGACTGGCTCACGCCGCCGCAGGTTCTCTCCATGAAGCTGTCGCCCGACGGCAAGCACGTTGCCGGCATCGGGTGGGCTCGGGGCTGGTCCGTGTACCTCACCGAGGTCGACTCCATGCGCACGACCATCCTGTCCCGGGGTCGGCCGGAAGCCGTCAACTGGATCGCCAATGACCTCGTGGCCATCGATGACACGCAGGACTCCTGGTCGATGGATCTTTCGGGCAAGCGCGTGCGGCGGCTGGGCGACCGCTTCATCCGGCGTGTCGCGTCGCCCGGCGACCCGGCCGACATGGTGCTGGCCGGGCGTGGCAGCGACCAGGTCGACCTGGTCAACCCACGCACCGGCGACCGGACCAAGTACCCCGTCAACCTTCCGGGCAAGCTGACCTACGGCGCGTTCGACGCCTCCGGCGTGCTGCGTGCGGTGACCATGACCGACACCGCCTACTGGGCCGAGAAGACCAAGGTCAGCAACTGGTACCGGTCCGACGAGAACGCACCGTGGCAGCTGCTCGAAGAGGTTCCGATCACCGCCGACTACTTCATCCCGCTGCGGGTCCTCGCGGAGACGAACTCGCTGGCGGTCCTCACGCGACAGGGTCGCGACACCTACGCCGTGGTGCGCTACGACACGGCAAAGCGCGAGCAAATCGAGGTGATGGCCGAGCACGCGCAGGAGGACATCATGGCGGTGCTCGGACTGGGCGAAGATTCGTTCGAGAGCGTGACCACCTCCGGCATCAAGCCGCAGGTCCACTGGTTCGATGCGCGCTGGGCGGCGCTGCAGAAGGCGGTGGACGCGGCGCTTCCGGGACGCATCAACGTGATGCAGGGCGACAAGAACGGGCGGGTCCTGATCTGGTCGTACGGCGACGTCGATCCCGGCCATTGGCATGTGCTCGACACCACGCGCTACAAGCTGCGCGAGATCGGGACCGCGCGGCCGAAGATCGACCCCAAGTGGATGCGGCCGATGGAGACGATCCGGTACCGCGCCCGCGACGGCATGACCGTTCCCGCCTACCTGACGCGCCCGGCGCGCCCGGCGGACAAGCCGGCGCCCATGGTGGTGCTGATCCACGGCGGCCCGCACATCCGGGATCGATGGGCGTGGAACGAAGAAGTCCAGATCCTGGCCAGCTACGGCTACGTGGTGTTCCAGCCGCAGTTCCGAGGGTCGACCGGGTTCGGACGCCGGTTCGAGGAGGCCGGTCATCGCCAGTGGGGCCTGGCGATGCAGGACGACATCACCGACGGCGTCAATGCCCTGATCGAGCAGAAGATTGCCGACCCCGCCCGCATCTGCATCGTCGGCGCCAGCTATGGCGGCTACGCGGCACTGTGGGGCGTCATCAAGACGCCGCAGCTGTACCGATGCGGCGTCAGCTTCGCCGGCGTGAGCGACCTCGTTCCATTCATGTCGAACAGCATCTTCAACGACTCCACGCCCATGGCGCGCGAGCTGTGGCGCGCCCGCATCGGCGACCCGGACAAGGAGCGCGACGCGATCGAGGCGGTGTCGCCGCTCAAGCATGCCGCGCGGGTGAACGTGCCGATGCTCATCGCTCACGGCCTGCAAGACACCCGCGTGCTGGCGTCGCAGAGCAGGAAGATGGTCGCGGCCCTGGAGGCGCTGGGCAAGCCGGTGGAGTGGATGCCATTCGAAGGAGTCGGGCACGGCTTGTACTGGGTCGACGACGAGCTTCGCTACTACTCCGCGCTGCTGAGCTTCCTGCAACGGCACATCGGGGATCACGACCCGGCGCCGCCGCAGGAACAGGGCAGCGCCTCGCTGTCGCCTGCTGCCGCGGCAGCGCCCGGCGCGCCTGCGAACTAGCGCAGCGTGCCGACCCGCATCGCGATCGGCCAGCTGACCTCCCGGGTGCTGTCCCTCGCCCCCCAGGCTGCGCCCAAGGACCGCTCGACCTCCCGGACCGGATCGACCCCGGTTGCCTTGTGCATCCTCGCCGTCGCCGACCAGCTGCGCATGTACCCCAGCAGCGCGTCCAGTCCCCACTGCCGCCGGATCACGAACACCGGGCTGCTCAAGGACCGAAACGGAAATGCCAGCTGCGCATACCCGCTTTCGACATGCCGCCGCTCGGCCGGCCAGTACGGCCCGACCACCTCGCGGTAGTAGTGGTCGACGATGCCGTCCACCGCCGCTCCCCCCACCGACAGCACGCCATAGGTCCAGGCGGCCACCACGCCGGATGGCCGGAGCACCCGCCGGACTTCCGCGTAGAACGCATCGAGGTCGAACCAGTGCAGCGCCTGGGCCACCGTGACCAGGTCGGCGCTGCCTGCAGCCAGGCCGCTGCGCTCGGCCGGTGCGACCCGGTACTCGATGCGCGGGTGCGGCGTCGCCTCGCGGATCTGCTCCTCGCTGAGGTCGGTGGCCAGCACCCGGTCGAAGTGCGCGGCCAGCGCCACCGACGCCTGCCCGTTGCCCGCCCCCACGTCCCAGGCCAGCGCCTGGCTGGCGCATTGCCCGGCCAGCCAGGCGAACAGCTCATCGGGATAGGTCGGGCGCGATTGCGCGTACTGGGCGGCGACGGCGGAGAAATGGTCGGTCGACATGGTTCATGGCCGGTGGCGGTGAAGAGGTGCACCACTGTAGGAATCGGAAACCGAGGTGTCCATGACACAGCCCTTGCAGCGAATTTCAGATGACACGCCAGGCGCCGCCGGGGACATGCACCGGCAACCCCCGCCGCCGAAAGTGAAATGGCAGAACCGATCCAGGAGCCCGTCATGAGCACCACGATCAATGCCCAGGCCGCCGGTCACTACGAACTGCGCTTCGCGTCGCTGTTCCGCGAAGGCAGCGGCTACGCCTTCCCGTGCGACGCCGAAGGCCATGTCGACATGGACCGCATGAGCGACAAGGCGCGCAACGACTACCTGTTCGCGCGCACCGTCATCGGCCGCGAGTTCGCGATGCCGCGAGTCCAGTTGTCAGCGTGACGTCATCCATCAAGCGGCTGCCGCGGATCCGGCTTTGCCGGTCCGCTGGCGGCGCCCCCTGGGGGGAGGCGCCGAAGGCGCTTCGGGGGGGTCACTTCATGCCGCGGCGCTTCATCTCGTGCCGCAGGAGGTCGGGCCGATCGGTGACGATCCCATCGACGCCCAGGTCGAGCAAGCGTCCCATCAGCGCCGGCTCGTTGACGGTCCAGGCCAGCACCTGCAGGCCCAGGCCGTGCGCCTCCTTCACCTTGTCCGCGTCGAGGTCGCCGTGAAAGGCCGACCAGGTCGTGCCGCCGGCCGCCTTGACCATCTTCGGCACCGAGCCGTGGTCCTGGTGGCGGATGCCGGCGGTCCAGGGCGAGCCCTGCGGCTTGCCCGCGCCGATGTTGTCGAGCCAGGACTGCTGCGCGCTCAGGTACACGGTCGGGATCTCGGGCGCCTCCTTCTGCACGATGGCCAGGGTGCGCCAGTCGAAGGACAGGATGCTGGCGCGCGACGCCATGCCGCCGGAACGGATGGCGGCCACGACGGCGCGCGCGAACGGCTCGGGCGCCACCGTCTCGTCGGGCGCGAGCGGTGACAGCTTGGTCTCGATCGCGAAGCGCACCGTGTCGTTGCCCGACTTCTTCACCATCTCGAACAGCTCCGACAGCCGCGGGATGCGGGTCCCGTCGACCGGCTTCTGGTCGGGGTAGCGGCCGGCGTAGGTCGTGCCGGGCTTGAGGCGGCCGACGTCGTAGCGCATCAGCTCGTCGAAGGAGAGCGTGCGGATCGCCGGGCCGCGCGCCTCGAGGAAGCGGCCGTCGGGGCCGCGCGTGATGTCGGGGTTGAGCGCCGGGTCGTGCGAGATGACGAGCACGTCGTCGCGGGTGATCGCGATGTCGAGCTCCAGCGTGGTCACGCCGAGCTCCAGCGCCTTGCGGAAGGCCGGCAGCGTGTTCTCGGGCAGCAGCCCGCGGGCGCCGCGGTGGCCCTGCAGGTCGAGGGCGGCGGCCTGGGTGGCCACGAGGACGGCGCAGACGGCCAGCAGTCGGTTCATCGGTGGATCTCCGTTCGATGGATTTGAATGGCGGCGCCGAATCGTTTGGGCCCGCGAGCCCGACCCGGTCCGGACAATTCTCCCCAACGGCGGTCGTCGCCGCTGCTTCAGGAACTTTCATGACCGACTCCGTCAAAGCCCCCCTCGTCCTCATCGGCCGCGTCCTGCTCGCGCTGATGTTCGTCCTTTCCGGCTTCGGCAAGCTGGCCAACGTTGCCGGCACCGCCGGCTACATCGCCAGCGCCGGCCTGCCGGCCGCCACGGCGCTGGCCGTGCTGGTGGGCCTGCTGGAGCTGGTCGCCGGCATCGCGCTGATCGTCGGCTTCCGCGCACGCTGGGCGGCGCTCGCGCTGGGCGTGTTCACCCTCCTGGCCAGCGTGATCTTCCATGCGTACTGGTCGATGCCGGCCGATCAGCAGTTCATGCAGCAGCTCATGTTCATGAAGAACATGGCCGTGGCGGGCGGGATGTTCTTCGTGGCCGCGCTGGGCGCGGGGCCTTGGAGCCTGGACGCGCGCCGGGTGTAGCCTGCCGGCCCACAATGGGCCGATGCTCGCCTCATCCGACCTCGCCAATCTCGGCGCCGGCGCTCTCGCACAAGCCTTGCGCTCGCGCCGGCTGAGCGCCCTGGAAGCCTGCGACGCCGCCATCGCACGCATCGAAGCGGGCGATCGCGACATCAACGCGGTCGTGGTGCGCGACTTCGATCGGGCGCGCGACCAGGCGCGTGCCGCCGATGCGGCCCTCGCGCGCGGCGAGCAGCAGCCCCTCCTGGGCGTGCCGATGACGGTGAAGGAGTCCTTCGACATCGCCGGCTTGCCCACCACCTGGGGCTTCGATTTCGCACGCCGGCTGCCCGTCACGCAGGACGCGCTGGCGGTGTCGCGCCTCAAGGCGGCCGGCGCGGTCCTGCTCGGCAAGACGAACTGCGCGCTGGCGCTGGCCGACTGGCAGACCGCCAACCCCATCCACGGCCGCACCGCCAATCCGCTCGATCTGTCTCGCACGCCGGGCGGCTCGTCGGGCGGCGCGGCCGCGGCGCTGGCCGCCGGCTTCGTGCCGCTGGAGCTCGGCAGCGACCTGGTCGGATCGATCCGCATCCCGGCGCATTTCTGCGGCCTGTTCGGCCACCGGCCCAGCCAGGGGCTGCTGCCGCGGCGCGGACACGACTTTCCGGGGCATGACGGCGCGACCGAGGATCCGCTGTCGGTGATCGGGCCGCTGGCCCGCCATGCCGACGACTTGGCGCTCGCGCTGGACGTGCTGGCCGGCCCCGATGCCAACGAGGCCATCGCCTGGCGCCTCGCCCTGCCCCCGCCGCGCCATGCGCGCATCGCCGATCTGCGCGTGCTGGTGGTGGCCGAGCATCCCGCCGCCGCCGCGTCGGGCGAGGTGCGCGCGGCGCTCGATCAGTTCGCCGACGCGCTGGCGCGCGAGGGCGCGACCGTGAGCCGCACGAACCCGCTGCTGCCCGATCCGACGGCGCTGCTGAAGGCCTTCGAGGGCCTGCTGATGGCCTTCGTGACGCAAGGCCAGCCGGGCCCGGTCATCTCTGCGCACGAATGGCTGGCGCTGCTCGACGAGCAGGCCCGCGTGCGCCGCCGCTGCGCCGCGCTGTTCGAGCAGGTCGACGTCGTGCTGATGCCGCCCTTCGGCACCGCCGCGTTCGCCCACATCGAGGAGCCGGACATGGCGCGTCGCCGCTTGCGCATCGACGGCGTCGACACGCCCTACGAGGCCCAGGGCGCCTGGTCGGCACTGGCCTCGTTCGCGGGCTTGCCGGTGACGGTGGTGCCGGTGGCACGCACGGCCGAAGGCCTGCCGGTCGGCGTGCAGATCATCGGACCGGCCCTGCACGACCGCACGACGCTGGCGGTGGCGCGCTGGTGGGAGTCGCGGAAGCATTAGCAGGTGGTGAAAAGAGAATTCATTCACCACAGAGAACGCAGAGAACGCAGAGGAATTCATTGATTGATTCTTCTCTGTGTTCTCTGCGTCCTCTGTGGTAAATCGGCTGCTAGGCGCCCGGCAAGCGCTTCCGCAGCGCCCGAACCGCGCTGTCCACCGTCGTCAACACCGGCAAGCCGCTGCGCTCGCGCACCCTGCCCGCAGCACGGGCCATGCTGAACTGCGCCAGCGCAATCAGCTGCGCGCCGCGCGCCTTCAGGCGCAGTGCCGCCTCGGCGATGCGCTCGTCGTGCAGCTCGGGATGACCGGCATCCAGCGCCGCCAGCGCGCCCTCGGCCCATTCGCCCTCCACCGCGACCGGAAACTCCGCCGGCATGGAGCGCAAGGTCGGCGCGAAGCTCGCGACCAGTCCGACGCGCAGCCCGCTGGCTGTCGCCTCGTCGATCATGGCCTCGTTGGGCTTGAGCACCGGCCGGTCCGGATGCTCGCGCTTGACCGCATCGATGCAGGGCCCGAAGGCCGAGCAGGTGAACAGCAGCGCGTCGCAGCCGGCATCGATCGCGTAGCGCGCCAGCCGGGAGAAGCGCGCATGCATGGGCGCATCGAGTGCGCCCGCGGCGGCCAGGTCGGCCGACAGGCTGTCGTCGAGCAGGTTCATGCGCTGCGCCTCGGGCCAGTCGCGCGCCAGGGCCTCGTTGATGGGCGCCACCGAATGCGCCAGCGCGTGGATCAGGCCGATGCGGGCTGCCATGCCGGACGCCGTCCCTGTCGCCACCACACGCCCAGCGCGAGCAGCGCCGCGGGGATGAACACCCAGTGCGTCGACGGCCGCGCCGGGTTGGGCAGCTTGAGCTCGACGATGCGAAAGCCCTGCTCCGCCCCCAGCTTGCGCGCACGGCTGCCGAACTTGACGGCGGCGATCTCGATGTCGGCGCCCAGCTGGCTGAGCGTGACGCCCGCATCGCGCAGCCGCTCGCGGCCGTTGGCGCCGCGGCCCATGGGAATGGCGACCGTCTTGGTCTGCAGCTCGCCGTTGATGTTCTCCCCCGCGATGCCGACCACCAGCCAATCGTCCTCCTGCAGCGTGTCGGCCACCTTGTGGAGATCGGCCGCGGGGGCGCTGACGTAGCGCGGCGCGATGTGGTCGATGACCCAGTCGGGACGGAAGAACAGGAAGGTCGCCACCAGCAGCACGCCGACCTCGGGCCAGCTGCAGCGGATGCGAAACCACCGCATGGTGGCAGCGGCGAACAGCAGCGAGGCCACCGTGCCGGTGAGGCACACCACCACCACCTCCAGCCATGAATTCACGCCGATGAACAGGATCTGCGGGTTGAAGATGAAGACGAAGGGCAGCACCGACGTGCGCAGGCTGTACCAGGTGGCCTGCATGCCGGTCTGGTTGGGATCGTCGCCGGAGATGGCCGCCGCGGCGTAAGAGGCCAGGCCCACCGGCGGCGTCACGTCGGCCATGATGCCGAAGTAGAAGACGAACAGGTGCACCGCGATCAGCGGGATGACCAGCCCCGAGCGCGCGCCCAGCTCGACGATCACCGGCGCCATGAGCGTGGCCACCAGGATGTAGTTGGCCGTCGTGGGAACACCGGCGCCGATGATGAGGCAGATGACCGCGGTGAGGACCAGCATCACCAGCACGTTGCCGGCCGAGACCAGCTCGACGAAGTCGGTCATCATGAGGCCCATGCCGGTGAGCGTGATCACGCCGACGATGAGGCCGGCACTGGCGCAGGCCACGCCGATGCCGATCATGTTGCGCGCACCGAGCACCAGCCCCTTCCCCAGATCGGCGAGGCCTTGCCTCAGCGCGTCGGCCTTCGACGGCTGGCGGCGCAGCAGCGCCAGCATCAGCGGCTGCAGCGGCACCATGGCCATCACCGTGGCGGTGGCCCAGAACGCCGACAGGCCCGGCGACATCTCCTCGACCATCAGGCACCACAGCAGCACGACGATGGGAATGAGGAAGTGCAGCCCGGCGCGCACCGTGGGCCAGGCGTCGGGCAGGCGGACGTTGGCCGCGTTCGGATCGTCGACCGGCAGGCTCGGGTGGCGCGACGAATACGCCATCAGCCCGAGGTAGGCGAGCAGCGCCAGCACCCCCAGCGCCCAGCCCGCCGCGTCGCCCGCGGCCCACTGCACCAGCACGATCAGCCCGTAGACCGCGGCGACCGCGACCGTCGTGCCGGACAAGCCCAGGCCCCAGCCGATCAGCCGCTCGCGCCAGCCCGGCGTGCGCGCGCGCACCAGCGGCTTGAGGTCGTACTTCAGCGCCTCGAGGTGAACGATGTAGAACAGCGCGACGTACGAAATGATGGCCGGCAGCGCCGCGTGCTTGATGATCTCGGAGTACGGGATGCCGACGTACTCGACCATCAGGAAGGCCGCCGCCCCCATCACCGGCGGCATGATCTGGCCGTTGATCGACGATGCGGCCTCGATGGCGCCGGCCTTCACGCCGGAATAGCCGGTGCGCTTCATCAGCGGGATGGTGAAGATGCCGCCCGAGACCACGTTGGACACCGACGAGCCCGACACCACGCCATTGAGCGCCGAGGACACCACCGCCACCTTGGCCGGCCCGCCGCGCAGATGGCCCAGCAGCGCGAGCGACACCTGCAGCATGTAGTTGCCGGCGCCGGCGATGTCGAGCAGGGTGCCGAACAGCACGAAGAGGAAGATGAACTGCACCGACACGCCCAGCGCGACGCCGTACACGCCTTCGGTGGTGAGCCACATGTGCGAGATGAAGCGCGACAGCGAGGCGCCGCGGTGCTGGATGACCTCGGGCATGTAGGGCCCCGCGAAGACGTAGAGCATGAACAGCCCCGTCGTCACCAGCATGCCGAAGCCCATCGCGCGGCGCGTGGCCTCGAGCATGATGAGCACGCCGACGACGCCCACCACGATGTCGGTGCGCGTCGGCGAGCCGGGCCGCAGCGCCAGCTCCTTGTAGAACAGGAACAGGTAGGCCGCGCAGAAGGCGCCGATCGACGCGATCAGCCAGTCGGTCCAGGGAATGATGCGGCGCGACGATCGCTTGAACGCCGGGAAGGCGCAGAACGCGAGGAAGACGGCGAACGCGAGGTGGATGGCTCGCGCCTCGGTGTCGTTGAGGATGCCGAAGCCGAAGGTGAAGGGCAGCGGGGAGGCGTACCAGAACTGGAACAGGGACCAGAGCGCGGCGACGATGGCCAGGCCCACACCCACGGCGCCGGTCGGTTCGCGACCGCCGAGGTCGGCTTCCTTGACGAGTTGGTCGAGGTCGGTCGCAGTCGCCATGGGGCGGGTCAAGGGCGTCGGTAGCCCGGGTGCAACCCGGGTTCGTCGATCACTTCAACCACCCCTTCTCCTTGTAATACCGCGCCGCCCCCTCGTGCAGCGGCGCACTCAACCCGTCATGCACCATGCTCTCCGGCTTCAGGTTCGCCAGCGCCGGATGCAGCTTCTTGAACTCGTCGAAGTTGTCGAACACCGCCTTCACCACCTGGTACACCTGCTCGGCCGGGGCCTTGGCGGACGTGACCACCGTCGCGAGCACGCCGTAGGTCTGCGTCGGCTCGGGGTTGTTCGGATACAGCCCGCCGGGGATCGTGGCCTTCGCGTAGTACGGCTTGTCGGCCACCAGCTTCTCGACCGCCGATCCGCTGAGCGACACCAGCTTCGCGCCGCAGGAGGTGGTGGGGTCCTGGATGTTGGCCGACGGGTGCCCCACGCCGTAGAAGAAGCCGTCGATCTTGCCGTCGCACAGCGCCGGGCCATGCTCGTCGGCCTTGAGCTCGGAGGCGAGCGAGAAGTCGCTCAGCTTCCAGCCCATTGCGCCCAGCAGCTCCTCCATCGAGGCACGCGTGCCCGAGCCGGGGTTGCCGACGTTGAAGCGCTTGCCCTTGAAGTCGGTGAAGCTCTTGATGTTCGCTTCCTTGCGCGCCAGCACAGTGAAGGGCTCGGGATGCACCGAGAACACCGCGCGCAGGTCGCCATATGCGCCGCCGTCCTTGAACTGGCCCAGTCCCTTGGCCGCGTTGTACTGGACGTCGGACTGGGTGAAGCCCAGGTCGAGCTCGCCGGCCTTGATGGTGTTGATGTTGAACACCGAGCCGCCGGTGGACTCGACCGAGCAGCGGATGCCGTGGCGCGCGCGGTCCTTGTTGACCAGGCGGCAGATGGCGCCGCCGGCCGCGTAGTACACGCCCGTCACGCCGCCGGTGCCGATGGTGACGAACTTCTGCTGCGCGGCGGCGGGCACGCTCGCGAGGCTGGCGGCCAGCAGCGCAGCGCCGCCGAGCAGGGAAACGACAGGAGGCTTGCTCATCTCGGAGTCCTCAGGAGTGGATGGAACGTTGGAGAGCGGCGTGGAAGCGCTCGACGATGAGCGCGAGCTCGGTGTCGTCCACGATGAAGGGCGGCGCGAGCAGGACGTGGTCACCATAACGTCCGTCCACCGTGCCGCCCATCGGGTAAAGCATGAGGCCCTCGCGCAGGGCCTCGGCCTTGACGCGCGCATGCAGCTTGAGCGCGGGATCGAAGGGCTTTTGCGTCGCGCGATCCTCGACCAGCTCGACGCCCCAGAACAGGCCGCGGCCGCGGATGTCGCCCACGTGCGGATGGTCGACGAAGGCCTCGCGCAGCAGCGCCTCCAGGCGCGCGCCGCGCTCGCGCACGCGCGCCAGCAGGCCGTCGCGCTCGATCACCTGCTGCACCGCCAGCGCGGCGGCGCAGGCCACCGGATGGCCGAGGTAGGTGTGGCCGTGCTGGAAGAAGCCGCTGCCGGTGCTCATCGCCTCGACGACGTGGCCCTGCGCGAGCACCGCGCCGATCGGCTGGTAGCCGCCGCCCAGGCCCTTGGCCACCGCGATCAGGTCGGGCACCACGCCCTCCTGCTCGCAGGCGTGCAAGCTGCCGGTGCGGCCCATGCCGCACATCACCTCATCGAGGATGAGCAGCACGCCGTGCCGGTCGCACACCTCGCGCACCGCCTTGAAGTAGCCGGGCACCGGCGTCAGCACGCCGGCGGTGGCGCCGCCCACGGTCTCGGCGACGAAGGCGATGACGCGCTCGGGCCCGCGCTCGAGGATGGCGTGCTCGAGCTCGTCGGCCAGGCGCCGCCCGTAGTCCTGCGGGCTCTCGCCGGCGCGCATCTCGCGGTACGGATAACACGGCGAGACATGGGTCGCGGGGATGAGCAGCGGCGCGAACGGTTCGCGCCGCCAGGCGTTGCCGCCGATGGCCAGCGCCCCCAGCGTGTTGCCGTGGTAGCTCTGGCGACGCGCGATGAAGTGGCTGCGCTGCGGCTGCCCGGTCTCGACGAAGTACTGGCGCGCCATCTTCAGCGCCGCCTCCATCGCCTCGGAGCCGCCGCTCACGAAATAGGCATGGCTGGTGCCGGGCGGGCCGCTGGCGACCAGGTGGTCGGCCAGGCGCTCGGCCACCTCCGTGGTGAAGAAGCCGGTGTGGGCGTAGGCGAGGCGGTCGATCTGCGCGTGCATGGCGGCGATGACCTCGGGATGGCCGTGGCCCAGGCAAGACACCGCCGCGCCGCCGCTGGCGTCGAGGTAACGCCGGCCCTGGTCGTCTTCGAGCCACACGCCCTGCCCGCTCACCGCCGTGGGCGGCCGGTGGTGCAGGTGGCGGTGAAGCACATGGGTGTTCGTCACGATGCGGCCTTTCGGGTGCGCCGCTCGACATAGGCCCGGCGCTCCTCCAGCCGCTGCTGGGCCTGCTGCAGGTGGGCCAGCACCGTCCGGCCGCCGCGCACCGCCACCGCCGCGGCGAGCGCCTCGGCCAGCGCCAGCGCGCCCACCATCGAGTGGAAGAAGGAGGGACTGTCGGTCTCGAACAGCAGCGTGTGCGCAGCGCCGCGCGCGAGCGGCGAGTGCGGGGTGTCGGTCAGCGCCAGCACCGGCACGCCGGCGCCGCGTGCCTGCTCGACGGCGTCGACCGTCTGGCGGGTGTAGGGCGACTGGGAGATGGCCACCAGCAGGTCCGTCGGCCCCAGGCGGTCGAGCTGGTCGGCGAGCGTGCCGCCCTGGTCGTGCAGCAGCTGGCCGTTGGAGGCCAGCAGCGCGTAGGTGTAGTGCAGGTGGAAGGCGAGCCCGTGGCTGGCGCGCAGGCCGAGGAAGGCGACGCGGCGCGCCTGCAGCATCGCGCGGGCGGCCGACTCGAGCGCCGCGCGCTGGTTGAGCACGGCCACCGAGGCGGTGTTGGCACGCTGCGCCTCGTCGAGCCGCTGGGTCCAGTCGACGCGGCGCCGGGCGCCGTCCTGGAGCGATCGGGCGCGGCCGGTGTAGCCGGCCAGCGCCTGCTGGTACTGCTGCTTGAGGGTGTCGAAGCCGTCGTGGCCGAGGGCGCGCGCCAGGCGGGTGAAGCTGGTCGGCGCCAGGCCGGCGCGACGGGCGCATTCGCGCATGGAGTGCAGCGCCACCTCGCTGCCGTGCGCATCGACCCAGCGCGCGGCGCGTTGAAGCTCGGGGCTGAGGGAGTCGACGAGGTGCGGGTCGAGCATGAAACGAATGTAGCGTGCAGTGGCGGTTGCGCCAAGTGTTTCAAGCCCCGTCCCGCCCAATCCGACCTATATTGAAATCGGCCCCCGCGGGAGATTCACGATGCCCACCTACCAATACCGCTGCGCCAAATGCGGCCAGGTCTTCGAGCATGTCGAACACCTCGCCGAGCACGAGACCGCCCGCCTGCGCTGCCCGCGCTGCGGCAGCGAGACCGTGGAGCACCACCCGACCCACTTCGTCGCCAAGACGTCCAAGAAGAGCTGAGGCCGGTCCCATTGCCGGACGCGCCGAAAGAGCACACCATCGGCGCCAGCCCAGCTTGGCGAAGGGTTGACGTGGACCCGACCAGACCGGCGCCCGACATCGACGCCAGTTTCACGCTCGACGCGGCGCTGCTCGCGCAGCGCCGGGCGGCGGCCGCCCGGCGCGTCCACACGGTCCAGATCCCCGCCATCCGCGCGGTCGGCTTCCTCATCCTGTGCGCGATCGCCGTCCTGCAGGACCTGCGCCAGCCGCAGCCCTTCCCGCAGCCGCACCTGCTGGTCCTGCTGGCCCTCAACATCGGCTTCGCCGCGCTGAGCTGGGTGGCGCTGCGCGCGGGGCACTCCCGCACCGGCCGGCTCGACCTGAGCCTGCTTTTCCTGCACCTGGACGTGCTGGTGTGGCTGGCCAACCTGCACCACCTGGAGCAAAGCCACCTCTTCTTCGCCTACCTGCTGCTGGTGCGGGTGGCCGACCAGGTGGGCTTCGGGTTTCGCCGCGCGTTCTATTTCAGCCACGTGGTGCTGATCGCCTACCTGGGCTATTCACTGGGGGTGGCGCTGGTCGAGCCGGAGAGCGCGCGCTGGCCGGAGCGGCTGTCCATCGCGGCCATCATGTACCTGCTGGGCAGCTACCTCGCGTTCACCGGCTCGGTGACCGAGCGCCTGCGCAACCGGATGCGCCAGGCGGTGCGCACCGCGCGCGAGCTGGTCGACAACCTGGAGCACCAGACCCGCGCCCTGCAGGATCAGGCGCACGAGCTCGACCAGGCGCGCCTGCAGGCCGAGCAGGCCAACGTCGCGAAGTCGCAGTTCCTGGCGGTGATCAGCCACGAGATCCGCACGCCGATGAACGGCATCCTGGGCACCACCGAGCTGCTGCTGGACAGCTCGCTCACGCCCAGCCAGCGGCAGTACGCGCGCACCGCGCACCGCTCGGCCACCGCCTTGCTGGTGCTGATCGACGACGTGCTCGACCTGTCGCGCATCGAGGCCGGCAAGCTCACCATCCATCCCAGCCGCTTCGACCTGCACGCGCTGGTCACCGAGGCGGTCGACCTGATGGCCGCCACCGCGCGCGACAAGCCGGTGACGCTGTTCCGCACCCTGCCGCCGAACCTGCCGGCGCGCGTCGAGGGCGACCCGGTCCGGCTGCGCCAGCTGCTGGTGAACCTGCTGCACAACGCGGTCAAGTTCACCGAGCGCGGCCGCGTCACGCTGGCCCTGTCGGTGCTCGGCGAGACGCCCGAGGGCCTGCGCCTGCGCTTCGAGGTGCGCGACACCGGCATCGGCATCGCCGAGGACCAGCTCGAGTCGGTGTTCCAGGCCTTCACCCAGGCCGACGCCTCGAGCACGCGGCGCCACGGCGGCAGCGGGCTGGGCCTGGCCATCGTCAAGGAGCTGGTCGAGCTGATGGGCGGCCAGGTCGGCGTGCAGAGCCGGCTCGGCCAGGGCTCGACCTTCTGGTTCGAGCTGAGCCTGCGCCGCGCCGAGGCCGAGCCGGCGCCGGCCGAGGCGGTGGCCGCCGATCACGCGGGGCTGTCGGCCCACGTGCTGCTGGCCGAGGACGACACGGTGAACCAGATGGTGGTCGAGGAGATGCTGAAGAAGCTCGGCTGCATCGTCGACGTGGTCAGCGACGGCGAGGCCGCCTTCGACGCCGCGACGAACGGCCGCTACGACCTGGTCTTCATGGACCTGCACATGCCCGTCATGGACGGCTACGAAGCGACGCGCCGCATCCGCCACGGCGAGAACGCCCACGGACCGCGCACGCCCATCGTCGCGCTGACGGCCGACGCACTGGCGGGCGATCGCGAGCGCTGCATCGCGTCGGGCATGGACGACTACATGACCAAGCCGGTCAGCAGCGCGATGCTGGCCGCGGCGGTGGACCGCTGGACCGGGCGGCGCACGCACGCGCCGTCGCAGTGGTGATCGCGTTTTTCCCCTTGCCTCGCCGCGCCCGCCTGCCTAGAGTGGGTCGGCGGCCCTGCTCTGCCGCACGAGGAGCATTCATGCGCAAACTGCTCTTGACCCTCACGTTCGCCGGCGTCGCCGGCCTCGCGTTCGCCCACAACTGCCCCAACGAGATGAAGGCCATCGACGCCAAGCTCGCGACCAACGTGAAGCTGAGCGAAGCCGACGCCGCCAAGGTGAAGCAGCTGCGTGCCGACGGCGAGGCCCAGCACAAGGCGGGCAAGCACGCCGAGTCGATGAAGTCGCTGGAAGAGGCGAAGAAGATCCTGGGGATCTGATTCAGCCGGGCTGCGGCCCGTCGTAGCCCTCGATGATGACCAGGTCGGCGGTGGACACCGGCAGGCGAAGCTTCATTGCTTCCTGGTAGGTCTCGGAGTGCCAGCAGTCCACGGCGGCCTGGTACGACGGGAACTCGATCACCGCGTTGCGGGTGCGGCTGCCGCCCTCGGGGTTCTCGAACTTTCCGGCGCGCACCAGGAAGCGGGCGCCGTATTGCGCGAGCGGCTTGGCATTGGCCGCGATGTAGGCCTTGTATTTCTCCGCATCGGCGATGTCGACGCGGACGATCCAGTATCCCTTGGGCATGGTGGAGCTCCTGTGAGTGGAGCGAGAGGATAGCCGCGTCCCGGGTTGCACCCGGGCTACGCCGTTTCGGCCGCCGGTACGCCGCCTTGCGTTCTGCGACGATGCTTCCAGAGGAACACGATCGCCCCGATCGGTATGCAGAACGTGATCGCCCACGGACCGACCCATCCCGCTCTTGCAAACGCGGCGCTGAGCAGGTTGAACGTCAGCGGATTCACCGTCACCGCCCCGGTGGTCCAGTTCAAGGTGAAGGCACCTGCACCGACCAGCGTGACCAGCGCCCACATCCACTTGCGGCGCAACCCCCGCATGCGCAGGCAGCGCACGAACGCGAACAGGGACACACCCGCCGCCGCCGGCGCCAACAGCAAGAACGCATAGTGCATCGCTCCCTTGTTGCTCAAGGTGAAGCCGTGCACGACGCTCATCGCCGCCGGCAGCGGCTCGATGTGAAAGCCGCGGATCCGAAACGCCTCGGCCTCGCCGACGAGCTCGGCCGACATCACGAACCACTCCGATGACGCGAACTCGTATTCAGCCGCGAGACCGACCACGCGCGGGCCGTTGACCTGCTTCGACACGTTCCAGCCGACGGGCTGCACGCGGGTGATGCTGCCCGGCGGCAGTGCGCTCGCGATGCGCTCCAGCGCGGCGCGCGCATCGGCCTGCGGGGATTCCAGCTGCGGCTCGAGGCTGGCGAAGTCGCGCGACCTGACCCGGTCGACCACGCCCCGCAGGAAGCGCGCCTCCGGCGTCTTGTCGAAGTCGTTCGCGGTGGTCGGAATGCCGCAGGCGCACAGCAGCGGGATCGCGATGGCAAGAAGGAGGAACTGACGCATGGGCAGGGCTTCAGGACACAAGTAGAAGGCCGTCCGAAGACGGCCTGGCGGGTTCGGAATCTTGCCTCAGCTGCCGTAGCCCGGGTGCAACCCGGGGTCCCGACGGGCGCAGCGTCCCGGGTTGCACCCGGGCTACGGGGGATTTCGTCAAACACGCTGGAGCCTCCCTCCCGGAGGGAGGCTGGCGGGTGCTGTCGAACAAGCTGGAACCCCCTCATGGAGGGGGGCAGGGGGAGCCGTGCACGGAGCCTTGGAGACCGTCCGCAGGACGGTCTCTAAGGCTTGTCGTAGTCCTGCACCACCTTCCACTTGCCATCCTGGATCTGCGACATCCGCGACAAGTCGCTCCCCCAGTGCTTGTTCGGCCCGAAGGTCGCTTCCGGCCCGCCGAACATGTCGGTCGGGATCTTCATCGACTCCATCGCCTTGATGAAGCTGTCGGTGGTCAGGTTGGGCCCGGCCTTGGTCGCCGCCTTGATGAAGTTGTCGAGGAAGGCATAGCCGTACACCGAGAACACCGTCGGATCGTCGTTGAACTTGGTCTTGTACTTGTTGGCCCAGAAGCGGATCGGCTGCGAGGCTTCGTCGAGGTAGGGGTGCTGCACGGTGTGCATGCCGTACAGGCCGTCCATGGCCTTGCCGCCCAGCTTGTGGATGAGGTCGGTGTAGACCGCGCTCGACCCGAGGTAAGTCGGGTTGAAGCCGGTCTTGCGCCCTTCGGCGATGGTGCCGATGGTCTCGCGGATGATGGTGCCCAGCACCACCAGGTCGCAGCCCGCCGACTTCATGCGCGCGACCTGCGAGGAGAAGTCGGTCGCGCCGCGCTTGTACGAGGTCTTCTCGGCGAGCTCCAGGCCCGCGGTCTTGAGGCCCGCCTCGGCACCGCGCAGCACTTCGAGACCGAAGTCGTCGTCCTGGTAGATGATGCAGGCCTTCTTGAGGCCCTTTTCCTTCACCAGCCGCGGCAGCGACACGCGCATCTGGTCGTAGTAGCTGGAGCCGCCCGCGAACTTGAGCCGGTGGAAGGGCTCGTACATGTCGCGCGCCGCCGTCACCGGGTAGAAGTTGATGACGTTCTTCTCGAACTGCACCGGCATGGCGGCATTGTTGGTGGGCGTGCCGATGTGCGCCACCATCGCGAAGATCTTGTCCTGGTTGACCAGCTTCTGCGCCGCGAGCACCGCCTTCTTCGGGTCGTAGGCCGAGTCCTCGAACAGGAGCTTGAGCTTGCGGCCGTTGATGCCGCCCTGCTCGTTGAGCTCTTCCTGGCGCAGCAGCATGCCGTTGCGGATCTGCTTGCCGAAGCCGGCGATCGGACCCGACAGGTCCTGGATCGAGCCGACGACGATCTCGGTCTTGGTCACGCCCTGGGTGGCCTGCGCGTGCGCCACGCCGGCGGCCGCGACCAGCACAGCGCAGAGAACCGTCTTCAATGCCATGGTCTGTCTCCTTCTGTTGTCAGGTGTACATCGCGTCGATGCGATCCGCGTATTTCTTCTCGACGAGATTGCGCTTGAGCTTCATCGTCGGCGTGAGCTCCTCGTCCTCGGCGGTGAGCTGGGTCTCGAGCAGGAAGAACTTCTTGATCTGCTCGACCCGCGCGAACTTGCGGTTCACGCGCTCGATCTCGCTCCAGATGAGGTCCTGGATCTCCTTGGCCCGGGTCAGGCTGGCGTAGTTGGAGAACGGGATGTCGTGCTCCTGCGCGTACTTCTCGACGTTCTCCTGGTCCACCATCACGATCACCGTGAGGTAGGCGCGCCGGTCGCCCACCACCACCGCGTCGGTGATGTAAGGCGAGAACTTGAGGTCGTTCTCCAGCTCGCTGGGCGTGATGTTCTTGCCGCCGGCGGTGATGATGATGTCCTTCATCCGGTCGGTGATCTTGAAGTAGCCGTCGGCGTCGACCAGGCCCACGTCGCCGGTGTGCAGCCAGCCGTCGGGCGTGAGGGTCTCGGCGGTCTTCTCGGGCAGGTTGAGATAGCCCATGAAGACATTGGTGCCACGCACCAGGATCTCGCCGCTGGCCGGGTCGACCTTCACTTCGTTGTAGGGCGCGGCCACGCCGATCATGCCGGGCTTGATGCGCTGCCCCGGCGTGAAGGTCGAGGCGCCGCAGGTCTCGGTCATGCCCCACACCTCCAGCATGGGCACGCCCAGCGCGAGGTACCACTTGACCAGCTCCGGCGAGATGGGTGCGGCGCCGGTCAGCAGGAAGCGCGCGCGGTGGATGCCGATGAGCTTGCGCACGTTGTCCAGCACGAGAACGCGCGCCACCCGGAAGCGCAGCTTCAGCGAGGCCGGTACGGGCTGCCCTGCCAGCGTGAGATCGGCGATGCGGGCGCCCACGCCGATGGCCCAGCGGTAGGCGGCCTGCTGCACCCGTCCCGCGTCGTGCAGCGCGATGGTCACCGCCGAATAGAACTTCTCCCACACCCGCGGCACGGCGGTGAACACCGTGGGCGCGATCTCGCGCACGTTCTCGGGCACCGTCTCGGGGTTCTCGACGAAGTTCAGGCGCGAGCCGGTGTACATGCCGAAGTACTCGCCGCCGATGCGCTCGGCGATGTGGCACAGCGGCAGGAAGCACATGCGCTCGTCGGTCTCGTTCTGCGGCACGATGGTGTTGTAGCCGCGCACCGTGTGCACGATGCCGCGGTGGCTGTGCATCGCGCCCTTGGGCTTGCCGGTGGTCCCCGAGGTGTACACCAGGATGGCGAGGTCGTCGGGCCGGCAGGCCTGCACGCGCGCCTGCATCGCGCGGGGGTGCTGCGCGAGGTGGGCGCGCCCGGCCGCGCGCAGCGCCTCCAGGCTGGTCACCTGCGGATCGCTGAGCTCGCGCAGGCCCTCCATGTCGAACACCACGATCTTGCGCAACAGCGGCAGGCGATCGCGGACCTCGAGCGCCTTGTCGAGCTGCTCCTCGTCCTCGACGAACAGCACGCTGCTGCGCGAGTCCTCGCAGAGGTAGTGCACCTGGCTCGGCGAATCGGTCGGGTAGATGCCGTTGGAGACGCCGCCGCAGCTCAGCACGGCCAGGTCGGCCAGCACCCAGTCGATCACGGTGTGCGACAGGATGGACGCGCAGTCGCGCGCCTCGAAGCCCAGCGCGATCAGGCCATGGGCGATCTCCTGCACCGCCTGGGCGGTCTGGCGCCAGGTCCAGCTGCGCCACAGGCCGAGCTGCTTCTGGCGCATGAAGACCTTGTCGCCGCGGGCGGCGGCGGCGTTCCAGAAGAGCTCGGGGACGGTGTCGCCGGGGATGGCGACGGGCGTCGCGTCGGGCTTGACGTCGAGGTGCTTCAGGTCCCAGAGATTGCTCATGGCGTCACCTCCACGTCTTCTTCTTCTTCCACCGCCGCTCCCCCCGCACCCCGGCTTCCTTCATCCCGAGGTAGAACTCCTTGATGTCCTCCTTCTCGCGCAGCTTGTCGCAGCCGTCCTCCATCACGATGCGCCCGTTCTCCAGCACATAGCCATAGTCGGCGGCGTTGAGCGCCATGTTGGCGTTCTGCTCGACGAGCAGGATGGTGCTGCCGCGCTCGCGGTTGATGCGCACCACGATCTCGAAGATCTCCTTGGTGAGCTTGGGGCTCAGGCCCAGGCTGGGCTCGTCGAGCAGGATGAGCTGCGGCGCGGCCATGAGGGCGCGCGAGATCGCGAGCATCTGCTGCTGGCCGCCCGACAGCAGCCCCGCGTTCTGCGCGGCGCGCTCGCGCAGGATGGGGAAGTAGCCGTACACCGTCTCCATGTCGCGCGCGACGCCGTCGCGGTCGTGGCGGGTGTAGGCGCCCATCAGCAGGTTGTCGTGCACCGACAGCAGCGGGAACACCTCGCGGCCTTCGGGCACGTGGCTGAGGCCCATCTGCACGATGGCCGCCGGGTCGCGCGCGGTGATGTCCTGGCCCTTGAACTCGACGCTGCCCTTGCGCGGATCGATGATGCCGGAGATGGTCTTGAGGATGGTGGTCTTGCCCGCGCCGTTGGAGCCCAGCACGGTGGCGATCTCGCCCTGGCGCACCTTGAGGCTCACGCCGCGGATGGCGCGGATCGGGCCGTACGCGCTTTCGACATTGAGCAGCGTCAGCATGTCCGTCATGCGGCCCTCCTCAAGCTAGACACGTCATCCACCGACCCGAGATACGCCTCGATCACCCCCGGATGCGTCTGCACCTCCTGCGGCATGCCCAGCGCCAGCATCTCGCCCTGGTTCATCGCGAGGACGCGATCGGACACCTTGGACACCAGGCTCATGTCGTGCTCGACCATCAGCACCGTCACGCCCAGCTCGTGCTGGATGTCGCGGATCCAGAACACCATGTCGTCGGTCTCCTCGGTGTTGAGGCCCGACGACGGCTCGTCCAGCAGCAGCAGCTTGGGCTCGGTGCACAGCGCCCGCGCCAGCTCGACGACCTTGCGCACGCCATACGGCAGGCCGTGGACCATGGACTCGCGGTGATGCTGCAGGTCGAGCAGGTCGATCACCTGCTCGACCTTCTCTCGGGCCGCGACCTCGGCGCGGCGGGTCTTGCGGGTGAACAGCACGTCGTTCCAGAAGCCCGTCCGGCGATGGGTGTGCCGGCCGATCAGCAGGTTCTGCAGCACGGTGGCGTGCTCGAACAGCTCGATGTTCTGGAAGGTGCGCGCGATGCCCAGCCGGGCCACGTCGTGCGGCGCCACCTGCGAAAGCTTGCGGCCCTCGAACTCGATCTCGCCGGTGGTGGGCACGTAGATGCGGCTGATCAGGTTGAACACCGTGGTCTTGCCGGCGCCGTTGGGGCCGATCAGCGTGAAGACCTCGCCGCGGTGCACGTCGAAGCTCACGCCGTTGACGGCGAGCACGCCGCCGAAGCGCACGCTGAGGTTGCTGGCGGACAGGACGACGTCGGTCACCGCAGACGCTCCGATTTCTGGAAGCTTTTCTGGCGTTTGAACAGCCCGCGCCGGTAAAACGGAAAGATCTGCAGGTACGTGCGGATCTTCAGCCAGCGCCCATACAGCCCCAACGGCTCGAACAGCACGAAGGCGATCAGGACCAACCCGTAGACCGCGCCCTGCAGACCCGGCGCCTGCCCCACCGCGTCGGGCAGCCAGTCCTTCGCCAGCGCGATCACCTGCGGCATGCTGATGAGGAAGATCGCGCCCAGGAAGGCGCCGTGCACCGAGCCCAGGCCGCCGATCACCACCATCAGCAAGAGGTCGATGGACTGCAGGATGTTGAACTGGTCGGGCGAGATGAACATCAGCTTGTGCGCATACAGCGCGCCGCCCAGCCCGGCCAGCGCCGCCGAGATCGCGAACGACAGCGTCTTGTAGCGCGCCAGGTGGATGCCCATGCTTTGCGCCGACACCTCCGAATCGCGGATCGCGACGAAGGCGCGCCCCGTCGGCGAGCGCAGCAGGTTGAGGATGAGCAGCGTCGCGACGATCGCGAGCACCAGGCACAGGAAGTAGAACGACTCGCCGGTGTCGAGCTTCCAGCCGAGCATCTCCGGCGCCTTGAGGTGCTTGCCGGCATTGCCGCCGGTCACGCCCTCCCAGCGCGCGAAGACCTCCTCGACGATGAAGCCGAAGGACAGCGTCGCGATGCCGAGGTAGATGCCCTTCACCCGCAGGGCCGGCAGGCCTACCACCACGCCCACCGCCGCCGACAGCGCCGTGGCCGCGGCCATTGCAATCGGGAACGGCACGCCGGCGTTGGTCAGCACCGCCTCGGTGTAGGCACCGACGCCGAGGAAGGCCGCATGGCCGATGGAGAACAGGCCCGTGAAGCCCGCGAGCAGCATGAGCCCCAGGCCGACGATGCCGTAGATCAGGATGAAGGTGAGCTGCGCCAGCCAGTATTCGCTGACGACCCATGGGGCGAAGAGCAGCGCGACCAGCAGGCCCGAGTACCAGAACACGTGGCCACCGTGCTTGGCCAGGCGGATGTCCTGGTCGTAGGCGGTCTTGAAGATGAAGCGCATGTTGTTCCCGCTTCGCCGTCATCCCCGGCCCGTTCGGGCTGAGCTTGTCGAAGCCCCGTACGGCGTGTGCGGGCACTTCGACAAGCTCAGTGCGAACGGACGGTGGAGCACGATGATGGCCGCGGACCTCATACCTTCTTCCTCAGCGTCTCGCCGAACAAGCCGTTCGGCTTCACGACCAGCATCAACAAGACCACGATGTAGGCGGCGGTGTCCTTGAACCCATCGGGCAGGTAGAACCCCGACAGGGACTCCACGATCCCGATCAGCAGCCCGCCCACGATCGCCCCCGGCAGGCTCCCGAATCCGCCCACCACTGCCGCCGGAAAAGCCTTCAGCCCGATGAACCCCATGTTCGCGTTCACGAAGGTGATGGGCGCGAGCAGCAAGCCCGCGATCGCCGCCACCGCCGCGGCCAGCCCCCACACCAGCCCGTTGAGCCGCTTGACCGGGATGCCCATGTAGTAGGCGGCGAGCTGGTTCTGCGACGAGGCCTGCATCGCGATGCCCAGCTTGCTGTACTTGAACATCGCATACAGCAGCAGGCTCAGCAGCGCGGTCGTGGCGATCACGACCACCTGCTCCACGTTGAGCACCAGCGCCCCCACGCTCCAGGCCCGGTCCTTGTAGGGCACCGGCAGCGTGTGCGTCTCGGTGCCGATGTTGGGCACCATGGTGATGAGCCCGCGCGCGACGTAGCTGATGCCGATGGTGAGCATCACGATGGAGAATGCCGGCTGCCCGAGGATGGGCCGGATGACGGCACGCTCGGCGAGCATGCCGAACAGCGCCATGGCCGCGATCGCGCACGGCACCGCGAGCCAGAACGGAAAGCCCAGGAAGGTCATGCAGCCCAGGCCGATGAAGGCGCCGAGCATCATCAGCTCGCCCTGCGCGAAGCTCACCGTCTCGGTGGCCTTGTAGATGAGGACGAAGCCGAGCGCGATCAGGCCGTAGATGCACCCTTGCGCGATCCCGCTGATGACCAGCTGGAGCAACTGCACGGCCCGTGTCTCCTCGTTGTTGCGGGAATTCTGACCCCCGAGGTCATGGCCTTCGCTCAGGGATGTTCCGGGGTTGCGGCACCATCGCGCGTGGAAGGAAATCGACGCATGCCACACACCGTTCGCATCGGCTCCGGGCTGGGCTTCTACGGCGATTCATGGGAGCCGGTCGCCGCCAGCATCGAGCGCGGCGGCGTGCAGTACATCGCCAGCGACCACCTGGCGGAGCTGACCCTGGCCATCCTCCAGAAGGACCGGCAGCGCGACGTCGCGCTGGGGTATGCGCGCGACGTCGTTCCCATGCTCATGCGCTTGTGGCCGCTGATGCACGGGCGCGGCGTGAAGCTGGTGTGCAATGCCGGCGGGCTGAATCCTGCGGGCGCCGCCCAGGCGCTGCGTGTCGCCTTCGCGACAAAGGGCTGGAAAACCAGGATCGCGGTGGTGAGCGGCGACGACGTGCTGCCGCGCCTCGCGGCCGACCGCGCCGGTGCGACCTTCGCGCATCTCTTCAGCGGCGCGCCCCTGGCCGCCGTCCGCGAGCGGCTGGTCTTCGCCAACGCCTACCTCGGCGCCCGGCCCATTGTCGACGCGCTGCGCCAGGGCGCCGACATCGTCCTGACCGGCCGGGTGGCCGACGCGGCGCTCAGCCTCGCGCCGCTGGTCCACGAGTTCGGCTGGGCCCTCGAAGACGCCGCCACACCGGCGGCGCTGAACCGCCTGGCGCAGGGGCTGGCCGTGGGTCATCTGCTGGAATGCTCGGGGCAGGGCAGCGGCGGCAACTTCGGCAGCCTGGGCGCCTGGAAGGCCATCCCGGACCTGGCCCACATCGGCTATCCCATCGCCGAGGTGAGCGAGGACGGCAGCGCCGTCATCACCAAGCCGCCCGGCACCGGCGGGCGGGTCAACTTCGACACGCTGCGCCAGCAGCTGCTGTACGAAGTGCACGACCCGCACGCCTACCTCTCGCCCGACGTGGTGCTCGACATGAGCACCATCGAGCTCGATGACCTGGGCGGCGACCGCGTGCGAGTGCACGGCGCCACCGGCCGGACGCGTCCGGCCGCGCTGAAGGTCGTGGCCGGCTTCCACGACGGCCACAGGGCCGAGGTCACCTGGGGCTTCAGCTGGCCCGATGCCTGGCCCAAGGCGCAGGCAGCCGTCGCCATGGTGCGCGCCCAGCTGGCCGACCGGCGCGTGCCGCACGAGGAGCTGTTCGTCGAGTACCCTGGGCTTGGCTCGGCCCATGGCGCGCTGGCGCCGGCGCCGGCCGATCCCGATGCGCTCAACGAGGTCTGGGTACGCCTCGTGCTTCGCACCAGGGAGAAGGCCGCCGCCGACGGCTTCGGGCGGCTCTTCCCCTGGATGGGGCTGAGCGGTCCGGCGTATACCTGCGGCTTTCATGGGTTGCACAACACCGGGGAGTTGTTGGGGATCTGGCCGACGCTGATCGCACGCGAGGACGTGGAACACCAGATCCAAATCGAGATCATCGAGACATGAAAATCCGCCTCGCCGACATCGCCCACGCGCGCAGCGGCGACAAGGCCGACTGGGTGGACTTCGGCCTGTTCGCCTGGAACGCCGCCGGGTACGAGCTGCTGGCCCGCGAGGTCACCGCCGAGCGGGTGCAGGCGCACTTCGCGCCCTGGCTGACCGGCAAGGTCGCCTGCTGGCCGCTGCCGCGCATCCTCGCCCTCAAGCTGGTCCTGCACGACGCGCTGCAAGGCGGCGGCGCGCGCAACCTGCGCCTGGACAACCTGGGCAAGGCCATGGCCGGCGCGCTGCTGCGCATGCAGATCGACGTCAGCGAGTCCGAGCTCGCCCAGTGCCGGGCCCAGCCCCGGCTCGGCTGGTGGCCGTCCGATGATGATCCGCTGGCTGCACAGTGAGCAGGACGCGCTGCCGGACACCCGGCTGGCGCTGCCGACCGGGTCCGACGCGCCCGGGCTGCTGGCCGCCGGCGGCGAGCTCACCCCCGACCGGCTGACGGAGGCCTACGCGAAGGGCGTCTTCCCCTGGTACAGCGAGGGCCAGCCGGTGCTGTGGTGGTCGCCCGACCCGCGCATGGTGCTGATGGTCGACGAGTTCAAGCTCGCACGCTCGCTGCGCAAGACCGTCGCCCGCTTCATCCGCACGCCCGGCTGCGAGGTGCGCATCGACAGCGCCTTCGACCGCGTCATCACCGCCTGCGCCGCCACCCCGCGCGAAGGCCAGGACGGCACCTGGATCGTGGCGGAAATGATCGACGCCTACCGCCAGTGGCACCGTCGCGGCTTCGTGCACAGCTTCGAGACCTGGATCGACGGCGAGCTGGCCGGCGGCCTGTACGGAGTGAGCCTGGGCCGGATGTTCTTCGGCGAGTCGATGTTCTCCCATCGCACCGACGCGTCGAAGATCGCGCTGGCAGCCCTGGTGTGCTTTTGCCGCGACAAGGGCGTGCCCATGGTCGACTGCCAGCAGCGCACCGGCCACCTGTCCTCGCTGGGCGGGCGGGAGATCCCGCGCCAGGAGTTCGAGCGCCGGCTGACACTCAGCCTGGGGGAGCCGCGAATCCGCGATTGGACCTATCATCTTTCGACGTGGCGCCGGCTGGTTCCGCCGGAACCGCATCACGCTGCGGCCAAGGATGTCGGCTAAGTGACTCACCCGAAAGAGCTTCCGCTCGCCTCGCTCCAGTTCTACGCCACGGCGCCCTACCCGTGCAGCTACCTCGACGGCCGCATGGCGCGCTCGCAGGTCGCCACCCCCAGCCACCTCATCCACGCCGACGCCTACTCGGGCCTGGTCGCCAACGGCTTCCGGCGCAGCGGCATGTTCACCTACCGCCCCTACTGCGACGGCTGCCGCGCCTGCGTGCCGCTGCGCGTGCCGGTGGCCGACTTCCAGCCCAGCCGCAGCCAGCGTCGCGCCTGGAAGGCGCACCAGGGCCTGCAGGCGCGGGTGCTGCGCCTGTGCTTCGTGCCCGAGCACTACCAGCTCTACCTGCGCTACCAGGCCGGCCGCCACAGCGGCGGCGGCATGGACCACGACAGCATCGACCAGTACACCCAGTTCCTGCTGCAAAGCCGCGTCAACTCGCGCCTGGTCGAGTTCCGCGAGCGCCGCCCCGACGGCAGCGTGGGCGCGCTCAAGATGGTGTCGATCCTCGACATCCTCAACGACGGGCTGTCGGCGGTCTACACCTTCTACGAGCCCGAGCCGCACACCAGCTACGGCACCTACAACGTGCTGTGGCAGATCGAGCAGACGCGGCTGCTCAAGCTGCCCCATGTGTACCTGGGGTACTGGATCGGCGAGAGCGACAAGATGGCGTACAAGGCGCAGTTCAAGCCGAACGAGCGGCTGATCGAAGGGAAGTGGGCCAGATCGGAGTGACGACCCCGGGTTGGCC
>DASUZE010000058.1:0-46248 GCA_036377015.1 Piscinibacter sp. | reverse complement strand
GGGACCGCGTGGCCACCGCGATCCCGGGTTGCACCCGGGCTACGAGTTCCGACAATGACTTCAGCATCCAAAGGCTTGTTCACAATATCGTCGACAAACCTGCCCATGCCTGCACACAAGCACACCCCCTGGACCCCCGCCAAACGGCGGACTTCTGCCGCGCCTCCCGCCCCCACCGGCCTGGTCGTGCGCAGCGCCATCTTCGACCGCATCCTCCAGGCCGTGATGGAGCACCGCCTGCCTCCCGGCACCAAGCTCGTCGAAGACCGCCTGGCCGAGCTCTTCGACACCAGCCGCGCCCAGGTGCGCGACGTCCTCACCCGCCTCACCGACGAAGGCGTGGTGACCACGATCCCGAACCGAGGCGCCTTCATCGCCTCGCCGACGCCCGACGAGACGCGCGAGGTCTTCGAGGCGCGCCGGCTGATCGAGCCCGCCCTGGTGCGCCGGTTCATCGAGCAAGGCGATGGCCTTGCGCTGGTGGGCCTGCGCACGCTGGTCGAGCAGGAGGAGCAGGCGCGTGCGCGCCAGGACCGGCCGGTGATGGTGCGGCTGTCGGGCGAGTTCCACCTGCGGCTGGCGGAGTCGGCGGGCAATCGCATGCTCGAGCGCAGCATGCGCGCCCTCACCCTGTTGAGCAGCCTGGCGATCTTTCTCTACGACGCGCCGCACGCGACCGCGTGTCGCGAAGACGAGCACCGATCGCTGCTGGCTGCCATCGAGCGGCGCCGCGCCGACCGGGCCGCCGCGCTCATGCTGGAGCACCTCGACCACATCGAGGCCTCGCTCGACCTGCGCCCGGCGCACGACGCGCCGGTCGATCTCGCCGCGGCGCTGATGCCGCGCTGATCCGCGCTCAGAAGGTCGGCGCGTCGGCCGCAGGGGCCTGCGAGCCGAGGGCGCGCAAGGCCTGCGCCGCATCTGGCAGCGACGGATCAGACGACACCTGCACGGCCCCCGGGGCGCGCAGGGCGCCTTGCATCAGCTCGCCCGAGCCCGCCAGCGGATCGGCGCGCATGCTGGTCGCCGCTGAGTTGCCGAACATGAATCCGGCGGCGGCCGCGACGACCAGCGTCGTGAGCATGGGGGCCATGCGGGAGCGGGACGCTTCGAACCCGCCCGTGTGCTGGATCGCTTGCATGAGTTGCCTTTCACGCGTTGCCTGCGCGGCCGGGATGGCCGGGGGGCATGGGCGACCAGTGGGCGCCGCGGGCACCGAACGCGTCAACGCCGCAAGGCCACTACATTTGCTTACATGCGCAGTAGTGCATGAAAAAGCAGCACGGCATCGATCACGCCGAAGCGGTCGCTGACGACGCGTCGTGATGCAGCTCACGCTGCTCGTCACCCCGCAGCGACGACGGCGGCAAGGGCAGGCCCACGTAGTTCTCCGCCAATGCGCCAGCTGCCGCACGCGAGCCGACGAGGTAGTCGAGCTCCGCCTGCTGCAAGCGCGCACCGAACTCTCCCTGGTCCGGCAGGCGATGCATCAGCGACGTGAACCACCACGAGAAGCGCTCGGCCTTCCACACGCGCGACAGGCAGCGCTGCGAATAGGCGTCGATGCCGGCGCTGCGCTTGTCGGCGTAGAACTCGTGCAGGGCCTGGGCCAGGGTGCCGACGTCCGAGGCCGCGAGGTTGAGGCCCTTCGCGCCAGTGGGCGGCACGATGTGCGCCGCGTCGCCGGCGAGGAACAGCCGGCCGAAGCGCATCGGCTCGGCGACGAAGCTGCGCAGCGGCGCGATGCTCTTCTCGAGCGCCGGTGCGACGGTCACGCGCTGCGCCACCTCCTCGGGCAGGCGACGCCGCAGCTCGTCCCAGAAGCGTGCATCGCTCCACTGCTCGACGCGGTCGTCGAGCGCGCACTGGACGTAGTAGCGGCTGCGCGTCGCGCTGCGCTGGCTGCACAGCGCGAAGCCGCGCGCGTGTTGCGCGTAGACCAGCTCATCGCGCGCCGGCGGCGCGTCGGCGAGCACGCCGAGCCAGCCGAAGGGATAGACCTTCTCGTGCGTGGTGAGCGCCGGGGCCGGCACGCTGGCGCGGCTCGCGCCATGGAAGCCGTCGCAGCCCGCGATGAAGTCGCATTCGATCTCGCGCAGGCTGCCGTTCTTGCGGTAGCGCACCACCGGGCGCGTCCCGTCGAAGTCGTGCAGGCTGACGCCCTGGGCCTCGTACACCGGCGGCAGGCCGGCCGCCGCGCGCGCTTCCATCAGGTCGCGCGTCACCTCGGTCTGCCCGTACACGGTGACGTGCTTGCCGGTGAGCGCCTGGAAGTCGATGCGGTGCAGCCGGCCGTCGAAGGCCAGCTCGATGCCGTCGTGCCGCAGGCCCTCGCGATGCAGCCGCTCCGCCACGCCGGCCTGCTCGAGCAGCGCGACGGTCGTCTGCTCCAGCACGCCGGCGCGGATGCGGCCGAGCACATAGGCGGGGCTGCGCTGCTCGACGATGACGGCGGCGATGCCCGCCCGATGCAGCAGCGCGCCGAGCAGCAAGCCGGCCGGGCCGGCGCCGATGATCGCGACCTGGGTTCGCATGGGACCTCCTGGGTTGACCCGGGTCAATCTAGGCGGTCGCCGCCGATTCGCCAATAAGATGACGACTTCATCTGCGATGCACACCATGAATCATCGTAACTTCGACCTCAACCTCCTGCCGATCTTCCAGGCGGTGTTCGTCGCCCGCAACGTGCGGCGCGCCGCCGAGCAGCTGGGCATGTCGCAACCCGCCGTGAGCCACGGGCTGACGCGGCTGCGCCTGCGGCTGAAGGACCCGCTGTTCGTGCGCACGCCGGGCGGCGTCACGCCCACGCCGCGCGCCGAGCACTTCGCGCGCTCGGTCGAGACCGCGCTGGCCGCCGTGGGCAGCTCGCTCACCGAGACCGAGCGCTTCGACCCCGAGGTGTCGGATCGCCGCTTCGTGATGCACATGAGCGACCTCGGACAAGGCGAGTTCCTGCCGGTGCTGATGGAGCACCTTCGCACGCACGGGCCGCGCCTGCGTGTCGAGGCCATCCAGCTCCCGCTGGACGAGGTGCTGCCGGCGCTGGAGCGCAACCGCATCGACCTGGCGCTGGGCCACCTGCCCGACATGCGCGGCACCGAGCACCAGCAGCTGATCGAGGACCGCTATGTGCTCGTCACGCGGGCCAGGCATCCGCTGGCCGAGACCCTGGGCCACCGCCGCACGCTCGATCAGCTCGAGTACGTGGTGGCGCACAGCCATCCGGAGCCGGCGCGCGCGCTCGTGCGGCTGGGGCTGGGCGAGCGCGTGCGGCTGGTGCTGCCGCACTACAGCGCGGTGACGGAAGTGCTGGCGCGAACCGACCTCGCGGCCATCGTCCCGCAGCGGCCGGCAATGCGGCATGCACGGCAGTTCGCCCTGGCGGTGGCGGAGCTGAAGGTCGACCTGCCGCCGATGGAAATCTGGGCGCACTGGTACTGGCGCATGAACGACGATGCGGGGCATCGCTGGCTGCGCGAGACTTTGGCGCAGCTGTATCGCGAGGCGAAGCGCGGCCGTGATCGGCGGCGGTGATCACCATTCGATGGCGCATCCGACGATGCATTCGGTCAATGGATCGGGGTCCAGTGCAGCTCGTAGCCCGGGTGCAACCCGGGGTTCGTCCGTCACGCTGGACCCGGGTTGCACCCGGGCTACGAAAGCCGCCGGGCCATGCTTCGTGACGGGGGGCTTGCGTCCAAGTCAAGTTCAACCACAGAGCCACCGAGCCACAGAGGAAATTCAGAGTGATTTCATCGCTGTGGCTCGGTGGCTCTGTGGTTCGGACTGCCTTGCCCACACGCCGTTCGTCACGTAGTACCGGATCGAGGTACAGGCATGCACGCCAGAACAAACGCCTGCGGCCCTGAGTCGCCGTGCGTCGTACGCCCACAGCGGTGCGGCGCGCAGCTCTGGCCGAAAGTCATTTGGGAGACACCCTCACAGAGTCACAGAGGAAATTCAGAGTGAATTCATCTCTGTGACTCTGTGACTCTGTGGTTGAACTGGACCTGGGCGGCAGCCCCGCGCAGCGAAGCGCTGGACACGCGTGCAGGCATGCACTCGATTGCGACTCTGAGGCGCCCATCCGGCTTCGCTTTGGGAAACACCCTCTGTCCCTCTGTGGTGAATCGCCTTCCAACGGCCCCTAGTGCCTTGGCTTCCCGATGGTTTTGGCCCCATGCATCACCGTCGCCCGCAAGCGCAGCTCGTCGCGATCGTCGCGCCGCAAGGTGTAGGTCGAGGTCTCCTCTCCGACCTGGTGCCCCTGCGCATCCAGGTACGGCCAGCGCACCTCGGCGATCGCGATGCGATCGGTGGGCCAGCGCAGGTCGCTGATCTCGGCGTGCGTGTCGGTGATCCCCTGCGAGTTGTAGAGGTCCTTCGCGCCGGCGAAGAACTGCTCGATCTCCCGCTTCTCGCTCACCACCTTCACGCCCGAGTCGTCCAGCACGAAGGCCGGTGCCTCCCACAATGACACCACCGTCGCGATGTCGCCGGTGGTCAGCGCCTTGGCGAAGCGATCGAGGAACTGCTGGACCTCCTGTCGCGAAGGCTCGTGGCGCGGCCGGTCGGCCGTGCGGGTGTTGCTGGATGCGGTGCGTGCCATGGAACTCTCCCAGTGGGATGGTCGCGGTGCGACCCGCCCACGGCCGCGCCGTTCGATCGCACTGGTAACCCGCTGTGGCCAAGGTGTCGGAGCGTGACGCCGTCGTGCCGCTTGACATGCAGGTATTTACCTGCCTATTATCCCCTCACGCACAAACACGACGGATGGACGCTGACAAGGTTTTCAAGGCGCTGGGCGACCCGACACGCAGAAGGCTGCTCGACCTGCTGTGCGAGCGCAACGGGCAGACGCTGGGCGAGCTCTGCGAGCACCTGGACATGGCGCGGCAATCGGCCACCCAGCACATCGGGATCCTCGAGGCGGCCAACCTGGTGAGCACGGTCCGGCGCGGCCGCGAGAAGCTGCACTTCATCAACCCGGTGCCGCTGCACGAGGTCTACGAGCGATGGGTGCGCAAGTTCGAACGCCAGCGGCTCAGCCTGCTGCACGACCTGAAGAAGGAACTCGAAGGAGAGTGACGATGAGCAAAGAGAAGACGAGCTTCGTCTATGTGACCTACATCCGCTCGACGCCGGAAAAGGTGTTCGAGGCCATCACGAAGCCGGAGATCGCGCGGCGCTACTGGGGCCACGAGAACGTCTCCGACTGGAAGCCCGGATCGACCTGGGAGCACGTGCGCGCCAACGAGCAGCGCACGGTCCAGCTGGTCGGCAAGGTGATCGAGGTCGCGCCGCCGACGCGCCTGGTCATCACGTGGGCGGACCCGTCGCAGGCGGCCGATCCGGCCAGCACCAGCCGCGTGACCTTCGACGTCGCGGCGTACGAGGAGATGGTGCGGCTGACCGTCACCCACGACGAGCTCGAGGCCGGCAGCGGCATGGCCAAGGGCATCCAGCAAGGCTGGCCGATCGTTCTTTCCAGCCTGAAGTCCCTGCTCGAAACGGGACATGGCATCGACGTGTTCGCCAAGCCGAAGGCGGCCTCGAGCGGGAGTCGTTCGTGACCCGTCCCTACACCGGCGGATGCGCGTGCGGCGCGCTCCGCTACGCGACCCGGCACGCGCCCGTCTTCCAGAATCACTGCCAGTGCCGCGATTGCCAGCGGCGAAGCGGCACCGGGCACGGCTCGTACCTGACCTTTCCCGCGCGCGCCGAGATGGCGATCACCGGCGAGGCGACGCACTGGGAGCTCGCGGGCGACAGCGGGAACGTGAAGGTCCACGCCTTCTGCCCCGTCTGCGGAACGCCGGTCTTCCTGCGCTTCGCCGCGATGCCGGAGCTGATCGCGGTCCACGCGGGCAGCCTGGACGAGCCGGACCGCTTCGTGCCGCAGGTCCTCACCTACAGCGTCCGCGCGTGGGCGTGGGACGCCATCGATCCTTCGCTGCAGGCATTCGAGCGGATGCCCGCCCGTTAGCCCGGCTCACTCCGCGCGCCGCACCCATTCCAGCTGGAGCAGGCGCCCCACCTGCTCCACCAGGCGCTCGAGGACGATGGGCTTGCCCAGAAACGCGTCGGCGCCCATGTCCAGGGTGTGCGACTGCTCGCTCGAGCCGGCGCTGGCCGACACCGACACGATGGGCACGTCTTGCAGCCCGGGCGTGAGGCGCAGGCGGCGGATGGCCTCGAGCCCGTCCATCACCGGCATCACCTTGTCCATCAGGATCAGATCCGGCCGCATGCCCTTGGCACGCCGCAGGCCCTGTTCGCCATCGGCCGCCTCCGCGACCTCGAAGCCGAGGTGGGTCAGCGCATCGGCCAGCACGCGGCGGTTGTTGGCGTCGTCGTCGACCACCAGCACGCGCCGGCGCCGCCCGGTGTAGCCGCAGACCGCGCCCGGCGCCTGGGCGATCTGCTCGGGCGCGCCTGCCAGCGGCAGCGAGACATCGAAAGAGAACACGCTGCCCGCGCCGAGCTGGCTGTCGACGCGGATCTCGCCGCCCATCGCATGCACGAGCTCGCGGCTGATCGCCAGCCCCAGGCCGGTGCCGCCGACGCGTTGCTCGATGTCGCCCACCTGCTCGAAGGGCTGGAAGATCGATTCCAGGTGGTCCGCCGCGATGCCGGGTCCGGTGTCGGACACCGCGAAGTGCAGCCGCGCGCTCGAGGGTCCGTCGCTTTCGCTGCGCGCGCGCAGGCTCACGTGCCCGCCGCTGGTGAACTTGACCGCGTTGCCGAGCAGGTTCAGCAGCACCTGGCGCAGGCGATGCTCGTCGGCAAGCACGCGCCGCGGCAGGTCGTCGGACCCGTCGAAGAGCGTCGCAATGCCCTTGCTGCTGGCGCGCACGCCGATGATGTCGAGCACCGTGCGCAGGAACTGCGGCAGGTCGATCACGGTCGGGTGCAGCTCCAGCCGGCCGGCCTCGATGCGCGACAGGTCCAGCACGTCGTTGATCAGCGCGAGCAGGTGCTCGCCGCTCTTGCGGATGGTGTCCAGCGCGACCGCGGACCGCGCCGGCTCCATGTGCGGGTTCAGTTGCATCAGCTGCGCGTAGCCGAGCACCGAATTCAGCGGCGTGCGCAGCTCGTGGCTCATGTTGGCGAGGAAGCGGCTCTTGGCGAGATTGGCCGCCTCGGCGCGATCGCGCGCTTCGCGCAGGCTCTGCGCGGCCTGACGGGCGGCACCGCGGTCCTCGAAGATCCAGATCGTGCCGGCCGCCGGTTGGGCGGGGTCCTGCACGTAGCCGATCATGCTGACGTAGAACTGCGCGCCGTCCTTGCGGCGCATGAAATGCTCGGTCTGGAAGGGCTTGCCCGCCGACAGCAGCGGCCCGGCCGCCCGCCCCAGGGCGTCGTACTGCTCGTCGCTGATGAAGGTCACGCGGGCCGGCTGGCCCACGGCCTCGTCGCCCTCGAAGCCGAACATCTCGGCCCAGCGCTTGTTGTAGCGGACGATGCGGCGGTCCTTGGTGAAGCCGATGCCCACCGGCGCGTTGCGCATGATGGCTTCCATTTCGCGCTGCATCTGGCGCAGGGCCGTCACGTCCTCCAACACCCACACCGTGCCGCGCTCGGTGTGCGCCGGATCGACCGCGCGGCCGTACAGGTTGCACCACACCGGCGTGCCGTCGGCCCGGCGGCCCACCCAGTCGCCGTGGAAGGGCAGGCCCTGGCTCAGCAGCGGGGCGGCGACGTCGCCCATGCGCGCGTAGCTGGCCGCATCGGCGTACAGGATCGACGCCGGCTGGCCGATGAGCTCGTCGGCCGAGGCGTAGCCGAAGACCTCGGCGCCGCGGCCGTTGCAGCGCTCGATGCGCTGGTCACGAGTGAACATGATGCCCACCGAAGCGTTCTCGAAGATCGCTGTCAGCTCGAGCAGCGTGCGGTTGATCTCCGCTGCATTCATCGGGGTTCCGTCCACCGGGTCAGGATACTCCGGAGGCCGAGCCGGGCGGGATTGGTGGCGACCCTCTGGGACGAAGGCTCCTGCGCCCGTATCCTGCGCCATCCGAGGCCCCCTTCGCATGACCGACCGCGACCCCGCCGGCACGCCGGCGCCGCGCACGCCCACGCGGCGCCCCCTGCTCATCGAGACCAAGATGAGCCTGCCGCCGCCCCCGCGCCGCGGCGTGAGCCGGCCGGCGCTGCTCGAGCGCCTGCGCCAGGGCCTGGAGCGCAAGCTCACGGTGGTGGTCGCCCCTGCCGGCTTCGGCAAGACCACGCTGGTGGCCGAGGGGTGCCGCGCGCTGCGCGACGAGGGGCATGCGGTGGCCTGGCTCAGCGTCGACGCCGACGACGACCTGGCGCAGATCGGCGCCTACGTCATCGCGGCCCTGCGCGGCGCGGCCGAGCCGGTGGGCCGACGGGCCGCCCAGCTGCTGGCCGACGACCCGCTGGCGCCGGCCAAGCTGGTGCTGTCGGTGCTGCTCAACGACCTGGCCGCATTCGGCTCGCGCGTGGTGCTGGTGCTCGACGACATCGATCGTGTCCAGTCGCCAGCGGTCCACGAGGCGCTGTTCCGCCTGCTGCGGCATGCGAGCGACAACCTGCGTGTGGTGCTCACGGGCCGCGCCCAGCCGGCCGTCCCGCTGAGCTACTTCCTGTTGCGCGAGCAGCTGTGCACCATCGACATGGAGCAGCTGCGCTTCGACGCAGCCCAAGCCCGCGACTTCTTTGCGCGGGCCGGCGGCGCCGCGCTGGCCCCCGACGACGCGCAACGGCTGATCGACGCCACCGAAGGATGGGTGGCGGGCCTGCAGCTCGCATCGTTGTGCCTGCGCGACGCCCAAGGTCCCCTGCCCATCGCCCACAGCCTGGCCCGGACCGGCCGCGGCGTCGACGCCTACCTCGGCGAGAACGTGCTGCCGCAGGTGCCGGCCGCGGTGATCGACTTCCTCGTCGCGACCTCGGTCCCGGAGCGGCTGACCGCCCCCTTGGCCGCTGCGCTCAGCGGGCGCACCGATGCGCAGGACATCCTCGACTGGCTGGAGGCGCGCAACCTGTTCATCCGGCCCATCGACGACAGCCGCACCTGGTATCGCTTGCACGCGCTGTTCCGCGACTACCTCCTGCGCCGGCTCGAGCGCCAGGGCGCGGCGGCGGTCCAGTCCCGCCATCGCGCGGCGAGCGCCTGGTTCGCCGAGCAGGCGCTGTGGCCCGAGGCGGTGCGCCATGCGCTCGCAGCGGGCGACATCGCGCAGGCCGCCGACTGGGTCGAGCAATGCGCGATGGCGCTGGTCGAACGCAGCGATGCCCACACGGTACTGAGCTGGGTCGCCAAGCTGCCGCCGTCCGCGCTGGGGGGTCGGGTGCGCCTGCGCCTGGCGCATGCCTGGGCCCTCGCGATGATGCTGCGCACCGGCGAGGTCGATGCCGCGCTGCGGGCCGTGCAGGCCGACATCGCGGGCGCGGGGCTGGACCTGGGCGAGGACCTGCGCCGCGAGGTGCTGGCGGTCAGCGGCGTCGTCGCGGCGCTCAACGACGACAGCATCCTGGCCCTGCGGCTGGGCACCGAGATCGCGGCCTTGCGACCCGATGAAGGCTCCTGGGTCGCGGAGATGGGCCGCACGGTGCTGAGCTACGGCCTGATGTACGCGTCGCGCTTCGACGAGGTGCAGCGGCTCGAGTCGTCGGCCGCGTTCCCGGTGCCGGGCCGGCCGGTGCATGCGCAGGTCTATCGGCGCAGCGTGTGGGGCCTGGCGGCCTGGCTGTCCGGCGACCTTCGGGAAGCGGCGCGGCTCTTCGAGCAGGCGCTCGCCTACGCCGAATCGACGGTCGGGCCCCTCTCGGCCGCGGCCACGCTGCCCGCGGGGTACCTGGTGTCGGTGGCGTGGGAGTGGAACGACCTGGACCGTGTCGCGCGCCTGCTGCAGGGCCGGCTCGACGTGGCCAAGCAAACCAGCTCCATCTCGTCGCTGACCGGCATGCTGCTCGCATCGGCACGCCTGGCGTCGCTGCGCGGCGATGTCGATGCGGCGCGCGAGGTGCTGGAACAAGGCATGGCGCTGGCCGCGCAGCGGCGCTGGCTGCGCCTTTCGGCTGCGCTCGCGCTCGAAGGGGTGCGGCTCGATCTGGCCGAGGGCCGGCTGGCGCAGGCGCAGCGCAGCGTCGACGCGCTCGAAGCCATGCTGCCCGGATCGCCGCCGGCGCAGCGCTGTGCGCTCAGCGAGGCCTGGCACGCCATGCGCACCGCGCGCTGCCGGCTGCAGATCGCCCGCGGGCAGGCGCCGCAGGCGGTGGCGGTCCTGCGCGACCAGGCCGCGGACTGGGATGCGGCGCACATGCCGCATCGCGCGGCGCGCACGCGCATCCTGCTCGCGCTCGCGTGCGCCGCGGGCGGTCGCGCTGCCGAGGCGCAGCAGGCGCTCGCCGTCGCGCTGGCGCATGGCCAGCAGCAAGGGCTGGTGCGCAGCGTGGTCGACGAGGGCGAGCCGGCGCGCCAGCTCGTGATGGCCTTGCAGCGTGGCGACTTCCCCGAGCTGCAGGCCGGCTACCTCCACGGACTGCTGGCGGCGTTCGCCTCGCCCTCCACGCCGGCCCCGGCCGCAACCGAGCCCACGCCCGCGTCGCGCCTGAGCGCCCGCGAGGTGGAGATCCTCGACTTCATCGCGCAAGGGCTGTCGAACAAGGAGATCGCACGCGCGCTGCGGGTGGCGCCGGAGACGATCAAGTGGCATCTCAAGAACATCTACGAGAAGCTCAACGTGTCGACGCGGGTGCAGGCGGTGCAGTGCGGACTGGGCGTGGACTTGCCGATGAAAGGCACGCGCACAGGCGAGTGACGCGGCGCCGGCGCTGTCATCGCGACGACACCCACCCCCCCGCTGCCCGCTCGCGTCGCCCCCCGACCGGGGAGGACGTTTCCCACCTGCGCATCGCCAGACTTCGTGCCATCCCGCACCCCACGGAGACAGCACGATGCCCACCGACGACCCGACCCCCTCGGCCTACGCCTACCCCCTGCTGATCAAGCAACTCCTGCACACCCCGCTGGCGGTGTGCCCCGAGCAGGAGATCGTCTACAGCGACCTCAAGCGCTACAACTACTGGACCTTGCGCCATCGCATCGGCCAGCTGGCCAGCGCGCTGAAATCCACCGGCATCGGACCGGGCGACACCGTCGCGGTGATGGACTGGGACAGCCACCGCTACCTCGAGGCCTACTTCGCCGTGCCGATGATGGGCTCGGTGCTGATGACGGTGAACGTGCGCCTCTCGCCGGAGCAGATCCACTACACGCTCAACCACTCGGGCGCCCGCGCCCTGCTGGTCCACCGCGAGTTCCTGCCGCTGCTGCTGGGCATCCTCGACAAGCTGCGGACGCTGGATGTCCTCGTGCTGCTCGACGACGGGGACAGCCCGCACGAGCTGCCCGCCGGCTTCGCGGGCGAGTACGAGGCGATGCTGGCCGCCGCCTCGCCCGATCACGTGTTCCCCGACTTCGACGAGAACACCCGCGCGACGATCTTCTACACCACCGGCACCACCGGGCTGCCCAAGGGCGTGAGCTTCAGCCACCGCCAGCTGGTGCTCCACACGCTGGCCACCACGGCCGCGCTCGGCAGCGCGGCGCGCCAGGGACGCATCCACCGCGACGACGTGTACATGCCGATCACGCCGATGTTCCACGTGCACGCCTGGGGCCTGCCCTACGTGGCCACGCTGCTGGGGCTGAAGCAGGTCTATCCGGGCCGCTACACGCCGCAAGGCCTGCTGGGCCTGATCCGGCGCGAGAAGGTGACCTTCTCGCACTGCGTGCCGACCATCATGCACATGCTGCTCGGCGCACCCGAAGCGCAGGCCACCGACCTCTCCGGCTGGAAGGTGATCATCGGCGGCTCGGCCCTGTCCAAGGGACTGGCGAAAGCCGCGATGGACCGCGGCATCGACATCTTCGCCGGCTACGGCATGTCGGAGACCTGCCCGGTGCTCACCATCGCGCAGGTCAGGACCTCGGCGCTGGGCGACCCGGCGCGCGAGCTGGAGCTGCGCACCCGCACCGGCCTGCCGATCCCGCTGGTCGACCTGCGCACGGTGGACGAGAACCTGCGCGACACGCCGCACGACGGCAAGGCGCCCGGCGAGATCGTGGTGCGCGCGCCGTGGCTGACACAGGGCTACCACGCCAATGCGCAGGCCTCGGAGGCGCTGTGGTCGGGCGGCTACCTGCACACCAACGACATCGGCGTGATCGATGCCGAGGGTTACCTGCAGGTGACCGATCGCATCAAGGACGTGATCAAGACCGGCGGCGAGTGGGTGTCGTCGCTGGCGCTGGAGGACCTGCTGTCGCGCCATCCGGCGGTCAGCGAAGCCGCGGTCATCGGGGTGCCCGACGCCAAGTGGGGCGAGCGCCCGCTGGCCCTGATCGTCCTGAAGCCGGCGCAGGCGGAGGTGATCGACGCCGCCGCCATCCAGCAGCACATGAAGGCCTTCGCCGACACCGGCGAGATCCCGCGCTACGCCGTCGCCGAACGCGTGCTGTTCGTCGACGCCCTCGCCAAGACCAGCGTCGGCAAGCTCAACAAGAAGCTGATGCGCGAAATCTACGCGCCGGTGCAATGACATGACCTCCACCACCACCCTCAACCTGTCCACCATCGACCTGCACGTGGGCCGCGAGCTCGGCGTGTCGGGCTGGATGCTGGTCGACCAGCAGCGCATCGACGGCTTCGCGCAGTGCACCGGCGACGACCAGTGGATCCACGTCGACGCCGAGCGCGCGCGGCGCGAGAGTCCGTTCGGCAGCACCATCGCGCACGGCTACCTCACGCTGGCCACGCTCGCGACAAGCGCCTTCGAGGTCTACATCAAGGCAGCCGGCATCGCCCAGGCCGTCAACTACGGGCTCGACAAGGTGCGCTTCATCGCGCCGGTGAAGGCGGGCGCGCGCATCCGCACCCGCATCAGGCTGATCGAGGCCCAGCGCAAGGCCGACAACCGCGTGCTGATCACGACCGAGAACACGGTCGAGATCGAGGGCCACGCCAAGCCTGCGCTGGTGGCGCATGCGCTGCTGCTTCTCGCGGCCTGAGGGGGGACGAGCATGAGATCTTCCCTGAGCATGCGCGACATCGGCGGCTCGATGCGCAAGCTCGCCGGCAAGGCGGCGCGCCACCCGATGCTGGTGGTCGAGCAGGAAGCCGCCCTGCTGCGCGAGCTGAGCGCGGTGCTGGTGGGCCGCTCGGAGCTCGCGCCAGCCGCGGGCGACAAGCGCTTCCACGACGACGCGTGGAAGTCCAATCCCTTCTACCGCCGCTTCGGCCAGGCCTACCTCGCCTGGAGCAAGGCGCTCGACGGCCTGGTCGAACGTGCGCCGCTGGATGCGCGCAGTCGCGAGCGGGCGCAGTTCGCCGTCTCGCTGTGGACCCAGGCGCTGGCTCCGTCGAACACGCTGATCGGCAACCCGGCCGCGCTCAAGCGCATGGTCGACACCGGCGGCGCCAGCCTGGTCAAGGGCGTGCGCAACATGCTGCGCGACCTGGCGCACAACAAGGGCATGCCCAGCCAGGTCGACGCCGATGCCTTCGAGCTGGGGCGCAACCTGGCGCTGACGCCGGGCGCAGTGGTGTTCAGCAACCCGGTGCTGGAGCTGATCCAGTACGCGCCGCAGACCGCCACCGTCCATGCCCGCCCGCAGGTGATCGTGCCGCCGCAGATCAACAAGTTCTACGTCTTCGACCTGTCGCCGGGCCGCAGCATCGTCGAGCACCTGGTCGGCCGCGGCATGCAGGTCTTCGCGGTGAGCTGGCGCAACCCGACGGCCGACGAGCGCGACTGGGACATGGACACCTACGTCGGGGCCCTGCTCGAGGCCATCGAGGCGGTGCGCGAGATCACCGGCAGCCCCGACGTCAACCTTCACGGCGCGTGCTCCGGTGCGATGACCATGGCCGCGCTGATGGGCCACCTGGCGGCGCGCCGTCGCAAGCTGGTGAATGCGGCGACGCTGATGGTGGCGGTGCTCGACATCGGCTGCGAGTCGCAGCTCGGCATGTTCACCACGCCCGAGGCCATGGCGGCCGCCAAGCGCAGCTCGCGCGCGAAGGGCGTGCTCGCCGGCCAGGACATGGGCCGCGTGTTCTCCTGGATGCGGCCCAACGACCTGGTCTGGAACTATTGGGTCAACAACTACCTGATGGGCAATCCGCCGCCGGCCTTCGACCTGCTGTACTGGAACAACGACTCGACCCGGCTCGCCGCCAGGTTCCATGCCCAGCTGCTCGACATGTTCTCCGGCAGCCTGCTCGCCAAGCCCGGCGCGATGAGCGTGCTCGGCACGCGGGTCGACCTGTCGAAAGTGGTTTGCGACAAATACATCCTCGCGGGCACCACCGACCACATCACGCCGTGGAAGGGCGTGTACCGCGCGGCCGGGGCTTTCGGCGGGCGCAACACCTTCGTGCTGAGCTCCAGCGGCCATGTGCAAAGCCTGATCAACCCGCCGGGCAACCCGAAGGCCAGGTTCTTCCTCAACCCGCGCTCCCCGGCTTCGGCCGACGACTGGCTGGCCCGCGCCAAGCCCATGCCGGACTCCTGGTGGGGGCACTGGGCCGACTGGCTCGCGCGGCGCTCGGGGCGTCGCATCGCCGCGCCGTCCACGCTGGGCAGCCGGCGCAATCCGCCGACCCTGCCCGCTCCGGGCAGTTATGTGCGGGCGACCTGACGATGCAGGCGCACCACGACCACCGATCACCTGCCGGCGTCCCGCCCGTCGTGCCGCACCGGGTCGATGTCGACGGCCGGCACGTGCGCGTCGGCATCCGCGGCGGCCGCGCGGGAGGCACGCCGCTGCTCATCTTCAACGGCATCGGCGCCAACCTCGAGCTGATGGCGCCGTTCACCGCCGCGCTCCAGGGCATCGAGACCATCGTCTTCGACGTGCCCGGCGTCGGCGGCTCCGATCCGCCGACCTGGCCCTACCGCTTCTCCGGCCTGGCCTTCACCGTCAAGCGCCTGCTGGCCCGGCTCGGCGTCGAGGGTCCGGTCGACGTGCTCGGCGTGTCGTGGGGCGGCGCGCTCGCGCAGCAGTTCGCCTTCCAGTACCCGGCGCTGTGCCGGCGGCTCGTGCTCGCCGCCACCTCGCCCGGCGTGCTCATGATTCCGGCGCGCCCCTCGGTGCTGGGCAAGCTGGTCAGCCCGCGGCGCTACCGCGATCCCGACTACCTGCTGCGGGTGGGCGCATCGCTGTACGGCGGCGCGTTCCGGCGCCGGCCCGACCTGCTGCAGGAGCACGCCCGTCACCTGGCGCCGCCGCGCGGGAGGTCCTATGCCTACCAGCTGCTCGCGGCGTGGGGATGGACCAGCCTGTTCTGGTTGCGGCTGCTGCGCCAGCCCACGCTGGTGATGGCCGGCAGCGACGATCCGATCGTGCCGCTGGTGAATGCGCGGATCATGGCGAAGCTGATCCGTCGCTCCCGGCTCGTCGTCGTCGACGACGGCCACCTGTTCCTGGTCACGCAGCCCGAGGCGTCTGCCGAGACGGTGAGGGAGTTCCTCTCGAAAGAGTGAGCTTGCCGAAGGGCGCCCGTCCAGTCCAACCACCTCGTAGCCCGGGTGCAACCCGGGGTTCGTCCGTCACGCTGGACCCGGGTTGCACCCGGGCTACGAAAGCCGCCGGCCACGCGTCGCGACGCCGGGCTTGCGCGTTCAACCACAAGAGACACGGGATCAAAATTCGACCTCGCCGCGTGCACAGCGTCGACACCCTCTAAGATCGCTGCATGACCGGCATGCGCAAAGGTCTTACCTCCTACGGGGATCCCGGCTTCTCGCTGTTCCTGCGCAAGGCCTTCATCAAGGCCATGGGCCTGTCGGACGATGCGCTCACGCGGCCCATCGTGGGCATCGCCGACACGGCCAGCGACTACAACGCCTGCCACGGCAACGCGGCGCAGCTCGTCGAGGCGATCAAGCGTGGCGTGCTGCTGGCCGGCGGGCTGCCGATGGCCTTCCCGACCATCTCGCTCCACGAGTCGTTCGCGCATCCGACCAGCATGTTCCTGCGCAACCTCATGGCGATGGACACCGAGGAGATGATCCGCGCCCAGCCCATGGATGCGGTGGTGCTGGTGGGCGGATGCGACAAGACCATTCCGGCGCAGCTCATGGCCGCCGCGTCGGCCGACTTGCCCGCCATCGTGGTCCCGGTCGGCCCCATGCTGGTCGGCCACCACCAGGGCGAGCAGCTCGGCGCCTGCACCGACTGCCGGCGCCTGTGGGGCGAGTTCCGCGGCGGCCGCATCGACGAGCGCGAGATCGAGGCCATCAGCGGCCGGCTCGCGCCGACTGCCGGCACCTGCATGGTGATGGGCACCGCGAGCACCATGGCCTGCCTGACCGAGGCGATGGGCCTGGCCCTGCCGCTGTCCGCCTCCATCCCCGCGACCCACGCCGATCGCCTGCGCCTGGCCGAAGCCAGCGGTACCCGCGCGGTGGCGATGGCGCAGGCGCAAGGGCCCCGGCCGAGCGCCCTCATCACCGCGGCGTCGCTGCGCAATGCGTCGGTGGTGATGCAGGCCATCGGCGGATCGACCAACGGCCTCATCCACCTCACGGCCATCGCCGGACGACTCGGCCTCGCCGTGGACCTGGCCGAGTTCGACCGCCTGGGCCGCGACGTGCCGGTGCTGGTCGACCTCAAGCCGTCGGGCGCCCACTACATGGAGCACTTCCACTGGGCCGGCGGCGTGCCCCGCCTGCTGCGCGAGCTGGGCGACTTGATCGACCTGGACACACCCACGGTGTCGGGCGCCACGCTGCGCGAGGTCGCGGAGTCGGCCGAGATCGTCGCCGGCCAGGACGTGATCCGCGCCCGCAGCGCACCGGTCAAGCCGATGGGCAGCATGGCGGTGCTGCACGGCAACCTGGCGCCGCGCGGCGCCGTCATCAAGCAATCGGCCGCCTCGACCAGCCTCATGGTGCATCGCGGCCGCGCGGTGGTCTTCGAGTCGGTGCAGGACCTCGCCGAGCGCATCGACGACCCGGCGCTGGACGTGCACGCCGACGACGTGCTGGTGCTGCGCAACGCCGGGCCGCTGGGCGCGCCCGGCATGCCCGAGGCCGGCTATCTGCCCATCCCGCGCAAGCTGGCGGTGCAAGGCGTGAAGGACATGGTGCGGCTGTCCGATGCCCGCATGAGCGGCACCGCCTTCGGCACCATCGTGCTGCACATCGCGCCGGAGGCGGCGGCCGGCGGCCCGCTGGGGCTGGTGCGCGATGGGGATCTCATCTCGCTGGATGTGCCGGCCCGCCGCATCGAGGTGCTGGTCGAGGAGCAGGAGTTGGCGCGCCGCGCGGCCGAGCCGAGACCGCCGGGCGCGGCGCCATCGCCCGAGCGCGGCTACGCGGCGCTGTTCCACCGCAGCGTGCTGCAGGCCGACGAGGGCTGCGACTTCGATTTCCTGGTTCCGGGTCGTTTGCGCGGCTGATCGAACGGGGTGCTCGGGCGAGGCGGAGGCAGACGTTTGTAGGGTGGGCTTCAGCCCACGCGGACTTGACCGGGCGCGCGTTGGGTCGGATGGGCGCGACCGGACCCATTTTTGTCCTTCGGCCCACGCCTCGAACGACAGCGGTGCAGCGGGAACGACCGTTCATCGTCGAGCGATTAGTGGCGGCTGTCGACCCGTTGCTGCCGGTCGCTACGCTCCATAGCGGCCATTCGCGAAAAGCAGGACCAGGGTGAAGCCGTCGTTCAACGCGCGGTTCTACTGGTGGTCCCTGTGGCAACCGTCGGCGACCCCAATCCACCAATGGAGTACCGCTAGGTGCCGCCGACAGAGCGCAACCACTTGGGCGCGGCTTCAAGCGGCTGACGCCGGTCAGCTGGTCCAGTGGCAAGCCAGTGCAGCCAGTGACGGCGTCGCTCAGCTACAAAACCGCGCGCTACCTGTTGGGCGGCCTCATGTGGCATCCCGGCTTCGCGCGCGATGTGGCCCACGGACGCCCAAACGACATCTGAGCCGACATGACCGTGAAGCAACCAATGGGCGTGTGGAGACGATGCCAAGTCGGACCAGTACTGATCAACCGCATCGTTGATTCGTCGCCGTAGTGCCTCGGGATCGGGTACCCCCCGCCCATGCGCAGCGTCAACGAAGCTTGACGCCAAGTACAGCGAGTTCGCACGTGACTCGATATGCTGAACGCAGATCAGACCCGACATCCGGCCAATACAGGCATCTGTTTGGGCGACCATCGAAAGGGCACCTGCAAGAGCAATCACACCAAGGAACATGTTGTTGAGACGTTCCTCCAGCGCCTGCGTGTAGTGCTCGGAGAATGCGAACTTGAGGTACTGAAGAACACACTCTCGATCGAAGTGATAATTCTCGATCGAATGCCCGATGGTGACGAAGTGCGTGTTCCCCTGCTGGGGTAGCGACCATTTAGTTTCGAGGGATTCGGGATCTAGCTCCAAGCCATCCCACTCACGGTCAACTAGGCAGGCAAATGTTGTTTGGAGCCGCGGGTGTGTGTCGGTCAGCTCAACTACGTTCGATTTGAGGAGAAGGACGCGCTCTTTCGCACCTAGGCCGCATAGGCTCGTGTCTTCGATGAGTGCGACGTGGTCGATCGAGACGACACGTTCGGTGGAGGGCTCTTCAGCCAGAATCCGATGCATTGCGCCCTTGTCAGTCGGGCCTTCGACCAGCAGGGTGGGTGAAGACCTTCGAAGCACAGCGTTTAGGTAGCCATTCACCGAGTACGATTTGCCCACGACTTACAGTTCCTCCTCAGAGAACAGGGAGTCCTGTTGCTTTCGAGTGAGAACAGGATCGAAGTCTTGGATCTCAGCCATGTGATCCGCATCCGCCACCGAGTCGTGGCGCACGACTGATCTCGAACGACAGCTTTGAAGCTATTGCGCGTGTCCGAAGCCCTCTGGGCGGAATCTCTGACCGGCTGCTCCTGGCCCACAAGGCGACACTCGACGTCCAGCTCAAGGCAGCCCCGGAGTGGAGTTACGCCGCCTCGGCGCAACACGGCGCATCTCAAGCTGACCTGGACCAAGTGCTTGCTGATGGTACGGCGCAATGCGTTCGTCCTGATCGGGGTCGTGCCGCCTGGGGCGACATGCCTTGACTTCACGCGAACGACGCAGTGGGCACAGTCACGGGCCGAACGGATGCGAGGAGGAGGTGACTGCGCAGCGGCAGTTTCAGTCCGGACGATGACTCGAACGGTCGCAGTCTTTGGCGGGCATCCTCTACGCAACGGCGCCGTTGGTGCTCGCTGAGCGACGCCGTGACCCGCCGCGTGTAGGGCGCTCCCTCGAACAGGGCTTCGATGAAGTGCATCGACGAGGCGAACGAAGCTTCGCGCTCTTCCACCTCGACCGATACTTCCGAAAAGCCGGCGAGGGTGGCGAGCTCCAGCAGCTCATGCGGTTCGTGTAGCGAAAATCCGCGGCGAGGAGAGGCGGTGTCGATACCCTGCGCTTCGAGCGCAGCGTAGACCGCTCTGTGGCCGGGCACATGCTCAAGCGCTGCCCAGGTGCTGACAACGAGCCGCCCGGGCCCCGCCAGCAGCCTGCGCATCTCTCGCAAGGCGGCCATCCTGTCGTCGAAGAACTGCAAACCTTGGAGACACAGGCACACGTCGAAGCTCGCGTCCGGCAGCGGCAACGCTGTTGCGCTTGCGACCAGCACGTCGGCCAGCACGCCCGCGGCGTCGAGCGCGTCGCGCGCGGCCGTAACCATGTCGAGATCATTGTCGACGCCGACCGCCGCGCCGAGGCTCCCCGATTGCGCTGCGGCAGCACGCAGGCCAATGGCGGTGCCGCACGCTACGTCGACGATGCGCTCGCCGTGCGCAATGGCCGCCAGTCGAGCCGCAAGCGTCGCGCTCGGCGCGAAGAGCGCCGGGACGAGTCGGCGCTCGTATGCCTGCGCCGGGGTCTCCCCATTGGGCGCGGCCGGCACGCTCATCTGCCGCCGTAGCCCGCGTTGCGCGCCAGCACGATGGCCTGGGCGCGGTTCTCGACCTCTAGCTTCGCGAAGACGCTCGTAATGTGGTTGCGCACCGTCTTGTCCGTCAATTGCATCGCCGCCGCGATCTGCGCGTTGTCCCGCCCCTGCGCGATCAGTTCCACCAGTTCGCGCTCGCGCCGCGTCAGTTCCGCGAAGCGCGGGTCCTCCGGCGTACTGCGCGTGCCGAGGAAATCGCGCACCTCCTCTTGCCAGCGTGGCCACGCCGGATCGCTCTCGACCATCAGGTGGTTGGCGCTGTCCAGCGGCGCTAGCCGGGCGTGCTCGATGCCGCCGGCGATGAGCCGACCTTCCGCGAACGGCACTCGCGTGTCGCGCGTCGAATGCAGCACGAGCGTCGGGCATCGCACCTGCGGCAGCAGGTCGGTCACGTCGACCTCCTCAAACTTGCGCAGCATGGCAACCGCGTTGGCTGGTGACGTGGAAACCCGCTGCAGTTCGTTGAACCAGTCGTGCTGCTCCGAAGTGCCACCTGGAATGAACTGACTGGTGAAGAACTGGCGCCAGGCTGGATCGTTGCGCCCCCAGCCGAGCTCCATCAGCTTGAGCATCGCGTCGGCTTCCTCGACGGCAGTGGGATTGCCGCTGCGCTTGCGGCGGCCGTGCACGTAGCCGCCGTGCAGCACGAGGTGCGTCACGCGCTCGGGATGGCGAACCGCATAGGAGATGCCGACCGGCGTGCCTTGCGAAATGCACAGCAGTGGAAAGCGCTGCACGCCGGCCGCGTCGATCACCGCTTCGAGGTCCCTGATCTGGTCCTCGAACTCGAAGCTGCCGACGTTCCAATCCGACAGGCCGGTGCCGCGCTGATCGTAGCGAAGGAGCGTGTAATCCTGCGACAGAGCCTCGAACAGGTAGCCCCACACGGGGCTCTCAAGGTCGAACTCGAGGTGCGTGAGCCAGTTGCCCACCTTCACCAAGGGCGGTCCGCTGCCGGTGGTGGCGTAGGCCAGTCGCACACCGTCGTGCGCCGTGCAAAGCCGGATCCGCTGCTTGATCGCCATGCCGCCTGCCTCGAAGCAGTGACATGGTAAGGCATGCGTTCGAGGCGAAGCAGTCTGCGCCGTCGGAGCGGCGCGAGGTCAGCGCACGGGTGTTGCCCGTCAGGCAGGACGATCGCTAGGAGTGCAAGCGCGGGGTTCACGGCGGCGACGCGGTCGCAGATGCGAGGCGGCCGGCCAGGTTGCCGAAGCAAAGGCCGGTCGCTACCGAGCTTTCGCGTACCGCGAAGACGCGGACCAAATCGCCACCGTTCGCGGCGATCGTCACCTGCTCGCTGCCGACGGCGACGCCTTGTGATGCCGCCTTCAATGGATTGAGCGGAAACGACGAGATCACCGTGCCATTGCGAATGAGGGCGACCAGCGGATAGACCAGCTGCGACCCGTTGCTCACGCACTTCATCGCGACCTGTTCGAGCACGAACTGCCGGGCTGCCGGCACGCCGAGCTCGACGGTCACCACCGCCGTCGCGATGCCCGAGCCGGGCGCCTCCAGGTTGCCGAACGAGTTGGCATGCAGTGCCGCGCTCGCGACCCCCTGCGTGAACAAAGGCGCCGCGGGCGAGCTGATGACGCGAACGTCAGTTGGGGCAGGCGCCGGAGTGGCAGCGGGCGGCGCAGCCAGGGCCGCGAGGGACTGCGCGGCGGCCAGGGCGACCGCGAGACGGATGGACTTCATGTCGATGACTCCAAAGGGAAGAAGGCTGGTTGAGGAGAAGACAAACGCTCAGAACTGCGGCGGCAAGGGTTCTGTTTCGCCGCTTGGAGGAGCAAGCTGCCTCGGCAGGTAGATCACGTCCGGCGCCGCCGTGGTCGGCTCGCGAGATGCCGGGCGCGCGTCGGGCCGGTCCACACATCGTGCGCGGCCCGGGCGAGCGCGCCCGCGGCGACGGCGATCGCACCGGTTGTGCACAGCACGTTGCGGAACGCGCGGCTCATTGCATGGCTCCCGCAGGCGCTTGGCTCATGAGCGGCGCCAGTGCGTGCTGGATGCGTTGCAAGTGCTGCCCGCTGACCATCTCGCCGAGCAACTTCTGGAATCGCGGCTCGGCGACTCCGGAGACGATGTACTGCCAGCGGTAGGCCTTCAGCACGGTGTCGCGCAGCTGGTGCTGTGCCGCGATGTCGAGGTCGGCGCCACAGGTCTGCACGAAGTAGTCCGCGTCCGCCTCGGCCTGAGCCTGCAGGATGCCGTCCACACCGCCGACCAGCGCGATCAGATCGTCGACCGCGGCGTCGCGCTGCCCGGCCGTCAGCTTGGTGTCCTCCCGCTGCCACTCCAGCTCGTCGAGGATCGCGTGCTGCGACTCCTCCTTCCAGTGGAAGAGAAACACGTCCTTGTAGAGGTCGGACAAACCTTCGCCGTTGCCGATGCTCGCGCGGTAGTGCGTCTGCGTGAACAGCTCGATGTGGCAGGTCAGCGCCAGCACAGACCAGGTGCTCTTGCCGAGTACGAAGCCGGCGACGTCGTTGGGCGCCGCGGTGAAGCGGTAGCCCGCGGGCATGCGCTCGGCGGCCAGGCGCTCGATGCGGCGGAAGAGTTCCTGGTGCTTCATCTCCTCGTCGGTGAAGCGCACCAGCGCTTCGAGCGCCGTCTGGTCCCCGAGCCAATGGTCGCGGCTGACCTCCAGCATCTTGGCGCCGATGAAGCGCTCGACCAAACCGAACATGTTGGCGTAGGTGCGGCCCTGGATCTGGCTCAGGTAGCGCTGGCGATCGGCGTCGAGGAATGGGAGTTGGTCGACGAACGAAAGCGCGTCGGGCAGGAACTTGTGGGACAGGTCGAAGCGACGGCCGCGGATCACGTCACGGTCGATGTCCCAGCGGATGCGCTTGGAAACCTCGATGCACTTCGCGTAACGCTCGGTGCTGGCGGAAGGAGAGATGTCGTACATGGAAGACCTCGTTGAGAGTCAAGCGTGTTCAGACCGGAGCCGCGATGCGGCGGCGCGTCGCCTCGGCCCTGTTCGCGTTCTCCGCGAGCACCGAGTCGATCTCGGAGCGGTCGATGCCGATGTCAGCCAGCGTGCGGTCGTCCAGCGCCATGAGGGCGCGTCGCCGCGCCGCCTGCATCCGCATGCGAGCGATCCACGCAGCCAGGCGCCGCACACTCGCGGGCAGTGACGCCCACGTGCTGCGGGCGGCGAACGGCTGGCGGTCGCCGCTGTTCGCCGTCAGCCAGCGTTGCGGTTGAAGAATATGGAATCGCAACTCGAGCGCGAGACGCTCGGCAGCGGCAGCGGTGGGATGGGTGGACATGGTGGCCTCGGTGACGGATGCGCCGGAATCGACGTGCCGTCATGGTTCCGCTTGGTCATCGATGTCACCTGAGGCGGCTGCCCCAGAAAGGACCGGTCATCGCCACGCAAAGCCGCTGCGGGTAGGGCGAAAGCCCCCGACAAGGCTCAAGCGGTCATCGCCGCGCATTCCCCGCAGTGAGGCGGACCGTGCAGCTGGCCTTTCGCGGGACTGCGACCAGCCGGGAACAGAGGCATCAATTCCACCCTTGGCGGTGAGAGCCCTGAAGCCAGGGCGGGGGCCATCTTCGCACCAAGGTCGGCGTGGACTGCCGTCGGCCGCCCAGGCTCCAGGATCGATGGACAGCGCTCTCATGCGGCACACTCCATGCGATGCCGGCCGCCAAATCCGCCATCCCACCCGACTCCGTCCCGACCTTGTTCAAGACCGCCAAGGCTTTCGAGACCTGGCTGAAGAAGAATCACGCCACCTCCGACGGCCTCTGGCTCAAGATCGCCAAGCGGGGCGCCCATGAACCCAGCGTCACCTACCCCGAGGCGGTGGAGATCGCCCTCTGTTGGGGCTGGATCGACGGCCAGAAGAAGGGCCTCGACGACCAATACTTTCTCCAGCGCTTCACACCGCGGCGCTCGCGCAGCATCTGGTCGAAGATCAACGTCGACAAGGTCGCGGCGCTCATCGAGGCGGGCCGCATGCAGGCGCCGGGCTACGCGCAGATCGAGGCCGCCAAGGCCGACGGACGCTGGGCGCAGGCCTACGACGGAGCGCGCACGTCCGCGGTGCCCGAGGACCTGTTGGCGGCGCTGGAAGCGGAGCCGAGGGCCAAGGCCTTCTTTGCAACGATCAACGCCGCCAATCGCTACGCGGTCCTGTGGCGCATACAGACGGCCGTGAAGGCCGAGACGCGCGCCAGGCGCATTGCCCAACTGGTGGAGATGCTGGCGCGCGGCGAGACCGTCCACATCTTCAAGCCCCGTTCCCGCACGACATGACAGCGCAACGCCGACTGATCATCTGCATCGTCATGGCGACGTTGACAAGCTTCGCCATCGTGATCGTCGACCTGGCCGTCGGCGGCCGCCCTGATCCCCCGGACCTGCGCGCTGCGGCCACGCTGTTGGATGGCCCCTGGAAGTTCCACACCGGCGATGACCCTCGCTGGGCGGATGCCGATGCCGACGATCGCGGCTGGGACACGATCGACTTGACCGCCTTGCCCGGCAGCCACGACGGCGATGTGGGTCTGCCGGACTACGTCGGTGGGTGGATGGCGCACGGGCATTCCGGCTACTCCGGCTACGCTTGGTACCGGCGTGCAGTGACCGTACCGTCTGGCCACGCGTCATGGGAAATCCTCGGGCCGACGCTCGTCGAGGACGGCTACGAGATCTACTGGAACGGACGGCTCCTGGGAGGTTCGGGCAGGCTCGGTTCCAGGCCGCGCGTCGTCGGCACGCGGCCGCTTCGGTTCGCGCTTCCCGCCGATGCGCCGGGCACCCAGGGCGTGCTCGCGGTGCGCGCCTACATGCTTGCCGGGTCCGGCCGCAACGCGGACAGCGGCGGCATGCACACCGCACCCATGCTGGCTCCGCATCCGATCAGCGATGCGCTGCATGGTGTCCAGTGGCAGCGAACCATCGCCGGATACATCGTCGATGCGATCGAACCGTTGGCCATGCTCGCCGTCGTTGGCCTGGCGATCGGGGGTGGGTTCGGTGGCAGCCACAGGAGTTTCCTGGTGCTTGCCAGCATCGCACTGGCGCTGACGGCAGCCCGACGCGCGACCAACGCCATTGCCGCATGGACCGACTTGTTGGATCTGACCACCTATGCGTGGCTGGCGGAGTTCATGTGGATACCGGTGATGGCAGCCTGGACGGCGGCCTGGAATCGCTGGGGCCAGCGTCCGTCGCCCATGGTCGACCTGTTGGCTGTCGTGTTGGCCATCGCTGCAGTCCTTGGCACCACGGTTCCTTCGGCGAGCCTGACCGCCTGCAGCCGGATCGGGTCGATCGCACTGTTTGTCTGGATGGGCGCGCGCGTTGTTCGCAGCGGACCGATGCGGACGCTGGCGCTCGCTACGATGGCTTCGATCATGGCCAGCCTGTTCGGTGGAGAGCTGCTGGATCCCGTCGGTGTGCCGGGCATCTGGTTCCCGTTCGGCATCGGCGTTTCGCGATCGCAGTACGTTTACGCCATCGCGATTCCGCTCCTTGCGATCCTGATCGCACGGACAAACACAGTGGCAGAACCCAAGGCGGGGCACGAGGCGTAATCCCGAAGAGTTCGGGAGTCAGGTCGATCCTTGGAGACTCCGGCGTCGACAAGAGCTGCCGTTCGCGACGGGCCAATTCACCACAGAGACACAGAGGCACAGAGGAGCACAGAGGGATCCATTTGATTCTTCTCCGTGCAACCTCTGTGCCTCTGTGTCTCTGTGGTGAGATCGGCGCGACGAACGTCTGCTGTCCGCCGAAGTACGTACCGAGGCAACCGGCCGCCTACGGCGCTCTGCGAACGCCGACGCTGCGAAGATAGGCGGTCGCCATGGCCACGAGGTGCGCACGGACTGCAGCGATGACGGTCGGTGGGGCTTGTGCCACGAGAAGGCCCTGGACAGGACCCATGACCGAGGTCGACAACACGAAGCTGATGGTCATCAACTGGTCGAACGCGCGGTCGCTGCAGGTCGCCAGGAGGTCGCACAGCGCGAGTTGCGAACGCTGGGTCAGGCGCGCCACGACCTCGGTGCCGCCCACCTCTGCCGCCACAGCGTACAACGCGCGAGACGCCGCAGGCTCGACAAACTTTGCGTCGACAAAGGCTCCGACCACAGCGGCCGCTATCGCCGCCACGGGCTGACCCTTCGCTGCCGCGCACGCCTGTTCTACCGATGCAACCACCCGCAGCAGGTGCCGCTCCAGCACGGCGGCCAGCAGCGACTGCTTGTTGGGGAAGTACTGGTACAGCGTGCCCACCGAAACGCCCGCCCGCTCCGCCACGCGGCTGGTGCTGAGGCGCTCGGCACCCTGGTCGAGCAAAACCTGAATGGTTGCGTCGAAGATGGCCTCCACGGTGTGGAGCGATCGCGCCTGAACTGGCGTCTTTCTTGGCCGCAGCGCGGTCTCGCGTCTTGCCATGGAATGCGAATTCACAACCTGAGGATTGCTTCATATTATGGGGTTTGCCTGAACTTCAGCATGAAGATCCACGAAGTCGCCATCACCCGCACAGCCGTCATCCCCGGAACGCCCGAGCAGGTCTTTGCTTTCATTGCGGCTGAGGATGTGTTGCCGAAAGTGCTGACGGGTTATGGCCCTCTGCCGGCGGTTGTTCGTACCTCGGAGCACACCGGGGCCTGGGATGTTCCTGGCTCGGCGCGGCTGATCCACTTGGCCGATGGCAGCACGGTGCGCGAGCAGGTCACGGACTACTCGCCGCCCGCTCGCTTCGCCTATCGCGTCTGGGCCTTCGGCAATCCGATCGTCGGCGCTCTGGCCACTCAGGCGCGTGGCGAGTGGACCTTCGCTGCCGATGCTGCGGGAACGAAAGTGACTTGGACGTACGCCTTCACCGCCAGGAACGCCGCAGCCGCCTTGCCCTTGTCGGGCATCACCCACCTGCTGTGGCGCGGCTACATGGATGTCTGCCTGGACAACGCCCAACGCCTGATGGCCACTTCACGAAACCCGACATGGGTACGGTAGGCCAATCCCCGATGCGAAGGGTGACACTAGACTTCCGCCGCCTGCGGCACCAAATCGAACGCCGCCATCAATTCCGCGCGCGAGTTGACCCCGACCTTCGCGAACACCGACGCCACATGGTGCTCGACGGTGCGCTCGGAGCGATGCATGCGCGCGGCGATCCCCACGTTCGACAGGCCTTGCCGCAGCAGATCGAACACCTGGCGCTCCCGTGCGGTGAGGCCGAGCGGGTCGATCCGGGTGCGCGATTGCGGCCCTCGCTGCACGCCGCGCGCCCCGAGCGCGCGCAGTCGGCGCCGCATGACCTCGGCGGCCGGTGTCGCTCCGAGTCGTTCGAACCGCTGCAACGCTTCTCGCATGCCGGCTTCGCCGCTGCAGCTCAGCGCGAGGGCTTGCTCGTAGGGGCAGCCGAGCCGTGCCCACGCGTCAGCGCCGTCGTGCGCGCGGCCGACCGCTTCCAGCGCGTACGGGCCGATGAGCGATGCCGGCAGCTCGCGCGGGGCGGCGCCGCTGCGAACGAGCCAGGTCGCCAGTTCGCCGGCGCGCCATGCGTCGCCGATCGACAGCGCGTGTTCGAGGGCGGGTGCCGCCGCGGCGCGCACCGCGTCGGCATCGCCGCACAGCCACGCCGCTTCCGAGCAGGCCGCCGCGGTGGACGTGAACCACATGCGAACGCCCAGTCGCTGCATCGCCGCCACCGTTTGCGCGAGCCGCTGCGGCGCGTCACGCGTGCCGCGCCGCAAGTCGAGCAAGCCCTGGACGAAGTCGCGCGTCACCTGCTCCATCGCCGACGGGGTGTGGCGCTCGCGCACCTCGGCCAGGTCCGCGTCGGCGAGCTGCCAGTCGCCGGTTTGCACATGGGCAAAGGCGCGGCGGATGCGCATGCGCGTGGTGAAGACGTCGATCCCTCGCGCTTCGCAGAAGGCGATGCCGCGATCGGCATGCTGCACGGCACGCGCGAAGTGGCGATGCACCAGCGCCATCACGTGCAGGTTGGTATGGGCGAGCGCCGCCTCGGCGTCGAGACCGTGGTCGAGCGCGAGTTGCAGGCTGCGTTCGAGCATCGACCAGGCGGCCTGGTCGTCTTCGAATCGCAGCCGTGCGGTGCCGACGGTATTCAGCGCCTGGCTCAGCGCGGCAGCGTCGTTCAGCCGATCGGCCAGCTCGATGGCCTTCAGCCCCCACGTTTGCACTTCGGTCATGCGCTCGCCCACCAGGTTCAGGTGCGACAGCGTGCTGTAGGACATCGCCAGCTCCCTGTCGGGCGCAAGGGCTTCGAGCACGTCGATCGACTGGTGCGCATGGTCGAATGCCGCGGCGAGGCTGTCGCTCCATCCATGCAGACGCGCGAGCCATCGCAGGTTGATGCCCTCGGCGCGCCGATCGCCCAGCTGCCGGCGCAACTCCAGCGCTTGGCGCCGATCACGGATCGCGTCGCCGTGCACGCCGGTCATCGTGCATTCGAGCGCGCGCGCTTCGAGCAGGTCGGCACGGCAGGCCGGTGGCAGCGCCGCGCCGTGACGCAGGGCAAGGGCGTACAACCGGGCGGCGTCGCGGTGTGCACCGCGCGCCGCGTCGTAGCGCGCCGCGCGCGGCGCGAGCAGCACCACGTCGTCGGCGAGGCCGGCGCGGTCCGCGTGGTGAACCTGCCGGGCCAGCGACTCGTCGGCGCCGACGGCATCGCGCGACGCGGCGAATACCGCCGCGTGAAGGGACGACCGCCGGTACGGCAGGATCGCCTGGTACGCGGCCTCGCGGGCGAGCTCGTGGCGGAACGCGAGCGCGTCATCGCCGCACGTGACCAGCAGCCCTTGTTCCAGGCACTCGTCGACGGCCTCGGGCGGCATGGCCCCGATGGCCTTCAGCAGCGCAGCGCCGACCTGGTTCGGAAACAGGCTGACGCGCTCGGCCACCTCGCGCGCGGCCGGCGACAGCCGCGCCAGCCGCGCCAGCACGGCATCGGTCACCGACGGCGGAACGCCCGATCCGTGTGTCGCCAGCACCTCGGTGACATAGAACGGATTGCCGGCGGTCGCTTCGAAGATGCCGCGCGTCGAACGACCGCTGCGCAAGGCCAGTGTCGCGACAGCGTCGGCAGACAGGCGCGAAAGCGCGATGCGCGTCGTCGTGGCCGCGGGAAACTCGCCGAGCACGCGGCGCAACGGATGATCGGCGGGCAACTCGTCGCTGCGGTAGGTCAGCAGCAGCACCATCGCCACGTCGTGCATGCGGCGCCCGACGTAGCGGGCGAAGTCGAGGGTTGCCGCATCGGCCCATTGAATGTCCTCGATGACGAACAGCGTGGGCCGCGGCGCATCGCGCAGGGTGCCGAGGAAGGCAGGAAAGAGGCCGTTCCAGGTGCTGCCCGCATGCAGCGCCGTCGCGACCGCCGGCGGCAAGCGATCGGCCAGATCCACGAGCGGACCCAGCGGGCGCGGCGTGCTCAATGCCTCGCAGCCCGCGACCAGCAGATTCGTCGACGCGGGGGCCAGGTCTCGCATGAACGCCCGGACCAGCGATGTCTTGCCGATGCCGGCTTCGCCGTGAATCAACACGCATTCGCCTTGCGCACGCTGCTGCATTCGGCGCCAGACCTGGTTCAGCTGCGCCAAGGGCGCACCGCGTTCGAGAAGGCCCAAGGTCACTCCGGCCTGATGTTCCGGGCGGCGACCACCGCCCGGAACTCCTCCAGCGTCGTGCGCATCGCGAGCGTGAATTCCTCGGGCGATCCCGTGGCCCGCTCGCTGCCGGATTGCGCCAGGACGGCCATCACCTCGGGCTGCTGCATCACCTCGCGCACCGCCTCGTTCAATCGCAGGGCCACCTCGGGCGGCGTCGATGCCGGCGCGACGAGGCCGAACCAGGCGGGCCTGGCGCTCTCGCCGAAGCCCAGCTCGGCATAGGTCGCAACGGCGGGCAGCAACGGCACGCGGCGCGGCGCCGTGACCGCGAGCGCGCGCAGCTTGCCGGTGCGCACATGCGGCAGCGCCGACGGCAGGTGGTCGACCATCACCTGGAGGCGTCCCTCGAGCGCATCGGTGAGCAGTTCGCCCGCGCTGCGGTAAGGCACGTGCGTCAGCTCGACCTGGTGAAGCTGTTCGAAGCGTGCCATCTGGAGATGACCGAGCGAGCCAACACCCGGTGTGCCGTACGAGAGCTTGCCGGGGTTGTAGCGGGCCAGCGCGATGAGCTCCGCGATCGATGTCGCGGGGAGCGTCGGATGGACTGCGAGCACGCCCGGTACGAGGGCGAGCATGGAGATCGGCACGAAGTCGCGCAGCGGGTCGTAGCGCAGCCGCGGGTTCAGCGCCGGGTTGGCCGCGTGCGTCGACTGGGTGGCCAGGCCGAGGGTGCAGCCGTCGGGCGCGGCCCGGGCCACCAGTTCCGTGCCGACGGCGCCGCCGGCGCCCGCGCGGTTGTCGACCACGACCGGCCGGCCCAGCTCCTGAGCGAGCGGCCCGCGGATCAACCGTGCCAGAAGGTCGGTCGTGCCTCCCGCGCCGAACGGAACCACCAGGCGGATCGCGTGGTCGCCCTGCGCGCGCAGGCCCGTCATCGGCAGGGCTGCGGCAGCGATCGCGAGCCATGCCGATCGGCGAGTGACAGGTCGTTGTCCAAGCATGATCGCAATATAGGTCGCCGCGCGTGCGCAGCCACCCGTGCCCCCTTGTTCGCAGGATCTCCCGGGGACAGGAGCTCGACATAAATGGGTACCGGCCCGGCCGAATATGAGTACCGGCGCCGGCGTCTGCCATCGAAGCGCTCTCGAAAGTGTGATCGTGCAGCAAGCGAATGCCTCGCGAAGCTGCACGACAGGCTCACTTCAACTTCGATTGCAAAGGACTCGCATCATGACCATCCACCACACCCTCAAGCTCGCAGGACTCTGCGCCATCGCCCTGGCGGCCGGCGGGCTCGCTCCCACGGCGTTTGCCGCCACGGCGAACCAGCTCGGCACGCCGGACGACGGCGTGGTCTGCCCCGGCGGCTACACGCCGTCGTTCAACGGCACCAGCCTGAAGTGCTCGAAGGCGAGCGAGATCAAGGTGCCGCTGGCCTGCCTGGAAGCGCCCTTCACGGTGTACGTGGCACGCGCCCCCGCCGGCGGCACGCCCGCCGGCTTGGACGTTTGCACCAAGCCGGGCGGCGTCACCATCAGCGCGACCGACGACATCAGCAGCCTGGTGAAGGGGAAGGACTACATCTTCGCCAAGGCCGACACCGCCCAGATCGCCGTGAGGACCGCCAACGCCAACCAGGCCGAGGCCACCGCCCTCCACGTGCCGGTCAACGAGGTGGAGACGGTGGCCGGCACGCCGGTGACCGACACGAGCAGCGGCGACAGCTTCGACAAGTCGAAGGTCCCGCTGACGACCTTCGCCTTCGCGAAGAAGACCATCGGAATCATCGGCCCCATCGGTGGCCCGATCGTCGTCGGTCCTTGAGCGAACGGCGTCGCCGGCGGCAGGCCACACGGCATCTGCCGCCGGCGGTTCATCGAATCCATCGGAGAGGCTCTCATGTCCACGCTCAGACTTCTTGCCGCCGCCCTCGCCATGACGATGGCCGCGTGCACTGCCCCGCCCCGTCCTGCGAGCTTGCAGGTGCAGCCGGCCGCGAGCGGACCGAAGGCCGTTCCGCAGCGCAACCTCACGCATTTCGCCGACGGATTGCGCTGCATGGACGACATGCTGTATCGCTTCGGCGTGCGCGACGTGAGCTTGATGATCGAGGAGATGCAGGACCAGTCGCGCCGGCTCGGCGCGGGCACGCGCGACATGATGGTGTCGGCCTTCGCCGACATGACGCGCAGGAGCCGCGGCGTGCGGCTGGTGACCTTCGGGCAGGACAACCAGAACATCGTTCAGCTCCTGTCGATGGCGCAGCGCCTGAACGATTTCAAGGTCGTGCCGCAGTACGACATCCGCGGCTCGATCACCCAGTTCGACGAGGACGTCGAGAAGCAGCAAGCGGGCGTGGGCGTTTCGCTGGCCTCGCTCTTCGGCGTGCGCTTCGGTCGCACGCGGCAATCCTCGGTGCTCGGCTTCGATGCCAGCGTGATCTCGACCGCCGACCTCAGCCTGATGCCGGGCGCCAGCTCGAAGAACACGATCGTCGTCAGCCGCGACGAATCCGGGGCCAGCGAGGGCGTGGCGCAGATCCGCAACGGCAGCCTGAGCTTCAGCTTCGGCGTCGCACGCAACGAGGGCGTCGCCCAGTCGCTGCGCAACATGGTCGAGCTCTCCGCGATCGAGCTCACCGGCAAGCTGCTGCGTCTTCCCTACTGGTCCTGCCTGAACCTCGACATCGACCATCCGGAAGTCCGGCGCGAGATGGAAGACTGGTTCCTGTCGATCCAGGGCCACGCGGAAATGACGCGCTTTCTCCAGGAGCAGCTGCGCAATCGCAAGTTCTACGACGGTCCGATGGACGGCAAGCCCAACCCGGCGTACATCGAGGCCCTGGCGGGCTATCGGGAGGCGATCGGCACGAGACGCGAGGGCGACCTCGACATCGAGGCCTGGCGCGCCATCCTCCTGCGGCCGATCCCCGCGCCGCCGCCGCGACCGTTCGTCCATGGCAAGGCGGCCGATTCCGATGCGATGGGGCTCTCGGTGCGATTGGGCAAGCCGCGCTATCGCAAGGGCGAAGCCATCGAGCTGACCGTCAGCACGGCGCAGACGGGGTACGTGTACTGCTACGTGCAAAGCCCGTCGACCGGCAAGATCCAGCGCATCTTTCCCAACCGATTCGTGCGGGAGTCGCGCATCGAGGCCCATGCGCCACTGGTGCTGCCCGGCGAACAAGGTTTCAAGATCGTCGCCGGCGGCGCGGGCACCGCGAGGCAGGCCGTCGCATGCCTGTTTGCCCAGCGCGAGATCTACAACGAGATCGCGCCGCAGCTGCGCTGGGGAGACTTCGAGGACATCCGCCTGGGCAGCTTCGACGAGATCCGATCGGTGCTCTCGCAAGCCGCGAAGGCAAGCATCGCGCTCGAGACGGCGATGGTCGATGTCGTCGAGTGAGCTCGTAGCCCGGGTGCAACCCGGGGTTCGTCCGTCATGCTGGGACCCGGGGTGCACCCGGGCTACGAAAGCCGCCGGCCATGCTCAAACCCCGAACTGCCTGGCCGCAAACGCCCACGCCATGCGCGACGCATCGGGCCCCTGGTGATCGCTGAACGGACGGCGCGCCGCGCCGCCGCTCCACGCGTGGCCCAGCTGTCCCACTTCGACCAGCTTGGCGACCGTGCTTCCCTTGCGTTTGAAGTCGGTCACCGTCATGGGATAGCGGTTGCCACGCTGCACGCTGCGCCGGACGCTCGCCAGCGCACCGGCCGCATCGGCCCACACCTGCGCAGCCGCATGCCCGTTGTGGGCGGAGACGACCGTGTCCTCACCACCGTGTATCACCATCAGCGGCGGCCATGACGTGATCATCGACGCGGCGGTGGTCATCAAGGGCCGGGTGGCGCGATGCCCCTGCATCGCGCCGAGCGCCGACAGCGGCGAATGCGCGGTCCCCGGCGGGATGCCCGAATGCATGACGACGGCCTTGAACCGCTCGGGATGCCGCGTCACCAGCAGCGCCGCCATGCTGGCGCCCGCCGACAGTCCGGCCACCGCCACGCGCGCGCGGTCCGCCGGATACAGCAGACAGACCTGGTCGATCGCCTTCATGATCAGCGCTGCTTCGCCGTAGGCCCGGCCGGACGCGGTGTCGAACCAGTTCCAGCAGCCTTGCGCATTGGCCACGCGGTCTTGCTCGGGGTAGAGCACGAGAAAGCGTTCACGCGCCGCGATCCGGTTCATGCGCGTGCTCATCGCAAAGCTTTTCGCGTCCTGTCCGCAGCCGTGCAGCATCACCATCAGCGGCAGCCGCTCGCCGATGCGAACATGCGGCGGGCGGTAGAGCCGGAAGCGACGCGCGCCCGCGGCGCCCAAGGCGACGCCGTGAATCCAGCTGCCCGATCCCGGCGGCGGCTTGTGCTTGTCGATCGCGGGTCGCAGCGCCTCGCCCACGGCCCGCGTCCCGACGCGCAGGGTTTGACGCGTGATGGCGGCGAACCCTCGCTCGAAGCTCTTGGCCCACGCGGAGGCGTGATTTCGTCTTCGCATGCGGGCATTCTCCGCGGAGCCCCGCACATCCCGACGTTTGACAAGGCCTTCGAGCCCGATGCGGACGTTGAAATTCTTCAACGCAGAGGCCTCAGCACTTCGGATGGGTCTTGCGATAGCGCTCGGCCCACTGGACGGTTTCCGTCCGGTCGAGGTTGCGGGTAGACCGTGTGATCCAGAGGTAGTGCATGAGGGTGTCGACCCCCTGGTCGTACCTGAGAAGGACGCGTCTTTGCAGCGGAGTGAGGGCCATGTCGACGGAGCAGCGGTCAGAACCGCCCGACGACATGTCTGCGGCGTGAGCGACGAGGGGGAATGCCGCTGCGGTCAACAGGCAGGCGGCGATGAAGTGAACACGGGTTTTCACGATGGTCTCCGAGTGAGTTGCCGGACGTCGGCTACAAACAGATCGGATTCGCGTCGTCGATCACGACAGCTTGGGACACTGGCTGCGGGTTTCGTGAAGGAAGGCCGATCCCCGGCCCGATGCGCGACGCGCATCACCGGACTGTCACCCGCAGCACCGACACTTGGCGCGCCATGGACCGACTCCCGTCACCTCAGATCACGCCGCTCGCGACCCGCTGGCTGCAATACCGCGACACGCGGCTCAACCAGGCCGAGCACGCGCTGCTGCTCGCGATCGACGGACAGCGCAATGTCGTCGAGCTGGAGAGCGTGGCGCGGGCGCTGGGGTTGCGGGAGGGGGCGCTGGATCTGTTGCGACGCGCCGGACTGATCCAGTTCCGCGAGGACTGAACGGCATCCCGGGTTGCACCCGGGCTACGAATGCAGGCTTGCAACCCGGGGACGCGCATTTCGCGCCGCCCCAGCGTCACTTCGCGACATCCGCGGCCTCCCGGTCGCATCCCGCTCGCCCCTGACCCGACCGCCCCGCACAGTGGCCACTCCTCGACACCGAAGGAGCCGCCATGTTGCGCATCGTCCCCCTCCTCATCGCCGCGTGCATCGCCGCCGGCCCGCTGCACGCCGCCCCCGATCCCGCCTACCAGGCCGCTTTCGTCACCTTCCAGAAGGCCGCGAAGGACGGTGACGACAAGTCGGTCGAAGCCGCGGCCGAGCAGTTCGGCCGCCTCTCCGCCGCGCAACCCGCCGACCCCGTGCTGCTGGCCTACAGCGGTGCCGCCACCGCCATGCGCGCCAACACCACCCTGCTGCCCTGGCGCAAGCTGGCTTTCGCCGACGACGGCCTGGCGCAGCTCGACAAGGCACTTGCCCTGCTGGCCCCCGAGCACGACGCGCTGCTGCACCAGAACGTGCCGGCGACGCTGGAGGCGCGCTTCGTCGCCGCCAGCACCTTCCTGCGCCTGCCGGGCATGTTCAACCGCCACGCGCGCGGCGCGGGGCTGCTCGACGAGGTGCTGAAGAACCCGCTGCTGGCCACTGCGCCACCCGGCTTCCGTGCCGCCGTGTGGCTGCGCGCCGCCGACGAGGCCGCCGCCAACAAGCGCACCGACGAGGCGCGCCAATGGCTGCAGCAGGTCGCCGCCAGCGGCGCACCGCAGGCCGCGATCGCGCAGGCCAAGCTCAAGGAGATCGCGCCGTGACGGCACCGGTCATCGAGCTGCGGGGCCTGAGCAAGACCTACCGCCTCGGCCAGCACGTCGTGCCGGCGCTGCAGCACGTGGACCTGGTCGTGCGACCCGGCGAGATGCTGGCGCTGACCGGCCCCTCGGGCAGCGGCAAGAGCACGCTGCTCAACATCGCCGGGCTCATCGACAAGCCCGATGCCGGCGAGGTGGTGCTGCGCGGCCGCTGCGTGACGCACATCGGCGAGACCGCAGCCGCCCTGCTGCGGCGCGACGCGATCGGCTTCGTGTTCCAGAGCTTCAACCTGGTGCCGGTGATGACGGTGGCCGACAACGTCGACTACCCGCTGTTCCTGTCGGGCGTGCCGGCCGCCGAGCGGCGCGAGCGCGTGGCCGCCATGCTCGACGCCGTCGGCCTGGCCGATCACGCGCGCCACCGTCCCGACGCCTTGTCCGGCGGACAGCGCCAGCGGGTGGCGATCGCCCGCGCGCTGGTCAAGCGGCCGACGCTGGTGATCGCCGACGAGCCCACCGCGAGCCTGGACTCGCACACCGCCGAGCAGGTGCTCGACCTGATGCGCGAGGTGGGCCATGCGCAAGGCGCGGCCTTCCTGGTCGCCACCCACGACGCCCGCCTGCTGCGCCGATGCGACCGCGTGGTCCGCCTGCTGGACGGCCGCATCACCCATGTCGACACCGAGGAGGAGGAACGCCATGAACGCGCGCTGGCTTAAGTTCGCCTGGCTCAACACCCTGCGCAACCGGCGCCGCTCGACGGTCACCGCCGGCATCGCGGCACTGGGCACCGCGGCCATCCTGCTGGCGGGCGGCTTCGCGCTGTTCACCTACCAGGGGCTGGCACAGATCTCGGCGCGCACCACCGGCCACCTCATCGTCGCCCGGCCGGCCCAGTTCGAGCGCGACGAGGACACCCCGCTGCAATTCGGCCTCGACGACGTCGCCACGGTGCGCGCCCGACTGCTCGCCGACCCCGACGTGCGCCACGTGCTGCCGCGGGTCGAGTTCACCGGTCTCATCAGCAACGGCGACAAGTCGACGGTGATGATGGCCGCCGGCATCGATCCCGACGCCGAGTTCGCCGTCAAGGGCCCGTTCCTCAAGGTGAGCGCCGGCGACGTGCTGCAGGGCAAGGAGCACGGCAAGGTGATGCTGGGCGAAGGCCTGGCGCGCAGCCTGAAGGCCACGCCGGGCAGCGGTCTCACGCTGCTGGCCAGCACCACCGAGGGCGCGCTCAACGCGCTCGACGTGACGGTGCAGGGCGTGTTCTCGACCGGCGTTCCCGACCTCGACAAGCGCCTGGTCTACACCGATGTCGCGACGGCGCAGAAGCTGATCGTCACGACGCGCGTGTCCAGCCTCGGCGTCTTCCTGCGCAGCATGGAGGCCACCGATCCGGCGCGGCTGCGCATCGCGGCGGCCATGCCCGAGCTCGCGGTGCAGACCTGGCTCGACCAGGCCACCTTCTATCGCAGCGTGAAGGCGCTCTACAACCGCATCTTCGGCGCGCTGGGGCTGATCATCGGCGTGATCGTGGTGTTCGTCGTCACCAACGCGATGGCGATGGCGATCATCGAGCGCACCCGCGAGATCGGCACGCTGCGGGCCATGGGCACGCTGCCCGGGCAGCTCACGCGCTCGTTCGCGCTGGAGGGCATGGTGCTGGGCGGCGCGGGCGCGCTGCTCGGTGCGGCCCTCGCGCTGGCGGTGTCGGTCGCGCTGCTGGTGTTTCCGGTCGAGATGCCGCCGCCACCGGGTCGCAGCAACGGCTATCCGCTGCAGGTGGTGATGGACCCCGCCCTGTACGCGGCCACGCTGGCGGCGATGGTCGCCTTGTCGATGCTCGCATCGGCCTGGGTCGCGCGGCGCACCGTCAACCGGCCCGTCGTCGATGCGCTGGCCCACGTCTGACCGGAGGAACCTCTCATGATTTCCAGGCTCGCCACCTTGCTGGCCCTGACCCTGTTCACGATCGCCGCCCCTGCGGCCGACGATGTCAGCGCCATGCTGAAGAACGCCGACCGCTTCCGCACCGGGCAGGACAACCTGCAGGTCGAGACCCATGTGCAGACCTTCCACCGCGACGGCTCGCCCGACAAGGAGCGGCGCTACACGGTGTTCGTGCAGGCGCAGCACCAGTCGCTGGTGCTGATGCGCTCGCCGGCCGACCAGGGCCAGAAGGTGCTGATGCTCGGCGACGACTTCTGGCTGCTGATGCCGAACAGCCAGCGGCCGCTGCGCATCACGCCGTCGCAGAAGCTGCTGGGCGACGCGTCGACCGGCGACATCGCGACCATGAGCTGGTCGGACGACTACCGCGGCACGCTGGTCGGCGAGGAGCCCTGCGGCACTGACGGCGCACCCGCGAGCTGCCTGCACCTGGCGCTGGTCGCGGCGCGCAAGGGCGTGACTTACCAGCGCATCGAGCTGTGGATGGGCAAGGTGCGGCACGAGCCGGTGAAGGCCGACTTGTTCGTGCAGTCGGACAAGCTCGCCAAGCAGGCGCGCTTCGTCCTCGACAAGCCCTCCGAGCCGACGCGCGTCGACGAGATGGTGCTGCTCGACCAGCTGAGCAACCACAAGGAGACGCGGGTGCGCTACCTGTCGCGACGGGCGAAGTCGGTGCCGCAGGAATGGCTCAATCCGATGTTCCTGGCGCGCAACCCGGCCCTGGACTGAGCGCATGCGGCGGATCTGCGCGCTGCTGTGCGCGGCACTGCTGGCCGGCGGGGCGGCCGCCGCGCAAGGCGACGCCAGCGGCGAGCTGCGCGCGCGCTGGGACGCCCGCGACGCGAACCCGCAAGGCCCGCTGGCCGGCGCCGACGCACGCGTCCCGGGCATCGCGCCGGCGACACCGAGCGCCGCGGTCGCCGAGGCCGAGCTGCGCGGCCGCTGGCGCGCGCTGAGCGCGGACCTTCTGCTGTCGGCCACCCGCGACGAGGGCGGCGGCACGCGCTCGCTGGCCCGCTTCAACGAGTTCCATGCCTCGGGCGACTTCGGCGCCTGGCAGCTGAGCGCGGGCAAGAAGATCGTCGGCTGGGACGTGGGCTACGGCTTCCGGCCCAACGACGTGGTCCAGCAGGAAGAGCGCCGCACGCTGCTGTCGCTCACCCCGGAAGGCCGGCCGCTGCTGCAGCTGGAGCATTTCGGCGCGACGACCGCGGCCTCGCTGGTGTGGGTCAATCCGCAGCGCTGGCACGACCCCGACGACGCCCAGCGCTTCGCGCGCGAGAGCGCCCTGGCCGCGCGCGGGTACCTGCGCGCAGGCGCGGCGGACTGGCATCTGTTCGGCCGTGTCGGGCAGCACACCGGCGCCAGCGTGGGGGCGGCGCTGGCGTGGGTGGCGACCGAGTCGCTCGAGCTGCATGCATCGGCGCGCCTGCTCCAGCGACACGATGGCTGGGCCTTCGATGCCGCCGCCGGCGACGCGCCGGTGCGCGCCAATCCGTGGCGGGTGCAGACGCTGGGCGGGGCCTCGCAGTGGCTGGTCGGCGCCAACTGGACCGGCGCGGCGCAGCAGAGCGTCATCGTCGAGTGGTGGCACGACGGCACGGCCTTGTCGGACGGCGCGTGGGACGCCTGGTCCGCGCGCAACGCGGCGCTCGCCGCGGGCGCCGCGCCGCCTGTCGCACTCGCCGGCAACCTGGCCTGGCAGGCATCGCCCTTGGGCGCGACCAGCCTGCGCCGCGACAACCTGTTCGTGCGCCTGGCCTGGCAGCCCGAGCACTGGCTGATCACGCTGGACGCGCTGGTCACGCCGGCCGACCGCGGCCGCGTGGTGACGGCCGAGGTTCAGTGGCAAGGCGACCGGGTGCGCGTCAATGCGGCGTGGCGGGTGATGGAGGGGCCTTCGGATGCCGTCGTCGTGAAGCTGCCGCTGCGGCACAGCGGGCTGCTTGCCCTGACCTGGGCATTTTGAGCTCATGGCCCGGGTTCACTCGGGCGTCGAAGTTCCCGGGTTGCACCCGGGCTACGGATGCCGGTGGCTCAGCCCGTAGCCCCGGTGAAACCCGGGACGCGAGCACCGCTACGGATGCCGCGCATCACTTCGCGAACACCTGGCTCAAATCCGCGAAGGCCTTGAACTCCAGCGCGTTGCCCGACGGATCGAGGAAGAACATCGTCGCCTGCTCCCCCACCTCGCCCTTGAAGCGCACATGCGGCTCGATGATGAAGCGCGTGCCGGCGGCGGCCAGGCGCTCGGCGAGAGCGTGCCAGTCGGCCATGGCCAGGATCAGGCCGAAGTGGCGCACCGGCACCGCGTCGCCGTCCACCGCACTGGTGGCCGCCGAGCCGCACTCCTGCGGCGCGAGGTGGGCGACGATCTGGTGGCCGTGCAGGTCGAAGTCGACCCAGGCGTTCGAGCTGCGGCCCTCGGGGCAGCCGAGGAGCCCGCCGTAGAAGCGGCGTGCCTCGGCAAGGTCGTGCACGGGGAAGGCGAGATGGAACAGAGGGATGGATGGCATGGAGAGAAGCGGCGGTTGGAGGATGAACACGCCATTGTCTGCTTGTCGGCAGAATGCATGGGGCGCCTTCCGGAGAACATCGCATGCATCTACTCGACCGGCCCGTCTGGGACAGCCTGTCCTCGCATCTGGAACCGCTGGGTCTCGGCGGCGCGCTGGCCAAGCGCTTCAAGCGCGACGTGAACCTGTTCGCCTCGGCGCGCGACGACAGCGACGAGGCCTTGGCCGCACTGGCCGACCTGGTCCAGCCCGGCGAGCATGTGTATGTGCTGCAGGTCCCGACCATCGTGGTGCCGCCGGGCTGCGTGGCGGTCAAGCAAGCCATGGGCGTGCAGATGGTGGCCACGCGCGGCCTGCGCAGCGAGGGCCCGTTCGACGGCATCCGGCCGCTGGGCGATGCCGACGCCGCCGAGATGCTGGCCCTGGCGCGCCTGACCGAGCCCGGCCCGTTCCTCCAGCGCACGCACACCATGGGCCGCTTCGTGGGCGTTCGCATCGACGGACGGCTGGCCGCGATGGCGGGCGAGCGCATGCACCTGCCCGGCTACACCGAGGTGAGCGGGGTCTGCACCCATCCGGACTTCCGGGGACACGGGCTGGCGCGTCGCTTGTCGGCGGCCGTCGCGGTGGGGATCGAGGACCGGGGCGAGCGCGCGTTCCTGCATGCCTGGCGCAGCAACCACGCGGCCATCGCGCTGTACGAGAGCCTGGGGTTCGTGTTGCGCACCGAGGTCCATGTGGCGGTGCTGGAGCGCGCGGCGGGAGGGCCCGCCGCTTGAAGCTCAAGATGGCGCAGAACTCGCTGTTCGCGATCCTGCTGCGGTCGCGCTGGTGGGTCAGCTTTCTTCTCGCCGCGGCGGCGGCGCTGGTGGCGCGGCTGGTGCTGCCGAAGGAGTACGAGGCGCTCGCTGTCTTTTCCGGCGCTCCGTTCATCGTCATCGGGGCCATCGCCGCGTGGAAGCAGTTTCGGCAGCCCAGTCCCCGGCTCGTGCAGGAGACGATTCGCTCGGTGAGCGCGATGTCGTGGCCGGCATTCGCCGATGCGCTGGAGAAGTCGTTTCGCGCCGACGGCCACGCGGTGGCGCGGCTCACCGAACCAGGGGCGGACTTCGAGCTGACCCGCGACGGCCGCCTCGCGCTCGTCGCCGCGCGGCGATGGAAGGCGGCGCGCACGGGGATCGAGCCGGTGCGCGAGCTGCACGCCGTCATGGTTCGGCGCGGTGCGACGACGGGCATCTACCTGGCGCTCGGCGAGCCGAGCGATGCGGCGATGGCGCACGCCCGCGAGCATGCAATCGAGATCGTGGGTGGTGAGGGCCTGGCGATGCTGATCCGGCGCGCGTCGTAGCCCGGGTGCAACCCGGGACCCGGCGACGCTGGAAATCCGTCCGCCGTCGAAGGCCCCGGGTTGCACCCGGGCTACGGGGTCGGTGCCACTGTGGTTCAATGCCCTTCGTGTCCCGCACCGTGGATCTGCAATGCGTCACGTCGCTCAAGCGCCGGTGAGCGCTGCGCGCGCCAAGCCGCTGAAGCGCCCCTCGCAGGCCCGCGCACGCTTCACGGTGCAGGCGATCTACGACGCCTTCGTGCGGCTGTGGCAGGCGCAAGGCTGGGAGCGGCTCACCACCCGCGCCGTGGCGCTCGAGACGGGCATCTCGGTCGGCACCCTCTACGAGTACTTTCCCAACAAGCAGGCGCTGTTGTCCGGCTACGTGCGCCAGGGCATGGACGCGCTGCTCGTCGCCATCGACAAGCAGGTCGTGCAGGCGAACGATGCGCCGTGGCAGGACCGCCTGCACCACCTGTTGCGGCTCACGCTCGGCATCGACACGCCGGAGCTGCAGTACTACGACGCCAAGATGCTCGCGCTCGAGCACCAGATCGCCGAGCCCAAGCACCACCGCCGCGTGCATGACGAGATCGTCGGCGCGTGGTCGAGGGCGCTGAACGCCTGCACCGACCTGCCCTGCCCGGCGTCGGCGCTCACGGTGCGCACGCTGTGCCTGTCGGCGTTCGGCGCAAGACGCTACCTGCTGCTCATCCATGCGGGCGACGCGGACGCGCGCGCCTGGGCGGCCGAGTTCGAGCGGCAGTGCCGGCTGGTGCTGGCCATGCCGTCGCAGCCGGACCCAAATCCGAACAAGCGCGTCTCGAAGGCCTAGGCACCGGCCCCGCACGCGGCCCTGCCGGGCGCCTTCGCCGGGCGTCACGGGGCCGCGCCGCACCCTGCGCAAGAGCCACGGCAATCCGAACCTGCGCACACCGGGTCGTCGATAAAGTCACACGCAATCGATGGCAGTCGTCACGTCCATCGACATCCAAGATCGGAGACATCGATGAACACCCATGTGGCGCGTGCGACAGGCACGCATCCCTCCCTCGCCAACACCGGCGCCGCCGCCGCGCTCTATTCGAAGGTCAGCTGGCGGATCATTCCGCTGCTGATCGCCTGCTACATGGTCGCCTACCTCGACCGCATCAACATCGGCTACGCGCAGCTGCAGATGAAGCAGATGCTGACGTTCGGCGATGCGGTGTACGGCCTGGGCGCCGGCATCTTCTTCATCGGCTACTTCCTGTTCGAAGTGCCGAGCAACCTGCTGCTCGAGAAGATCGGCGCGCGCAAGACGCTGCTGCGCATCATGTTCTGCTGGGGCATCGTCGCCGCGGGCATGATGTTCGTGCAGACGCCGACGCAGTTCTACGTGCTGCGCTTCCTGCTGGGCGTGTTCGAGGCCGGCTTCTTCCCCGGCATCATCCTGTACCTCACCTACTGGTATCCGTCGGCGCGGCGCGGCCAGGTGATCGCCGTCTTCATGGCGGCCACGACGGTGGCGAACGTGATCGCCGGCCCGCTGTGCGGGGGCATCATGAAGTACATGGACGGCGCGCACGGCCTGGCCGGCTGGCAGTGGCTGTTCCTCGTGCAGGGACTGCCCGCCTCGCTGCTCGGCATCGCCGCCTACTTCTACCTGCAGGACAAGCCCGAAGATGCCCGCTGGCTGAGCTCGTCCGAGAAGAAGGCGCTGCGAACCAACCTCGAGCACGACGACAAGCATGTCGCCACGGCCTCGCACGCGAGCCTGGGCCAGATGTTCCGCGATCGCAAGGTCTATGTGCTGGCGCTGGTGTACTTCCTGCTGCTGGGCGCGACCTACACGATGGTCTTCTGGGTGCCGACGCTCATCAAGAGCTGGGGCGTCGCCGACCTGATGCAGATCGGCCTGTACTCGGCGCTGCCGAGCCTGATCGGCGTGTTCGGCATGATCCTGATCGGCCGCCACTCCGACCGCCACGGCGAGCGCCGCTGGCACTTCGCCGCCAGCGTGACGATCGCAGCGATCGGCCTGGGCATCACCACCTTGACCCAAGGAAACCTGGGCGCCTCGCTGGCCGGCTTGTCGCTCGCGGTGGTCGGCATCGCTTCGGCGACGCCGCTGTTCTTCACCATCACCACCGAGTACCTGTCGAAGGCGGGCGCGGCCGCCGGCATCGCCCTCATCAGCAGCCTCGGCAACCTGGGTGCGGCGGCCAGCCCCGCCGTCACCGGCGCGATCACGGCGCGAACCGGCAGTCCCGTCTACAGCATGTACCTGGTGATGGCCCTGTACCTGCTCTCGGGGATCATCCTGCTGCTGGCCGTGCGTTCGGCCAAGGCACGCAAGACGGTCCAGGCCTGACCCGACAACGGAGGATCAGCACATGGACCACCTGAGCAGCACGGACGCATCGTTCCTGCACCTGGAGACCGCGGAAACGCCGATGCATGTGGGCAGCCTGATGCTGTTCGACCTGCCCGAGGGCTACCGGGGCAACTACCACGAGGACGTGAAGGCGCAGATCGCGAAGCGCCTGCACCTGGCGCGGCTGTTCCGCCGCAAGCTGGCGACCATGCCGTTCGAGCTGGCCGACCCGGTGTGGATCGCCGATGACGACATCGACCTCGACTACCACGTGCGCAGCGTCACGCTGCCCCGGCCGGGCACGATGGCGCAGCTCGAAGTGCTGGTTGCCAGATTGCACTCCAGCCTGCTCGACCGCAGTCGCCCGCTGTGGGAGGTGGTCGTCATCGACGGGCTGGCCAGCGGCCAGATCGCCTACTACAGCAAGGCCCATCACAGCGGCGTCGATGGCAAGGCAGGCATGGAGATCGCCAAGGTGTTCTACGACGTGACGCCGCAGGCCCGCGAGGTTCACCCGCCCCGCCCCGCGCGTGCCGGCAATGCGTATCAGCTCGGCGTGGCCGAGCTGCTGCAGGCGGCCATCTCGAACTCGGTGGCGCAGTACGTGAAGCTCGCCAGGATGCTGCCGCAGACGGCCCGGGCCGTGAGCGGCACGGCGATGCAGTTCGTCCACACTCGCCGGACGGCGCCGCGCGAGCGCAGCCTGGGCGTGAGGATGGCGCCCAAGACCATCTTCAACGCGTCGATCACCAACCAGCGCTCGTTCGGCTGCCTGTCGGTGCCCTTGCCCGAGCTCAAGACGCTGGGCAAGCAGCTGGGTGGCACGCTGAACGACGTCGTGATGGCGATGTGCAGCGGCGCGCTGCGAAGATTCCTCGACGAACGCGATCTGCTGCCGGAAAAGTCGCTGATCGCGATGGTGCCCGTGAGCTTGCGCGAGGCCGACGACAGCTCGAACAACAACCAGGTGTCGGCCATCCGCGTCGATCTCGCCACCGACATCGCCGACCCGGCGAAGCGCTTCCAGGCGATCCACGAATCGTCGGAGGCGTCGAAGGAGTTGATCGGCGGGCTGAAGCCCGTCCTCGGCGCCGACCTGCCGATCGCAGGCTCGCCGTGGCTGATGTCGGGCATGGCCTCGCTTTACGGTCGATCGAATCTCGGCGCGCGTGGGCCGCGGCTGGCCAACGTGGCCATCTCGAACGTTCCGGGGCCGGCCGTGCCGCTCTACATGGCCGGCGCGCGCATGGTGCACTACCACCCGGTGTCGATCCCGTACCACGGCGTCGGCCTGAACATCACCGTTCAAAGCTATGCCGGCGAGATGGAATTCGGCCTCACCGCATGCCGGCGCGTGCTGTCGCAGGCGGAGGTGCACGAGCTCACGCAGCACCTGGTGGCGTCGCTGCGGGAGTTGCAGGGCCTGGCACCGGCGGCCGCGGAAGGGATGCAGGCGGCAGCCGTGGCGGGTCCGGCCGAGGTGCCCGTTGCCGCGCCCGTGGCGAGAAAGCGCGTGAAGCCGAGCCGCGTCACCGGCACCCCGGCATCGGCCAGTCGCAACGCGGATCACGCGGTCCCCATCCGTCGACGCCATTGAAGCGCGCCGGCGTCCCGGGCACACTCGGCTGCGCCCCGGGTGGCCCGGGCATCGGAGTCTCGCCAATGGCCTTCAACCTGGACCGCTTCGTGGATGCATGCGTCGCGGCCGCGGGCGGCGCAGATCCGGTGGAGCGGGTGCGACAACTCCTGCAAGCGGCGTTGGCCGAGACCGACCTCGGCGCTGCGCTGCCAGCATCGCAGGAAGACGAGACGCTGCTGCATGCGTCGGCGAAGCTCACCGTCTACGGCTTGCGTCTCACCCCACGCATCCACTACCCGCCCCACGATCACCGGATGGTCGCGGTGATCGGCTTGTATGAAGGCGTCGAGACCAACTCCTTCTACCGCCGCGAAGGTTCGGGGCTGGTGAAGACGGCCCTCCACGACAGCCGGGCACCGGAGGTGTTCGTGCTTCCGGCCGACACGATCCACTCCGTCGCCAACCCGGGGCGAAGGCATTCGCGGGCGATCCACGTCTATCTGGGGCCGCTGACGCGGATCGAGCGAAGCGTGTGGTCGTCGGATGGGCTGCAGGAGCGGCCGTTCGACAACGCGTTCTATTTTTCGCAGGCGCGGGTGATGGGGGATTGAGGGTTCACGAGGACGGGATACGTCCAGGGACAGCCCATCGTTGTGGACTTCGCAGGGTGGGCTTCAGCCCACCAGCGGTACGTACTTCGTCGGACAGCAGACGTTTGTCGCAATGAACTCACCACAGAGCCACAGAGCCACAGCCCAAGTTCAACTGGTCGTCGCAACGCTGCTTTGCTCGGCAGAGCGTAGCAGTTCGTTGAATGCCTCGGCTGGCGTACGCCAGCCGAGGGTTTTGCGCGGTCGCGTGTTCAATGCA
>DASUZE010000057.1:0-72139 GCA_036377015.1 Piscinibacter sp. | reverse complement strand
GCGCGCGCTCGGTTGCCAGTCGGCAGTCATTTCATCAGTCCAGGAAGCCACAGGGAGATGGCCGGAATATACGTCACCAGCAGCAGCGCGAAGCACATCGCCCCGTAGAACGGCCACAGCTCCTTCGACACCTGCTCCATCGTGACCTTGCCGATCGCGCAGCCGACGAACAGCGTCGGCCCCACCGGCGGCGTGATGAGCCCGATGCCGAGGTTGAGCAGCATGATCATCCCGAAGTGCACCGGGTCCACGCCCATCGCCTTCATGACCGGCAGCATGATGGGCGTGCAGATGAGGATCATCGGCGCCATGTCCATGAAGGTGCCGAGCAGCAGCAGCAGGATGTTGACCAGGAACAGCATCACGTACTTGTTGTCCGTGACCGAGAGGAAGAACTGGGTGGCCATGGCGGGCAGCTGCATGATGGCCATCAGGTAGCCGAAGCCCGCGGCGAAGCCGATCACCATCATCACCATGGCGACCGTCTTGGTCACGCGGTGCACCAGCTTCGGCAGGTCGCGCCACTTGTACTCGCGGTAGATCACCATCGTGCAGAAGAAGGCGTACACGCAGGCCACCGCGCCGGACTCGATGGCCGTGAAGGCGCCGCTCAAGATGCCGCCGAGGATGATGACGATGGTGAGCAGGCCCCAGATCGCATCGACCGCGATCTTGAGTGCCTCGCGCAGCGGCACCACCCGGCTCGCCGGGAAGTTGTGCTGGCGCGCCCGCAGCAGCACCAGAGCCACCACGCACAGGCCGAACAGCAGCCCGGGGAACACGCCCGCCATGAACAGCGCGGCGATCGAGACCGACCCGCCGGTGGCGATGGAATAGATGATGGAGTTGTGCGAGGGCGGGACGAGGATGGCCTGCACCGATCCGCAGATCGTCACGTTGGTGGCGAACACCTTCGAGTAGCCGTTGCGCACCATCTCCGGAATCATCACCGAGCCGATGGCGGCGGTGTCGGCCACCGACGAGCCCGACAGGCATCCGAACAAGGTGGAGGCCATCACGTTGACCAGTGCGAGGCCGCCGCGGATGAAGCCGAGGAAGACCTTGGCGAGGTCGACCAGCCGTCGCGCCACGCCGCCTTCCGACATGATCGCGCCGGCCAGCACGAACAGCGGGATGGTGAGCAGCGCGAAGTCGTCCATGCCGTCGGAGATCTTCAGCATGATGGCCTCGAGCGGCATGTCGATCCACAGCGCGGTCACCAGCGTGGCCAGGCCCATGGCGTAAGCCACCGGCATGCCGAGGAACATGAACACGAGGAAGGTCAGCAACAGGATGGCGGCGCTCATGAAGGGTCACTCGCTTTGCGGCTGGTCGCGGAAGGTGAACGACTCGCTGGACGGCTCGCCACACCACAGGCGCTCGACCACGAAGAGCAGCAGCACCACGCCGGACACCGGGATGGGCACGTAGGTGAGCCCGGCCGACAGCCCGGGAAACTCGGCGATGGAGTTGTACCAGGTGGTCTGAACCAGCAGGATGCCCCACTTGATCATGAACAGCGCAATGATCGCCATGCCGATCTCGGCGACGAACTCGGTGCGCGCCCGGTTCTTGTCGCCCAGCGCATTGAGCAGCGTGGCCACCGCGATGTGGGCGCGGGCCCGGTAGGCCGCGGCGCCGCCGATGAACGAGAACACCACCATCAGCAGCACGCCGGCCGGCTCCGGCCAGCTCGACGGCGCGTTCATCACGTAGCGCATGAACACGCCGTACGGAATGATGATCGTCATCACGACGATCACCACGCCGGCAATGCAGATGCACACGATGTACAGCCACTCCATCGCGCGGGCATAGCCCTTCTTCAGGTTTTCCACGGAGACTCCCGGCAAGAAAAGGGGCATGCGCGCCGCACGGCGGCATGCCCCGCGCCAACGGTGCTACTTGGTGTCTTCGATGCGCTTGAGCAGGGCGGCGTACTTCGCGCCGTACTTGTCGCGCACCGGCTGCGTCGCCTTGTAGAACGCCGTCTTGTCGGCGGGGACGAACTGCACGCCCTTGGCCTTCAGCTCGTCGGTCGCCTTCGAGGTCTTCTCGTCCCACAGCTGGCGCTGCTCGATCTGCGCCTCGCGCGAGACCTTCTTGACCAGCGCCTGGTCGGCCGGCGTGAGCGTGTCCCAGGTGCGCTTCGAGAACACGAAGATCTCCGGGATGATGAGGTGGCCGGTGAGGCTGTACACCTTGGCCACCTGGTAGTGGTTCTGCGCCAGCACCGTGGGCTCGTTGTTCTCGGCGCCGTCGACCACGCCGGTCTGCATGGCCGAATAGAGCTCGTTGAAACCCATCGCCACGCCGTTGCCGCCCATGGCGTTCATCGTCTCCACGAAGATGGGGTTGCCCATCATGCGCACCTTCATGCCCTTCAGGTCGGCGGGCTTGGTCACCGGCTTGTTCGAATAGACGTTGCGCGTGCCGGCATCCATCCAGCCCAGCGCGACGAGGCGCGTCTGCGGCGAGGCGGAGATCTTCTCGAGCAGCTCCTGGCCGATCGGACCGTCGATGACCTTGCGCATGTGCGCCTCGTCCCGAAAGATGAACGGCATGTTGAACACGTTGAGCTCATCGACCACCGGCCCCATCGCGCCTACCGAGATGCGCGCGATCTGCAGCGCGCCCACCTGCGCCTGCTCGATCATTTCCTTCTCGCCGCCCAGCTGCATCGACGGGTACATCTGGATCGAGATGCGCCCGTTGGTCTGCTGCTCCAGCTTCTTGCCCATGCGCTGGATGGCCTCGACCGTCGGATAGCCGAGCGGGTGCACGTCGGCCGCCTTCCACACCATCTTGTCCTCGGACCAGACCAGGCCGGGTGCGAGTCCCGCGCCGGCGGCGACGGACGAGGCGCACAGCTTGATCAATTCGCGACGCTTCATGAATGTCTCCTTCTCTGGTTGCAGGTGTTGGAGCGATCCGCTCAGTCGAAGGGCCCCATGCGGACGAACACGCCACCTTGGTAGATCACCGTCGGATCGGTCGGGTCCAGCTTGGGCTGGGCCTTCTCGCGCGAGGCGCGGAAGGCCTCGGAGCTGTCCTGCGGGCGATAGCCGACGTGCGACGCGAGGCGGTTGTCGTACCAACGGGTCGCGTTGTCGGAGATGCCGAAGATCAACGTGTGCCCGACCTGCGGTGCGGTCAGGCTGGCCACGACCAGGCGCTCCAGGTCGTCGAAGCTGAGCCAGGTGGCGAGCATGCGGCGGTCCTTCGGCTCGGCATACGACGAGCCGATGCGCAGGCACACCGTCTCGATGCCATGGCGGTCGAAGTACATGCGCGAGAGGTTCTCTCCGAAGGCCTTGCTCACGCCGTACAGCCCGTCCGGGCGCGGCGGCATGCGGCTGTCGATGACCTCGTCCTGGCGGTAGAAGCCCGTCACGTGGTTGGAGCTCGCGAAGACGATGCGCCTGACGCCCTGCTTGCGCGCCGCCTCGTAAAGGTTGAACAGGCCGACGATGTTGGCCTGCAGGATGGCTTCCCACGGGCCTTCGACCGAGTAGCCGCCCAGGTGGACCACCGCATCGACGCCCTCGAGCAGCGCGTGGATCGCCGCCGCATCTTCCAGCCGTGCGGGCCGCAGGTCCTCGCCCGGCGCCGGCTCGCCCAGATCGGCGATGTCGCTCAGGCGCAGCGTCTCGCAGTACGCCTTGAGCCGCGGCCGAAGCTCGCGGCCCAGCCCACCGGCGGCACCCGTCAGCAGCAGCCTGCCGAAGCGCAGCGGCGTGAGCGAGCCGGGCCGAATCGCAGAGGACATCAGGCACACCCCAGTTGCACAGCCGCACCCTTGTGCTTACATTCGCGGAACGGCCTGTGGTACGTTATCTGTTGTCATACAACGAGCGCAATGGTCGACACGCCACCGGCGACTGTCAATAGCGATCACCCAGGGAAAAACCCGCGACCCATGCAAGCCCCCGGCTCCGCCTCTACCCCACGCCGCCCGCGCAACCTCGCGCTGGGCCTGGTCGACAGCATGACCGCGCGCATCCGCGACGGCCAGATGCGCGCCGGCGACAAGCTGCCCACCGAGGCGGCCATCATGAGCGAGTTCGGCGTGAGCCGCACCGTGGTGCGCGAGGCCCTCTCCAAGCTGCAGGCCGGCGGTCTGGTCGAGACGCGCCACGGCGTGGGCACCTTCGTGGTGGGCACCGGCGAGACGACCAACTTCCGCATCGCGCCGGAGCAGATCGCGACCGCGCGCGAAGTGATCGCGGTGCTCGAGTTGCGCATCGGCCTCGAGACCGAAGCCGCGGGGCTGGCAGCGGTGCGCCGCAGCGAGGACAACCTGCGCGCCATGCGCAAGGCACTCGCCTCCTTCACCACGGCCATCGACGAGAACGGCGATGCGCTGGCCCCCGACTTCCAGTTCCACCTCGAGATCGCCAAGGCCACGCAGAACGTGCACTTCCTCGAGCTCATGACCTACCTGGGCACGATGATCATTCCGCGCGCGCGGCTGAATACCGCGAAGGTCGCAGGCGAAGGCCGACGCGACTACCTGCGCCGGGTCAACACCGAGCACGAGAACATCGTCAACGCGATCGCCAATCACGACCCCGAAGCGGCTCGCGCGGCGATGCGGACCCATCTGGCGAACAGCCGCGAACGCCTGCGTCGCGCGCACGAGGCCGCGGGCGGCTGACGTAGCCCGGGTGCAACCCGGGGCACTTTTCCACCGTTGCAGGCACCCCGGGTTGCACCCGGGCTACGAACATTGCGTTGAATTCGTGATTTGTATGTTGTACGATGACTGACAAGTTTCATCGGAGTACTCATGAAGCCGATCACCCGCCGCCACCTCCTCGCTCATGCAGCCGGCGCCGCAGCCGTCCTCGCCACGCCGGCCTTCGCCGAGTCGTGGGCCACCAAGCCGATCCGGATCGTCGTCCCCTATCCGCCCGGCGGCTCGTCGGACATCATCGCGCGCCTCATCAGCCAGCCGCTGTCGGACACGCTCAAGCAGACCGTGGTCGTCGACAACCGTGCCGGTGCCAACGGCAACCTGGGGACCGACGCGGTGGCCAAGGCGCCGGCCGACGGCCACACGCTGCTGCTGTGCGACGTGGGCGCGCTGGCGATCACCTCGTCGGTCTACACCAAGCTGCCCTTCGATCCGTCGCGCGACCTGGCCGGTGTGACCATGCTCGGCTACTCGCCGCACATGCTGGTGGTCCATCCCTCCGTGCCGGCCAACAACCTGTCCGAACTGGTCGCGCTGTCGAAGAAGACGCAGCTCAACTTCGCGGTCACCGCCCTGGGCAGCGCGCCGCACCTGGCCGGCGTCGCGGTCGAGCGCGCCACGGGTGCGAAGTGGACCTACATCCCGTACAAGGGCGGCTCGCAAGCGATCGGCGACACCGTCGGCGGCCAGGCGCAGGTGCTGATGAACGGCATGCTGGCCACGCTGCCGCACGTGCAGTCGGGCAAGCTCAAGGCGCTGGCCGTCTCGAAGAAGACGCGCATGGCGCTCACGCCCGACCTGCCCACCATCGCCGAGTCGGGGGTGCCGGGCTTCGAGTCGGGCACCTGGCAGGGCGTGCTGGTGCCCGCGGGCACGCCGCCGCGCATCGTGCAGGCGCTCAACGCCGAGCTGGTGCGCATCATCCGCGCCCCCGACCTGCGCGCCCGGCTCATCGCCCAGGGTGCCGAGGTGGTGACCATGGCGCCCACCGAGATGAACCAGTTCTTCAACACCGAGCGCGCGCGCTGGGCCAAGGTCGTGACCGAGGCCGGCGTGCGACTGGACTGACTTCGAAAGCGCCCATGGCACCGCACGACCTCCAACGCATCATCTCCTCCGGCCTGCTGTCGTTCCCCATCACCGACTTCGACGCCGAAGGCAACTTCAACCCGCGTTCGTATGCAGCACGCCTGGAATGGCTGGCGCCGTACGGCGCCAGCGCGCTGTTCGCCGCCGGCGGCACCGGCGAGTTCTTCTCGCTGGCCGGCAGCGAGTACGGCGAGGTGATCCGCACGGCCGTCGAGACCTGCCGCGGCAAGGTCCCCATCATCGCCGGCGCCGGCGGCCCGACGCGCCAGGCGATCGCCTGTGCACAGGAGGCCGAGCGCCTCGGGGCGCACGGCATCCTGCTGCTGCCGCACTACCTGACCGAAGCCAGCCCCGAGGGCGTGGCGGCGCACGTCGAGGCGGTGTGCAAGTCGGTGAAGTTCGGCGTCATCGTCTACAACCGCGCGGTGTGCCGCCTCACGCCGCCGCTGCTTGCGCGCCTGGCCGAGCGCTGCCCCAACCTGGTCGGCTTCAAGGACGGCATCGGCGACATCGAGCTGATGGTGAGCATCCGCCAGGCCCTGGGCGACCGCTTCGCCTACCTCGGCGGCCTGCCCACCGCCGAGGTCTACGCCGCCGCCTACAAGGCCCTGGGCGTGCCGGTGTATTCGTCGGCGGTGTTCAATTTCGTGCCCCGGACGGCCCTGGCGTTCTACCGCGCCATCGCCGAGGACGACCGGGCCACCCAGAGCCGACTGCTCGACGACTTCTTCCTGCCCTACCTGGCGATCCGCAATCGCAAGCCGGGCTACGCGGTGAGCATCGTCAAGGCCGGCGCGACGCTGGTCGGGCACCCGGGCGGGCCGGTGCGCCCGCCGCTGACCGACCTCGCGCCGGATGAGGTCGCGCAGCTGGGCGTGCTGATCCGCAAGCTCGGGCCGCAGTAATCGGTTTGACGTTTTCTTTCTCTGGACCTTTGGAAGGCAGCATCCATGACCGAACACCTGAACTACATCGCCGGTGAGTGGACCGCCGGCAACGGCTTCACGCCCAATGTGAATCCGTCGGACCTGGCCGACACCATCGGCCTGTTCGCCAAGGGCACCGCGGCGCAGGTCGATGCCGCCGTGCGGGCCGCGCGCGCCGCCATGCCGGCGTGGCAGGGCTTCAACGTGCAGGCGCGCGCCGATGCGCTGGAGAAGATCGGCACCGAGATCCTGGCGCGCAAGGACGAGCTGGGCGCCCTGCTCGCGCGCGAGGAAGGCAAGACGCGGGCCGAGGCGGTCGGCGAGGCCGCTCGCGCGGGCAACATCTTCAAGTTCTTCGCCGGCGAGTGCCTGCGCACGGGCGGCGAGCTGCTGCCCTCGGTGCGGCCGAACATCGGCGTGGAGATCACCCGCGAGCCGGTGGGGGTGGTGGGCATCATCAGCCCCTGGAACTTCCCGATCGCGATCCCCGCGTGGAAGATCGCGCCGGCTTTGGCCTACGGCAACTGCGTGGTGATGAAGCCCGCCGACATCGTCCCGGGCAGCGCCTGGGCGCTGGCGGAAATCATCTCGCGCGCCGGGCTGCCGGCGGGCGCGTTCAACCTGGTGATGGGCAGCGGGCGTGACGTCGGCCAGGCCATCGCCGAGCATCCCGGCATCGATGCGGTGAGCTTCACCGGCTCGCAGACGATCGGACGGCAGGTCGCGGCGGCATGCGTCGCCCGCGGCGCCAAGGTCCAGCTCGAGATGGGCGGCAAGAACCCGCAAGTCGTGCTGGACGACGCCGACCTCGGCGTCGCCGTCGAGCTGTGCGCCCAGAGCGCCTTCTTCTCGACCGGCCAGCGCTGCACCGCCTCGAGCCGGCTGATCGTCACGCAAGGCATCCACGACCGCTTCGTCGCCGCGCTGGCCGAGCGCATGGGCAAGCTCAAGGTCGGCCACGCGCTTGCGGCCGGCACCGACATCGGCCCGGTGGTGTCGCTGCCGCAGCTCGAGCAGGACCTGCGCTACGTCGACATCGGCCGCGGCGAGGGCGCGAAGCTCGTGGCCGGCGGCGAACGGATCGTGCGCGAGACCGAGGGCCACTTCCTCGCGCCGGCGCTCTTCGTCGACACGCTCCCCGCGATGCAGATCAACCGCGAGGAGATCTTCGGTCCGGTGGCCAGCGTGATCCGCGCGAAGGACTACGACGAGGCGCTGGCCTTGGCCAACGACACGCCGTTCGGGTTGTCGGCCGGCATCGCGACCACCTCGCTGAAGCACGCGACGCACTTCAAGCGGCATGCGCAGGCGGGGATGGTGATGGTCAACCTGCCGACGGCGGGAGTGGACTATCACGTGCCGTTCGGCGGGCGGAAGGGGTCGAGCTATGGGCCGCGCGAGCAGGGGCGGTATGCGGCGGAGTTCTATACCGTGGTGAAGACGGCGTACACGTTGGCTTGAGGGGACGACCCCGGGTTGCACCCGGGCTACGAGGACCGGCTGTAGCCCGGGTGCAACCCGGGACGCTCCACCCCCGGGTTTCAGCTAACGTTAATCTTTTGTTCAGGCGTTAATCTTCGCGCCCATGAGACTTCTGCTCGCCGAAGACGACGCCATCCTCGCCGATGCCCTCAGCGCCAGCCTGCGCAAGGCGGGCTTCGAGGTGGAAGTGGCCGGCAACGGCGCGGTCGCCGAATACCTGCTGCTGCGCCAGAACTTCGACCTCGGCGTGCTGGACCTCGGACTGCCCCTGGTCGACGGTTTGACCGTGCTCAAACGTGTGCGCGCCGCCCGGCCCAACATGCCGATGATGGTGCTGACCGCCCTCGACGGCCTCGACGACCGCGTCGCCGGGCTCAACGCCGGTGCCGACGACTACCTCACCAAGCCCTTCGACTTCCCCGAGCTGGAGGCGCGCATCCGCGCCCTGCTCCGGCGCACGCGCGCCGGCGGCGCCACGGTCCAGCAGATGGGCCGCCTCAGCTTCGACCGCGATGCCCGTCGCGCTGCCATCGGCACCGAGAGCGTCGAGCTCTCGCCGCGCGAATGGATGCTGCTGGACCTGCTCCTGACCCAGCGCGACAAGGTGGTGACCAAGGACCGCATCGCCGAGAGCTGGGCGGTCGACCGCAGCGAGTCCAACCCGGGCTCGATCGAGGTCTACATCCATCGCCTGCGTCGCAAGCTCGAAAGCTCGGGACTCGCCATCCGCACCGTGCGCGGCCTGGGCTACCTGCTCGAACAGGAAGCGGCGGCCTGAGGCGACCATGCTGTCCCCGTTCAAACGCGTGCTGCGCCGGGTGCCCGGGGTCACGCCCGGCACGCGCTCGCTCGAGCGGCACCTGCTGCTGTGGCTGCTGCTGCCGCAGCTGGTGCTGTGGCTGGCCGCCGCCTACGTGACCTACAACGTCGCCGAGCGCTACGCCAACAAGGCCATCGACGCCAGCCTCACCACCGCCACGCGGGCCCTGGCGCGCCAGGTCAAGCCCATCGGCAACGGGCTGTTCATCGACTTCCCGCGCGCCGCCCAGGACATCATCGAAGCCGATCCCGACGACCGCGTGTACTACATGGTGAGCACGCCGCCGGGCCAGTTCATCCTCGGCAACAAGCAGCTGCCGCCGCCGCCGCCCATCGTCGATCCGCGCCTGGGCGAGCCCTACTTCTACGACGGCACCATGGGCGACCGGGCGCAGGCCGCGCGTCCGCCCATCAATGTGCGGGTGGCCGCGCTGTACCTGTCGTACGGCGAGGAAGGCATCACCCAGCGCATGCTGGTGCAGATCGCGCGCAGCCGCGCCAGCCGCGAGCAGCTGGCCAAGCAGATCCTGGTCGACACCGCCCTGCCCTTGTCGGCCTTGATGGCGCTGATGTCGATGATCGTGTGGGCCGGCATCCGTGCCGGGCTCGCGCCGTTGTCGCGCATGCGCGCGCTGGTGGAGGACCGCGCGCCCAACGACCTCGCGCCGATCGAGCTCGAGGCCGCGCCGCAAGAGGTGCGCGCGCTGGCCAAGGCGATCAACAGCCTGCTCGCCGAGGTGCAGGAAAGCGTCAGCTCGCAGAAGCGCTTCATCAGCGATGCGGCTCACCAGCTGCGCACGCCGCTGGCGGGCCTGAAGAGCCAGACCGAGCTGGCGCTGCACGAGACCAGCGACCCGGCGCTCAAGGCGCGGCTGCAGCGGGTCAACGAAAGCGCGACGCGCAGCGCGCACCTGGTGAACCAGCTCCTGACCCTGGCGCGCGCCGAGCCCGAGTCGGCCATCGGGCAAGGCCGGGCCCGCGTCGACCTGCGCAAGCTGACGGCCGAGCTGTCGGCCGAGCTGGTGCCGCGCGCCATCGCCGCCGGCATCGACCTGGGCGTCGATGGCGTGGACGACGCGCCGCCGGTGGGCGTGATGGGCCATGCCTTTCTGCTGCGCGAGGCGCTGACCAACCTGGTCGACAACGCCCTGCGCTATGCGGGTCGCGGCAGCGTGGTCACGGTGCGCGCCAAGGCGCAGGGCGCGCAGGCCGTGGTCGAGGTCGAGGACAACGGCCCCGGGCTCGCCGAAGGCGATCGCGAGCGGGTGTTCCAGCGCTTCGTGCGCGCCACCCACGAGGGCAGCGGCTGCGGGCTGGGGCTGGCGATCGTGCGCGAGATCGTGGGCCGCCACGGCGGCACCATCGTGCTCGAGTCGGTCGAGCCGCGCGGACTGCGCGCGGTGATGCGGCTGCCGCGGCTGGCCTGACGCGATGGGCATGGACCTCGACGCCTACTTGCAGCGCATCGGCTGGACGATGCCGGTGGCGCCCGACCGCTCGACCCTGGAAGCGCTGGTCGCGCATCACGCGGCCGCGATTCCCTTCGAGAACCTCGATCCTCTGCGCGGCCATCCGGTGCAGCTGGCTCCCGATGCCCTGCAGGCCAAGCTGGTCCACGGTGGCCGCGGCGGCTATTGCTTCGAGCACAACGGCCTGCTCGCCGAGGTCCTCGTCGCCATCGGTTTCCGCGTCACGCGGCTGGCGGCGCGCGTTCTATGGGGCCGGCCCGACGACGCGATCACCGCGCGCAGCCACATGCTGCTGAAGGTCGACCTGCCCGACGGTCCCTCGATCGCCGACGTGGGCTTCGGCGGCATGACGCTCACCGGCGTGCTGCGGCTGGTGCCCGATGAGGAACAGGCCACGCCGCACGAGCCGTTCCGGCTGGTCGCGGAGGACGAGGGCTGGCGCATGCAGGCGCAGCTCGACGCGGCCTGGAAGTCGCTGTATCGCTTCGATCTGCAGCGGCAACATCCGATCGACTACGAGGCGGCGAACCACTACCTCAGCACGCACCCCGACTCGCATTTCGTGAGCGGGCTGGTGGCGGCCCGGGCCGCGCCGGATCGCCGGCTGGCCCTGCGCAATCGGGAGCTCGCGGTGCACCCGCTGGGCGGCGTGTCCGAGCGGCGCGTGCTGCGCTCGGCGGCCGAGATCCGGCAGGTGCTGGAGGAGGAGTTCCTCATCGCCGTGCCGCGGGACGCGGCCCTGGATCGCCGACTCGACGCGCTGCCGGGCTGACGCATCTGTCCACTATTCTGGACAACTGCTGCGTGCGTCCACCTACCTGTTCAAGTAGAGCGCGACGACGTGTGCGGCGTGGCCAGGCCGCAGCCGGTGATCGAGCGCATCGCGCAGGCGATGGGCGAGACGCTGCGCGAGGCGCGCTCGGACCCGCGCGTGTCGGCGGACACGTTGGCGGCCATGGCGCAGCAGTGGGAATTGGGGCTGCACATGCGCAGACCCGGGTTTCACCCGGGCTACCCCATGAGGTCCTCGTAGCCCGGGTGAAACCCGGGTCAAGCATCACTTCCGCGCATCCGGGAAAGTCCCAGGCCCTTGTTCCCTTGTCCTAACCTTAACGAGAACTTAAAGTCCAGCCCGCTTGGTTCAACAAGCTGAACGATTCTTGAACAAGGAGACATGATGGCCATGACACGGATCTCTCTCGCCCTCGCCGCCTGCGGCCTGATGGGTGCCACGCTCGCCAACGCGGGTGAAGTCGAAGTGCTGCACTGGTGGACTTCGGGCGGCGAGGCCAAGGCCGCCGCGGCCCTGAAGCAGACCATGCAGGCCAAGGGCCACACCTGGAAGGACTTCGCGGTGGCCGGCGGTGCCGGCGATGCCGCGATGACGGTGCTCAAGTCGCGCGTGGTCTCGGGCAATGCGCCCGCCGCGGCCCAGATCAAGGGCCCGTCCATCCAGGAATGGGCGCGCGAAGGCGTTCTGGCCAACATGGACGACGTGGCCAAGGCCAACAAGTGGGACGAGCTGCTGCCCAAGACCATCGCCGACGGCCTCAAGTACAAGGGCAACTACGTCGCCGCGCCGGTCAACGTGCACCGCGTGAACTGGCTGTGGACCAATCCCGAGGCCTTCAAGAAGGCCAATGCCAAGGTGCCGACCACCTGGGACGAGTTCTTCGCCGCCGCCGAGGCGCTGAAGAAGGCCGGCATCACGCCGGTGGCCCACGGCGGGCAGAACTGGCAGGACTTCACCACCTTCGAGACCGTCGCGCTGGGCGTCGGCGGCGCCGACTTCTACAAGAAGGCGCTGGTGCAACTGGATGGCGCCACGCTGAAGAGCCCGACCATGGAAAAGGTGCTCACCACCTTCAAGCGCATCAAGGGCTACACCGACAAGAACGCGCCGGGCCGCGACTGGAACCTGGCCACTGCCATGGTGATCAAGGGCGAGGCCGGCATGCAGTTCATGGGCGACTGGGCCAAGGGCGAGTTCCTGGCGGCCAACAAGGTTCCCGGCAAGGACTTCGGCTGCGTGGCCGCGCCCGGCACCGCCAAGGCCTACACCTACAACGTCGACAGCTTCGCGCTGTTCAAGCTGAAGGACCCGGCCAACCAGAAGGCCCAGCAGGACCTGGCCGCGGCCATCATGTCGCCCGAGTTCCAGGAGGTGTTCAACCTCAACAAGGGCTCGATCCCGGTGCGCCTGAACATGAACCTCGACAAGTTCGACGAGTGCGCCAAGACCTCGGCGGCCGACTTCGTGTCGACCTCCAAGGCCGGCACCCTGGTGCCCTCCGCCGCCCACGGCATGGCCATCCCCTCGGCCAACGAAGGCGCGATCAAGGACGTCGTCTCGCAGTTCTGGAACGACGACAAGGCGACGCCGGCCGCGACGATGGACAAGCTGGTCGCCGCCGCGAAGGTGAAAGCGCAGTAAGCGCATTGCCGTCTTGCGCTCCCGGCCCCGGGAGCGCTCAATACGCCCTCTCCCACACCGGGAGAGGGCTCTCATCCCTGCTGTCCAAGCCATGAGTACTGCCGTGCCGATGTCCCCGGCCGCCCGCTTGAGCCGATGGATGCCCAAGCTGGTCATCGCGCCTTCGTTCCTCCTCGCGATGGCCTTCATCTACGGCCTGATGGCCTGGAACGGCTACCTGTCGCTGTCGGCCTCGCGCCTGCTGCCCAACTACGAGTTCGTCGGGATCGAGCAGTACATCAACCTGTTCGAGAGCGAGCGCTGGTGGGTGGCGCTGCGCAACCTGGGCATCTTCGGCGGGCTGTTCCTGTTCTGCGGCATGGCCATCGGCCTGCTGCTGGCCATCCTGCTCGACCAGAGGATCCGCGCCGAAGGCGTGCTGCGCACGGTGTACCTCTATCCGATGGCGCTCAGCTTCATCGTGACCGGCACCGCCTGGAAGTGGATCCTCAACCCGGGCCTGGGCCTCGAGAAGGTCGTGCAGGGACTGGGCTTCACCGACTTCACCTTCGACTGGCTGATCAACCCCGACCGCGCCATCTACACCATCGTGATCGCCGGCGTGTGGCAAAGCGCGGGCTTCGTGATGGCTCTGTTCCTCGCCGGGCTGCGCGGCATCGACGACTCCATCCTCAAGGCCGCGCAGATCGACGGCGCGAGCCTGCCGCGCATCTACTGGCGCATCATCATCCCCAGCCTGCGGCCGGTGTTCTTCAGCACGCTGATGGTGCTGTCGCACCTGGCGATCAAGAGCTTCGACCTGGTGATGGCGCTGACCGCCGGCGGCCCGGGCTTCGCCACCGACATGCCCGCGACCTTCATGTACACCATGGCCTTCACCCGCGGCCAGATCGGCCTGGGCGCCGCCTCGGCGACGATCATGCTGGCCACCGTCGCGGCCATCGTCGTGCCCTACCTGTACTCCGAGCTGAGGGCCAGGCGATGAGCGTCGCCCAACCGAGCGCCACCGCGCTGCGCACGCCGGCAGCGGCCGCCGCCCCGCGTCGGCTTCACTGGCACCGCCTCGCGCTGTGGTCGGTGCTGCTGCTGTTCGCGCTGTTCTTCCTGACGCCGATGTACGTGATGCTCACGACCTCGCTGAAGGACATGTCGCAGATCCGCGGCGGCAACCTGCTGTCGCTGCCCACGTCCCCCAGCTTCGCCGCGTGGGCGACGGCGTGGTCCAGCGCCTGCACGGGCGTCGACTGCGGCGGACTGAAGCCCTTCTTCCTGAACTCCGTGCTGATGGTCGTGCCGGCGGTGCTGGTCTCGAGCACGCTGGGCGCGATCAACGGCTACGTGCTGAGCAAGTGGCGCTTCAAGGGCAGCGAGCTCATGTTCGCGCTGATGCTGTTCGGCATGTTCATGCCCTTCCAGGTGGTGCTGCTGCCGATGTCGCAGATCCTGGGCTGGATGGGCATCGCGAGCTCGATCTGGGGACTGGTGCTGGTGCACATCCTCGCGGGGCTGCCGTCGACCACGCTGTTCTTCCGCAACTACTACGTGGGCTTGCCGGACGAGCTGATCAAGGCGGCGATGCTGGACGGCGCGGGCTTCTGGCGCATCTTCTGGCGCATCGTGCTGCCGCTGTCGACGCCCATCCTGGTGGTCACGCTGATCTGGCAGTTCACCAACATCTGGAACGACTTCCTGTTCGGCGTGGTGTTCTCGGGCGGCGCGTCGAAGCCGGTGACGGTCGGGCTGAACAACCTGGCGAACACGTCGAGTGCGGTCAAGGAATACAACGTGGACATGGCCGCCGCGATGATCGCGGGGCTGCCGACGCTGCTGGTGTACATCCTGGCCGGCAAGTATTTCGTGCGCGGGCTGACGGCCGGCGCGGTGAAGGGATAGGAACGGAATCATGGGCGCACTCTCCATCCGCAACGTCAGGAAGAGCTTCGGCTCCACCGACATCCTCAAGGGCATCGACATCGAGGTCGAGGCCGGCGAGTTCCTCATCTTGGTCGGCCCCTCCGGCTGCGGCAAGAGCACGCTCTTGAACATGATCGCCGGCCTGGACACGCCCACTGCCGGCACCATCCACATCGCCGACCGCGACGTGACCTACGCGCTGCCCAAGGACCGCGACATCGCGATGGTGTTCCAGAGCTATGCGCTGTACCCGAACATGAACGTGGCGCAGAACATCAGCTTCGGCCTGGAGATGCGCAACGTGCCCAAGGCGCAGCGCGACGAGGCGGTGCAGCGCGTGGCGCGCATGCTGCAGATCGAGCACCTGCTCGGCCGCAAGCCCGGCCAGCTCTCCGGCGGCCAACGCCAGCGCGTCGCCATGGGACGCGCCCTGGCGCGCAACCCCAAGCTGTTCCTGTTCGACGAGCCGCTGTCCAACCTCGACGCCAAGCTGCGGGTCGAGATGCGCGCCGAGATCAAGCTGCTGCACCAGCGCACCCGCACCACCACCGTCTACGTCACCCACGACCAGGTCGAGGCGATGACGCTGGGCGACCGCATCGCGGTGATGCGCGACGGCATCGTGCAGCAGCTGGGCACGCCCGACGACATCTACTCGCGCCCGGCGACCCGCTTCGTCGCCGAGTTCATCGGCTCGCCCGCGATGAACATGGTGGGCAGCCAGGTCGCCGCCAACGGCGTGATGGCCAAGGGCATCGAGCTGGCGGTCACGGCGGCCCAGCGCGACGCGCTGAAGGCCGCCAACGCCGAGCAGGTCACCTACGGCCTGCGCCCGGAAAGCCTTGCCTTTGCCGAGGCCGGCCTGCCCGGCAGCGTGACCATGCTCGAGCCCACCGGCCCCGAGACCTACGCCCTGGTCGACACGCCGGTGGGCACGCTCACGGCGCGCGTGCCCGGCAAGGTGCACCAGCGGGTCGGCGAGAACGTGTTCCTGCGCTGGTCGCCGAACGACGCACACCTGTTCGACGCCACGAGCGAAAGGCGCGTCGCCTGAGTCACACTCGGACGATGACGATCGACTTCCGCTCCCCCGACTTCCTGCGCAGGCACATCCTGCACACGATGTCGTTCTACGAGGGCCGGGCCCTGGACCCGGCCGGCGGCTTCTTCCACTTCTTCAAGGACGACGGCGAGGTCTACGACCGCCAGACCCGTCACCTCGTCAGCAGCACGCGCTTCGTCTTCAACTTTGCGATGGCGGCGCGGCGCTTCGGCAACGTGCAGTGGCGCCAGGCCGCGCGTCACGGGCTGCGCTTCCTGCGCGAGGTGCATCGCGACCCCGCCACCGGCGGCTACGCCTGGCAGCTGCGCTTCGCCGGCGGCCGCGGCCAGGTGCTGGACGCGACCAACCACTGCTACGGCCTGGCCTTCGTGCTGCTCGCGCATGCGCATGCGGCGATGGCGGGCATCACCGAGGCGCGCGCCGGCATCAGCGAGACCTTCGAGCTGATGGAGCAGCACTTCTGGGAGCCGGTGCAATGCCTGTATGCGGATGAGGCCGATGCCGGCTGGCACGTCGGGCCCTACCGCGGCCAGAACGCCAACATGCATGCCTGCGAGGCCATGCTCGCCGCCTTCGACGCCACCTCCGACCGGCGCTACCTCGACCGCGCCGAGTCGATCGCCGAGGCCGTCACGTGCAAGCTCGCCGCGCACGCGCAGGGACTCGTGTGGGAGCACTACCGGCTCGCCCCCGACGGCGACTGGCAGCCCGACTGGGACTACAACCGCCACGACAAGAGCAACATCTTCCGGCCCTGGGGCTACCAGCCGGGCCACCTCACCGAGTGGGCCAAGCTGCTGCTCATCCTGGAGCGCCAGCGGGCCGCGCACTGGCTGCTGCCGCGCGCCCGCGAGCTCTTCGCCGCCGCCACCGAGCACGCCTGGGACACGACCCACGGCGGCCTGGTCTACGGCTTCGCCCCCGACGAGCGCCACCCCGGGCGCTTTGTGGTGTGCGACGGCGACAAGTACTTCTGGGTCCAGGCCGAGAGCCTGGCGGCGGCCGCGCTGCTGGCCCTGCGCACCGGCGAAGGCGGCTACTGGGACTGGTACGACCGGCTGTGGGAGTACAGCTGGCGGCACTTCGTCGACCACCGGTACGGGGCGTGGTTCCGCATCCTCGCGCAGGACAACCGCAAGTACAGCGACGAGAAGAGTCCGGCGGGGAAGACGGACTACCACACCATGGGCGCGTGCTACGAGGTCCTGACGGCCTTGTCTTCGTAGCCCGGGTGCAACCCGGGTTGCACCCGGGCTACAGTCGCTGCATGCACCCTGCGCAGATCGCTCTTCGCTGCCTCGACCTCACCTCCCTGAAGGACGACGACACCGAAGCCACCATCGAGGCATTGGCGTGCCGCGCGAACACGCCGCACGGCGCGCCCGCGGCGCTGTGCGTCTACACACGCTTCGTGCGCGTGGCACTCGAGGCGCTCGTTGCTCAAGACCTCGCCCAGGTGCGCGTCGCGACCGTGGTGAGCTTCCCGCACGGCGCGTCGTCGCCCGACGAGGTCGCGCGCGAGATCGACGCCGCGCTCGCCGCGGGCGCCGACGAGATCGATGCGGTGCTCCCATGGCGCGCGCTGCGGGCCGCCGATCCAAGCACTGCCGTCGCCTTCGCCACACGCTGTCGCCGCGAGTGCGCCGGCGCGGCGCTCAAGTTCATCCTCGAGACCGGCGAGCTGCGCGACCCCGCGCTCATCGCCCAGGCCAGCCGCATCGCCCTGGACGCCGGCGCCGACTTCCTCAAGACCTCCACCGGCAAAGTCTCCATCAACGCCACGCCCGAGGCCGTCGCGGTGATGCTGGACGCGATCCGCGCGACCGGTGCGCGCGCCGGCCTCAAGGTCGCCGGCGGTCTCGCGACGCTGGCCGACGTGCAGGGCTACGTCGCGCAGGCCGCGGCGATCTACGGCGAGGACCGCCTCTCGCCCGACACGCTGCGCTTCGGCGCGTCCAGCCTGCTGCCCGTGCTGCTGGCCGCGCTCGACGGTGCGTCCGCACCCAGCGCGGCCACGGGGTACTGATGACGCTGCCGCAGGAAACCATCCGCCGCAAGCGCGACGGCGAAGCGCTGGGCACGGCCGAGCTGCGCGACTTCGTCCAGGGCATCACCCGCGGCGAGGTGAGCGATGCCCAGATCGCCGCCTTCGCCATGGCCACCTGCTGGCGCGGCATGTCCACCGCCGAGGCCGTCGCGCTCACCCTGGCCATGCGCGACAGCGGCGCGGTGCTGCGCTGGGACGACCTCGACCTGCCCGGGCCGGTGGTCGACAAGCACTCGACCGGCGGCATCGGCGACACCGTTTCGCTCATCCTCGGCCCGCTGCTGGCCGCCTGCGGCTGCCATGTGCCCATGGTCTCGGGCCGCGGGCTGGCGCACACCGGCGGCACGCTGGACAAGCTCGAGGCGATCCCCGGCTACGACATCCACCCCTCGCTGGCCACGCTGCGGCGCGTGGTGCGCGAGGCCGGCGTCGCCATCGTCGGCGCCGGCCCCGAGCTGGCACCCGCCGATCGCCGCATGTACGCCGTGCGCGACCTCACGGCCACGGTCGAGTCGATGGCGCTCATCACCGCTTCCATCCTGTCCAAGAAGCTCGCGGCCGGCCTGCAGGCCCTGGTGCTCGACGTGAAGTTCGGCAACGGCGCGTTCATGCGCGGCGCGCCCGAGGCCCATGCGCTCGCGCGCAGCCTGGTCGAGACCGGCTGCGGCGCCGGCCTGCCGACCCGCGCCCTGCTGACCGACATGAGCCAGCCGCTGGCGCCGGCCGCCGGCAACGCCCTGGAGATCCGGATCGCCATCGATCATCTGCGCGGCACGGCCCGACACGCCCGGCTTGCCGAGGTGATCGACGCGCTCGGCGCATCGCTGCTGGTGCAAGCCGGTGTCGCGCACGACGAGACCCACGCACGTGCGCGGCTGCGCGATGCGCTCGCCAGCGGTGCTGCCGCCGAACGCTTCGCGCGCATGGTCGCCGGCCTGGGCGGACCGTCGGACCTGCTCGATCGCCCGGATCGCCACCTGAAGCGCGCGCCCATCGTGCGGGCCGTGACGGCGGCGGCGCGCGACGGTCGGCACACCGTGGCAACCGTCGACACCCGCGCCCTCGGCTGGGCCGTCGTCGCGCTCGGAGGTGGCCGCAGGCGCAGCGAGGACCGCGTCGATCCCGCGGTCGGCCTCTCGGCGCTCGCGGCGCTGGGCACGCGCATCGACGACGGCACGCCGCTGGCCGTGGTGCATGCGGCGAGTGAAGAAGATGCAGATGCGGCCATGCAGGCGGTCCTCGCGGCGTACAGCCTGTCCGATACCGCGCCGCCCGCCACGCCCCTCATCGACAAGGAGCCCCAATGACCGACGACGACCTGGTGGAACAGGCTCGCCTGGCGCGCGAACACGCCTATGCGCCCTACTCCGGCTTCGCCGTCGGCGCCGCCGTGCTCGCCACCGACGGCCGCGTCTTCGCCGGCTGCAACGTCGAGAACGCGTCCTACGGCCTGTGCAACTGCGCCGAGCGCACGGCCCTGTTCAGCGCCATCGCCGCGGGCGTCACGCCGGGCGGCATCGAACGCATGGCAGTGATCGGCGGGACCAGCGATCCCATCTCGCCCTGCGGCGCGTGCCGCCAGGTGATGTTCGAGCTGGGCGGCCCCGAGCTGCCGGTGGTGCTGGCCAACCTGCGCGGCGACCGGCAGCACACCACTGCGGCCGCGCTGCTGCCGGGCGGCTTTCGATTCGACACGTGATCGAGGGTGTTCCCGAGGGTGGTCGCGTGCATGCTTCTTGCGAGAATGCCCCGCAGCCACGACCCAGGGAGAACACCATGACCGTCATGCCTCGCCTCGCTGCCCTGCTGCTGGTCCTGGCCGGCGCGCAGGCCCAGGCCGCGCCGCCGGCCGTGGTCTACGACGCCGGGGGCAAGTTCGACAAGTCCTTCAACGAGGCCGCCTTCAACGGCATCGAGCGCTTCAAGAAGGACACCGGCACCGCCTACCTCGACTTCGAGATCGCCAACGACACGCAGCGCGAGCAGGCGCTGCGGCGGATGGCGCAAAAAGGCGCCGATCCGGTCATCGCCGTCGGCTTCGGCCATGCCTCGGCGCTGGAGAAGGTGGCCAAGGAGTTCCCCAACGCGCACTTCGCCCTCATCGACTCCGAGGTCAAGCTGCCCAACGTGCAGTCGGTGCTGTTCAAGGACCAGGAAGGCTCCTTCCTCGCGGGGTGGCTCGCGGCCACGACCAGCAAGAGCGGCAAGGTCGGCTTCGTCGGCGGCATGGACGTGCCGCTGATCCGCCGCTTCCAGTGCGGCTACGAGCACGGCGCCAAGCACGCCAACCCCAAGGTCGAGGTGGTGGCCAACATGACCGGCACCACGCCGTCCGCATGGAGCGACCCCACGCGCGGCGGCGAGCTCGCGAAGGCGCAGTTCGCGCGCGGCGTCGACGTGGTGTTCGCGGCCGCGGGCGGCACGGGCACCGGCGTCTACCAGGCCGCCAAGGACCTGGGCAAGCTGGCCATCGGCGTCGACAGCAACCAGAACCACCTGCAGCCCGGCACCATGCTCACGTCCATGCTGAAGCGGGTGGACAACGCGGTGCACGGCATCGCCCTGGCGGCGAAGAACGGCAGCTGGAAGCCGGGCACGGTGGTGCTCGGCCTGAAGGAGCATGGCGTCGGGCTGGCCATGGACGAGCACAACGCCAAGCTGGTGGGCGACGAGACGAAGAAGAAGCTCGCGGCGGTCGAGGCCGACATCGTCTCGGGGAAGATCAAGGTCGCGACGTACACGCCCGAGGCCGGTTGCAAGTATTGACGTGACCGAACCCGCCGTCGAGCTCGTCGGCATCCACAAGCGCTTCGGCGCCGTCCACGCCAACCGCGGCGTGAACCTGAACGTGGCGCGCGGCACCGTCCACGGCATCGTGGGCGAGAACGGCGCCGGCAAGTCCACGCTGATGAGCATCCTCTACGGCTTCTACCCGGCCGACGAGGGACGCATCCGCATCGAAGGCCGCGAGGTGCAGCTCGCCGGCACGCACGACGCCATCGCCCACGGCATCGGCATGGTCCACCAGCACTTCATGCTGGTCGAGCGCTTCAGCGTGCTCGAGAACGTGGTGCTGGGCGCCGAGCGGGGCTTCATGCTGCGTGCCAGCCTGGCGCAGGCCCGCCGCGAGCTGCAGCGCCTGGCCGACGAGTTCGGCCTGGCGGTCGATCCCGATGCGCGGGTGCGCGACCTGCCGGTGGGCGTGCTGCAGCGCGTCGAGATCCTCAAGGCGCTGTTCCGCGGTGCGCGCATCCTCATCCTCGACGAGCCCACGGGCGTGCTCACGCCACAGGAGACCGAGGCGCTGTTTCGCGTGCTGGCCACGCTCAAGGCACGCGGCGTCACGGTGCTGCTCATCAGCCACAAGCTCAAGGAGATCCTCGCCGCGACCGACCGCGTGACCGTGATGCGCGCCGGCGCGGTGGTCGCCGAGCGCGACACCGCGCACACCACCGAAGTCGAGCTGGCGGAGCTGATGGTCGGCCGCCAGGTGCGGCTGGACCTGGCGCCGCCTGCACGCCGCTGCGGCGAGTTGCGGCTGCAGGCCGAGGCATTGACCTGGCGCGATGCCCAGGGCACGCCGCGCTTGCAGGAGGTGTCGATCGAGCTGCACGAAGGCGAGATCGTCGGCGTGGCCGGCGTGTCGGGCAACGGCCAGAGCGAGCTGCTCGCGCTGCTGTCCGGACTGGCGGCGCCGCAGCAGGGCCGCATCCGCATCGCCACCCGCGAAGGCGGCTGGCGCGAGATCGACGCCGCGCATCCCGCCGACCCGCGCACGCTGCGCCGCATGGGCGTCGCCCACGTGCCCGAAGACCGCCACCGCCTCGGCCTGGTCCTGGGCTTCGCCGCCTGGGAGTCGGCCCTGCTGGGCTACGACGACGACCCCGCGGTGCGCCGCGGACCGCTGCTGCGGCGCGCCGCAGCGCGCGCGCAGTGCCGGGCCATGATGGACGAGTTCGACGTGCGACCGCGCGACGAGCAGCTGGTCTCGTCCAAGTTCTCCGGCGGCAACCAGCAGAAGCTCATCCTGGCGCGCGAGTTCCGGCGCGCGCCGCGGGTGCTGCTGATCGGCCAGCCGACACGCGGCGTCGACATCGGTGCGATCGAGTTCATCCACCGCCGCACCGTCGCGCTGCGCGATGCGGGCTGCGCGGTGCTGCTGGTGTCGACCGAGCTCGACGAGATCCTCGCGCTGGCCGATCGCATCGTGGTGATGAGCGGCGGTCGCATCGCCGGCAGCCTGTCCCGCCACGATGCGGACGAGCAGCGGCTGGGGTGTCTCATGGGACAGGCGGGATGAGGCACGTGCCGGTCGCGCTGCCGCGCTGGATCGACGTGCTGCTGCTGCCGGTGCTCAACGTCGCCCTCGCGCTGGCCGCCGCGGGCGTGGTCGTGTGGGCCATCGGCCAGAACCCCGTGACCGCCGTGCGCCTGCTGCTCGACGGCGCCTTCGGCAGCGCGCTGGCCTGGAGCTACACGCTGTACTACACGACCAACTTCGTCTTCACCGGGCTGGCCGTGGCGGTGGCTTTCCACTGCGGCCACTTCAACATCGGCGCCGAGGGGCAAGGAACGCTGGGCGGACTGGGCGTCGGCCTTGTCATCCTCCTGCTCGACGCCTGGCTGCCGGCGCCGCTGCTGCTGCCGCTCGCGGTGGCCGCCGGCATGGCGGCCGGCACCGCCTGGGCCTTCGTGCCGGCCTGGCTGCAAGCGCGACGCGGCAGCCACATCGTCATCACCACCATCATGTTCAACTTCATCGCCTCGACCCTGATGGTGTGGCTGCTGGTGAACGTGCTCAAGGCGCCGGGCAACCAGGCCGTCGAGTCGCGCGCCTTCGCTGCCGGCGCGGCACTGCCCAACGCGAAGCCCCTGCTCGCGGCCTTCGGGCTGGACTGGCCCGACACGCCGCTCAACCTCGCGTTCGTGCTGGCCCTGCTCGCCTGTGTCGCGGTGTGGGTGTTGCTGTGGCATACCCGGCTGGGCCATGCGCTGCGCGCCGTCGGCCAGTCGGCCGGCGCGGCGCACTACGCCGGCATCTCGCCGGCGCGCATGACGCTGGTCGCGATGTCGCTGTCGGGCGCGCTGGCGGCGCTGGTGGGCGTCAACGAGATCGCCGGCGTGCATCACAAGCTGCTGCTCGACTTCGTCGCCGGCGCCGGCTTCACCGGCATCGCGGTGGCGCTGATGGGGCGCAACCATCCCGTGGGCATCGCGTTGTCGGCGCTGCTGTTCGGCGCGCTGGCGCAGGGCGGCTCGGAGCTGGTGTTCGAAATGCCGGCCTTCACGCGCGACATGTCGGTGGCGGTGCAGGGCTTCGTGGTGCTGTTCTGCGGCGCGCTGTCGCTGATGCTGCGCGGACCGGTGGCCCGCGTCTACGCGATGGTCGCGAAGGCTTGAGATGGACGACGCGCTGCTCATGACCGCCTCGGTGCTCGGCGCCACGCTGCGCATCGCCGTGCCGCTGGTGCTGTGCGCGCTGGCGGGCGTCTTCAGCGAGCGCTCCGGCGTGATCGACATCGGGCTGGAGGGCAAGATGCTCGCCGCCGCCTTCGCCGCGGCCTGCCTCGGCGCGGTGGGCGCGTCGGCGACGCTGTCGCTGGCCGGCGCCATGGCCGTCGCGGCGGCGATGTCGGGCGTGCACGCCTGGGCCTGCATCACCCACCGCGGCGACCAGATCGTCTCCGGCGTGGCGCTCAACGTCATCGCCTACGGGCTGACCGCCGTGCTGGGCCTCGTGTGGTTCCACCAGGGCGGCCGCACGCCCGACGTCGCCGCCGCCACGCGCTTCACCGCGCTGTTCCCGCAGCTCGCGGCGAACCTCGAGTCGTGGCCCGTTGCCGGTCCCCTCCTCGCCGAAGGCCTGCTGCGCCACAACGCGCTGGTGTGGCTGACCTTCGCGCTGGTGCCGGCGTCGTGGTGGCTGCTGTACCGCACGCGCTTCGGGCTGCGGCTGCGCGCCGTCGGCGAGAACCCCGCCATGGTCGACGCCGCGGGCATCTCGGTGACGCGGCTGCGCTACGCCGCGGTGCTGCTGGCGGGGATGTTGTGCGGCATCGCCGGCGCCTACCTCACGCTGGCGCAGAACGCGTCGTTCTCGCCGGGCATGACGGCCGGACGCGGCTTCATGGCGCTGGCGGCGATGGTGTTCGGCCAGTGGCACCCGGTGCGCGCCGGCGTGGCCTGCCTGCTGTTCGGCTTTCTGGATGCGCTGGCCATCCGCTTGCAAGGCGTGGCGCTGCCGGTCATCGGCACGGTGCCGGTCGAGCTGATCCAGGCCTTGCCCTACGTGCTGACCGTGGTGCTGCTGGCCGGCTTCTTCGGCCGCGCGCAGGCGCCGCGCGCGCTGGGCCGCGCTTATGTGAAAGAACGATGAGCGTCAGAATGGCGACTCCAATTCGAACCACCTCAACCCGGGAGGGACTTCACCCATGGCCTCTTGTGCCTACTGCAGCACCACCATCCTGTTCGGCGGCACCCGCGAGGGCGACCTGCGCTTCTGCAACGCCAAGTGCCAGGCCAACGGCACGCTCAGCCGCGTAGCCACGCAGCTGCCGCGCGAGGACGTCGAGCGCTACCTCGGCGAGGTCCATCGCGGCAACTGCCCGCAATGCCGCGGCGACGGGCCGGTGGACCTGCACACCTCCTACCGCGTGTGGTCGGCGGTCTTCCTCACGCAGTGGTCGAGCCGGCCGGCGGTGTGCTGCAAGCGCTGCGGCACCAAGCGCAAGATCGGCGACATGGTGTTCTCGCTGGTGCTCGGCTGGTGGGGCCTGCCATGGGGCCTGCTGATGACGCCGGTGCAGCTCGGCCGCAACCTCGTCGGCGCCTTCCGCACACCCGATCCGTCGCGGCCCTCGCCCGCGCTCGAGAAGGTGCTGCGCCTGCAGTTGGCCGCCGGCGCGATGGCGGCGCGGCAACGCGCCGAGGCCAGCCTGCGATGAGCCTGCGCGAGCTGGAGCCGGCCGACTTCGACTTCGTGAGCGCGGTCATCGACGCGTGGTGGGGCGGCCGGCCGGTGCGCGGCATGCTGCCGCGATTGTTCTTCGAGCACTTCAACAGCACGAGCTTCGCGATCGGTCCCCCCGGCGCGCTGCATGCGTTCCTGGTCGGCTTCGTCTCGCAATCGCAGCCCGGGCTCGCCTACATCCACTTCGTCGGTGTCGACCCGGCCCAGCGTGGGCACGGCCTGGCGCGATCGATGTACGAGCGCTTCTTCGGCACGGTGGGGGCGCTGGGCTGCACGCAGGTGCAGTGCATCACCTCGCCGGTCAACACCGGCTCCATCGCCTTCCATCGGCGCATGGGCTTCGAGCTGCTGCCGGGCGACGGCGAGGTCGACGGCGTGCCGGTGGTGCTCGATCACGGCGGACCGGGCCAGCCTCGCGTGCGGTTTCGCAAGGTGCTCTGAGCCAGGACCGGTTCGGACCGTCGCGGTGGGGATTGCCGTAGCCGGTCGACCGGCACCGCGGGCATCGATCCGATGTGCGAGATCGAACCCGTTGCGGTCCGTCGCTGCGATGCGAGAGCGGCCGTCCGCGTGAGGGAGTGACTCACCACAGAGAACGCAGAGCTCAAATCAATTCGTCTTTGCTCCGCGTTCTCAGCGTTCTCCATGGTGAGACTGAGCGCATCGAATGTCTGATGACCGGCGAAGCTCTGGCTGTCCGCTCCTGGGCCAGCTCGTAGGGTGGGCTTCAGCCCACCAGGCGTCAGTGCCCCGACGCACAGTGGGTCGGCCGCAGGCGGCTGCCCCTGTGTCTCTTGTGGATCTGTGGTTGAACTGGACTTGGGCGGCAGCCCCGCGCAGCGAAGCACCGGACATGCGTGCAGGCATGCACTCGATTGCGACTCTCGGGCCGCAAGCGGACCTTCGTTGGGGGCGTGCGTCACACGCTCGCTCAGACGCCGGCGGCGCATCGTCGGCCCTCCTACTACTTGGCAATGGACCGGTCGCTGAACCTCGAGGAGCGCGCAGCTGGCACGCTGTGAAGCCCATGGGAGACCGCATGTGTTCACCAAGCGCGCGAATCGACCCATCGGTTTTGGACAGGTCTGGAACTGTGGCGCGTGCCTGCGCCACTCATCATGATCGCCATACTGCAGGAGGTCCGTACACATGGCAGGTCATCCCGGCCCGCTGCCTCCGCTCTCGGCAGCTGAGCCGCCGAATCGTCCGCACACCATCACGAGTACGAACATCTCGAGAGCAAGGCGGAGCCAGCACATCGACCCTGAAACGGGTTCGTCCCGCGCAGCGATGAGCGGGCCGGCCGGCCCCAGCTCGAAAGCTCCGATCATCCCCAAGACCACCGGGGGCGCCTACGAGATGCACGAGACGACCAGGCCCCTCCCGGCTGACGTGACCCAGACTGAATCCGGCGAGACGCCCGAGCAGGCGCCCGTCGATCCGAAGCAGGCTGCGCGCGCCGAAGTCGAGGCGTACATGGAAGATCCGGACCGCTACCGGTTCGACGACGGACTGGACCTCTCGCAGCAGCATGCGTGGCAGCACCGATTCGTCGATTGGCGGGCCGACGTGTTGTTGGTGCAACGCAGGGAATATGGCGACGACTATCAACTCGGCGAAGACATGTCGCCGCGCTATGCGGAGGGCCTCCTCAACGCCCTGTTCGAGGCGCTGTGCGGCTTGTTCAGCTCGTCGCTGCGCTCGCCGCCGCGCAACGCGGCGGCGACCGCGTTCGCGCCCAAGCCATCCAAGGACCCGAACGCGCCGCCCGAGCGCCCCTTGGGCGAGCTGGCCTTCGACATCGATGCGATGGTGATCGGCGGCGGCGTTGGCGGCACCGGGTCCTTCATCGCGGAGAAGATCCTGCTGCCCGCCCTCGCCGAGGTGGCCGCAAGGCACAACCTGCCCAAGATGAAGGCGGTGAACATGGCAGCGCTGTGCCCGACTCCGCCGAAGGGCGTTCCACGGTTGATCGTCCGCGAGGGACCGGACGGCCGGCGCGTGAAGCGGTTCTACGTTCCGACGGGGACGGAGCCCGCGCAAGGGCGAAGCGGCTTGGGCAAGGTGCCGACGGAGCAAGAGGTGCGCGACGAGGCCGAGCGCCAGCAGTGGTGGATCGATTTCGTGTGCAAAGCGCTGGAAGAGGACAACCTCGGCGCACTGTTCGGTGCCCCCGTGGTGACGGGTGTGGCCAACGCCGCGCGGCGGCGGGCGATGACCGAGGAGGCGTTGAACGCATGGGACGCGGTCCTCGGGACTTCGATGCTCGCCTCCGGCGGCGCGGGAGCGGTCAGCAAGTTCGTGCTGAACGCGATGAAGTGCACGCCGTATGTCAGCCAGACCTGGGTCGATGACCTCGTGGGTGGCCGGCAACGCCTGAACAAGTTCGTGCCCGTGGGCCGCGGCGGCAGCGGCGAGATGGCCAAGTGGCGCGACATGAAAACGGGACTGATTCCGGCCGCGGGCGAGGCCACCGTGGAGGCTGCCAAGCTGCTCATCGAACTCTTCCGTCACAACCCGACCCTGCTCACGATGGACTGGTTCTTCCGGCATGTGCTGCCCAACGTGGCCGTGAGCATCGCGGCGCCAGGCTACGGAGGCTTTCTGGCGCAGGCGGCGCGGCTCGGCAGCTTCGATCCCCTGCCCGGCGAGAACGTGCACTCCTGGTCGAACATCGTCCAGCAGTTCGGGGCGTCCTTCTTCAACGACCTGACCTGGAAGGTCCTGCAGAACCTGATGGCGATATTCAAGGCCGACCTCGTGAAATACCGCGAAGCCAGGCTGACGATCGAGGCCGAGCGGCTGCGCGACGACCGTGCCGATGGTGTCGAACGAGTGTCTGGCTACAGTGTCGAGTGGTCCGAGGGGCTGCGGCTGCGTGCGGAGGCCGCTCGCGCGCCGCGCACCGACGACGACGACGCCTTGCAGCTTCCCGAGCGGATCGCGCTGGACACGCGGGAAGACATCGTCAGGGCCGCCGCCAGCGTGCGGGCCGCCCGTGATGCACTAGCGGCCGGTGCGGCGCCGGAGCCCCGGCTGACGAGCATCTTGGAGCGGATGAGTACCGTGATCGACTATGTCGTCCGCATCGACGAGGCACTCGCCAAGAAAGACGAGAAAAAGAACAAGTGAACGCGGGAGGCGGTCAGCGAACGAGCTGGCGCGTCCAGCCCGCGGACATGCGCAGCAGCGAGGGGACGCCGCGCAGCACGAAGGTCAATCCATCGGCCCACATGCGTGCCCTGCGGGCACCGGCGCGGATGTCGCAACGACACAGCGCACGCCACAAGCGCAGCACGTCGAAAATGAGGAAGCCGGTTGCAAGGGCGTAGGCCATCAGCCGCTGGCCGCGGCTCACGCCGAGCGCTCGGACGGCTTGCACGACCACGTGGCAGTGCGCCAGTTCCTCGCGCGCGTGCCAGCGCCAGATGCGGGCTTCGACGGACTCGCCGCTCCCGAGCAGGTAGGGGCGCTCCAGGAGTTCGCGCGACAACAGCGAGGTCAGGATTTCGAAGGCGGCGGCCAGCGCCATTCTCGTGGCGAGATCCAGCCTCCGGATGTCGTCAGTGGCCCGGCTGGCACGCAGCGCCGGCTCCTGCGCTGCCGGGTCGGCGGCGATGAGGCTGTCGTTGTAACGCAGGTGCACGCTCTGGTGGGCGCGCTCCTCGCGCAAGAAACGCTCGACCTCCGCGCCCAGGCGAGAGTCGACCGAATCGCCGGCTCGCGAGAGCCACTCCTCGAGCGTCTCGATCAGGAACCGTTCTGCCGCCGGCAGCAGCAGCGAGATGGCGTCGAAGAAGCGGCTGCGAACGAGCGTGCCGTTCCACATGGCCTGTGCGGGATCGGCCCTGCGCACCGGGCCTGTCATAGGACCAGGGACGCCAGCCGGCGCGTGACGTGCTGAGTGCTCCCCGGCTTCAGGGCGCGCCACACGGGCGACAAGCTCGACAGCGGAACCGTGCCGCGCAAGATGACCCCGATGTCTTGCGATTCAGCGTGTGGAAAGTAGTCGCGCTTGATGCAGATGATCTCCTTGAAGCCACGCGCGAAGTAATAGCGCAACTGCGGATCGATGGGCAGGCCGCGCTCGCCCCGCGCCGATACGTAGTCGAGGACGCTGCGGTTCGGCTGACAGGCCCGCCAATCGCGCCAGCCGGGGATCGGCGAGCCGAGGTAGATATGGCGCCATCCGGCTGCAAGGGCATGGGGCCAGAAGAACTCCAGGATCGCGGCAACACCGTCGGGCCGGCTGCTGCTGAGACTGATGCCGAAGATCGAGTCCGTGCGGGTCGGTGTCGCGCACAGGGTGCAATCGGCCCAACTGCGCGCGTGCTGCCAGAAGCTCGCCACCACCGGCTTCATGAACAGCGAGGCGATCGCCTTGCCGGTGAGAGGGCAGAACGAACCGACCGACAGGTCGGGATGACAGCCGATGCGTTCGGCCAACTCTTCACCGCTGGCTGCCTGATCGGCGGTCCATTTCTCGGCCTCGAGCGCCACCAGGCGGGGAATGTCGTCGATGACGAGGAAGCGGGCCAGCGGACGGGGTGCAGCGCAGAACATTTGATCGAGGGCTTCCATGACAGCGGATCTCGTTGCGAGAGAAGGTGCGCACTTTCGATCGCATGCATGACAGTCGCGTGATGCACCCGCATCCGGCAAGGTTGTCATCTGTCTCGACCGAGACGCGCACTAGCATCCCGTGCGCCCACAGACGATGACATGAGTGATTCGTTCCAATCCGTCGCCGAGACCGGCATCGCGTCGTTTCCCGAGTCGCGATCCAACGCACCGAAAGTTTGTCGCGGCCTCGCCAGCGACTGGCCAGCGGTGCGCACCTGGGGCTTCCGGCAGCTGGCCGGCCGTGTGCCCGACTTGCCGGTGCAACTGGTTGTCGGCAACCGCGAAGGCGCAGTGACGCGGCTGGTGCCGGGCTCGCTGCGGCCGTGGTTGCTGAGCTGTTGCGACCCGGCTGCACAAACGTCGTACCTGAAGGATTTCGATCTGCTGCGCGCCGTGCCGTCGCTGCGGGCAGACGTCGACGGCGAGCGTCTGCTCCCGCGAGGCTCGCTCGGTGCCGTGCGCAGCTGGATCGGTCCGGCAGGCGCGCAGACCGGCCTGCACTACGACTATCTCGACAACGTCGCGGTGCAGGTCGTGGGGTGGAAGCGCTGGCGCCTGGTTCGCCCCGGTACGGTCGAACAGCTCGGTGGGCTGTCCGCGAAATACGACGCGTGGGCCGTGCTGTCGAGCGCCAGTGCGGGCGAACTGGCCGAGCGCGGCGGCGGTCGGGATCATTTCTTCGAAGTGGACCTGGGGCCGGGCGACGGGCTGCACATTCCCGCCGGATGGTGGCATGAGGTGGTCAACCTGACGCCTTCGATTCTGCTCGGGGGCTTCCACGGTCCGCGCGTCGCCGTGCTGGCGCGTTGGGCCTGGGTCGGCGCACGCGACGCAGCACACCGCGCCGGCTGGTTCGCGCGCGGTCATTGCACGTGTCATTCCGGGGTCCAAACCTAGCGCGCCGACTGCGCCAGCAGTTCCACGAGGCGTCGCGCGGCAGGCGGCAGATAGCTGTTCTCGCGATACGTCACCGTGAGGCGGCGGCGCATCGTCGTTTCCTTCAGCGCCACTTCCTTCAGGGTCGCGCCCGAACGATGGGCGCCCACGTGGTGGCGCGACACGAAGCTCAGCAAGCCGGTCTCCGCGATCAGCGGCGGAAGCATGACCAGCATGCTGCTCTCGATCTGCACGGTCGGTCGAGGCAGGTGCTTGCGGTCGAAGGCGTGATCGAGCCAGTCGCGCGTCGGAGCTCCCGGAGGCTGGAGGACCCAGCGGTACTGCGTCAGGTCGCGCATCGTCGGTGTCGTCTTGAACAGGGGGTGCCGGGCACTGGCTGCGACGACGATGCAGTCCTCGGCCAGGGTGCGTGAGACCACACCCGCCTCTTGCGCGGGATTTTCCGTCGCGACCATCACGTCGAGCTCGCCCGCCTTGAGCAGCGGCTTGAGCGTGTCCATCAGTCCGACGACCGTCTTCAGCGTGACGGCAGGTGCCTCGGCCAGCAGTTGCCGGGCGGCCGGTGGCAACAGGAATTGGGCTGCGGTGGGCACCACGCCGATCCGGACCTGGCCGGACAAGCCGCGCCCGATGTCGGCGATCTCGCGCTTGGCGTCGTCGACATCGAAGCGCATCCGCTGCGCCCACTTGTACAGCACGTGACCCGCCGCAGTGAGCCGGATGCCGCGGCCCGCCTTCTCGAACAGCGGCGTGCCGCAGGCCTCCTCCAGGCGACGCACGCAGCTGGTCAGGGCCGGTTGCGTGCGGTGCAGGCGCAAGGCCGCGCGGCCGATGTGCTGCAGCTCGGCGATGGTCTCGAAGTAGCGCAGGTCACGCAGGTCCATTGCAAAAGCTCCGTCTATGGTTTTGAAGAAACTATTGAATGGACTGTATGTGTTCGGCCTCCGATACTCCACTTCGAACCGCCGAAAACCCGACAAGCTCATGGAGACAAGCATGACCCTCACCCGCCGCATCCTCTTCGCCACCGCCATTGCCGCGCTCAGCGCCGGCGCCTGGGCCCAGACCTATCCCAGCAAGGCGATCCGCCTCGTCGTGCCCTTCCCGCCCGGAGGCGGCACGGACATCATCGCCCGCGAGATCAGCACCAAGCTCACGACCACGCTGGGCTGGGCCATCGTGGTCGACAACAAGCCCGGTGCCGGCGGCAACCTGGGCGTGGACGCCGCGGCCAAGTCGCCTGCCGACGGCTACACCCTGGTCCTCGGCCAGACCAGCAACCTCGCGATCAACCCGACGCTGTACGGCAAGCTGCCCTACGACCCCTTCAAGGACCTGGTGCCGGTGAGCATGGTGGCCACCGCGCCGCTGGTGCTGGTCGTTCCCGCGGCGTCGCCCTTCAAGACCGTTGCCGACGTCGTCAACGCCGCCAAGGCGAAGCCGGGCGAAATCAACTTCGCATCCCCCGGCAACGGCACCGTCGCGCATCTCACCGGCGAGCTGTTCCAGAAGGCAGCCGGCGTGAAGCTCCAGCACGTCCCGTACAAGGGCTCCAACCAGGCGCTCACCGACCTGATGGGCGGCCAGGTGCAGACCTTCATGTCGTCGGTGCCGACGGCGCTGGCGCACATCAAGAGCGGCAAGCTGCGCGCCATCGCGGTCACGTCGGCCAAGCGGGTGGGCGATCTTCCGCAGGTGCCCACCATCGGCGAGTCCGGCTACAAGGGGTTCGATGCCGCCACCTGGTTCGGCGTGCTGGCGCCGGCGGGCACGCCCAAGGAGATCGTCGCCAAGCTCAACGCGGAGATCAACAAGGTGCTGAAGGCACCCGACGTTCAGAAGCGCATCGACGACGAAGGCGGCGAGGCGGTCGGAACCACGCCGGAGCAATTTGCCCAACTCATGAAGGACGACTTCGTCCGCTGGGGGAAGGTCGTCAAGGAATCGGGGGCCAAGGTCGACTGACCGGTCCGGGCCGTCTGCCCAAACGCACGCCGGCACGCACGCCGGCATCCCACAGGAGTCAGATCATCATGGGTCAAGCCGCTGCATTGCCCGACGTCATCCGCGACATCGAACGTGTCGATGCCCGCATCGTCGAAGAGGCATCGAAATATCCGTCCTCCATCCTCGCCGACGTGGCGGGCCGCCGCGGCGCGCTGAGCGGCCGCATCGCGCCGCTCTCGCCGTCGATGCGCTTCGCCGGCCCGGCGATCACGGTCGAAGTCCGTCCGGGCGACAACCTCATGATCCACGCCGCGCTGGCCATCGCGAAGCCCGGCGACGTGATCGTCGTCGACGGCAAGGGCGACCTCGGCAGTGCGCTGATGGGCGAGATCATGTGCCAGCAGGCCGTGGCGCTCGGCGTGGCCGCCGTGGTGATCGACGGTGCGGTGCGCGACAGCGAGGCCATCCGAGAGCTCGGGTTTGCGATGTACGCCGCCGGCCTGAACCCCAACGGGCCGACCAAGTTCGTGCCGGGGCGCCTCAACCATCCGATCTCGATCGGCGGCGTCGCCGTGAATGCCGGGGATCTCGTGGTGGGCGATGCCGACGGCGTCACGGTCATCGAACGCGACAAGGCGTCCGCCATCCTGCCGCTGGCCGCCGAGAAGCTCGCGGCCGAGACCCGGCGCATCGCCGACATCAAGAGCCGCAAGGCCCTGCGTCCAGGCTGGCTCGATGGCGCGTTGCGCGCTGCCGGCGTGATCAAGGAAGGGGAAACGCTGTGAGCCTGGGCAAGTTCCTCGTCACGGGCAACGACCTCGCGCCCCAGGCGTTGGCCTTGCTGGGCGACTACGACATCGTCTTTGCCGGCAAGACGCCGACCGAGGATGACGTCGTCGCGCTGTGCAGGCAGCACGACCCGGTGGCCATCATCGTCCGCTACAGCAAGGTCGGCGCGGCGGCCATGGATGCGGCGCCCAGCCTCAAGGTCATCTCCAAGCACGGCAGCGGCACCGACACGATCGACAAGGCCGCCGCCAAGGCGCGCGGCATCGAAGTCGTCGCCGCGGTCGGTGCCAACGCCGCCGCCGTGGCCGAGCAGGCGCTCGCGCTGCTGCTCGCCTGCGCCAAGTCGGTGGTGGCGCTGAACCAGCGCATGCATGAGGGCCACTGGGACAAGGCCACGCACAAGAGCGTGGAGCTGGAGGGCCGCACGATCGGCGTGATCGGCCTGGGCGCGATCGGCCTGCGCTTCGCGCGCCTGGCCGACGCGATGGGCATGCGCGTGCTCGGCTTCGATCCCTACGCGAAGAACCTGCCGTCGCATGTCGCGCCGGCCGATCTCGAAACGATCTGGCGCGAGTCGGATGCCATCTCGCTGCATTGCCCGCTGACCCAGGACAACGCGAAGCTGATCAACGCGAAGACGCTCGCGGCCTGCCGCAAGGGCGTGATCATCGTCAACACGGCGCGCGGCGGCCTCATCGACGAGGCGGCGCTGCTCGACGCGATCCGCTCCGGCCAGGTGGCGAGCGCCGGCCTCGACAGCTTCGCCGTCGAGCCGATGACGGCGCCGCATCCGTTCCACGGCGAGGCGCGCATCACCCTCAGCCCGCACATCGGCGGCGTGACGGCAGATGCCTACGTGAAGATGGGCGTTGCCGCGGCGCAGAACGCGCTGGCCGTGTTGAACGTCTGAACGCACAGCCGAAAGACATGCCATGAAGATTTCGATTCGCCTCGCGCTCGGCGCTGCGAGCCTCGTACTGGCCTCGTTGGCGCAAGCCCAGGCCTGGCCGGCCAAGCCGGTGAAGATCGTCGTGCCCTACCCGCCCGGCGGCGCCGTCGACGTCGTCACGCGCAAGATGGCGGCCAAGCTCCAGGAACAGACCGGCCAGACCTTCTACGTGGAGAACAAGGCGGGCGCCACCGGCACGATCGGCCTGGCCCAGGTCGTCCAGTCGCCGGCGGACGGCTACACGCTCGCCGCCAACGACACGACCTATGCGCTGCTGCCGCACATCTTCAAGAAGCTGCCGTTCGACCACGCCCACGACTTGCAGCCCGTCGGCGCGTTCGTCTTTGCGCCCATGGGCGTGGTGGTCAAGGCCGATTCGAAGTTCAAGACGCTGGCCGACCTCATCGCCGCAGCGAAAGCCGAGCCCGGCAAGGTGACCTACGGCACCGGCGGCGCCGGCACGACGCCTCATTTCGTCAGCGAAGCGCTGGGGATCGCCTCCGGCGCCAAGTTCATGCACATCCCTTTCAAGGGCGCAGGCGAGGCCACGATGGGCATGCTGTCCGGCACGATCGACTTCCAGGTCGCATCGACCCCCGGGGTCATGGGCAACGTCAAGGGCGGCAAGGTTCGCGTGCTGGCCGTCAGCGGGAGCCAGCGGGCGGCGGGGCTTCCCGACGTGCCGACGTTCGCCGAAGCGGGCATCAAGAACTTCGGCCTGATCAACTTCACCGGACTGTGGGCGCCCAAGGGCACGCCGCAGGCGGTGACCGAGCGCCTGCAAAAGGAAATCGCGGTCGCCATGGCGTCGGCCGACATGAAGGCGTTCGCCGAAGGCATCGCGTCCGAGCCCGGCTACTGGGACGCCGCTGCGTTTGCCAAGGACCTTGCCGAGCGCACCGCCTATTGGGGCAAGATCGCGTCCAACACCTCCTTCGAGCGGCAATAGGCAAGCCCGCACGCCGGCCGAAGGAAGGAGGACACGCCATGTTCCTGCTCCAGGCTCCGCAGGTCCGCGACACCGAGGTGTTCACGCGCATGCCCGACCGCTATCGCCGGATCGGCGAGCGATCGGACTGGGCCGATGCCAACCGCGGCGGACAGCCCACCGACTCGTTCCTCGAAGGCCCGGTGTTCGACAGCGCCGGCAACCTCTACGTCACCGACATTCCCTTTGGCCGCATCTTCCGCATCGATCCGAAGGGCGACTGGGACCTGGTGGCCCAATGGGCCGGCGAGCCGAACGGCATGAAGTTCCTCGACGACAAGGAACTCCTGATCACCGACTACCGCAACGGCCTGATGGCCTGCGACATCGCCGGCGGCACCGTGCGGCCCTGGCTCGAGCGGCGCAACAGCGAGCGCTTCAAAGGCGTCAACGACCTGGTCTTCGACAGCCGCGGCAACCTCTACTTCACCGACCAGGGCCAGACAGGGCTGCACGATCCGACCGGCCGCCTCTACCGCCTGCGCAAGGAGGGCGGGCTCGACCTCCTGCTCTCCAATGTGCCCAGCCCGAACGGCGTGGCGCTGTCGCCCGACGAGCGCGTGCTGTATCTCGCCGTCACGCGGGCCAATGCGGTGTGGCGCGTGCCGCTGCTGGACGACGGCAGCGTGGCCAAGGTCAGCGCCTTCTTCACGTCGTACGGCCCGAGCGGTCCGGACGGCCTGGCGGTGGACCAGAAGGGACGGCTGGTCGTCGCCAACCCGGGCCTGGGCTTGGCCTGGGTGTTGAATCAGCGCGCCGAGCCGGAGTGCGTGCTGCGCAGTTGTGCCGGCGCATCGCTGACCAACGTGGCCTTCGGCGGGCCGCAGCGCAAGACGCTCTATTGCACCGAGTCGATCAGCGGATCGGTGCTGCGTGCCGAGATGGACACGCCGGGGTTGGACATTCATCGCGCGGCGTGAGTCGCTGGTTGCGCGACTGCCGCTTCCGCGGCCCTGGGTGGGATCATGCCGGCGCCTTCGGGTGCCCGTTGGCCCTCAGCCACGCACCCGCCTGACCCCGCGAAGCCAGGCCCAGCTTGTCCAGGATGTTGGCCACGTGGCGCTTCACGGTGTGCGGACTGATGTCCAGTGCCCGGGCGATGACCTTGTTGCTGTCGCCGGCCGCGATCAGCGCGAGCACCTCGCGCTCGCGGGTGCTGAGCAGGCCGTCGTCGCCGTTCGCCAGCACAGGATGCGGCGGAGCACCGGGCATCGGACCTGTTTCGCCCTCGCGCAACGCGCTCGCCAGCGCCGCCGCGGCGCGCAGCTCCGCCAGCGTCTGGTTGCCCAGCCATGCACCCCAGTGCGCCCGCGCCAGCGTGCTCAGCACCTCGGCGCCGCACATGAGCGCATGGCCGCGCTCGCCTTCGGCCCGCATGCTCTCGAGCGCCGGTGCGAGCACTTCGGCGGCTTGGGCGAGACGCCCATCCCGCAGCAGCGCATGCGCCGCGCGCAGCTGGATCTCGATCGCCTGCCCCATCACGTCCATGCGCGACGCCAGGGGCAGCAGCTTGACGAACAGCGCCGCCGCGTCGCTCCAGCGTCCTTCGGCCGCGGCGTATCGGGCGCGGGCCAGGTCGGCCCGCGCCGAATCGGTGTCGGTCTGCAGCGGTCGCTCCGCCAGCTGCCCGGCCCAGCGCCGCACCTGCCCTGGATCCCCGCCCAACACGTCGTTCAGGCGCAAGCCGAACACCCCCACCTGACGGCGCCAGAGCTCGCGCCACTCGTCGGTGCCGTGGTCCTCACGCTCGAAGAATTCGTCGAGCCGACGCCACACCGCCTCGGAGCGACCGCGGATGGCGTCGGCGAGCATTTCGAACAGGCGCAAGGAGCCCTCCATCTCGCCGGAGCAGGCCAGCCACTTCAGATCGGCGGCCGCGGACCCGGCCAGCTCCATCGCGGTGTCGAACTCGCCGGCCCACAACGCGATCCAGGCGCGATGTATCTGCACCTCGGCGCGCATGGGCAACGGACGCTCGCCGATGCGTTCGAGCGCGCCGCCGAGGTAGCGCTGCAGCACGGGCCGAATGCCCTGCAAGGTGCTCCAGTTCAATGCCGGCGCACAGACCCACCAGGTGAACAGCGGCGCGCCGCGCTCGAGCAGGATCACGATCTCGGCGTAGGTGGCCGGGATCCGGTCCAGGTCGCCGCACCGATAGTGCAGCATGCACTCGCCCATCAGCGAGATGGCACGCGCCTGGTCGGGCAAGGGCAGCGGCCGCAACTCGGCCAGCAACTCGGCGATCCGATCGGTGCGGCCCAGCGGGTAGCAGGCCTGGGTCAGCCAGGCCTGCGCCAGCCTCGCTTCGGCCTCGTCACCCGCCGCGAGCGCCGCCGCGACGGCGCCTTCCAGGCAATTCGCCATGTCGTCCCACTGCCAGCGCAGCCAGTGCGTGAAGCTGCCCAGCCGCAACAGTCGCGCCGACTTGGCGCGCCAAGCCGCAGGGAATGTGTCGACCAGGTGCTGCACTTCACCGGCCTGGCTGTGCAGCAGCAGGTCGGGCGCGGCGGCGTCGAGCGCATGTTCCGCGCCTTGCCAATCGTTTGCCCGCAGCAGGAAGCCGACGCGCCGGATGGAATCGGACTCACCGGCGGCAGCGCGCCGCAGGAGCCCGGGCAGCTCGTCGGGGTGCAGGCGCTGCAGCCGTTCGTCCAGCGCGTGGCGGAACAGGTCGTGCAGCACGAGCGTGCGCTCCTGCGCGTCGAGCACGGTCACGAAGAGGCCGCGCCGCTCCGTCTCGTCGAGCCATCGGGCGGCATGCGCGTCGCCACTGACGGCGGCGGCACGCGCCGCGGTCAATTCGGGCAGCACGCTGCAGCGGGTCAGGAAGTCGCACAGCGGCGCCGGCATGTCGTCCAGCACCTCGCTGGCAAGGTAGTCGAACAGGTGCCGGTCCAGCAGGCGGCTGCCCGACGCGAGCAGCGTGCCCGATGTCCCCAACCGCGTGCGCAAGGCCTCGATGCACAGCTGCAGCCCGGCCGGCCACCCTTGCGTGCGCGCCACCAGGTCGCCGATGCGTTCACGCAGCGGCGGCGAAGGCTCGGCGGCCACCAGCGCAGCGGCCTCGTCCGCACTGAAGCGCAGGCTGGTCTGGTCGAACTCGGCGAGCTCGCCGCCGGCGCGCCAGCGCGCCAGCGACCCCGCGGGGGGCAGGCGCGTGGACAGCACCACCGTCCACTGCGGCGGCAGGCGCTCGATCAGCGCGTCGATCAACGCCAGCGCCCGCGGCGCCCGGACACGATGCAAGTCGTCGAAGACGATCACTCCGTGGGCGCTGTCGGCGCCGCCGAGCGCGTTGTGCAGCTCGGCCACTGCCCGGCGCGAGCCGGCGTCCTCGGCGGCCAGGGCGACCAGCGCGTCGGGCGAGGTGCGCCAAGGCAAGTCGTGCGGCTCGAGCGCGGCGACCATGCAGGCGAAGATGCGCTGGGCGTCGTCGTCCTCGTCGAGCGCGATCCATGCGAGCGCCGTGCCGGCCGGCAGTCGCGGCCGATGCTGGGCGAGCAGAGTCGTCTTGCCGAAGCCGGCCGGCGCCTGCAGCAGCACGACGCGCCGGGTCAGCAGCGCGTCCACCAGCGCCGCGCCCAGCGAGGCGCGCTGGACCACGCGCTGCAAGCGCAAGCGCGGCGGCTGGATCTTGGTGAGGGCGAAACGGGGCGCTTCCATCGCGGGCAAGCGATTGTGCGCCCGGTGCGTCAGTGGATCTTGACCCCGATCTCCGCTTGCCCGCCGGCCGTCTCTAGCACGTACACGCCAGCCCCAGCGAGGATCGCGACGCCACCCGCCGGCGTCGTCGCCAGCCCCGTCCACGGCACGTTCGGCGAGAACGAAGTCGTCGCGCTGCTCGGGACACCGTCGATCGAGTTGAACGCGATCGACGTGCCGGTGGCGGTGAACACCGCCCAGTGACCGGCGGTCGAGCCGGCGATCCACGTGCCGTCGGTCTGCGCGGTCGTCATCGTCGTCTGCTGTGCACCGACGATGGCTCCGATGCCGAACCCGCCCGCGCGGCGGTCCTTCAGGTCGACGATGAGCACGTTCTGCCCCGCCGAGCTGAAGCCGATGGCCGTGCCGATGTCGGTGCCGTTGTGCATCACGCGCCAGCGACCGTTGCCGAGCGACGTGAGCGTGCCGCTGTTGGGCGTGACCGGGCAGCTGCCGCCGATCAGGTTGTTGTTCGGGCATGAGGTCCACGTGCTGTCCGCACCGACCGCGAAGGTGCCGTGCGCGGATGCGCAGACGATGCCGAGGCAGCCGCGCGTCACGTAGTTGTAGGTGGCGGCCAGCGCCGAGGCGCTCGACACGGGGTTCGACAAGCCGATGATGGGAACCGTGATGACCGAGGCGCCGAACTGCTCGCGGACGGCGCCGATGAGCATGCCGTTGGGCAGGACCACGACGCGCGCGTTGGGGACGCCGGACGGCGTGTACGAGCCGTCGGCGTTGCGCGTCAGCGTGCCCGACCCGGTCTTGCCGGTGAGGCCGAACTGGCTTTCGGTGATGGTGTAGGTGTAGGCGAGGTTGGTCGTGTCGATGCTGTAGTCGATCAGCTCGCCGGCCATGGCGACGGAGGAGTACGTCGTCGTCGTGGCCGGATTCGTGCCCGCGGCGCCGCCTCCGCCGCCGCAGGCGGTCAGCGTCAGGGCGAAGACGAGGGCGGTGAACGCGGCGCGGACGCGCCGGTGCGTGGCGATGCTTGACATGAGGTCCCTTCCTCGGTGGTGGAGTCGTTGACCCAGCAACGAATCGAAGTGCCAAGCAGCGGACAGCCCGGGCCTCAGGGTTTACGAGGCCAACCGACCCGGCGTGGTCTCATGCCCTGTTCCCCCGAGGTCGCGGCGTCGCTCCAACTGCAGTTTCGGTCGCTTCAGGGCGAGGCCCGCGGTCGTCCCATTTCTAGGATGACCGCGAGCACCACCAACCCTTAGGAGGGGGAACGATGAGACCGAGACTGAAGCCGCGACACGCGGCGAGCTTGCTGGCCATGGGGCTGTGCGCTGCGGCGCAGGCCCAATCCAGCGTCAACGTGAGCGGCTACCTGAGCCTGGGCGTCTTCAAGAAGACCGGAGGCCCGACGCAGGTGAGCACCATCGAGCGCAGCAGCCTGACCTTCTCCGGCTCCGAGGACCTCGGCGACGGACTGAGCGCCACCTTCAGGCTGAGCCACCGCTTCGACATGGACACCGGCACCGTCGAAGCCAGCGACACCGTCCGGCCGTTCTGGAAAGGCGAGTCGACGGTGGGCCTCAAGGGCGCATTCGGCGCGCTGCGCATCGGCCGCGCGCTGACCCCGCTGTGGGCGCAGACCTGGAATCCGGACCCGTGGTACGGCTTCAACCGCATCGCCTCGCAGCAGTGGTGGCTGCTGGCGCCGGACTACCTCTCGGACCCCCTGAACGGGCAGGGAGCGGGCGGCGGACTGGGCGGCGACTATGCGCGCATCAACAACGGCATCTTCTACGACTCGCCGACGTTCAACGGCTTTCACACGCACATCGCCGTCGCCGTCGACAAGCGGCCCGGCGTGGACCTGGGGCGCAACGCCGGCGGCATTCTCAAGTACGACCAGGGCCCGCTGGACCTGTTCGTCGGCGCGGAACAGAACAGCCAGAAGGACAAGGTCTACTACCTGGGCGGCGCGTACCAGATCGACAAGCTGGGGCTGGGCGCCTGGTACAGCCACGTCAAGCTCAACCCCTCGGGCGCGGTGTACGGCCCCGCATGGACCAACTGGGCCGGCGCATCCAACCCGACCACCAAGCGCACCGCCGCGGCGATCAATGCCAGCTACGCCATCGGGTCGGGCACGGTGCGCGCCGGCTGGGGCAAGGACTTCCAGGGCTCGACGAGCTTCTTCAACTATGTCGGCTCGACCTTCTCCAACGCGGGCACCGGCTACTCCGGGCCGGCGACCATGCTCAGCGCCGGCTACCTGTACACGCTGTCCAAGCGCACCAGCGTCTATGCCGACGTCGCACGGGTGAAGTGGACCTTCGTCGATGACAATGGCCGCACGGCGGTGACCGGCGTCGACGTCGGCATCACCCACTCGTTCTGAGCCCACCCCCACCCATGTCCGGCGACCACCGCATCTGCTTCGTCGGTGACTCCTTCGTGCAAGGGACCGCCGACCCGCAGTGTCGCGGCTGGGTGGGGCGCGTGTGCGAGGCGGCCCGCCGGCGCGGCATCGACGTGACGGCCTACAACCTGGGCGTGCGACGCGACACGAGCCGCGACATTCGAGCGCGCTGGGAGGCCGAGTGCGCGGCGCGCTTCAACGTGCCCTGCCGCTCGCACGTGCTGTTCTCCTTCGGCGCGAACGACATGACGATGGAAGACGGCGCGCTGCGCGTGAGCTTCGATGCGAGCGTCGCCAACCTGCAGGCGGTGGTCGTGGCGGCGCGCAGGCGGCATGCGGTGGTGGTCGTCGGACCGCCGCCGGTGGGGGAGGCGGCGCAGGACGAGCGCATCGTGCAGCTGTGCCGAAGGTATGCGTTGCGTGCGGCGCAGCTGGAGGTGCCGTATCTCGGATTGGCTGATGCGCTGATGAGCGACGAGCGCTGGATGCGCGACGTGGCCGCGAGCGATGGGTGCCATCCGGGCGAGGTGGGCTGCGAGCTGGTGGCGGCCCATGTGCAGGCGTGGCCGGCGTGGTGGTTCGCGGGGGATGGAATGTAACCACAGAGAACGCAGAGAACGCAGAGGAAATTCAATTGAATTTCATCCCTGCGTTCTCAGCGTTCTCTGTGGTTTGAATGGATTCACCGTCCGCGCCAGACCGGCGAACGCTTCTCGACGAACGCCCGCGGCCCCTCCTCGGCATCCTCAGATCGCAGCATCGCGGCATACCCCGGCAACCCACCACGCAGCGTGCGGTACGCCGCTTCGATCCCCTGCCCTTCGGTCGCACGCAACACCTCCTTGACCGCCGCCACCGCCAGCGGCGCGGCCGCGACGACGCGGCGCGCGAGCGCGAGCGCCGCGTCCATGAGGCTCGCCGCATCGACCACCTGGTTCACCAGCCCCAGCGACAGCGCCTCGGCCGCGTCCATGCGGCGGCCGGTGAGCAGCAGGTCGAGCGCGATGGCGCGCGGCAGCCGGCGCGGCAGGCGCAGCACGCCGCCGGAGTCGGGGATCATGCCGCGCAGGACTTCCGGAAGCGCGAACTCGGCGTGCGAGGCAGCGACGACGAGGTCGGCCGCCAGCACCAGTTCGAAGCCGCCGCCGATGGCCAGGCCGTTGACCGCGGCGACCACCGGCTTGTCCAGCGTGAAGAGCTCGGTGAGCCCCGCGAAGCCGCCGGGGCCGTGGTCGGCGTCGATCGCTTCGCCTTCGGTGGCAGCGTGGAGGTCCCAGCCGGCGCAGAAGAAGCGATCGCCGCCGGCGGTGAGGATGGCGACGCGCAGTTGCGGGTCGTTCTGCAAGCTCGCGAAAGCATCGTGCAGCGCGCGACTGGTGGGCACGTCGATCGCGTTCGCTTTCGGACGGTCGAGGGTGATGATGAGGATGCCGTCGTCGGTGGTGGTCGTGCGCACGGGGTTCATGTCTTGCCTTTCGTGGCCCGGGTGCAACCCGGGATCCCGGGTTGCACCCGGGCTACATCCGGATGAGCGCATCCACAGCGACGACGCCTCGCGGCAGCACGAGCAACGGATTCACATCCAGCTCCCGCAGGCGATCCGCGTGATGCCGTGCAAACGACGCGATCGCCTCGATGGCATCGAGCAGCGCCTCCATGTCGCCGCCGGGCCGTCCACGGTGCCCTTCCAGCAGCGGCCAGATTCGCAGCGCTCGCAACGCGGCGCGGATGTCGTCCCGCGTGACCGGCAGCAGGAGCGTCGCCGCGTCCTGCAGCAACTCCACCAGCACCCCGCCCGCCCCCACGGTGAGCGCCAGGCCGAATTGCGGATCACGCTGCACGCCGACGATGACCTCGGCCACCACATCGGCCTGCATGGCCTCGACCAGCACGCGGTCCGACAAGCCACCCAGGCGCCGCACCGCGTTGCGCACCTCGTCGGCACTCTTCAGGTTCAGGTGCACCGCACCCGCCTCGGTCTTGTGCGCGATGTCCGCCGAGACGGCCTTCACGACCACCGGGTAGCCGATGGCGTCGGCGCAGTCGACGGCCTCGGCGAGCACCGCCGATTCGCCGCGCGGCACCGGCACGCCGAACGCGGCCAGGGCCTGCTTGCTCGTCCATTCGTCGAGCAGGCGTGCCTCGCCCTCGGCAGGCAGCGGCGACTCGACCGGCAGCAGCCGATCGCGCCGGGCGCGCGCCGCGCCGATCGCCGCCGAGGCCGCCACGGCCTCCATCGCATGCGCCAGGCCGTGCATCGGTGCGACGCCCGCCTCGAGCAGGCGCAGGGCCGCGGCCTCCGGCAGGCCTTCGGGCAGCGAGCTGACCACGGCCGTCGCGGCGCCGGTGCGCCGACCCGCTTGCGCGAACGCATCGAGCGCCGTGTGCCAGCCGGCCGGATCGCAGCGGTCATCCCGCGGCAAGTCCAGCAGCAGGCAGTGCAGGTCGAAGCGGCTCTCCATCAAGGCCGCGAAGCACGCCGCCTGCGCCGCGAGGTCGCCCCAGATGTAGGTGTGGTAGTCCAGCGGGTTGGTCACGTTCACCTTGTCGCCGAGCAGCGACTGCAAGCGCGTTCGCGGCCCCTCGGGCAGCGGCGGCATGCGCAGGGCGCGGGCTTCGGCCAGGTCCGCTGCGAGCGTGGCCTGTCCGCCCGAGCAGCTCGCGGTCGCGATGCGCGGCCCGGCCAGCGCATCGTGCACGTGCAGCAGCTTGAGCGTCTCGACCAGCGCCGCCGGCTCGTGCACGCGCGCCACGCCCAGGCGCCGCAACAGCGCGTCGCACAGGGCATCGGCCCCGGCCAGCGAGCTGGTGTGGCTCAAGGCGATCTGCGCGCCCACGCTGGAGCTGCCGCACTTCATCGCGACCAGCCCGACGCCCTGCTCCAGCGCACGCAGCGCGACGCGCGAGAACGCACCCACGTCGCCCAGTCCCTCGATGTGCAGCCCGATGGCCGTGATGCGCGAGTCGTCGAGCAGGCCGTCGACCACATCGGCCAGCCGCGTGCCCGCCTGGTTGCCCATCGAGACCACGCAGGCGATGGGCAGCGCGCGGCGCTGCATGGTGAGGTTGATCGCGATGTCGCCGCTTTGCGCCACGATGGCCACGCCGCGCGCCACGCGCCGCCCGCCGTGCTGGTCGGGCCACAGGGCCGCACCGTCGAGGCAGTTGAGGACGCCATAGCAGTTGGGGCCGATGAGCGCCATCTCGCCGGCGGCCTGCACGAGCCGCGCCTGCAAGGCGACGCCCTCCCCGCCCACCTCCGCGAAGCCGGAGGCATGGCACACCGCCCCGCCGGCGCCGCGCTGCGCCAGCGCAGCCACCACCTCGATGCTCGCCTCGCGCGGCAAGGCGATGAAGCTTGCGTCGGGCGGCGCCGGCAGATCGGCCACGCTGCGCCAGCAGCGCAGGCCCTCGACGCTGTCGTGGCGCGGGTGCACCGGCCAGATCTCGCCTTCGAAGCCGACGCGCCGGCATTGGCGCACGACCTCCGCAGCGGGCCGCCCGCCGAACACCGCGACGTGGCGCGGCGCCAGCAGCCGCTGCAGGTTCGCGCGCCGGCTCATTGGGGCACCCTGCACGGCCTCGGCGCTCATGCGCCGTGCGGCCGCAGCAGCGAGCGCGCAATGATGTGGCGCTGGATCTCGCTGGTGCCGTCCCAGATGCGCTCGACCCGCGCGTCGCGCCAGAAGCGCTCGACGGGCAGCTCGCTCATCAGCCCCATGCCGCCGAAGATCTGCACCGCATGGTCGGTGATGCGCGCCAGCGCCTCGGAGGCGAAGAGCTTGGCCATGGCCGCGTCCTGGTCGGTCATGCGGCCGTGGTCCAGCTTCCAGGCGGCCTGCAGCGTGAGCAGCTCGGCGGCTTCGAGCTCGGTGGCCATGTCGGCCAGCTTGAAGCCGGTGCCCTGGAACTGCCCGATGGGCTGGCCGAACTGCTGGCGCGTCGCCGCCCATTCGGTGCTCATCTCGAGCACCCGGCGCGCGCGGCCGACGCTGGTGGCGGCGACGGTGAGGCGGCTCGCGCCCAGCCAATCGCCCATCAGCGCGAAGCCCTTGTCTTCCTCGCCCAGGCGCTGCGCCGACGGCACGCGGCACTGGTCGAAGAAGAGCTCGCACTGGTGGTAGCCGCGGTGCGACACGCAGGCGGGCCCTCGGCGTACTTCGAGGCCGGGCGTGTCCTTGTCGACCAGGAAGGCGGTGATCAGCTTCTTGCTGCCGCGCGGCGTCTCCTCGACGCCGGTGGCGGCGAACAGGATGATGAAGTCGGCGCTGTCCGCATGGCTGATGAAGTGCTTGGTGCCGCTGATGACGTAGTGCTCGCCGTCGCGCACGGCGCGGGTCTGCATGGAGCGCACGTCGGAGCCGGCGTCGGGCTCGGTCATCGCCAGGCAGTCGTGGCGCTCGCCGCGGATCGCGGGCAGCAAGTAGACCTGCGCCTGCGCGGCGCTGCAGGCCTGCAGGATGTTGCTGGGACGCGCCACCAGCATCTGCAGGGCGAACGACGCGCGGCCGAGCTCGCGCTCCATCAAGGCCATGCTCACGTTGTCGAGGCCGGCACCGCCGAGCGCTTCCGGCATGTTGGCCGCGTACAGGCCGGCGGCGATGGCCTTGGCGCGGACCTGCCGGGCCAGCTCGTCGGGCACCTCGTCGAGCTTCTCGACCAGGGCCTCGTGCGGGTAGAGCTCGTTCTCGACGAAGCGGCGAACGGTGTCGACGATCATCTGCTGCTCGTCGCTGAGGGCGAAGTCCATGGCGCGTGTCAGGTGTGTCAGGCGGAGTGGCGGCGGATGCCGATCGTTCGGCCGACCTGCGTCGGCACGGGCAGCGCGGCATGCGACGCGCGGATGGCGAGCAGCCGCTCGTACAACTCGGGCGGCAGCGGCGCCGAGCGGCCGCTGTTCATGTCCACATGCAGCAGCATCTGCTCGGCGGTGGCCAGCAGCTCGCCGGTGCCGGCGTGGTGCATGCCCTGGAAGACATGGGCGCGCTTGCGGTCCAGGTCGAGCAGCTGGTAGGTCAGGCGCAGCGGGTCGCCTTCCATCGCCTCGCGCAGGTAGTGGAGGTGCGTCTCGACGGTGAAGAACGAGCGGCCGCTCGCGCGATAGGCCTCGTCGATGCCGAACCAGCGGAAGAAGGCGTCGGAGTTGTCGCCGAACACGAGCAGGTAGCACGACTCGCTCATGTGCTTGTTGTAGTCGACCCATTCGGGCTTGACCGGTGTCTGGTGCACGCACAGCGGGGCGGGGACGGGGACGGCAGGGTCCCAGCGGCGATGGCCAAGACCCTCGTACGGCGTGACGACGCCATGTTGACCGGAGAGATCCCTCATGCCTCGTAGCCCGGGTGCAACCCGGGGTCGTCCACGGTCACACCCAGCGCCTTCCTCACCGCCTCAGGAAACGGCACAACCTTGGCCCCCTCCATGCTCACATGCAAAAGCACCTGCTCCGCCGTGGCCACCGGCTCGACGCTGTGCTGCCCGAACATCGCCTGCGCCACGCGCAGCCGCTTGGCATCGTGCGACACCACCCGCGTCTGTACCCTCACCCGCTCTCCCCCGCGCACCTCGTGCAGGTAGCGGATGTGCGTCTCCACCGTGTACAGGCTGCTGCCGTGTCGAGCACGACCCGCCGCATCCAGCCCGATCTCGTCCATCAACCCGTCGATCGCGTGGCTGAAGATCAGGGCGTAGCAGGCGTCGCGCAAATGGCCGTTGTAGTCGACCCATTCCGCACGCACCTCGCAGGCGTGGTCCTCCATCTCAATCCTCGAAGCGCAATCCATGCCGCGCCTTCGCCTCGCGCACCGCCTTCAGCACGCCGAGGATGCAATCGTCGCGATAGCGCTCCAGCGCACGGATGTCGCGCTCGCCTTGCTGCGCCGACGTTCCCTCCACCACGCGGTCGATCAGCGTCTCGGTGAGCTCCGGCGCCGGCAGGTGCGTCCACGGCAGCTTCAATGCCGGCCCGAACTGCGACATGAAGTGCCGCATGCCCGCCTCACCGCCGGCCAGGGTGTAGGTGAGGAAGGTGCCCATGAAGGACCATCGGATCCCCGCGCCGAAGCGGATCGCGTCGTCGATCTCGGCGGTGGTCGCGACGCCGTCGTCGACCAGGTGCAGCGCCTCGCGCCACAAGGCCTCGAGCAGGCGGTCGGCGATGAAGCCGGGCACTTCGTGGCGCACGTGCAGCGGGCGCATCCCCAGCGCGGTGTAGACCTGCTGCGCCGCCGCGATCGCGTCGGGTGCGGTCCGGCGCCCGCCCACCACCTCCACCAGCGGCAGCAGGTACACCGGGTTGAACGGATGGCCGACCAGGCAACGCTCGGGATGCCGCGCGTCGGCATAGAAGTCGGAGGGCAGCAGGCCCGAGGTGGATGACGCGATCAGCGCCTCGGGGCGCGCCGCCGCGCTGACCTGCGCGTGCAGGCGCAGCTTCAGGTCTTCGCGCTCGGGGGCGCTTTCCTGGATGAAGTCGGCCTGCGCCACGCAGGCCTCGACGCTGTCGGCGAAGCGCAGCCGCGCGGGCGACGCATCCACGGCCAGCCCCTGCTGCGCGAGCGCGGGCCAGGCGTTGGCGACGGTCTCGCGCAGCGTGGCCTCGGCGCCCGGTGCGGGGTCCCAGGCAGTCACGTCGAGCCCGTGGGCCAGGGCGCGCGCCACCCAGCCGCCGCCGATCACGCCGGTGCCGATCGCGGCGAAGGTCTTCAATTCGGTGAGGTAGGCCATGGGATCAGCCGCGCTTCTTGAGGCCCAGCCTGGCGCGCCCCTCGGCCGGCGTCAGCGCCCGCGCGCCCATGTGCGAGATCAGCTCGACCGCGCGCTCGACCAGCGAGCCGTTGCTCGCCGGCACGCCCTTGTCGAGCCAGAGGTTGTCCTCCAGCCCCACGCGCACGTGGCCGCCCAGCAGCACGGCCTGCGCGACCATGGGCATCTGCATGCGGCCGATGCCGAAGCCGGCCCAGATGGCGCCCGGCGGCAGGCTGTCGACCATGGCCTTCATGGTGGTCGTGTCGGCCGGCGCGCCCCAGGGGATGCCCAGGCAGAGCTGGAACAAGGGCGGCGCGTCGAGCAGGCCTTCGGCGAGCATCTGCCTGGCGAACCAGAGGTGGCCGGTGTCGAAGACCTCCAGCTCCGGCTTCACGCCCAGGGCCTGGATGCGTTGGGCACCGGCGCGCAGCTGGTTGGGCGTGGAAACGTAGATGAAGTCGCCGTCGCCGAAGTTGAGCGTGCCGCAGTCGAGCGTGCAGATCTCCGGCAGCAGCTCCTCGACATGCACCAGCCGCGTGAGCCCGCCGACCAGGTCGGTGGCCTCGCCGAACTCCATCGGCCGCTCGCCGGCGCCGATCTGCAGGTCGCCGCCCATGCCGGCGGTGAGGTTCACGATGATGTCGACGCCCGAGGATCGGATGCGATCGACCAGCTCGCGGTACAGCGCGGGGTCGCGGCTGCCGCGGCCGGTGCGCGGGTCGCGCACATGGCAGTGCGCCACGGTCGCGCCGGCCTTGGCGGCCTCGATGGCGGCGTCGGCGATCTGGCGGGGTGTGACGGGGATGGCGGGGTGCTTGCCCACCGTGTCGCCTGCGCCGGTGACGGCGCAGGTCACGATGACTTCGTTGTTCAAGGCGGGTCCTTCCTGTGGTCTACGTGAAAACGATAGCCCCGCGCCCCCTGGACCCCGCGCATTTCAGCGACACAAAATTGAACTGCCGCGACCAGGATGCGCCCATGAACCTTCGCCCGACCGATGCTGCAGAAGACGTTCACTTCCTGCTGCTGCCCAAGTTCTCCATGCTGGGGTTCGTCTCGGCGCTGGAGCCCTTGCGGGTCGCGAACCGGTTTCGGCCGAATTCGTACCGCTGGCACATCGTGAGCGTGGACGGGCTTCCGGTGGCTGCGAGCGACGGGATCGCGCTGATGGCGGACCAGGCGATCGCACAGGTGAGCGAGGCGTCGTGCGTGTTCGTGGTGGCGGGGTTCAATCCGCTGGACCACCACACGACGGAGCTGTCAGCGTGGCTGCACCGGCTGGATCAGCGGCGTGCGGTGCTGGGGGCGATCGACAGCGGGTGCTTCAACCTGGCTGCGGCCGGGCTCCTTCGCAAGGAGCGCATCACCATGCACTGGGAGGCGATTCCGGCCTTCATCGAGTGCTATCCCGGGCCGGTGGTGACGCAGGAGCTGTACGAGGTCGGGGAGCGGCGCATCACTTGTGCCGGCGGCACGGCGTCGATCGACATGATGCTGCACCTCATCGCGCGCAAGCACGGCAGCGAGCTGGCGGTGCAGGTGTCGGAGCAGTTCGTGCAGGGGCGGATTCGTCAACGGTCCGACCACCAGCGCATGCAGATCGGGATGCGGTATGGGGTGTGCAACAAGAAGATCACGCAGGTGTTGAACACGATGGAGTTGCACACCGAGGCGCCGCTGTCGGTGGATGAGCTGGCGGAGGCGGTTTGTGTGACGCGTCGGCAGCTGGAGCGCTTGTTCAAGCTGCATCTCGGGGACACGCCGTCGAACTTCTATTTGCGCTTGCGGCTGGATCAGGCGCGCCGGTTGTTGCAGCAGACGCAGATGAGCATCGTCGAGGTGAGCGTGGCGTGCGGGTTCGAGTCGGCGTCGTATTTTTCCCGGGCGTATCGGACGAGGTTTGGCGTGACGCCGAGTGGGGATCGGGTGGCCAAGGTGACGGCACCGAAGGGTTCGACGCGGGTCAGCGGCGACGAGGTCGTTTCGGCTTCGTAGAGGTGGGTTGCCTGCGTGGGCGGGCCAGTGCCGCACGTCTGCGTGCATGTGTGGACCGAAGGGTCCCTCGAGCAATGCCGGCGGACACTCGCAGGTTGGGCTTAGGCCCACGATCGCGACAGCAGGAGTGTCGACACGTCGACTCGATGCTGGATGGAGCGCTGTGCGCTCACCCTGATTGCCGCTCACACCAGGCGCCACGAGCCAGCGCCGACAATTGCCCGAGCGAGATTCGATGGACCAGCGCGTCTGCATGCCGATGCACGAATTCCCACTCCGAAGCGACCTTGCGATAGACCTCCGTGACGCGCAGTGACCAATCCTGCTCGGGCAGACCGCCGACTTGTCCCGTCTGCCGCTCGATCATGACGAGAACAACGAGTTCGCCCGAAGCATAGGTCTGCGCGACCTCCAGCTTGGTTTTGCCATTGCGGAAGTAGCGGCTCATCTCGGCCAGCCGCTGCGGACTCGCGTCGAACCCGTGGCTGGCCGGTCCGCCAAATGGCTGCATCAATGTGAAGTCAGGTGCAATTCGCACCAGCCTCGACCAACGCTCCATGTCTCCGCGCATGAAGGCTGCGTTCTTCTCGGCGGCCAGCGTGACGACTTCGGCTATGGCGTCGGTGTTGACGGCAGACCCGGCCGCCAGCGGCATGGCGAGCGCCGCCAGCGCCGCGCGTCTCGTGGTGTTCGATGTGGGCTTTGACACTGGTTCGTCTCCAGATCGGGGTGGTTGGATTGAGCAATGGTGGGCCGTTGCGCCCGGTGAATCCAGTGGTATGTTTTCACCGACATGCTGAATCCTTCTCATCTGGCACGGGTCGATATCAACCTGCTCGTGCTGTTTCATGTGGTGTTCGAGGAAGGCAACGTCGGGCGCGCTGCCGATCGACTGCGGCTGACCTCGTCGGCGGTCAGCCATGGTCTCGCTCGCCTGCGCCGGCTGCTCGACGACCCGTTGTTCCTGAGAACACCGAAGGGCATCGTGCCGACGGCGCGTGCGTTGGCGCTGCGCGCACCGATCGCCGAGATCTTGTCGTTGGTGCAAAGCGTGCTGCATACAGCGGTGCCATTCGATCCGGCCACAAGCAGCCGCCGTTTCGTCATCGGCGCACCCGATGCGGTGCTGGCGTCGACGGCAACGTCTGTGTTGAAGCGCCTCGGCACCGTGGCGCCAGGGGTCGACATCGGTCTGATACACCTGATGCCCCAACCGCGCGACAGGTTGACGGACAACCCGTGGGGGCAGTGTCTTCACCAGATCGAGCAGCGCGAGGTGGACGTCGCACTCCTGCCGATCAGCGAGCTGCCCCCCCGCTTCGAGGCGCAATGGCTCTACGACGAGGACTTTGTCGTGGCGATGAGGAAGGGGCACCCCTTCGCGCGCGATCCGACCGAGGCGAACTTCTGCGCGGCGAACCATTTGCTGGTTTCGTCCAGCGCAGACCCACATGGCTTCGTCGACGAGGCGCTGCGCAAGCGCGGTCGCAAACGCCGCGTCGCCTTGACCGCGCCGTCTTTCATGGTGGCGTTGGAGCACGTTGCGCACAGCGATCTGCTCGTGACGTTGCCACGCCAGCTCGTTCGCCAACACGCTGCCCGCTTTGGACTCGCCGCAGTCGAACTGCCTGTCAAACGCAAGCCCGACCCGATTCAAGCCGTCACGACCAAGGCAGCCATGCTCGATGCGGGCGTCGCTTGGCTGATGGCGACACTGGTCGGTCTCTTCGCACGCCGCAGATGAAGACCAACCGCCGGGCCGTCCAAGCCTGCATGGCACGCGACGGCAACGCCGTGAAGGCGGCGGCAAGGACCGCTCATGGCCGACCGCTGACCGACGATTTTTCTGTGCCCCTGTGGCCCCGTGGCTACGGACAACGCCTCATCCACTGCCACGAAGCCATTGGGTAGCCCGAAGGCAATCCAACGATGGCCGGGGTCAGGCCTTGCGCCTTGCCTGATTCAAAGGCAAAGACCTGACCCTCAGCCCCGTTCGCTACTGCGACGTCACCGGCTGACCGTAAAGCGGCGAACGCGGCCCGGGCAGCACGCCGTTGTAGCGCGGCGCGCCGAGCAGTCGCACCTGTGCCGTGCCGGCAAACCCATAGGCCGCATCGGTCGTCGTGCCGATGATCTGCTTGACGATCGCGGCGACGAGCAGCCCCGCGAGGCCCCCCTGGTTCTGCTGCTGTTGCTCCGCCGAGGTCGCGAACGCCTTGCCGTTCCACAGGACCTGTCCTGTGCGCAGGTCGACCATGCGGGCTTCGACGTCCACGCGGGTCTCGCTGTCCACGACCTTGTAGCTCGTGCCGTAGCGGCTCACCTTGATATAGACCGCGGCGTCGGCGCCGAAGACCTCGCGCAGCTTCGGGTACGGAATGTCCTGTGCGTCGGCCGCGGTCTGGATGCCGTTCTGCTTCAGCGTCTCGTCCACCAGGGTGACGGGCAGGACGTAGTACCCGGCCTCCGACAGGGGCCGCGTGGCGTGCGACCAGACGCTCGGTGTCGCCTTGACATCGGGCGACTCGTTGAGCGGCGGCATGACCAGCAGCGTGGTCGGCTTCGCCTTCTGGAACGCCGAGTAGTCGTACGGCGGGGCCTTGGTGGCACAGCCACCCATGAACAAGAGCGAGCCGACCAGCGTGGTCAGTCCGAGAGCGCGGATCATGCCGGGTTCCCCTTCGAGGCGCGCTGGTTGCCTGCATCCAGCCGCTTGAGCAGTGAGTCGATGTACGCCGACGATTCAGGGAAGGCCACCTTCTCGGCCTGCCACATCTGGCGCGCGGCCCCGGCGTTGCCGGTGGCCAGGTGCAGCATGCCCAGGTGCGCCCGGAACCCGGGCGGCAGGGCCGCATTGGCGGCGCGTGCCTTCTCGGCATGGGCTTCCATGGCCTGGATCTGCGCCTCGGGGCTGGCGCCCTCGCGCAGCAGCACGTCGTACTGCTGGCGCGGAAAGCCTTCCCACATGTAGAGGGGCTTGGGCGCGTTGGCACAGCCGGCCAACGCGAGAATGGCCGCGACCCAGGCGATGCGGCGCATGCATGGCAGCGCGTTCATCGACGCACCTCCTGTCCCCACTGGCCGGCATCCCTGGCCGCGACCAGGTTGTTGACCGCCTCTCGCATGGCCAGGTCCAGCACCTTGCCGTTGAGCGTGGCGTCGTATCCGGCGGTGCCGCCGAAGCCCAGTACCTCACGGTTGGACAACTCGTACTCGCCCGCGCCGCGCGCCGAGAACACGACTTCGGAGCTCAGGCTGTTGACGATGTTGAGGGTCACCTTGGCATAGGCGATCTGGGATTTGCCGCGGCCCAGGACGCCGAAGAACTGGTGGTCGCCGACTTCCTTTCGACCGAATTCGGTGATGTCGCCGGTCACCACGAAAGACGCGCCGCGCAATTGCTGCGACGCGCCCTGGATCTTGGCTTCCTGCCCGGTCTCGGCAAGGTTGTCCCGGTCCTGTACCGCGAAGCGCTGCGATTGCTGCAGGTGGGCGACCAGCGTCGTCTTGGCTTGGCTGCCCAGGCGGTCGACGCCGTCCGAGAAGACGCCGCGCATGTAGCTGGAGCGGTTGTCGAACTTGCCCACCGCGATCGGCACGCGCGTGCCGGTGTAGGGCGCCGCGGCCGACTGCACTTTCGCCACTTCCACGGTCCGCGACGACTCGGTCGCGCACCCTGCAAGCAACGCACCTCCCACGAGGCTTGCGACAACAAGCCTTCCGTATCGAACGAGCACGGTGATCTACCCCTTGTGTTGTGCGTGTTGAACGAATGTCCGGCGCATCCCTCCGGGACCGGACAGCGCGCGAGTCTAGGCCACGCGATTGCGTCTACACACAGGGAAATCGACGACCTTTGATGTCGGCACAACACTGATCGTCGTGCGCGCGTTGCGGGTGTGATTTCTTGCCTCGGCATCGGTGGGGGGGCAAGGACGTCATCAGCTCGAAGGCCAGCTCACGCCGCGTGGGCGCTGAGGCGCGCAGCCGCCACGTCGCGGACCGGTGGCTGGCCGAACAGGCGGCCGTATTCGCGGGTGAACTGCGGCACGCTCTCGTAGCCAACGGTGAAGGCGGCGCTGCTGGCGCTCAGCCCTTCGGCCAGCATCAGCCGCCGCGCCTCGATCAGGCGCAGCTGCTTTTGAAACTGCAGCGGCGACAGCGACGTCGTCGCGCGGAAATGGCGATGGAAGGCCGATGCGCTCATGCCGGCCACGTCGGCCAGTTGCTTCACCCCCCATGGCTTTGAGAACTCCGCGCGCAGCAGCGCTGCCGCGCGGCCGATGCGTTCGGCATGGCCGCCGGGCCAGCCGAGCTGGCGGATGGCGGCGCCGTGCCTGCCGGCCAGCAGCCAGTAGTGCACCTCGCGCAGCAGCGTGGCCTGCAGCACAGGCAGCGCCTCGGGCCTTGCCAGCAATCTCAGCAGACGCAGCGCCGCGCTCGCCACCTCGGCGTCGGTCGGCAGCATGCGCACCGGCGCAACCTTGCCAGCCGTGGCCGCCTGCATCTGCCCGGCCAGCTCGGCAATGAGGGCGGCGTCCAGCTCCAACACCAGCGAGTAGTAGGGCACGGCCAGCGTGGCACGCGTGATCTGACTGACGGTCGGTACGTCGGCGGTGATCAGCAGCGATTCGCCGGCCGAGAAGTCCAGCACCTGCGCACCGAGCGTCACCTGCTTGCGGCCCTGCACGACCAGGGCCACCAGCGGCCGCGAGATCGCGTAGACCAGGCCGCTCGGCGCGGTGGCGCGCACCGTCGTCAGGCCGGGGATGGCCGTGCGGGCGATGCCATGGGCGTCGGCCTGCGCATCGGCGTGGCGGCGGACAGCATCGAGCAAGTCATTCATGGCCTCAAGCCTACAGCGCGGGCGAGCCAGGCAGTCGAAAAAGCAGGATCAGGCAAGCGATGGCGAGCTTCCGGTAACCAGGATCCCATGCTCAAGACGAGCATGAAGGCCTTCGTTCACAGGAGCCATTCATGACCACCCTCAGCCTCATCACCGGCGCCAGCCGCGGTCTCGGCCGCAACACCGCCCTGCACCTGGCCCGCCGCGGCGGCGATGTCATCGTCACCTACAAAAGCCGTACCGACGCGGCCGAGGCCCTCGTCGCCGAGATCCGCGCGCTGGGCCGCCAGGCCGTCGCCTTGCCGCTGGACGTGGGCAACGTCGCAAGCTTTGCGGCCTTCGCCGAGCGGCTGCGCAGCGTGCTGCGCGACACCTGGTCGCGCGACAGCTTCGACCATCTCGTCAACAACGCCGGCCACGGCGACTACGCCCTCGTCGCCGACACGACCGAGGCGCAGTTCGACGGCCTCGTCAACGTCCACTTCAAGGGCGTGTTCTTCCTGACGCAGGCGCTGCTGCCGCTGCTGGCCGACGGCGGTCGCATCGTCAACCTGTCCTCGGGCCTGACTCGTGTGTCCTTCCCCGGCTACGGTGCCTACGCGGCGGTCAAGGGGGCCGTGGAGGTGCTGACTGTCTACCTCGCCAAGGAGCTGGGCGCCCGCGGCATCGCCGTCAACGCGGTGGCGCCGGGCGCCATCGAGACGGACTTCGGCGGTGGCGCCGTGCGCGACAACGCGGAGGTCAACCACCTCTTCGCCGGCATGACGGCGCTGGGCCGGGCCGGCGTGCCCGACGACATAGGGCCCATGGTGGCGAGCCTGCTTTCGGCGGACAACCGCTGGGTCAACGCCCAGCGCATCGAGGTGTCAGGCGGGCAGGCCATCTAGCCAACCAGCCAGGCCTTGGGCAACTGCGGCCGCTTGCGAAGCTGCCCGTCAGCAAGTGGCGTCATTGAATTTCTCTGTGCCTCTGTGGTTGCGGACGACATCTCATGCAGTACCACGCGACGATTTGGCAGCCCGGATGCAATCCGGGGCTCGCGAACGTCGGCGCACCCCGGATTGCATCCGGGCTACGAGCTGCGAGCGAATCCCCCGGTGGCCGCTACTTGCGGGCGCCGACCCAAGGTCCGCCGTTGTTCCGCGAGGTACCGGTGCCCCAGGTGCCGGTGAAGCTCTTGCCGTCCGCGCTGAAGTTCAGCACGAAGCCACCCTTGTCGTCGGGAGCACTGCCCGTCCAACGGCCGGTCAAGACTTTGCCGGCGATCCTCCCAGTCACCTTGCCCTGGCTGGTGCCGGCGTAGGTCCCGGTGACCTCGGCGCCGGTCTGAATCAGGTCGAGCACGGCCTGGCCATCGCCCCACTTCGTGTCCCACGAGCCGCCGAATTGGGCCCCTTGTGCGGCGGCTTGCGCGCTGCGAGAGGTGTTCGTCATCGCCGCCATCGCCGTGCCGCCGCCCCCCGCGCGTGCGAGGCCGCAGCCGACGGCGGCGACGGTCGCGCGGTCGGCACCGTCGAAGTCGATGATCATGTGCGTGAAGGTCGTGCCGCCCTGCGGCAGGACGACGACGCGGGAGCCGCCGCCGCGGTACTCGGCGCGGTACATCGGCCGCTCGCGGCCGTCGCTGCCGATCGCGACCACGCCCGCGGGGCGGAACTCGATCGTGCCGCGGCCGAGCATCGAATCGCACAGGCCGCCGGTGAGGCCCCCGATCAAGGCGTTGGCGAGCTGCGCCATCTCGGGCGAGATGCCGGGCGCGCCGTTCTTGCGCTGGCCGGCGCCGAGCGATTCCCAGCGGCCCAGCAGCGGGTTCTTCTCCGGCGCGAGCGGCGGACGCTGCTGCCAGGTCCGCCGCACCGCCTCGGCTTGCGCCATGTCGCCGGCGGCGCGCGACTGCTGCTGGCGCAGCGTGTCGTTGTACTGCTGATCGGCCTGCTGCTGGCTCTGCCGTTGCTGGTCGCGCTGTTGCTGGGCCCGCTGCTGCTCGGCCTCCTGGCGCAGCGCGCCCGGGTCCCTGCCGAGCTGCTCGGTGGTGGGCGGACGACTCTGCGCCACCGCGGCCTGCATCGCCAGGCCGAACAACGATGCGCCGACGATCCTGCAGAGAGGCGATACGTTCATGGGCGACCCCCGACGGTTCCCCCGAGACGGCATGCTGCGCCGCACGGGCAAGTCGTTTTACGGGGTCGCCGTGACTGGGGCGTTACCGGCACTTGCCTACTGACGCGTCCGACTTCGATACCTCAGTCTGAACGGGATGTGGACTGCCACGCAGCCCTTCGACAAGCTCAGGGCGAACGGAGATTCGGCGAGCGATCGTTCATGAGGGACCGCTCATGGCCGCCTTGAGACGCAGCGCGCGACCAGTTACCCTGCGTGCGACCTGCGAAACCGACATCCAATGAGATTCAGGATTCCCCGCTGGCTTGTGTGGTCCGGCATCGTACTGGCGGCGCTCGTTGCACTGCTCGCCGCGACCGCTTGGGTCGTGCTGTCGCAGCCGCAATTCGGCGCGCGCATGAGCGGTGCACGGCTGGAGCGCGCCAAGGCCCATCCCCAGTACCGCGATGGCCGCTTCGTCAACCTCCAGCCCGAGGCACCGACCGGCATCGCCGCGCTCGGCGACTACATCGTTCGCCAGTTTTCCGGCAACGAGGTGCGCGAGCCTCCATCGCCGCTGCCGGTGCTGGCCGTCGACAAGGCTGCGCTGGCCGCAGCGCCGTCGCGCAGCGGCTTGCGCACCTTCTGGATCGGCCATTCCAGCACCTACATCGAGCTCGACGGGCTGCGCGTGCTCCTCGATCCCGTGTTCGCCGAGCGCGTCTCTCCCCTGCCCGTCGGGCCGCGGCGATTCCATTCACCGCCGATCGCGCTGTCCGACCTTCCGCCGATCGACGCCGTGCTCATCTCGCACGATCACTACGACCATCTGGACATGGACACCGTGCGCCACCTGGCGGCGCGCGGCTCACGCTTCTTCGTCCCGCTGGGCGTCGGCGCGCATCTCGAGCATTGGGGCGTGCCGCCGGCGCAGATCGAGGAGCTGACGTGGTGGGAGAAGCGGACGCTCGGCGGCGTTGAATTCGCCTGCACGCCCAGCCGCCACTACTCGGGGCGCGGTCTGCGCGATCGCAGTGCGACCTTGTGGTCGAGCTGGTCGGTGATCGGTCCGCAGCACCGCTTCTTCTACAGCGGCGACACGGGCTACTCGCCGCTCTTCCAGGAGATCGGCTCGCGGCTCGGACCCTTCGACATCGCCTTCATCAAGATCGGTGCCTATGGTCCCGGCCCCGCCTGGGTCGACATCCACATGACGCCGGAGGATGCCGTGCGGGTGAGCCGCGACGTGCGCGCGAAGCGCATGTTCCCGGTGCACTGGTCCACGTTCAATCTCGCGTATCACGACTGGGACGAGCCGATTCGCCGCGCCGTCGCCGAAGCACGTCGGACCGGCGCCGAGCTGGTCACGCCCCGGCTGGGCGAGTGGGTGGACGTGAACAGCGCGTTTGCGTCGACACCGTGGTGGGAGGCGGTGCGATGAGCGCGGCCGACTTATGACCGTCCCGCCCTCGCGCCGCCCAGGGTGACGAGAAGCTCGTCCAGTTGCTCGAACTGCTCGGGCATCCCGCCCTCCATCCCGACGATGGCATCGTCGAGCGCTTCCTTCGATGGATAGAGCTCGTGCAAGACCAGCAGCGTCTTGCCACCCCGTTCCTCGAAGGTCACCGTGGTGACCGACCCGTCGTCACTTTCGTCATTGGTCCAGACGAGGCGCGAGTGCGGTGTCACTTCGAGGTACCTGCCGAAGAACGCCATCGACTTCGAAGCCTCGTGGCCGAACTCGAGGCGGTACCTGCCGCCGACACGAACATCCATTTCGCAGGAAAGCAGGGGGACGCCGGTCGACTTCGGTGCCCACCACCGCATGAACAGCTCGGGCCGGGTCCACGCCTCGAACACGAGGCGCGCCGGACCGTCGAAGATTCGCGTCACGACCAGCTCACGCTCGGACTTCCGTTCCACGCTCGTGCGGTTCTTCATGGGGGTGGGCTCACTGTCTCTTCTTTCGTCCATCGGGCTTGGCTATACTGAACCATTCAGTTCAGTATATACACAGATTCGCAGCATGCAAGCGCAGGCAGAGGGCGCGCTGCGTTGCCGCTTCTCACGGTGCGGCCGGCACCGCCTGCGCAGGTGCCCGCCTTGCTTGCATCACCAGGGCCCCGACCCCCGCGATCAACGCCGCGAACGACACCAGCCAGCCGACCCAGGGCACGCGTCCCAGCAGTGCAATCACGAGCACCGCCAGCGCCGCGGCGAGGACACGTCGTCCCATCGCTGCCACATTCGCCCCGGCATGACGCGCCAGCACCCAATCGCCGACCGCAATGCCCGTCATCGTGTAGCCCACCAGCAGCAGCGCTAGATAGAGCAGCAACGCGATCAGCGCCAACGGGATGCCGATCACCGTGATCAGAAGGACGGCGGCCGCCACGGGAATGCACACGAGCGCGACGAGGCCGGCCAGCAAGCTCGTGCCGGCGCGTGTGCGCAAGGTCGTCGCCACGCGTGTCGTGAAGGCCGGCATCGCGGCCACGAGCACGATCGCGGTCAGCACGAGTCCTGCCGTCCAGAGCCAGCGGCCCGTGCGCGCCACCGTGCGGCGCTCCGGGGCTTCGCCTGGCCGCCCGACCATCGGCATGACCTCGACCCCGCCGGTCACCTGCGCGGCCGGGTCGCGCTTGAGCTCGCGGTGGCTCGCGTAGCGCAGTTTGCCGCCGATGCGCGCCTTCGGGCCCAGTTCCACGGCGCCCGAGCGTGCCACCACGTCGCCGTCGACCGCGCCATCGATCAGCAGGCGTCCGCCCGAGGCCTGCACGTAGCCCTTCACCGTGCCTTCGAGGTGCACCCGGCCGCCCGCGGCGCTGAGGTTGCCCGAGACGACGGCCCTGGGGCCGAGCTCGATGCGCCCGCCGGCCACGCGCACGTTTCGGGCCACCGCGCCGTCCAGCGTCACGTTGCCGCCGCCTGTGTACAGCGACTGGCCCACCGCGCCGCCGATGCGCACGTCGCCGCCGCCCACGACGGCATCGCCGTTCACCGCGGCATTGACATCGACCTTCCCGCCGGCAGCGATCAGGTCGCCGGCCACCGGGTCGAAGACGCGGACCGATCCCCCGACCACGAAACGATCGGCGCCCTGGTCGAGCGACTTGGAGCCGGCCATCGCCGACCCGGGAAGCGCCAGGGCCGCGCACAGGGCAAGGATGCGTACGAGCATGTGAACTCCTTTGCGGACGTCGGCCGCATCGTGCGGCATCCGCTGCCCGCCTGCCATGGCCTTTCGACGAACCGTCGCCGCGGCACGATGAAATGCAGGAGGCGCGCAGCGAAACGCAACGGGCTGATCTCGGCGCGGCAGCCTCGTGTCGCCCGGCCGCATCAAGACGGGTTTGCCGGACGCTTACGTCGTTCCGCCCGGCTTGCGTCCCAGGAGTCCGAACAGCGCCAAGAGGCCCGCGAGCAGCAGCACAGCTTCGCTGGGTTCCGGCACCTCGATGATCGGCGGAGGCGTTTCATTCCTGACACCGGCGCTGAACACCAAGGAGAACTCATCGTGTCCAGGAAATCCCGGGTCGATTTGGAAGAGGATGGGGTCGACAAATGCCGACCCGACGCCACCGCCAAATGACTGTGCAAACGTGGATACGGACACCTGATAGATGTGTGCATCGGCCTCAGTCGAGCTGAGGATGGTGATGGGCTCGTTTCTGAGCCTGATCGAACTGAACTCGCCGAAGGTACAAGCACTGGTTTGTGAGCAGGTCAGCTGCTCATGGAATGTGCCGGTCTGCACGCCGCCCGGATTGACCCCTTCACCGATGTCGAGCACCGCCCTGGACTGACTGTCCTCGCTGTCTCGTCTTGCAGCAATGACCGTCGTCAGCAGCACGGGAACGGATTCGCCAGCAGACGCACCGACGACTGCGAACCAGTAGTCCAAGGTTGACGACCCCTCGGAAAATGAAACGTCGTACGGAATCACTGCCGAGTGCACATTGGGGCGCGGCGCCGTAAAGGCCCAGGTGACAACATCTGCGCCCCCTCCGCGGAAGCTGAGCGGCGGCGCTGAGCTCGTCTCCGTGACGAGGCCACCGCTTCCATCAGGATGGACGATGGCGTTGCGGATGAAAGGTTGAAGTGCGTCGAGCTCTGAGCTTGTCGAGGCGTCAGCGTCTGGCGCACACAACAAGCCGAACACGATGGCTGCAACAACGTACGGCACTGAATTGCGGTGCATGGATGACTCCTTCCGTCTCAAGGCAAGCATGAGGCTGACATGTCGCAAGGGAGGGGCTCCGGTCTTCCGTTGGTTGCCACCACGGCGGATCGCCACCACCCATCCCAGCGCAGCCAATCCCGTCAGCAGGAGCACATGCATTCCCGCCTCCGGCACGGGCACGAGCAGGAAAGCCCGCCCTTGGCCGGTGAGTTCGTTGGTCGCCTGGCCGGTGATCCACCCGCGGTCGTTGATTCCGCTGGCATCCAGCAGCACCCAGCCGGCATCGCGCGTGGCCTGATCGAGGAAGGTGTTCAGGTCAGTCGCGACGGTGCCGTTCCAGATCACCGCGTGCTGATAGGGCTGGGCTTGGGCGAGGGTCGTCGCGAACGCCGCAGCCGCGAAGAGCACGAGTGACATCGCCCACGCCAGGCTGCTGGAGGCTGGCAGACATTTCCGTCCGGGAATTCCTGCCGCACGATGGGGATGCCGCCGCTGCGCGGCGGCTCGATGCAGGTCCTGGCGCCCGGGAGTGAACATGATCACCTCCTCGATCTCCGCTGGATGCACAGGTCGCGGCATCTTGCGTGCCCAAGTCGGCGGCATGTCGCCTTTCCTTTCCGCTTTCCGATCTCCCCTGCATGGCGGCTCGCGGCCGCGTCATTCAGGAGAGCACCTTGAGTCGGATGGACATTGCCGGCAACAGCGTCGAGTACCTCGACACGGGAGCCGGCCAACCCGTCGTGCTGCTGCACAGCACCGGCGCTTCCGGCGCCCAGTGGCGCGCACTGATCGAGCGGCTCGCCGCCCGCTTCCGCGTGATCGCCCCCGACCTGTGCGGCTATGGCGCCACCAGCGGATGGTCGGGCCGCGGGCCGTTCACGCTCGCCCACGAGGCGATGCTGGTCGGCGCGTTGCTGGACCGCTTCGACGAACCGATCCACCTGGTCGGGCATTCGTACGGCGGTGCGGTGGCCCTGCACCTCGCGCGCACGCAGGGCGAGCGGCTTCGCTCGCTGACGCTTTACGAGCCGGTGGCCTTTCACCTGCTGCGCACCGCCGACGCCGACGATGAAGCGGCGCTGGGCGAGATCTCGGCGGTCGCGGCCGCGGTGGTGCGCTCGCTCGCCAGCGGCGACCTGGCCGAAGGCGCCGGGCGCTTCATCGACTACTGGAGCGGGCCGGGTGCCTGGGCGGCGATGCCGCCCGCCCGCCAGGCCGCCTTCGCGACGCGCCTGGCCAAGGTGGCGCTCGACTTCCACGCGGCCATGGGCGAGCCGGCGTCGCTGCGCGACGTCGAGCGCATCGCCGTGCCCACGCTGCTGCTGCACGGCGACCGCTCGCCGCGGTCCACAAGGCGCATCTGCCAGCGGCTCGCGCAGGCCTTGCCCGACGTGACCGTCGCGACGGTTCACGGCGCCGGCCACATGGCGCCGCTGACCCACGCCGGCGAGGTCAACGATCGGATCGCCGTCCATCTGGAGGCCAGCGCGGCCCTGGCCCTCACGGACTAGGGGGTCGTGTCGCATTCCTTCGCGACTTTCCGTTTGACCCGACGTGGAGACCCCACACCGTCCGCTTCGGCGGCACCACCATCACTGAGGACAGACCCGATGCACACCGCTCCCACCACGCCGTCCCAACGCTACGCCAAGGTCGTCGAGACCTCCAAGCGCATCCACTGGGAGATCGACCGCGACCTGATGCGCGGGCGCCGCTTCGACTTCAGCAAGAAGTTCCTGCCCGACGGCCTCTCGCTCGTCGACGAGCTGCCCTTCCTCGCCCCCGCCGACCAGCGGCTGTTCAGCCAGGTGCAGGGCCGCACCTACGCCAATCTCTTCGGACTGGTCGAGCGCTTCATCAGCACCAAGATGTGCGAAGTGGGCCGCGAGCACTCGCTGGGCGACCAGGCCGCCTTCGAGGCGCTGGTGCGCTTCACCGACGACGAGCTCAAGCACCAGGAGCTGTTCCGCCGCATCGAAGCGTCCATTGCTTCGGCAATGGCGCCCGGCTACGCCTGCGTGGCGCAGCCCAACGACGTGGCGGCCGCAGTGCTGAGCAAGAGCAGCTGGTCGGTGCTGGCCCTGACCTCGCACATCGAGCTCTTCGTCCTGGCGCACTACCGCTGCAGCATCGAGCCCGACCCCGAGCTCGACGCGCTCTGGAAGGACGTCTTCCTCTTCCACTGGAAGGACGAGTCGCAGCACGTCGTGGTCGACGAGCTCGAGTGGCAGCGCACCGACGGCAGGCTCTCGGAGGCCGAGCGCGACGCCGCCGTCGACGACCTGATCGCGCTGGTCGGCGCGGTCGACGGCATCCTGCAGGCGCAGGCACGCTCCGACGCCGACTACTTCATCGCCACCGCCACGTCGCGCTTCGACGAGGGCGAGCGCCAGCGCATCCACGACACCGTGCTCAAGGCCTACCGCTGGCAGTACATCGTCTCCGGCGTGATGGAGCCGCGGTTCCGCAGGACGCTGCTGGCGATGGTGACGGCAACGCAGGCGCAGCGCATCGAGACGGCGCTGGCCCCGCTGACCTACGCGGTGCCCAGCCATCCCGACATGGTTTTGCCGATGGCGGCGTGACGGGCGCCGGGGCCGCGGGAGCGGCCCCGGGCCTACTCCCTGACCAGCGTCGCCGGCGCGATGCCGAACATGCGCCGACACGTCCGGCTGAGGTGCGCGGAGTCGGCGAAACCGGCGTCCTGTGCGGCGACCGTCCATGACTGTCCTTCCATGGCCGTGGCCACGGCCCGCTCGACCCGGGCCCACAGCAGGTAGGCGCGAAACGAGACCCCGGTCTGGGCCACGAACAGATGCCGGAAGCGGCTCGGCGACAGGTGCGCGATGGCAGCCGCCTCGTTCAGCGACACCGGTGACTCGAGCCGTGCCCGCATCCACGCGATCGCATGGCTGATGCGCGGGTCGACGCTGCCGGCAGCGGGGATCTGCCCGACCAGTGCGGCGACCGCCTGCTGGCCCAGTGCCACGAGAGTTTCGTTCGGCGCGTTCGCGGCGTAGGCGGCGCTCAGCGGGCGCACGAGCGCCTGGGCCGTGTCGTGCGCCAGGTCGGTGATGTCGGCGCTTCCGTAGCGCTCGCACAAGGCCCTGCCCTGCGCGGTCTCGGGCTCGACGAACAACATGGCCATGCGGCTCCCGCAGCCGTCGAACCGATGGCTGCGATGGGGCATGACGATGGCGCCCCGATGTTCACGCCACTCGCCGCGGCCCTCGCTCATGAGGAAGCCTGCGTCCAGGCTCAGCGCGACCTGGATCGCGTGGTGCGCATGGGTCTCGACGCGCCCGGCGTCGCGGCCGATCCAGATGCTGCCACCGCTCCACAGCAGCACACGTCCGATGCCGGCGATCGCGCGACGCGATGCCGCTGCTCCGGTTCCGATCTGCATGTGCCCAGCCAATGCCGCCCCTTCTCGCTCGCCGCAGTCCATGAGATTAGCCGTTTCGTTCAAGTCCGAACCGAGGCGCCTGAACAGAATTCGACTCACGGATCCGCCGGGTCCGCACCCTCAACCTCTTCAGGAGAACTTCGATGAACGTCCTTTCCACCGTCCCCTGCCAGTGCGCCAATTGCCCCGGATCGAGCTGCGACTGCGGCTGCGCCGCCGGCTCGGCGCCGTCGACCTCCAGCGCGGCTTGCGCTTGCGCCGGTCGATGCGGCTGCGACGCCGCCGAGCCGGGCTGCCTGTGCACCCCCTCGCAGTCGTGATGCCCCGAGGAGTGTTCTCACCATGTTTCGCAAAGCCGTCCTGACGGTCCTCGCCATCCACCTCTCCGGGTGCATGACCCCGCCCCCGGACCTGGACCTGTCCCTCACCCGCACCACGGCGCAGAAGAAGTACGTCGTGGCCATCCAGCCCCTGGCCGAGCCGATCGCCATCAACCAGATGCACGCGTGGGAAGTGAAGGTCACGTCACCCGTCGGCGAGCCCGTCCTGCAGGCCCGGATCGATGTCGACGGCGGCATGCCGCAGCACGGCCACGGCCTGCCGACGCGGCCGCGGGTCACCCGGGAACTGGGCGACGGCCGCTACCTGGTCGAAGGCATGAAGTTCAGCATGACCGGCTGGTGGGAGCTGAAGCTGAACGTGCAGTCGGGCGGGGTGGCGGACCAGGTCACCTTCAACAAGGTGATCGCCCTTCCGGCCGTGTCGAAGAGCTAGCGGGAGGACGACTGGCATGCGCATGCTCGCGTGGATCGCCCTGGCGCTGAGTGCGTCGGCGCTGGCGATGGGCGGTCATCCCGATGGCTGGACCCGCGACGAAGTGGCGGTGCTGGTATCGCTGCGATGGAGCCAGCTTCCGCCCCTTCCCAAGGACCCGTCGAACGCGGTCGAAGACTCGCCGGCCGCGGTCGACCTGGGCCGGCGGCTGTTCTTCGACACCCGGCTGGGTCGCGACCAGGCCGTGGCCTGCGCCAGCTGCCACGACCCGGCCCGGCAGTTCCAGGACGGCCGCCCCGTGGGGCAAGGCGTCGGCACCGGCACGCGAAGGGCCATGCCCCTGGCCGGCGCGGCGTACAGCCCGTGGCTCTTCTGGGACGGACGCAAGGACAGCCTCTGGTCGCAGGCCTTGGGCCCGCTCGAAGACAGCGCTGAGCACGGCGGCAACCGCTTGCGCTTCGCGCACCTGATCGCCAACCACTACGCGAAGGACTACGAGCGGGTCTTCGGCCCGCTTCCCGCCCTCGGGCACCTGCCCCCGGATGCCGGTCCCAAGGGATCCGACCCCGAGAAGGCCGCATGGCGCGCGCTGGACGAGGCGACGCGCGAGAAGGTTTCGCGCGTGTTCGCCAACATGGGCAAGGCCATCGCGGCCTACGAGAAGGGCCTGCGCCACCACGAATCGCGGATGGACCGCTACGTCGAAAGCGTGGTCGGCGCACGAGCGGCCGGCGCCAACCCCCTCGACGCACAGGAAGTCCGCGGCTTGCGCCTGTTCATCGGCAAGGGCCAGTGCATCGACTGCCACAACGGGCCGCTGCTGACCGACCAGCACTTCCACAACACGGGGGTGCCGCCACGGGATCCGTCGCGGCCGGATCGAGGGCGCGCTGCCGCGCTGGCACAAGTCGCACAGGACGAGTTCAACTGCCTCGGGCGCTTCAGCGATGCGAAGCCGGAGCAATGCGGCGAGCTGCGCTTCATGGTCGCCCAGGACGAGTCGCTCGAAGGTGCCTTCAAGACCCCGGGCTTGCGCGACGTGGCCTTGCGTCCGCCCTACATGCACGCCGGGCAGATCGCCTCGCTGGAGGACGTGCTTCGGCACTATGCGCAGGCGCCGCACGCGGCCGTGGGGCACTCGGAGCTGAGCCACGCGCACGGCGAGGCCTCCCGCGCAGGCCGAAAGCCGATTCAACTCTCCGAGGCGGAGCAACGCGACGTGGTCGCTTTCCTGAAGACGCTGTCCGGCACGCCGCCGGTCAAGGCGGCGCCGCCTTGAATCCCGTCGCGGCGCACCACATGGGCTCGGCCGGGTTTCACAACCCCGGCTTGATCCCCGCCAACCAGGCGTTCACCTTCTCCGGATTCGCCGCCACCCAGTCCTTGGCGAGCACCGCCGGATCCACCTTGTCCGACACCTTCAGGATCCAGTCGTTCAAGGTCGGCAGGTCGAAGCTCACCTGCTTGAGGAACTGGGCCACTTTCGGCGCGCGCTTCACCAGCGACCTGGAGTACGCCACATGCACGGTGGTGGCCGGCGACGCGCAAGTCACCTTGCTCTTCTCCAGCCAGTCCGGCGCCTCCTGCGGCTGGACCATCTTGTAGCAGCCGTCGGCCTTGTACTGCGGGTCGCCCTTCTTGTTGTCCATCGCATAGCCGTCGAACGCCGGCTGCTCCAGCTTGCGCAGGTCGAACTTCTTGAACAGCCCTTCCGGCTCCCAGAAGTACAGGACGAAAGGCTTCTGCGTCGCGAACGCCTTCGCCAGCTCCGCGCGCATCACCGCATCCGACACGATGAACGGCTTCATCGTCTTGTCGTAGCCGTAGCTCCTCGCCCGCACCAGCTCGATGTTCACGCCGTTCCAACCCGGCGCCCCGGGCCAGAACGCGCCCTTGCCGGAGCCGTCGGTGTCGAAGAGCCTGGCGATCTTCGGGTCGGTGAGCTGCTGCACCGACTTCACGCCGAACTTGTCCTGCACGAACCCGGGCACGTACAGCCCGTCGCTGCCGGTGTAGGGCTTGTCGTTGACCAGCACCGACTCCTTGGAGCCCGATGCGATGAACTTGGCGTAGCGGTCGGCCTGGGCCGGCAGCCACAGCTCCGGGTGCACGTCGATGCTGCCGTCGCCCTTGTCCATGGCGGCGAAGATCGCGGCCTGGTCGGCCGGGATGATCTTCACGTCGGCGCCGAGCCGGGTCTCGATCACCACTTTCAGCACGTTGGCCACCGCGTGCGAGGCTTCCCAGCTCACGTCGCCGATGACGATGGTTTCCTTGGCCATGGCGTTGCCGCCGATTGTTGCCGCTGCCCAGGCGGCGATGAGGGCGTGCTTGAACGACTTCACCGTTCCTCCTAACTCATGGTTCATTGAAACGCCAACCCACGCGGCGCGGGTGGCCAGCCCGCGCCGCATCGGTCACTCCTTCCCCTTGCGCTTGTCGCCGTTGCGCCCCTGGACCAGGCGGTCCAGCAACATGGCGCACAGCACGATCGCCAGGCCTGCGAGGAGGCCTGCGCCGTTTTCCATCTGCTGCAGTGCGGACAGCACGTCGAAGCCGAGGCCGCCCGCGCCGATGAGCGCCGAGACGACGACCATCGACAAGCTCATCATGATGCTCTGGTTGATGCCGGTCATGATCGACGCCGTCGCCATCGGCAGCTCGGCCTTCACCAGCAGCTGCATGGGGCTCGCGCCGAAGGCCAGCATCGCTTCCTTCACGTCGCCCGGCACTTGCTGGATGCCCAGCGCCGTGAGCTTGATCACCGGCGGCATCGCGAACACCACGGTGGCCAGCACCGCCGGCGGCTTGCCGATCGAGAAGAAGGCGATGGCCGGCAGCAGGTACACGAAGCTCGGCATGGTCTGCATGAAGTCCATCACCGGGTTGGCGATGCGGTTCAGCCGCCGGTACTTCGCGCACAGGATGCCCAGCGGCACGCCGAACACCACGCACATCAGCACCGAGGCGGCCACCAGCGACATGGTCGAGATGGCCTTCTCCCAGAAGCCGAAGAAGCCGAGGTAGCCCAGGATTGCGCCCGCGAACAGCGCCGCGCGCAGGCCGCCGGCACGCCAGGCGAGCAGGAGCAGCAGAAGGACTTGCGACGGCCACGGCATGGCCAGCGCCACGCGCTCGATCGCGTCGAGCACGCCGCGGATGGCGAGCGTGATCGCGTCGAAGAACGGCCCCCAGCTCACGGTGAGCCAGTGCACGGCCTCGTTGATGCCGTTCTGCGCGGCCATGCTCACGGTGCGCGCGGCGGGGAAGCTGCGCACCATGTCGGGCAGCGGATAGCCCGCGGCCTGCAGCACCACCAGCGCGAAGGCCGGCAGCGTCATCGCGGCAGTGAGCGCGAGGCGCAGCGCATCGAAGCGATGCGCCGAGCGCGACCCCACGCGCCAGGTGCAGAAGGCCTGCCAGCAGGCCCAGTTGCCGGCGAAGCCGATCAGCAGCCGGCCGAAGGCGAGCACCAAAACGCCCTCGGCCGGCGCTGTCGGCCTCAGCGCACCGACCGCCCAACACGCACCTGCCGTGTCGAGCACCAACGACAACCAGAACCAGCCCCACAGCCCGCGCGCCGCCGCCCAGTACGGGCCGCCCAGCAGCGCCGCCCAGTTCAGGCGCACGCGCGAGCGCTGCGCGCCGGCCAATCCTTCGAACACCGCCAGGTAGTGCGCCGCGTTGAAGCCGCAGAAGCGCTGCAGGTGCTCCAGCCTGACCTTGGTGCCGACGCTGTTCATCAGCCCGGGCTCGGTGGGCGCGTTCACGACAGCGCTCCCCGGGCCTGCGCCGCCGACAGCGGGATGCCCTGCACGAACTTGGCGACATAGTCGTCCGCCGGCTGCCCCACGATCTGCTCGGCGCTGCCGCTTTGCACGATCACGCCGTCGCGCATGATCGCGATGCGGTGGCCGATGCGGATGGCTTCGTCGATGTCGTGGGTGATGAACAGCGTGGTCTTGTGCATGCGGGCCGACAGCGCGATGAACTCTTCCTGGAGCTGCCGGCGGATCAGCGGGTCGAGCGCCGAGAAGGGCTCGTCCATCAGCAGCACCGACGGGTCGGCCGCCAGCGCGCGCGCCAGGCCCACGCGCTGCTGCATGCCGCCCGACAGCTCGTTGGGCATGTGGTCGGCCCAGGCTTCCAGGTCGACCATGCGCAGCTTCTCCTCGGCCAGGGCGTAGCGCTGGTCGCGCGGCACGCCGCGCAGCTCCAGGCCCAGGGCGACGTTGTCGCGCACCGTGCGATGCGGCAGCAGGGCCATGTTCTGGAACACCATGCCGATGGAGCGCGCGCGCAGCTGGCGCAGCGCCTTCTGGCTGAGCTTGCCGATGTCCTGGCCGCCCACGCGCACCTCGCCGGCACTCGGCTCGATCAGGCGGTTGACGTGCCGCACCAGCGTGGACTTGCCGCTGCCCGACAGGCCGATGATGCAGAAGATCTCGCCCTTGCGGACCTGGAGGTTGACGCCGGCGATCGCCAGCGTGCAGTCGAACTGGCGCCGCACCTCGGCGCGGTCCAGGCCGCGCGAGCGAGCGGCAGCTAGCGCCTCGCGATGACGCTGGCCGAACACCTTCCAGACGTTTCGGCACTCGACCTCGATCACGGATGCGTGTGGCATGTCCAACGTTCCAGTCCCCCGACGTCGCCCAATTTATCCACGGCCTGCTGCCGCAGTTTTCATGCCGCGACCTCAATTGGGACTGTTGCGACCTTCCGCCAAATGCGCACGCCCGGGATAACCCACCCCGTGTCGGAAGCCTGCCGGTCCGTGTCGGAAACCGACAGGGACGGCCGGCGGCGTCTTCTTCAATGGCGACGTCTTCATCGCCCAGGAGTTGCCGCATGTCGCATCCCGCCAAATACCTGCTGTGCCTGCTCGCGCTGGGTCTGCCGCCGGGCGCATCGGCGCAGGACCCGCCGGCCTGCCGCGAGGTCCGCCTGGCCGACGTGGGCTGGAGCGACGTCGCCGCGACCACCGGCTTGGCCGCCGTGGTGCTCGAGGGCCTGGACTACAAGCCGGTGATCAGCTTCTCCACCGCGCGCGTCGCGTTCGCCGGCATGAAGGCGCGCCAGGTCGACGTTTTCCTCGGCTACTGGAAGCCGAGCATGACGCCGCTGATCGAGCCCTACGTGAAGGCCGGCCAGATCAAGGTGCTGGAGCGTCCCAACCTGGTGGGCGCGAAGTACACCCTCGCGGTGCCGGAGTACCTGCACGCCAAGGGGCTGAAGAGCTTTGCCGACATCGCCCGCTTCGAGAAGGACCTGGACGGCCGCATGCACGGCATCGAGCCGGGCACCGGCGGCAACGCGCTCATCCAGCGGATGATCGACCGCAACGAGTTCGGCCTCGGCGGCTTCAGGCGCGTGGAGTCGTCGGAGACGGGCATGCTCACCGAGGTGCGGCGCGCCGTGCGCGACCGCAAGGCCATCGTCTTCCTCGGCTGGGAGCCTCACCCGATGAACGTGCAGGTCGAAATGCGTTACCTGGAAGGCGGCGACGAAGTGTTCGGGCCCCGCTTCGGCGAGGCCAAGGTCTACACGGCGCTGCAGGCGGGGTACGAGGCGCGCTGCCCCAACGTGGGGGCGCTGGTGCGCAACCTGCAGTTCAGCACCGCGATCGAGAACGAGGTGATGGCGGCGATCGTGGAGAAGACCAATCCGGTGCAGGCGGCGAGGGAGTGGCTGCGCGGGCATCCGGACGTGTTGGAGACCTGGCTGAAGGGCGTGACGACTTTCGGCGGGACGGAGGGATTGCCGGCCGTTCGGCAGGCACTGCGCGATTGATGTCGCCCCGGTACGGCTTCGTGTCGCAATCCGGCTGCCGGACAGGACGCATCTCTCCTTCAATCCACCCATGGCCCTCAGCGTCTTCGACATCTTCAAGATCGGCATCGGCCCGTCGAGCTCGCACACCGTCGGCCCCATGCGCGCTGCGCGCCTGTTCGTCGAGCACCTGCAGCGCGACGGCCTGCTCGAGCGCTGCACCGCCGTGCAGGTGCGCCTGTACGGCTCACTGGGCGCCACGGGCAAGGGCCACGGCAGCGACAAGGCGGTGCTGCTCGGCCTGGAAGGGCACGATCCGGAGAGCGTCGACATCGAGGCCGTGCCGCGCCTGCTGGAGGCGATCCGCGGCGGGGGGCGCATCCGCCTCGCCGGTGTGCACGAGGTCCCGTTCCGCGAGACCGAGCACCTCGTGTTCCTGCGTCGCGAAACGCTCCCCTTCCACGCCAACGGCCTGCGCTGCAGCGCCTTCGATGCCGACGGCGCGGAAATCGACGGCCGCTGCTACTACTCGGTGGGCGGGGGCTTCGTCGTCGGCGACGACCAGGCCATCGTGGCCGACACGACGGCGCTGCCGCATCCCTTTCGCAGCGCAGACGAGCTGGTGCGGCGCGCCCGCGCCCTCGGCGGCAGCATCGCCGACGTGATGCGCTGCAACGAGCGGCATTGGCGCAGCGACGAGGCGATCGACGCCGGCCTGCTGCGCATCTGGCGCGTGATGCAGGACTGCGTGAGGCGCGGCTGCGCGACCGAAGGCGTGCTGCCCGGCGGGTTCAAGGTGCGGCGTCGCGCCGCGGGCCTGCACCGGCAGCTCACGTCGCAGCCCGAGGCGGCCCTGCGCGACCCCATGCAGACGCTGGACTGGGTCAACCTCTACGCGCTCGCCGTCAACGAGGAGAACGCCGCCGGCGGTCGCGTCGTCACCGCGCCCACCAACGGCGCGGCGGGCATCGTCCCCGCCGTCCTCCACTACTACACCCGCTTCGTCCCCCAGGCCACCGACGCCGGCGTCATCGACTTCCTGCTCACCGCCGCGGCCATCGGCATCCTCTACAAGGAGAACGCCTCCATCTCCGGCGCCGAGGTCGGCTGCCAGGGCGAGGTCGGCGTGGCCTGCTCCATG
>DASUZE010000056.1:0-13679 GCA_036377015.1 Piscinibacter sp. | reverse complement strand
CACCCGGGCTACGTTGACTTCGTAGCCCGGGTGCAACCCGGGGAGCGCGTCCGGACATTGCCCTTACGTGTACTTTCTTGAAGCGACCGCAAGCCCGTGTGAGCGACGCAACGCTGCGCAGCACAGGGGTTTGCCTGTCCTCCGCGCCACGCCGGCCGCGTTGAGTTCTTCGCGCGCGACTCGTCGCTTCCCCTGACCGACCGGAGGCGGATCGGCCGCGTCCCTGTCGAGGAGGCCTCATGAAGTTCTTGCGCCACCTGATGGCCGGCGTGCTGGCGACGCTGACCGTGCTGCTCGCGCCGACGGCGCTCGCGCAAGCCGGGTCGCAGCCCCGCGTCGAGGCCTTCGACCTCGAGCAGGTGCCGGCGCTCACGCCGGGCACCGAGCTGCGCTTCAGCCTCTACGGCACGCCCGGGTGCTCGGCCCTGCTGCGCATCGAGGGCGCGCAGCGCGGACTCATCCTCGGCGAGACCGATCCCGGCATCTACGAGGGCAGCTACACCATCGCCGACTTCGACGCCCTCCGTCCCGACAGCCGCGTGACCGCCAGCCTGCAGCTGCGCGAGCGCGTCGCCAGCGCCGTGCTCGAGGAGCCGCTGGTGCTCGGCACACCCGCTGTCGCCCGACGCTCCCAGCCGGTGCCGCCGGCCGATGCGCGAGCCGCGGCGGATCCGGCCGACTGCAGCGACTGCGGTGTCGTCGAGGCGGTTCGCGTCATCGAGGACAAGGGCAGTGGCGGCAGCGTCGGCACGCTGGCCGGGGGCGTGCTCGGCGCCATCGTCGGCAGCCAGGTGGGCCGCGGCGACGGTCGCACCGCCGCCACCATCCTCGGCGCGCTGGGTGGCGCCTATGCGGGCCGGGAGTTCGAGCGACAAGGCCGGCGTCGCACGCACTACGAGGTGGTGGTGCGCCTGCCGCAGGGCGGCATGCAGACCAGCAGCTACGATGCGCCGCCGCCGTTTCGCGTCGGCGACCGGGTGCGGCTGGCGGCCGGCGGGTCGCTGCGGCGTTTCTAGACGGGCCGCTGCATGAACGTCCTGCGCGCACCATCGCCCGTGCGCGGCGTGGCTGACGTCGGCGGGCGGGTGCGCCGCATGCCGTGGCTGCTGGAGACCCTGGGCGTGCTGGCCGCGATCGCGGCCCTGCTGCCGGCGTTCGCCCGCCTGGCCGACATCGCCGACCGCGACACGCGCTTCGCCGATCCCGGCTTCTGGGTCGAGGGCCTGCCGCAGCCGACGCTGCCCGCCGTGTGCAAGGACCACGCTGCCGCGGCCGACCCGCTGCTGGTCGAGCGGCTGTGTGCCGGCACCGCCCTGCGCCCTGAGAGAGCGGTGCCGCGCCGCCTGCCGCCGGTGCTCGACGAGGCGCTGGCGCGCGCCGGCCAGGCCTTCCTGCAGCCGGTGCAGCAGGCCGGGCAGCGGGTGCAGGCCCTGCAGCTGCGCCAGCGCGAAGGCCTGGGCGAGCTGCGCGAGCTGTCCGACACGATCGGGGCCATCGAGGCCCGCACGCGGCCCTTCGTCGAGCGCTACGAGCTGGCCGGCGTCGATGTCCGAGGTCCCGCGCCGCTGGTGTGCGCCGACTATGCAGTCGGCTCCGCTCTGGCCGATGCCGGCCACGACGACATCGCGCGGGCGAACGCCTTGCTGCTCGTCGCCGCCGCGCTGGACGGCCATGCCGCCACCGAGTCGCTGGCCGACGTCGCGGCGCTGCCTGCGGCGAAGCTGCCGGCCGTCTGCAACGGGCGCAGCCTGGCGCAGGCCGTGTCGGCCGCCGCGGGCTTGATGCACGACGCGCGGCAGTCGCTCGCCAGCTCCCGCAAGAACGAAGCGATGCGCACGCTGCTGGGCACGGCCGGCCCGCAATGGGCCGCCGCCATGCTGCTCGGCTTCGCACTGCTGGTGTGGAGCCGGCGCGGCGTGCCGCCGTCGCGCGGCGCGGCGTGCGCGCTGGGGCTGTGGGCCGTCGCCGGCTGGGCCGCGCGTGTCCCCTGGCCGCTGGCGGCGCACCGCGCCTTCGAGCCGATGCGCGTCGACACGCCGTTCGACAGCCCCCCCTCGGGCTGGGCGCTGGTGCTGCTGGGCGTCGCGATCCTGTGGCTGATGGCGTCGCTGGCGCGCCCGCGCGCGACTCCGACGCCGCAAGCGCCGAGTTCGCGCCTGGGCTATCCCGGCCTGGTGCTCGCGACCGGCCTGGGCTGGCTGCTGCTGCTGGACCTGTCGGCCCATGGCCATGCCGGCAACCGCTACCTCGGCCTGTACCACCAGGGCCACCTGTGGCTGGGCATGGCGGTGTTCTCGATGCTGCTGTTCCTGCGCCAGCCGATCGCCCGCGGACTGGCCTGGTCGCTCTCGGTGGCCGGCGAGGCCGGCCGCGCGGCCTGGCGGCGCCTCGGTCCGGGCATGGGCGTCGCCGTCGCTGCCGCGCTGACGGCGGCGCTGCTCGTGCTGTTCGCGCTGGCGCTGTCCAACATGCGCCAGCTCACCTCCGAGCTCGGCCGGGTCTGGGTGATCGTCGGCGCGGCCTGGTTCTTCTTCCTGCGCGGCGATCCGCTCGCGCAGCGGCTGGCACGCAGCGGCGGGGCGGGGCGCTCGGCGCTGCGCTACCTGTGGCCGCTGCTGTTCGTCGCCGGCGTGCTGGTCGCCTTCATGCTGCTCACCCGCGACATGGGCCCGCTGCTGATCGCCTGCTATGCCTCGGGCGCGCTGCTCGGCGCGTCGGTGGCCGCGTGGTGGCACGAGCGCAGCGGCGGCACCGCATCGGCATTCCTGTTCGCGGTGGCGCTGTTCGCGGCCTGGATCGGCCTGACGACAGCGGCCTTGTTCAAGGCCGGCTCGCTCGACGCCGTCACCGCCGCGCGCCTGGAGAGCTTGGCCGTGCCGTTCGCGTCGACCAACGACCAGCTCGCGCTGGTGTCGTGGTTCCAGCACGCCACGCCGGCCGAGGGCTTCGGCATCGGCGCCGTGCCGTGGTGCGGCCATGCATCGGCCGGCGGCTGCGGCGGCGTGCCGGCGCAGATCCACAGCGACTACACGCTGACCGCCATCGCCGGCGTGTTCGGCCCCGTCGCCGCCTGGACCGCCGCGATCGCCTGCGCCTTCTGGCTGCACCGCCTGGTGCGTCACCACGGCCGGGTGACGCGCGGCGAGCCGCGCTGGCTGCGCAGCGCCGGGGGCGTGCTGGCCGACGACCAGGCCTTCCTGAGCTGGATCTGCGTCGCCTGGGTGGTGCTGACCCTGTGCCAGCTGGCGGTCACCGTCGCGGGCAACCTCGCCGTCCTGCCGCTGACCGGCGTGACGTTTCCGTTCGTGAGCTTCGGCATGACCTCGCTGCTGGTGAACATGGCGTTCCTCGCGCTCAGCCTGCAGGTCGACGTGCCGCCCCGGGAGGACGCATGACGCGCCGACGCTCCCTGCTCGATTTCGCGATCGTGGCGAGTGCCGCGGTGGTGCCGGTGATGCTGGGGATCGTGCTGCTCGTGGGCATCCTCGATCGGAATCTTTCGCCGCGCTACGTGAGTGCGCGGCAGGTGGCGGCGTTGAAGACCTTCGAGGCGGCGATCGTGCGGCGCGAGGGGATGCACACGGCGGCGTGGAGTGCCGACGCGGTGGTGCAAGGGTTGCCGCAATGCCGTGGGGAATGGGGATCGCGGTGGAGTGTTGCCGACGTCGTGCCGTCCCGGGTTGCACCCGGGCTACAAGGTGGGGTAGCCCGGGTGCAACCCGGGGCCGCCGAGATCGCATCCGGTCTCGCATCGCTCGATGCCGCGCTGCTGCGCTTCAGCACACGGGCGAACCCGCGTGTCAATGCCGCCGTCGGCCTCGACGCCACGCGCTGGCTCGAGGCCGCGGCCCACGCCCTGGACACCGCCTTTGAGGTCCCCGAGGCCCCTGGCCATCGTTTCCGCCTGCGCTGCGCCGACCTCGCTTCCGCGCTGCACGCGCTCACCCGCGGCGATGCCCGCATGCTGGACGCACTGGCCTGGCGCGGCAGCGAGGGCCACGCCCAGGTCGCCCACTGGCGCCCCGAGCAGATGGTCGCGATCGCCGAGCGCGACGTGGCGCGGCGCAATCCGTGGAGCGGCGTCGACGGCTGCATCTACCTCGGCGCCGGCCATTTCGTCGCCGGCGCCCGCAGCGCGCAGGAGCGCCTGTGCGCCCTGCCCGCGATGGCCGCGGCCTCCGCCGCCCCGTCCGGGCTGGCCGGCGAGCCGCGGGTCGACACGCCGGTCGACGACCCGCGCTGGATGGTCCCGCCCTCGCTGCACGCGATGCTGCGTCCGCTCGACTCGCTGCGCAGCCCCTCGGGCACGCTGTACCGGCTGTACACCGACGCGCCGGCCGCGGACCCGCCGCCCGCCACCGCCTACCGCTTCGGCCCGAACCGCATCGCGCTGGACGGCGCCGCGGTCGACGTCGGCTTCTCGGTCGACCTCACCATCGACCCGCAGCTGCAGGCGCTGGCCCAGAAGACCGCCGCCTGCTACACCGGCCGGCAGGACCTGTGCCGCGCACTCGCGATCCGGCGCACCGAAGACATCGGCCAGCCGATCGGCCATCGGCTGCTCGAGACCGCGATGGTGCGCATGGCGGCGGTGGCGGTGATCGACATCGCGAGCGGCAGCATCGAGGCGCTGGCCGGCGCGATGTCGCCCTGCACCCGCGACGAGTTCGACGGCCCCGGCCGCGGCGCCGGCTGCGACCGCCGCCTGCCCTACCCGACGCAGTACCGCCCCGATGCGCTGCTCAACCCGGCGGTCTTCCATGACGCGATGCCGGCGTCGACCATCAAGCCCATCATGGCCGCCGCCTTCCTCGCCGATCCCGAGGTCGGCGCGCGTTGGCTGGCCGCGGAGAAGACGCCGATCAAGCCCGGCGCCACGCCGACGCCCGACAGCCTGCGCGGCCAGCTCATGCGCTCCGACTCGGCGCGCTTCCTCGACCGCATGTTCTGCGGCGACAAGAACTTCGCCGCTTGCCGCCGCCCGTGGGAAGTGCAGGCGAGCGCGCTCGCCTTCGGCTGGAACGCCGGCTGCGCCGAGGGCGCGGCCGACTGCGGCAAGCAGGACCTGCTGTTCGGCCGCGTGCTGAGCGCCACCGCCGAGTCGGGCCAGGTGCGTCCCCTGGCCACGCCCGTCGCCTTCGGGCGGCTGATGAGCGAGCCGATCGCCGGCCGGCTGGGCGCGCCGTTGCACCTCATGCCGCCGGCCGCGCTCGATGCCGACATCGTGCGCCGCTGCGCTGCCGGCGCCGACGGTCGACGGCGCAGCGACGACGACTGGGAGAAGTGCCGCGGCGGCGCGGTGGTCGACGTGGTCGCCGAAGGCTGGGGCCAGGGCCACGCGCGCTCCAGCGCGCTGGGCGTGGCCGGCATGATGGCCACGCTCGCGGCGGCCGCCAACGGGCAGGCCGAGCTGCACCGGCCGCACCTGGTGGCCGGCCTGCGCGGCGTGCGCGGCGACGCCAGCGTGCCGCTGGACGCCGCCGTCGCGCGCTGGGGCCTGGCGCCGGCGCGGCCCAACACGCTGTCGCCCGAGATCGCCCGCGTCATCCTCGACGGACTGAGCTACAGCCACCGCGCCGGCACCGCGCGCACCGCCTGCGAACAGGTCTTCGACCCGCGCCGCTGCAAGGGCTTCGACTGGATCGCCGGCAAGACCGGCACGCCCAGCTTTCCGAGCGACGGCATCGCGCTGGACGAGCTGGCGCGTCGCTGCGGCAACGGCGCGGGCGCGCCGCAGGTCAAGCCCGCGGCGTGCAGCTCGCTGCGGCCCTACAAGTGGTACGTGGCCGCCTGGCGCAGCGACCCGCACGGCGGGCCCTGGACCAAGGCGATCGGCGTGCTCACCGAGCGCAACTGGGTCGCAAAGAGCGGCCAGGTGCATGCGGCCGGCGACCACGGTCCCAACCCGTCCGCCGAGATCGCGTTCCAGGTCGTGGGCCGCCAGCTCGGCATGGTCGAAGGGATGGCGCCATGAAGGCACTGCAAGCCCGGCCCGCCCGCACCGACGCCACGCCGGCGCCGCTGGTCTGGACCTTCGACGGCCCGTTCGAGCGCTGCCTGGCCGACCTCGAGGACACGCTGCGCCGCGCCATCGTGCTGGTCGGCGGCGTGTCGGGCATCGCGCTCGCCATCGACCTCTCGCTGCCGGCGCTGCGCGGCCGCGTCGAGGCCGGCGATGCGGTGCAGCCGGCCTGGGGCGGCTTCCTGGATGCGCTGGCGCGCCTGGCGCTGCCGGTGCCGGCCCGCGTGCGCCACCTGCGCAGCGCGGGGCCCTTGCTCACCTTGGTCATTGCCTACCGGGATTGAAAAAATCATGTCGCTCAAGTCATGGGTGCTGGGTCGTGTTCACCGGATCGACGGCATGCTGGGTCGCAGCGACCTGCCGCCGCGCGCGCCGCGCGACACCCACGCGCCGACCTCGCCGGCCGATTCGGCGCTCGCCAATGCCGAGGACCTCGGGCCCTACGGCCCGCTCATCGGCGCGGTGCGCGACGAGCTGGAGCACTTCGTGGCCAGCCATGTGCACCTGCACCTGGCCATCGCCGACCACGACCGCTTCGTGCTCACCGCGATCGGCGTGCAATGCGCCGACAGCGGCGACGCGCGGCCGCTGCTGCGCCGCTTCATGCACGAGTTCAAGCCCGAGCAGGTCAAGCGCTACCTGTCGCGCGAGGTGATCGCCGGGCTGCCCAACGCGGCGGCGATCGACCTGTCGCAGTTCGCCGGCCTGGTCGACGCGACGGTCGCCGACGAGGACGAGCCGGAAGGCGAGTACGCCGACCTGATCGAGTCGCTGCGCAGCAGCGCGCCGCCGCCGGCGCGGCCCTACCAGGTGAGCATCGTCGGCCGCTGGCGCGAGGTCGAGGCGAGCGCGGCGCCGCGCGGGCGCGAGGGCGCGCCGGTCACGCCGCTGGCCGGCCAGCGGGCCGAGTTCGAGATCGACGACGGCGACGGCAAGCGGCGCGTGGTGCTGCAAGCGGTGGTGCCGGGGCGCCGATACATCGTCGGCAAGGGCGACGGCTGCGACATCCGCGTCAACGGCAGCTACACCAGCCGCCGCCACGCGGAGGTCTGGCAGGAGCAGGGCGGGTGGTGGATCGCCGACGCGGGCTCGACCAACGGCATCCGCGTCGAGGCGGCGGGCGCCGCGGTGCAGCGCAGCGGCCCGGCCTCGGCCGGCGCGCCGCCGCTGCTCCTGGCCGACGGCGCGCGCGTCGTGCTGTCGGCGCAGGCCAGCGGCAGCAGCAGCGACTACCCGGTGCTGGCCATGCGGCCGCCGGCGCAGGCCGCGACGCGCCCGACGCCGATCGCCGCCGCGGTTCCGGCGCCGACCACGCCGCTCACGCCGATCCTCACGGGGCTGGTCCTCACCGCGCGCGTGGCCTCGGGCGAGCGCACCGTGGCGCTGCACGGCGGCGCGCTGCCGATCGCCGTGGGCCGCTCGCGCAACCAGGCGCTGGTGATCGATCGTGCGCACGACGCGGTGTCCGGCCACCACCTGGACATCACCGAGGTCGACGACACCGGCGCGCAGGTGATCGTGCACGGCGACAACGGCGTGGTGGTGGAGGGCATCAAGCATGCGGCCGGCGCGCGCTTCCGCTGGAAGCTGGGCGAGACCATGGTGCTCGGCGTTCCGGTGAAGGGCGCACCCGAATGCCGCTTGTCGAGGGCTGCGAAATGACGCTCCGTAGCCCGGGTGCAACCCGGGACACGCCGACGGCCGAAGGAACCCCGGGTTGCACCCGGGCTACGGACATATGAGCCTGATCACCCCGCTCGAACCCGGGACCCCGCGCCGCGCCCCGGTGCAGCCCGACGTCCACGAGGCGCTGCACAGCACCGCCTTCGCCCGCATCGCCTCGGCGGTCGCCTCGTCGTGCGGCGGCGTGCACCGCGTCAACGAGGACGCGCACAGCCCGCTCGGCCGCTCGACGCTGTTCGTCGTCGCCGACGGCGTGGGCGGCGGCGCGATGGCCGCGATGGCCAGCCGCACCCTGGTCGCCCACCTGCACGACACGCTGGACGGCGCCCGCGTGACCGGCGACGCCGTCGGACAGGCGCTGCTCGACGCCGACCGCGCGATCGCCGAGCGCATCGCCGAGCTGACCGAAGCGCCCGGTGCGGCGACGGTGGCGCTGTGCGCGCCGGTCAACGTGTTCGCCTCGCGCTGGCTGCTGGCCTGGGTCGGCGACTGCCGCATCTACCGGCTGCGCGCCGGCCGCGACGAGCCCATCGCGGCCCTCACGCAGGACGACACCTTCGCGCGCCTGGACGAGACGCCACCGGCCGGCAGCACGCCCGACGATCCGGCGCGCATGGTGGGCAACGGTGCCGTCGCGCAGGCCAACGTCGCCTTCGCCAGCCTCGCCTGCAACGACGTGCTGGCGGTGTGCAGCGACGGCGTGCACAAGCACCTGCAGGCGAGCGACTGGCGCCGCCTGCTGGAGGGTCCGGGCTCGCTCGCGCAGCGCTGCGAGTCCCTCGTCGCCCAGGCCCGCGCCAACGCCAGCACCGACGACGCGACCGTGCTGCTGGTGCAGCGGCAGGACCTGTCCGCCGCCGCGCCGCGCTGGATCGCACGCCTGGCCGACGGCCGCGGAGACACGCCATGAGACCCGACGACATCGACCGCGTGTTCGGCCGCGGCCGACTCAAGATGGCGACCGGCGAGCACGTCGAGGTGTACCGCGAGGAGTCGCAGCCGGGCGAGCGGCGTCGCTACACCAAGCGCTTCCTGTCGACCACTGAAGGCGACTTCCGCCACTGGACCGAGCGCGAGTGGCGCATCCTCGCGCGGCTGGTGGGGCATCGCATCGGTCCGGTCCCCGACGTGGTCCAGTTCGACCGCGGCGCGGGCGGGCGGACGGCGCTCGTGCAGACCTACGACGCCGGCGTGACGGTGGACCACTGGGCGACGCTGCTGCCGGTTCATCGCGACGGCCACGGGCTGCGCCACGTGTTCCAGGACTGCGCCCACTGGTGGGCGCTGGCGCGCCACTGCCTGGTCGCGCTCGACGCCATCCACGAGCTGCACGTGGTCCACCTCGACATCAAGGCGGACAACGTGTGCATCCCTGTCGGCCCGCCCGACTTCGATCCGTGGACCCCGGGGCAGGTGTTGCGCCCGGTGTTCGGCCAGGTCGCGCTGATTGACTTCGCGTTCTCGCTGGTGTCGGGCGAGCCGCTGGGCAACGCGCTGCCGATCGGGCGGCAGGAGGACTACGACTACCAGTCGCCGCGCCTGCTGCAGGCGCTGGAGGCGGGGCGGCGCGGCGACCTGCAGCCGACGCGACAGCTCGACTGGCGCTGCGACATCTTCAGCCTGGCGGCGATGCTGGCGCGCTATCTGCCGGATGCCGATGTCGAGGCGGGCGGCTGGACGGGGCGGCGCCTCAGCCAGGCACAGGACCTCGTCGACCGGCTGTTCGATGCCCACCACCGCGGCGTGCCGGCGCAGCGGCCGCATCGCGACCTGATCGAGCGCACCGCGAGCGTGTTGCGCGACGAGGCGCTCTCGCTGTCGCTGGAGCGCGGCTGGCTGCTGTCGCACTCGCAGGCGATCCCGACGGACACCCAGCCGACGCCGGTGACGCGCATCGCCATGCCGCTGCGCACCGCCGCCACCGCCATCGCCGCGCCGGCGGCACCCGTGCGCAACCAGCGCTCGCGCGCCGCGTGGTGGGTGGCCGGCGTGGCGCTGGTGGGTGCAGCGAGCGTGCCGTTCCTCGGCGAGGCATGGCGGCAGTGGCTTGACGAGGGCGCACCGCAGGTGGCGCAGGCGCAGGCGCCGGTGCCGTCGCGCGACGCCGCGCCGGCGCCCGTCGATGAGCCGCGTGCCGCACCCGCGCCGGTGGCCGCGGCCGAGCCGGCATCGGCGCCCGTCGCGGCGGCGCCGGCCGCGCCGCAGGTGCGCCCACCCGCGCCCGCGCCACGAGCGACGCCGCATGCGACCCCGGTGGCCAAGTCCAAGCCCGCCGTGCTGCCATCGCACAAGGTCGCGCGGGCGGCAGCTGCGAAGCCGGCACGCAGCGCGGCCACCCCGGTCGTCGTGGCGAAAGCACCCGCGCCCAAGCCACCGTCGCCCGCCAGCGCGCCCGAACCGGTGGCCGCGGCCCCTGCGCCATCCAGCGAGCTGCCGCCGCCCTTCCCGATCGCCACCTTGCCGCCGCCCGCCGTGGCGCCCCCGCCGCCGGCGAGCGCACCGGCACGCGTCGCCAACGACGACGGTCCGACGCCCTCCGCCGAGGCGCTGCCCGGCGACTTCACCGCCCGCGGCCAAGCCGTCATCAACGGCCCCTTGCCGCGCGCGGCGCAGCGCGCCGAGCGCCTGGTGCTGCGGGTGCTGCACCTCGCCGGCCAGGCCGACCTGCCCGGGCAGCTCGCGCAGGTGACCGAGGCGGCGCGCGAGCTGCGCATGGATGCCGACGCCGCCATGCCGCCGCTGACCACCAACGCCCACGACGCGCGCCAGCTGCACGAGGCGGCCTCGGCCGCGTTCTGGAACGGGCACAGTCCGCAGCAGGCGTTGAGCCTGCAGCTGCGCGCCTTCGGCGCCGATCCGACCGACCCGGAGATCGCCGGCAACCTGGCCTTTCTCTACCTGAAGCAGCGGCGCGTCGAGGCCGAGACTGCGCGCCAGCTCGCCCTGTACGCCCTGGCGGCCCACGACGCGCAGTTCCCGACCGGGCGCATCGAGGACTGGACCACGCTGGCGATTGCCAGCGCGCTGTCCGGCCGCACGCGCGATGCGCGCAACGCGTGGTACGCCGCGCTGGCGCTCGCGCCGAGCGCCGACCGTGCGTGCCGCGCGGCGGTGGCCGCGTACGTGACGCACGGCGAGGCGATGCGCATGCCCGCGGAGGCGCTGCTCACGCGGGTGCGGGCGTGGGGACGCTCGCAGGAGTCGACGTTCTGCCGCTGGCCGCCGAATTGGTCGGTGGGAGTGCGGGCACCGTAGCCCGGGTGCAACCCGGGTTGCACCCGGGCTACAGGGACTTGAGGTACTGGACGAGGTCGGCTGCCTCCTGCGCGCTCAGGCCGAGCGATCGCTTGGTGTTGTAGACGGCCACCACATCCGCCAGCGTCGCCGCCGACCCGTCGTGGAAGTACGGCGCGTGCTGCCACAAGCCGCGCAGCGGCGAGGTGCGGTACATCTTCGTCGCCGAGCGTGCGGCATAGCTCGGCGTCTCGGGCTCGACCACCGAATCGGCGACCGGGTGCAGCACGGCGTTCGAGGCGTCGGTGAACGCCATGCCCGAATGGCAGGCCGCGCAGCCACCCTTGCCGTCGAACACCGCCTTGCCGCGGGTGGCGGCCGTTGCATCGAAGCTGCCCGCAGGCGCTGCGGGTGCCGCCAGCGAGAGCTGGTAGGCCTGCAGCGCGGGCAGCTTGTCGCTCACGCGGTCTTCGCTGCCGTTGGTCACCGTCAGCGGCAGGCGCGCATCGGAGAACGTGCCCAACCCGCCCATCTGCGTGACCGCGACGTAGCGGTTCCAGTAGGCGATCTCGCTGCCGTCGCCGGTGGCGGTGATGCGCTGCACGCCGGCCAGGCCGTAGGCGGGCGGGATGACCACCGGCTTGCTCAGGCCGTCGATGTTGTGACGCGGGTCGTAGCGGCCCGCGCCCCAGGCGTTCAGGCGCGCCTTCTCGGCCGCGTCGACCGCCGGCGACAGCGCGATGATGGCGCCCGGGTTGAGGTCGCGGTTGGGCCAGCCGTCGAGCCGGTGGCCGATGCCCGGCGCGAACGAGTTGTCCACCGTCGAGTGGCACAGCGCGCAGGTCGTGCCCACGCGCTGCAGCTGGTCCACGCCCGCGACCGTCTGCACCGTGCCCTTCAGGCCGACGACGGCGTCGAGCTTGAGCAGCGCCACCGTCGTCGCCGGGTCGGTGAGGCTGATGGTGTGGTTGGCGATGCCGTCCTTCACCGCCTGCGGCAGGGCATCGACGTCGACCTTCAGGCCCACCGACAGCGCGGTGGTCGGATCGACCGCCGCGGCAATCACCTCGTGCATGCGCAGCGTGTCGGTCCATTTCGCTTCGTCGCCGAAGGTCTCGAAGCGGAAGATCTGCTTGCCTTGCGCGACCAGCGCCGCTTGCGCTGCCGCGGCATCGTCGTCATCCGAGCCGCCACAGCCGCCCGCGAACGCGAGCACACCCATTGTTGCCACCAGCATCGGTCTCATCGCGCACTCCAAGGTCATCGATGCGGAATGGACGTCATGCCGGCCGGTGGCGTTCCGGCCCTGACGGCAGCGCGGAGATCAGAGCAGTTCGAGCGTCGCCTCGTCGCGCTGGCCGGCGTAGAACTTCTGCAGCGCCCGGCCGAACACCGGCTCGTGCGGCGCGGCACGCTCGAACAGGGTCATGCAGGAGCGGAACTTGAGGTCGTCGGGCGAGCCCAGGATCTGCAGCGCGCTCTTGCCCTCGACGGTCAGCACCAGCCCGCTGCATTCCTTCAGGCGCGCGCCGAGCAGCGGATGCTGCCAATAGGCCTGGGCCTCGGCGAGCGAGGCCAGGCCGTAGTGCTTCGCCGTGGCGCTGCGGCCCAAAGACTTGAGCTGCGGGAAGATGAACCACATCCAGTGGCTGGTCTTGGCGCCGGCGGCCAGCTCGGCGCACACCTGCGCATACACGGGCTGCTGCGCCGTGACGAAGCGCTGCAACTCGAAGGGGTCGTCGTCCATCGCTATCGGCTCGCGGCGAGCCGCGACTTCACGCCCTCGACGACACGGGCGGGGAAGAAGCCGTTGCCGACATGCTCGAGCACCGCGGCGCGGTCGTCGGCGGGCATGTCCTTGATCTCCTGCACGAAGGCCGCGGCCACCTCGTCCTGTTCCTGCGGGGTCATGGCGTGAAGCTGCTCGCGGGCCTGGCGCATCTGCGGAATGACGGTCTTGAGCATGCCCAGCCCGGAGCCGAGTGCCGGCGTGGCCGATGGCACCAGCGCCATGCACTCCTTCAGCTCGGCGTGCATGGCCTTGGGCAGCATGCCGAGCTCGGAGAGCTCGTCGAGGGTGGCCAGGGTTTCCGCGGGCGACAGCGGTTGGGCCATGGCCTGCTGCATGCGCGTCATCGTGGCCATGGCATTCGGATCCAGCGTGCCCGGCGGCAAGGAGGCGCCTGCCTGCGACATGAGCGCCGACATGCGCGCCGTCATCTCGGGCGTCATGGCGGGCATGCCGTTGGGCATGCCTGCCATGCCCGGCATGGCGGCGAGGCCGCCCGCCCCGCGGCGCGGGTCGAAGCCTGCCAGCGCGTTCGACAGCGCGATGCCTTTGCATCCGCTGCCCGACAGGCTGGACAGCAAGGCGTCCTTGATCATCGAGGTGGCCGCCTGCTGCCCGATCTGCTTGAGCACGTACAGCAGCGCGGGCGCGATGGCGGCCCCGGGCGCCGGCGCGAGGGCCAGTGCGACCACAAGGCCGGCCAGGACGGGGCGCGGGGATCGGGTTCGCATGGGGCACCTCCTTTCCCAGTGCGCGATGGTGAACTTCCGGTCGGGAATGTCCACCCCTAGCAGACTGCGGAGGTCCGATTCACCACAGAGCCACAGAGCCACAGCCCAAGTTCAACTGGTCGTCGCAACGCTGCTTTGCTCGGCAGAGCGTAGCAGTTCGTTGAATGCCTCGGCTGGCGTACGCCAGCCGAGGGTTTTGCGCGGTCGCGTGTTCAATGCA
>DASUZE010000055.1:0-12266 GCA_036377015.1 Piscinibacter sp. | reverse complement strand
ATTTCGCCCGGCGGTGGACGCCGATCCTGAACGAGTTCGACAAGCTGAACGTCAACTTCGCCCTGGAGGTGCACCCGACGGAGATTGCCTTCGACATCGCCTCGTCGCAGCGCGCGATCGACGCGATCAAGGGGCACAAGCGGTTCGGGTTCAATTACGACCCGTCGCACCTCGGCTACCAGCACGTCGATTACGTGAAGTTCATCCGCACGTTCAAGGACCGGATCTACCACGTGCACATGAAGGACGCCTGGTGGGGCCACGGCGACGGCACGGTGGGCGTGTTCGGCGGACACACCGCCTTCGGCGATGCGCGCCGGCGCTGGGACTTCCGCAGCGTGGGCCGCGGCATGATCGACTTCGAGTCGCTCATCGTCGCGCTCAACGACGTCGGCTACGCGGGGCCGCTGAGCGTGGAGTGGGAGGACAGCCGCATGGACCGCATGCACGGTGCCACCGAGAGCGCCGCTTTCTGCCGCCGCCTCGACTTCGCCCCCGCCGCCGGCGCCTTCGACGCCGCCTTCGACAAGGCGCGCCAGTCGGGCGGCGGGATGGCCGGCTGATGGATGCATTACCTGCGCGCAAGCTGCGCTGCGCCATGGTGGGCGGCGGCCGCGGCGCCTTCATCGGCGCGGTGCATCGGCACGCCATGGCCCTCGATGCCCAGATCGAGCTCGTCGCCGGTGCGCTGTCGTCGCAGGCCGACAAGGCGCGTGCGTCGGGCCGCGACATCGGCCTGGCGGACGATCGCAACCACGGGAGCTGGCAGGCCCTGCTGGCGCACGAGCTCTCGCTGCCGGCCGAGCAGCGCATCGACTTCGTCTGCATCGTCACGCCGAACCACGTGCATCACGAGGTGGCGCGCGCCTTCGCCGACGCGGGCATCCACGTGGTGTGCGACAAGCCGCTGGTCCACACCAGCGCGCAGGCCGATGAACTGGTGCGCATCGCGCGCGAGCGCGGCATCGTGTTCGGCGTGACCTACAACTACATCGGCTATCCGATGGTCCGGCAGGCGCGCGAGATGGTGCGTGCCGGCGCCATCGGCGCCGTCCGCAAGGTGGTCGTCGAGTACCACCAGGGCTGGCTGGCCCGGCCGGTGGAAGGCGAGGGCAATCCGCAGGCGGTCTGGCGCACCGACCCGGCACGCAGCGGGATCGCAGGCGCGATGGGCGACATCGGCTCGCATGCGGAGAATCTCGTCGCCACCGTCACCGGACTGCGTGTCGAGAGCCTGTGCGCCGACCTCGGCAGCGTGGTGGCGGGACGGGTCCTGGACGACGATGCCAGCCTGTTGCTGCGCTTCGAGGGCGGTGCGCGCGGCGTGCTGCTGGCCTCGCAGATCGCGGTGGGGGCCGAGAACGACCTGCGCCTGCGTGTCTTCGGCAGTGAAGGCACGCTGGACTGGCGGCAGGAGGACCCCAACACCTTGGTCCACGCGTCCATCGACGGGCCGCGCCGGCTGCTCACCCGCGGCTCGCCGTGGCTGAGCGAGGCCGCCCGGCGCGCATCGCGCCTGCCGGTCGGGCATCCGGAAGGGTTCCTCGAGGCGTTCGCGAATGTCTATCTCGGCATCGCGGCCGACATCCGCGCTCGCCAGGCGGGTCAGGCGCCGGCGGCGCGCGAATACGCCGACGTGGCCGACGGCGCTCGGGGCGTGCGCTTCATCGAGGCGACGGTGGCGTCGGCGGCGAGCGATCGGAAGTGGACGACGCTGGCGTGAGGGCGATGGCCGAACTTGTCGCGGCGGCGTCGCTCGAAGGCGAATGCATCGTTGTTGGATCGCCCTGATCGCCGCAGGCGTCGGCGTGGCCTGCCGGGCCCAGGAGCCCCGCTCGCTCCAGACGGACGAATGCCGCCAGGCGCTCGATGCACTGCAAGCCCGGCAGGCCGAGGTCGCCGCCGCGGCCGAGCGGCAGGACCCGGCGGCCCGTCGCGAGGAGATCCGCAAGCAGTCCGAGTCGGCACGGCGTCAGGCCGCGCGGGTGTGCCTGGGCGGACGGGGAGACGCGCTGCCCGCGACGAATCGCCTCACCGAGCCCTACATCGCCGTGCCGCCGGGCACGGCCGCGCGACCCGTGCCTGCGCCTGCGCCACCGGCAGTGCCGCGGGTCTCGATGCCGCAGCGGGTGGATCCACCGCCCATGGTGACGGCCTGCGACGCGGCCGGCTGCTGGACCAGCGACGGCTCGCGCGTGCAGCGCGCGGGGCCGAACCTGGTGGAGCCGCGCGGGATCTGCGTGAGGGAAGGGCTGAGCCTGCGGTGTCCGTGAGGCGCGACCCGGGTTGCGTGCGGACGTCGTAGCCCGGGTGCAACCCGGGACCCCGCCGGATCACTCCCGCTTGAACACCACGTGCATCGCGCTGGCCGTGCCGACGTGCTCGGTGCAGCGATAGCCCAATGCCGGCAGGTCGATGCCCGACAGCAGCGACTCGCCCTTGCCCAGCACCGTGGGCGCGAGGGCCAGGTGCATCTCATCGACCAGCCGGGCGCGCAGGTATTGCTGGATCGTCGCGACCCCGCCGCCCAGGCGCACATCCTGGCCCCGAGCGGCGGCCCGCGCCCGCTCGAGCGCCGCCTCGATGCCGTCGGTGATGAAGTGGAAGGTCGTGCCGCCTTCCATCTCGATGGGTGCGCGCGGGTGGTGGGTCAGCACGAACGCCGGCACGTGGTACGGCGGGTTGGGGCCCCACCATCCTTTCCATGCCTCGTCGGGCCACGGCCCGCGCACCGGGCCGAACATGTTGCGCCCGAGGATCCAGGCCCCGATGCCCGAGAAGCCGCGCGCCACGTAGTCGTCGTCGACGCCCGTCGAGCCGCCCTCGGTGCCGAGCAACACCTGGCGCATGGTGCGCGTGCCGAACGCCCATTCGTGCAAGGCCGTGCCGCCCACGCCGAGCGGATCGTCGACGCTCTGGTCGGGACCGGCGCCGTAGCCGTCGACGGAGACGGCGAAACAGTGGATTCTGAGTCGGGACATGGGGTGTTTCTCCGGGGTGCAAGAAATGAAAGCCGTATCGCTTCAACACTACGACGAATGACCGGCCGGGGAATCGACATCCCGACTCCCGGGTTGCACCCGGGCTACGTGTCGACGCATTCGTAGCCCGGGAGCAACCCGGGACACGCGACCGTCACTCCATCTCGACTGCCTCCACCCGCCGCCCATCGATGTCCGTGAAGCCGTATTCCCGCGCCAGATCGGCCACCCGATGCACCGCACCGCTCTTGGCCAGCACGTCGACATCGCCCGCGAGCGCCGCCACTGCCCTTCCCAGGTACCGCGGCGACTCGGTGCGCGCCAAGGTCGGACGCTCCTGCCAATGCGCCTCATCGGTCTTGTGCCCCAGCAGGACGAACTCGGTGCGCATCCACCCGGGCGAGACGCCCAGCGAGGTCACGCCGTGCGGACGCAGCTCCTCGGCCATCGCGAAGGCCAGCCGGTTCATCGCCGCCTTGGCCAGGTCGTAGAACAGGTTGCCGCGCAGGTAGCGGTCGCGGTCCCGGAAGGTGGTGGTGACGATGAGCCCGCGCTTCTGTCGCACCATGATCGGCGCGGCGAAGCGGCTGGCCAGCAGGTGGTTGCGCACGCCGCGGTCCATCATCGAGTCCCAGTTCGACAGCGGGTGCTCCCAGAACGGCGCCTCGAAGACGCCGTTGAAGGTCTCGTGCCCGCCCCAGGCGTTGTTGACCAGCAGGTCGAGCCGCCCCTGCTCGCGCTGCACGCGCTCGAACAGCGCGGCCACCTCGTCCTCGCGGGTGTGGTCGCAGCGCACCGCGATGCCCCGGCCGCCGGCGCGCGTCACCTCTTCGGCGGTCTCGTCGATGCTGCCCGGCAGCGTCGCGAGGCCCGACAGCTTCATCAGCTCGCCGTAGGTCGACGCGGGCTCGCGGCGGGTGCTGCGGCCGGTGACGATGACGGTGGCGCCCGCCGCGCCCAGCTCCTGCGCGATGCCGCGGCCGGCGCCGCGGCTGGCGCCGGTCACGAGGGCGATGCAGTCCCGCAGAGGCCGCTCGGCCATGCGCTCAGGTCTTGGCCGACTTCTTCGCCGCCCGCTTGGCCGCCTCGAGCGCCGCCGCCTTGGTGGCGTGCTTCTCGGCGCGCGTGGGCTTGTGGCCCTTCGCAGCCGGCTTGGCCTCCTTCTCCTTCTTGGCCTTGGGCTTTTCCTTCTCCTTGGCCAGCGCGTGGTGCGTGCGCACCAGCTTGTCGGCCTTGGCCTTGGGCTGCTCGGCGTCGGCCCTGCGCTTGGCCTTCTCTTCCTTGAGATGCTGGCGCTCGTCGAGCAAGGCCTGCTCGGCTTCGGACGGCGCGTGGTCGGCACCCTGCGAGTGGATGCGGATGAGCATCTCGCGATGCAGCGCGGCGCCGTTCTTCTCGATCCTCCGGTTCAGCGATGCGGTACGAATGGGCATGTCGCGGTCCTCCGGGTGGGTGGGACGGCCACTGTAGGACAGGCGCGGCTTCCTGCCAATGGCTGTCGGTTCGCCGTCCGGTGACACTTCTTTGCAAGCTCGCAAGGGACACGACACGCGAGGGCGCGAAGTTCATCGCATGTCGCCATCCGGAGCATTCAGCATGAAGACGATCGCCCGCCTGCTCGTCCGTCAGTAGCCCGGGTGCAACCCGGGAAGGCTTCGATGTCGCGATTCCCGGGTTGCACCCGGGCTACGGATGCGTGGTCCGCCTGCGCCAGGCCCGCACCGCCATCAGCAGCGCATAGCTGCCCAACCCGGCCATCGCGGCCGGGTTGTCCGCCACCACCGATGCGACCTGTTGCAAGGTGTCGGGGCTGCACTGCTCCACGTAGCGCGCGAGCTCGAGGATCTGCTCGGCCGTGATGCGCGACGCTTCCTCCAGCGACACGGGCAGCCGCCGGTCGCCGAGCCGATGGAGGAAGGCGCCGAACGCCCCCGCGCCGACGGCCACCAGCGCCAGCGGGCCGATGGGCTGCAGCAGGCACTCGAGCAGGCGCGCCCGCAACGGCGACGTGGCCGCGCCATACACATCGGCGACGAGCTCGGGAATGCGGCTCAAGCGGCGGCCGCGCGAACGCCGCGCGGGCACGTGCTCCTGCACCTCATCGAATTCGTCCGACATGCTGCACCCCACATCCTGTTGCTTGTTGCTTGTTGCGCATCCCGCTGGGCGGGCCACGCGCGAGCAGGGTTGGTGTTGGCATGGCGCGCCGGGTTCCGCGCGTCGCGCGCGTTTGCGATTCGTTGCATCGTGAATGCGCAGGCCGCCCACGGCGTCACGCCGCGGTCACCGCCAATGCATAAGGTCGCGCGCATTCCACACAACCGCTTTCACAAGAGAGGTCGCATGAAACTCGCTTCGCTGACCGCTGCGCTCGCGCTCGTCCTTGCACTGCATCCCGCCACGGCGGCGCCCGTCGAACGCCACGCTGCGCCCAAGCCCATGCCGGTCGTCATCGGGCATCGCGGCGCCAGCGGCTATGTGCCCGAGCACACGCTCGCCTCGTACTGGCTCGCCATCGAGCAGGGCGCCGACTTCGTCGAGCCCGATCTGGTGTCCACGAAGGACGGCGTGCTGGTCGCGCGGCACGAGAACGCGATCGCCATCCTCAATGCCGACGGCTCGGTGCGCGAAGCCACCACCGACGTGGTCGATCATCCCGAATTCGCGTCGCGCAAGACGACCAAGACCATCGACGGCGTGGCCCTCACCGGCTGGTTCACCGAGGACTTCACGCTCGCCGAGCTGAAGACCCTGCGCGCGCGCGAGCGCCTGCCCGCGCTGCGGGTCGCGAACACCCGCTTCGACGGCATGTTCGAGGTTCCCACCTTCGAAGAGATCCTCGAGCTCGTCGCCCAGGCGAACGAGCGCCGGCGCGAGCAGGCACGTGCCAAGCCCGCGGCGTGGCGGCCCGTCGGCGTCTATCCCGAGACCAAGCACCCGAGCTACTTCCAGGGCATCGGCCTGGCGCTCGAGGAGCCGCTGCTGCACAGCCTGCGCCGGCACGGGTATGCCGGGCCCGACGCGCCGGTGTTCATCCAGTCCTTCGAAACCGCCAACCTGCGCAAGCTGCGTCGCATGACGCGCCTGCCGCTGGTGCAGCTGATCAGCCCGAGCGGCAAGCCCTGGGACTTCGTGCTGAGCGGCGATCCGCGCGGCTACGTCGAGCTGGCCACGCCGGCGGGACTGGCCGAGATCCGCAGCTATGCCGACGGCGTGGGCGCCAACACCAACGTGATGATCCCGCTCACCGCCGCCGGAACCCTCGGCACGCCGACGCGCTTCGTCGCCGACGCGCACGCCGCCGGCCTGGTCGTGCACGGCTGGACCTTCCGCGCCGAGAACGTCTTCCTGCCCAACGAGTTCGACGTCGGCACCGACCCGGCCGCCTTCGGCAAGCTCGACGGGCAGATCAAGGCCTTCCTGAAGATCGGCATGGACGGCTTCTTCACCGATCAGCCGTTCCTGGGCAAGAAGGCGCGGGACGCGTTCCTCGCCGAATAGGCGAAATTGCACCCGTCCAGTTTGCTGGAGGAAGTTCTTCCAGTAAACTGGACGACATGGACATCAACGCCCGCATTGCCCGGCGCGTTCGCGACCTGCGCGACGCGCAAGGCTTCTCGCTCGAAGCGCTGGCCGAGCGCAGCGGCGTGAGCCGCTCCAACATCTCGCTGATCGAGCGCGGCCAGAGCAGCCCCACGGCGACGGTGCTCGACAAGCTGGCAGCCGGGCTGGGCGTCACGATGGCGTCGCTGTTCGAGGACGGCGCTTCGCCCGCCGCCGAGCCGTCGCCCCTGGCGCGCGTCGCCGAACAGCCGTTGTGGACCGACCCGGCTTCGGGCTATGTGCGCCGCAACCTCTCGCCGGCCGCGCGCTCGCCCATCCAGCTCGTCGACGTCGTCTTCCCGGCGGGGCAGCGCGTGGCCTACGACGGCGCCGCCCGCGAGGTCGAGATCCACCAGCAGGTCTGGATGATCGACGGCGTGATGGATCTCACCGTCGGCGATGCCCAGTGGCGCCTGGAAAGCGGCGACTGCCTGGCCATGCGCCTGGACCTTCCCATCGTGTACCGCAACCCCACCCGCAAGCCGGCGCGCTACCTGGTCGCGCTGGCGAGCTTGCCCACCCGGAGGAACGGATGAGCGCCCAGGCCGCCCTGGGCGCGAATTCCCTCCGGGAGGGATCACACGAAGTGTGTAGGGTGCCCCAATGACCGACGAAGCGAGGGTGCGCCGCATCGGCGCCAACGAAGCCGGCGCCTGCGTCGACGCGCTGGCCGACGTGCTCGTCGATTGCGTGGAGGGCGGGGCGTCGGTCGGCTTCATGTGGCCGCTGCCGCGCGAACGGGCGCTGGCGTTCTGGCGCGGCGTGGCCGAGGGCGTCGCGCGCGGCGAACGCGTGCTGCTGATCGCCGAGGATGCGCACGGCCGCATCCTCGGCACGGTGCAGATGATCCTGTCGCTGCCCGACAACCAGCCGCACCGGGGCGACATCGCGAAGATGCTGGTGCGCCGAGAAGCGCGCCGGCGCGGCATCGCGCAGCAGCTGATGGCGGCGATCGACGAGGAGGCGCGCCGCGAGCGTCGCAGCGTGCTGGTGCTCGACACCGTGACCGGCGGCGACGCCGAGCGGCTCTATGCGCGGGCCGGCTGGCAGCGTGTCGGCGAGGTTCCCCGCTACGCGCTCATGCCCGGCGGCGGGTTCTGCAGCACGACGTTCTTCTTCAAGCACCTTTGAACAGGAAGGAATCCCATGGGCGCACTAATGATCCTCGTCGCAGGTCCCTATCGCTCGGGCACCGGCGACGACCCCACGCTGATCGCGAAGAACGTGGCGGCGATGACCGAGGCGTCGCTGAAGCTGTTTCGCGCGGGGCATTTGCCGGTGATGGGCGAGTGGTTCGCGCTGCCGCTCATCGAGCATGCGGGCTCCACGGGCATCGGCGATGCGGTGTTCGACGAGATCTTCCATCCGATCTCGCGCCGGCTGGTCGCCAAGTGCGATGGGTGTTTGCGCATCGGCGGGGCGTCGGTGGGGGCGGACGAGATGGTGGCGTTGGCGAGGGAGCAGGGGAAGGCGGTGTACTTCTCCCTGGACGAGATACCGGCACCGTAGTTGCCCCGGGTTGCACCCGGGCTACGTAGCTCGGGTGCAACCCGGGAACGCTACGCCACGAACCGGCACTGCGACGCCGCCGTGCGCGTGTCCATGTTCCTGCCCCGATTCATGTGATCGTCGACCTCCGCCGCACACCCCAGCATGCGGGGATACAGGAAGATCGTGAACGCCGCCGTCTCCAGGTCGCGCTCCCCGATCTCCCCGCGCTGCAAGGGCTGCCACAGCATCTTCAACAGCAGCGCCGCGATCACCGCGTCGATGTTCACGCAGTACACGTTGCGAGACACGCCGCTGTCGAACAGCGCCTGCACCAGCGCGCGGTAGAACGCATGGAACACGTTGACCTCGCCGCGGCGCTCGAACAGCTCGGCGATGAAGACCTCGCGCGGGTCGTGATTGACGGGCTTGTCCTTGAACACCGGATGGTTCACGCCCGGGATCTTGGCGATGTCCAGGCTGCCCACCGTCTTGCGCTGCCGCTTGTACTGCGCATAGCGCTCGGCAGCGCGATTCGCCATCGCCTGCAGGTCGATGCCATGCTGGCGTGAACCGGGATCGGCGAGCCCGCTGCCGCGGAACTGATCCATGAGGAAGGCGATGCCCTCGTAGCCGTTGCCGCCGTGGGTGTAGCCGGTGTGGGTGAGAAAGCCCATCAGCGCCTTGTTGAGCTGCACGCGTTCCGGGTCTTCCGGACCGTCTGCCGAGACGGCACCCTTGGCCCCTTGCGCCGAGATGGCGCCCGGGCCGTTGGTCAGCAGCAGGCCGACCAGCGTCTGGAACGCGAACAGGTCGTCCGGCGAAGGCGCACGCCCCAGCAGTGCCGCGAAGCCGATCTCGGCCAGGCCGAGCTCCGTGAGCATGGCCTGCACGGTGAAGCCGGCGAAGCGCTCCGGCGCGTGTTGCGCGGCGTCGGCCGAGGCGCCGATCAGCGTGCCGAACAGGCGCATCCACCACGGCAAGCTCTCGGCCGTCAGGCGCGAGATGCGCTTGCGCGCCAGCGGACCCCAGGCCAGCGTGGTGGTGATCGCGGCCAGCACCGCGTCGGCAGTGGGCGGGCCGTCCAGCGTGGCGAGCCAGCGCAGGAACACCGAGTCGGCGCCGCGCGCCTTCAGGCCCGCGAGCATGGCCTCGGCCCGCGCATCGCGCGTGCCGGCGACGAAGGACTCGGCGCCGCTGCGGTCGACGCGCGACAGGTCGAAGGCGTCGTCGCGCGCGTCGGTCAGCCCTGCCGCGGCGAAGCGCTCGATCATCCACCCCGCGGCCCGGCGCGCCGCCTCCTGGCGCCGCGGACCGGTGATGGCCGCGGCTGCCGCCATCACCGCATTGGGCGCGTTGCCCGCTTCGCGCGCCGCCTGCGCCGCCGCCAGTTCCGGCGTGCCGTGCAGGTGGACGAAGGCAGCGACCGCGACCGCGATCAGCGGCCGGTCGCTCGCATGACCGCTCTCGTGCAGAAGCGCCAGCGCGACGTTGTCCTCCAGCGAGTGCGTGGCGGCGTGCAGCATGCTCACGCCATGCAGGCTGCTCACCTGCGTGCCCGGGTCCATCTGCGACGCGCCCGAGGCGTCCTTCATGGCCTGGCGCGGCAGCACGCTGCCGATCTGCAGGTTGAGCAGCGCGATCTGTTCGTTGTACGGCGCGATCGCCTCGACCGCCGGCAGGGCGAGCTCGGGCGGCAGCGCGATGCCCCGGTCGGCGCCGAACCAGGGCTTGAGCGCGAGGCTGCCCTCGGGCGCGAAGTCGGGCAGGGTCGCGTTGGCGCGCATCACCGCGCTGAGCGCGGCCGGGATGTGCGCGATGTTGGTCACCAGCGCGCCCCTGGCGGAGAAGACCGGACGCTCGGGCGTGAACACGCCGTCGACGCCGAACTTCTCCATGAACCAGCGCTCCTTGGCCTGCGCGTCGTCGCTGCCGCCGGCCATCGCGCCGGCATGGCCGACGGCGCGCGTGAGCTTGCTCTTCCAGCGTCCGACCACGCAGGCGACCACCGGCTTGGTGAAGCTCGCGTCGAGCTCGTAGTAGCCGCCGGGCTCGCAGTACAGCACCGCGGCCTTGCTGCGCGCGTCGTTGGCCAGCGCGAAGGCGAACTCCGGCGCGGCGTAGTGGATGTAGACGTCCTTGCCGCTGGAGATGACGGTGGTCGTGCCCCAGCCGGCCATGCGCAGGTACTGCGCGATGGTGGTCGAGAAGCCGCCCGAGTTCGAGAAGATCGCGATCGAGCCCGGCTTGAGCGTGTCGGAGGGGTTGTCGCCGCCCAGGGCGCCGCCGATGCGCACCTGGTTCCAGGCGTCGGCCACGCCCAGCCCGTTGGCGCCGAAGATGTCGACGCCGTTGTGCTGGCCCATGGCGCGGATCTCGCGCGCGTCGTGCACCGCGATCTTCTCGGTGATGATGAAGACCTTGCGCAGCTCGGAATTGACGCGGATCAGCTCCGCCACGCCGTCGCGCGCCGCGGCCGGCGGCAGGTAGACCACGCCGCAGTTGAAGCGGTGCCCGGCCGCCAGGCCTTCGCGCACGCTGTTGTAGACGGGGATGTCGCCGATGCGCGTCTCCAGCACCTGGCCGCCCTTGCCGGGTGCGGTGCCGAACACCACGTTGCCGCCCGAGTACACATGGCTCACCGGCGTGACCTCGCTGGATTCGCCGCCCAGGATGTTGAGCACGCACACCCGGTCCTCGCGCGAGGCGACCTGGGTGAGCGAGCTGATGCCGACGTGGTACTTGAAATCGCCGACCGAAGTGCGTTGCATGGTGTGTGTCTCCTTCAAGCCGCGATGCCCAGCGTGCCCGCGACCTGCGCGCGACCGCCCGCTTTCATCCAGGCATCGGCCTTCTTCGCGTACTGGATGACCTCGCTCATGTCGGAGTCGAAGCCGAAGAAGCGGTAGGGCAGGCCCAGCGCATCGCAGGTGTCGCGCAGCGCGCCCATGCCCCGCACCAGGTTCGGACCGCCGCGGCCGAGCACGACGTACAGCGGCGTCGGCCCATGGGCGCTGACGTGCTCGCGCAGCGCATCGGCGATGGCGCGCAGCGTCTCGTGGATGTCGGTGTTGTTGCTCTTGCCGCCAATCACGAACAGCACGTTGGCTTGGCGCAGCCAGTGCTTGAAGCAGATCGCGGCCACCGCCTTCATCTTCTCGTAGGGCGGGTTGCCTCCGAAGTCGGACGAGATGATGGCGTCGTCGCCCAGCATCTCGGTGACCAGCGAGTTGGCGCCGCCGCCGAAGGTGGGCGCGAGCACCGTGCCGCGCTCGTTGATGACGTACACGTCGCTCTGGCCCTGGTGGGTGCGCAGCTGGTTGATCTCCTGCTCGAAGTCGGAGGCGTCGGCGGCAAACAGGTGGGCCGGCAGGCCCAGGCGCGCCCAGCGCGGGTCGTCGCGGTCGAAGCCGCACTTGAAGTCGCAGGCCACCGGCGTGAGGCGGCCCTTCTTGTCCTCGCGCATGCGGATGGGGTTGAGCTCCAGCGTGGTCATGCCGAAGTCGTGGAACAGCTCCCACAGCTTGGGCAGCTGCTGGACCAGCGGCGAGATGATCTCCTTGGGGGCGCCGATCTCGGTGAGCGCATTGGCGACCACGAAGGCCTTGAGGCCGGTCAGCGGATCGAAGGGGATCTGCGCGACGTACTGGCGCTCGACGTCCTCGATGTCCATGCCGCCCTTGTGCGTGAGGGTCATGGTCGGGGCGCGAAAGTGCGTCGAGTCGCTGATCGAGAAATAGACCTCGTGCTCGGCCGGCACGCCCGCCTCGAAGGTCACGCCATTGGCCTTGGCGCGGATGTGGCCCACCTCGTGCGTCGCGAAGTACAGCCGTTCCTTCTCGGCCAGCGCCGTCTTCAGGTCGCGCGCGCGGCCGAGCAGCCCGGCCTTGCCTTTCTTGCCGATGCCGCCCCTGAACACCGGCTTGATGAAGACCTGGCCGTGGCGGTCGATCAGGGACTTGATGTCTTCCTCGCTGGCGGCCGGGCCCAGCACCTCGGTGGCGGGAAAGCCCACGAACTGCAACAGGCGGGCGCCGTGAAGCATGCCGGTGATCTGCATGGCGATGTCTCCTTCTGGTGTGTGCCCATGGTCGAGACGCTGGCTGTCGATTCGCTGTCGAGCGCCTGTCGATCTGCTTTCAGGCGGGTGAGGGGAAATGCGGACCAACGTGGGCTTGAAACGCGGGCTGCGAG
>DASUZE010000054.1:0-13366 GCA_036377015.1 Piscinibacter sp. | reverse complement strand
AAAGATGCTGACCATCCTCAATGCCATGGTCCGCGACGGCGCCACCTGGGACCTCACCAAGCACGCTGTCGTCTCGGCTCCGCGCGCTTGACTTCAGACACAGTTGCTCTGTGGTTCATCACCAGGCGCATCGAGTGTCTGGTGACCGGCGAAGCACTGATCGTCCGCTCATGGCCGGCACGAGCCCGCCAGCGGACGGATCCGATCGTCAGGTGGGACCGCGCAGCAGCCGCTCGGTCAGGCAATGACAGCTGTCAGCTCAGAAGCTGCCCGCAGGTGCTGGCACCCTTCTGGTCGTAGTCGACCCCTTGCGGTCCGTCGCTGCGAGCGAGAGCGGCCGTTCGTGTGAGGGAGTGACTCACCACAGAGAACGCTGAGAACGCAGAGACAAAACTCAATTCGTCTTTGCTCTGCGTTCTCAGCGTTCTCTGTGGTGAGACCGAGCACATCGAATGTCTGATGACCGGCGAAGCTCTGGCTGTCCGCTTCTGGCCGCCTCGAGCCGGCTGGCGAAGACCGCCACAGGCGGGGGAGTGTGAGCTGTCATTCCCCCGGGCGGGCTACGTGCGTCCAGGACTCGGCACTTCCAAACACAGCTTCTGACGTGGCTCGCGCCACGCAAGGCAGGATCCAGCCCTCGTCCTTCTCCTCGCGACTAAGCCCGGGCCATTCGATGGTGTGCACCACAGTGCCGCTCAGCACGCGGCAGCGGCAAGTGCGACAAGTGCCATTGCGACACGAAACAGCAAGAGCAATGCCGGCGGCTTGCGCGGCTTGAAGCAAGGTTTGCGACTCTGGCGCGTCGAAGGACCATCCGGCGGGTTGCAGTGTGATGCGTGGCACGCGGCACTGTACGACAGCAGCGCCTTGGCGCGACCTGCGGCTCGATACCCTAGTTCACCAAGGTGGTGATGCTCCTGGCCGTGAGCACGACCGAGTAGGTGTTGCCGCTCGCCGCGATGGCGGGCTGCCGCGCGAAGGTGGCGGACGCTGTGGTGCGATACGGCGTGAGCGAGGTCAGCGTACGACCCGAAGGATTGATCGCGACGGTGAGCGTGACGTCGGTGGTGTTTTCGTTCACCAGCACCATCACGGCCTTGCTGTCCGCGGCGCCGGCGGGCGTCCCGAACGAGGACAGGCGAACCCCTTTCACCGGCACCGAGGTGGCGTCGTAGCGGACGTAGCCCGGGCGAATGAAGTACGAGAAGTGCTTCATGCCGATGCCGAAATAGGTCGGCGTGTTGTTGGTGTTGATCAGCCCGGTCGGCTTGGCGTCGTCGGAGTTGACCATCCACCAATGGACGAAGGCGTTGTACTGTCCCAGGGTCAGGCCGTCGTGGATCTCGTTGGCGATGGCAATCGCGTCGTCGATGCCCGTCGGCCAGGAGCTCTTGCTGTCGGCCTTGTTGACCGAGTCCAGGAAGTGCTCGGTCATCCAGACCTCCTTGCCCAGCTTGCTGGCCGATCCGGGATAGGCAGGCACGCCACCGTACAGATGGCCCCCGAGCACGGCGATGTTGGACGCCGCCTTGGTATCCGCGAGCAAGGTGTCGGTGGTGGCCTGCGAGGAATAGAAGGACTCCGGCGCCATGAGTTTCGTAGAGGTGCCGGCCGTCGCCGTCGCCCCGTGGTCACCGGCCCAGGCCTTCATCTCCTCGGCGCTCCAGAGGCAGGACTCGTAGGTCTGGGGATCCCAGTCCGGCTCGTTCTGGAGCGAGACGGCATAGAGATTCACGCCGCGCGTGGCGGCGTACCGGATGTAGGCATTCAGGTACTTGGCGTAGTTCGCGTACATCGCCGGATCGAGTCGCCCGCTGTACAGGGGATTGCTGCGCTCCGTGTCGACGATCTTCATGCTCGCCGGGGGCGACCACGGCGAAGCGAAGACGAGCGCGCCACGTGCCTGGGCCGCCGCCCCGTTGGCCAGCTCTGCGGACCATTGGCCGGTGTCTGCGGTTTGCGTGGTGGCGTTCCAGTCGGCCGGCGCGATCCGCAGCCGAAGAATGCTCAGGCCGAGACTGTCGGGCACGCTGGTGCCGAAGAGCAGGTTCAGGCGATCGTCGGCCATCCTGGTGTAGTACCACGCGGCCGACCCTCCGAATCCCTGGAGGGTCTGCTTCGGAGCGCCGAAGTCGACGGCTGCCGTGGTCGACGAGGGCTTGATGGTCAGCGCCGTGCTGACGATCGCCGAGCGGTAGTGCGCGCTGTCCGTCGGAACGAAGGTCACCTGGATGATCGCGGTGCCAGCCTTGCTCGTCGTGGCGGCATCCAGTGACTTGCCGTCCACGGTGATGTAAGACGCCGGATCGGACGTGCCCCGGATGCCGTAAAGCGCGTACGGCGTCGTCGTGATCTGCGCGGGCGTGAGCGCGGACCCCTGCAGCACGGCGGACGGGACGTCCCATCGAACCGGCGGCTCGGCCTTGTTGACGGTCAGCCTGCGCACCGCGGTGCTCGACGCGTACTTCGTATTGTCCTGCGGGGTGAAGGTGACGGAGAGCGACTGAGCGCCGACCTCCAGCTTCGCGCCCGTGGCCGGCGAGTAGGTGAATGTGCCCGGCACGTTCGCCTTCGCATTCAACTGCGCGGAGCTGAGCGCAGTGCCCCAGTTGACAGGCGCCGGATCCGGCCACGTGATCGTCGCCGCAGGCACCGGCGGGGGTGCCGGTGGCGTCGTGGGTGGCGTCGTGGGTGGCGTCGTCGGTGGTGTTGTCGGTGGTGTTGTCGGTGGTGTTGTCGGCGAGGACGTCGGCGGCGTGGCCGGCGGGGTGGTCGGCGGTGTGGCCGGCGCCCCGGCAACGGGCGCTTGCGTCGAAGCGTCCTTTGACCCGCCGCCGCAGGCGGCCACCCATGCGCTCAGCAGTCCGATCACCATGAGCCGTGCTGCATGCGCATGCCGGGGCCGCATCGAAACAATCGACGCCGTCACGGGAGATGTATTGCTCATTCTTCTTGTTTCTGAGGTCGTTGACGACACGGGCTGGGCCCTGTCGCAGGCCGAAGCCAATCAGGGAGCCAGCGCAGCCGGATTCGCCAGGTAGGCCTTGTACAGGCGAGCGAACTGCCCCCCGTCCGTGGTGATGCTGGCCGAGGTGCTTCCGCCGCCGCTGAACACGATCGCGAACACGCCAGCGGCGGTGTACTGCGTCGGGTGCGTGAGCATGTAGTGGACATGGTTGTCGCGGAAGTGTCCGGGCGTTCCACCCGGCGTCGTCGAGGGCACACCCATTGGCGTCTGCCAGAACAGCACGGGCAGATTCCCGAGCGCGCTCCGCACGGCGCTCCACTCGTCGAGGTTCTGGCGGAAGTTGGGTGTGGCCACGTTCGCTTCGTCCCAGTAGAACGGCCCGTTGCCGCGCCCCGCGCACTCGGCCGGCGGCGGGACCACCTCGAAGCAGCCGGCATCGCGATCGCTCGTCTGCGCCACCATGAAGTCCGCCTTGTCTGCGCCCACTTTCAGCATGAAGTTGCCGACGGTGGTGGCATCGCGTCCCCAGAAGGACGGCGGGAAGCCGATCTTCGCCTTGGGCGCATAGGTCCGCCCAAGCTTCAAGAGGCACTGCGCCAGGCCTGCGACGTTGTCCGCCTGGTCCGCGCACTCGCTCACGATGCTCACCTGTGCGGGCTGCTTCGTCGGGTCGCCGCCCGGCGCGCCCGCCAGGACGAAGCCCCAGAAATCCGGCTCCAGGTTGACCAGCGCAGGCAGGCCCGTCGCGCCGATCTTCTGGTACATCAGCTTGACCTGGGCCCAGTAGGACGTCATGAAGGCCGCGTCGTTGATGGCGCTGAGGTTTCCCTCGCCCTGGGCCGTCATCTGGTAGAGCGTGAACATGGGCACCGCGCCGATGGCCTTGACGTTCGCGGAGACGTAGGTGACGTAGGCCCCGTCGGGGCTGTTCCAGTAGGGCCACGAGCCGGCGCCCACACCCACCAGGTACGTGTCGATGATGTCCGGCTGGATCTGCTGGCTCGTCATGTCCGCGATCGAGTTGCCGGCGCCCAAGCCACCCAGGAGCCGACTGGGCAAGCCGAGGGCGGCGTTGATCGCCGCGGCACGTGAAGGCGCGGACGCCGGCGAGGCTGCCGGAGGCGATGCAGGAGGGCTTGCGGGCGGCGTCGCCGGAGACGACGCGGGAGAGCTTGCAGGCGGCGATGCAGGAGGCGTTGCACTGCCGGGCGCGGGTGCGGATGTCGCACCGGTCGCGGGCGACGGCGATCCGCTTCCGCCGCAGGAGGCGACACCCGTCATCAACATCGCGATGGCGAGCCGACGGACCGTGGACGCTCCGTTGAACGCGTCAGACATTTCTCTTCCCTTCTTGTCGTTGATTCGCCATGCAGAAACCTGCTGTGCGGCACTGACCTTGTTCGTCAGACCGGACCGCCGCTTCGACACAAGGCGCAACGCGCCGGCCAAGGAACGTCAGGTGGGAACGCAGTTCGCGCGCTTCACGCGGCCCGCGCAATGCGCAGCGCTGCACGCGAGTTGATCATGCAAGTCACGGACCATTGCTTGATCTCGATGAGAGGCTCTCGGCGATGGCGCCTGCCAGCAGGGGCCCACGTACGACGAAGCGACCCACGTCCGGCGCCGACTCCAGCCGCGGAGCGCCGCCCTGCCGAAGCCACACGCCGCACACCATGACCTTGCAGCAAGCATACGGCCGCGACTGGATGCCCTGCACCGGTGTCAGTCGGCACCACGGCAGTGCGGCCGGCCACGAAGGTGACCAGCACAGTCGCGCCAGCGGGGCTGCAATCCGAAAGAAGAGCTTTCCTCGGCACCTCCGCTCAGAATGCGTCGATCGTCAGGGTGGCCGGGGCCAAGCCTTCCGCGCGGGCGCGGAGCGTCGCGGGACCTGCCGTGCCGGTGGATTGCAGGATGGCCTGCGCATGGCCGTTGAACACACTGCGATCCCAGGGCGCCGCCGGCGTGGTGGTGCGCAGCGTCAGCCAGCGCCGGCCGGCCTGCGCGTCTTCGAACAGCTTGCGCGTGCCGGCGGCCGGCGTGGCGAACACGATGGCCAAGGTGTTGCGGTCGCCCAGTCGCGCGGGGTCGAGGTCGATCAGGGCCATGGCGTCGACGCGCCGCGGCGTGACCGGGCGTCCGTTGAGATACAGCTGCTGGCCGGGTTCGATATCGCCCACGAGCAGCACCGCGCGCTCGGCCGCCGCCACGGCGGGACGCGCGAACTCCGCCTTCACCACGTTCCAGGCGGCGTCGGCGCGCTGCTGGTCGGGCGGCACCCATGCGAAGGGGTCATTCCAGCCCGCGGTGCCGCCATCGGCCAGCAGGGCGGCAGCGTCTTCAGGCCGCGCGATCGCCTTGTGGCGCCAACTGCTGGCTGCGGCGTAGCGGTGCAGCTCGGCCGGCTTGTCGGTTTCGTGCGAGCCCGGATCGCCATTGCCCATGCCGATCAGCCGCGCGGCGCCCTCCACCTCGAAGCGGATGCGGTGCTGCGCGGTCGGCACGCTACGGCCCTCGCGGTCGACCACGGTCACGCTCACCAACGCGACGTCGCTGCCGTCGGCGCGGATGCGCGGTCGGTCCACCGCGAGCCGCACGGCGCTGCCATCACCGGTAGTGGGAACGGTTTCAGAAGCCACCAGCTGGCCGACCTTGTAGCCGCGTGCGGTCAACTGGCCGGGCTCGTACGGCACGCTCCACGCCAGGTGCTCGTAGCGCTCCAGCCGCTTGCGGCCGAGCGAGCGCCCGTTCAGCAACAGCTCCACCTCGTCGGTGTTGGCATAAACGCGCACGTCGATCGGTTGGCCTTCGCGACCAGGCCAGTTCCAATGCGGCAGCAAGTGCACCATCGGCTCGGGGGTCCACGCCGCCTTCAGGTAGTAGGCGCTGTCCTTCATCACACCGGTGGTATCCAGCAGGCCGAACTGCGACGAGATCGCCGGCCAGCCGAAGGGCGTGGTTTCGCCGCGGTAGTCGAACCCGGTCCAGACGAACATGCCGGCGATGTAGGAGCGCTCTGCGTTGAAGCGCCAAGCCTCCTCGATCGAGGCCGTCCAAGTGCCGCCGGTGCGCTTGTCGTAGGCGGCGACGTGCACGCGTGCGGGGTCGTCGGCATGGACGCCGCGCGTCGCATGGGTCGCGCTCTCCTCCGTGACGACGACCGCCCGCTCCGGGAAACGGCGGTGCATCGCGTCGATGTCGTGCTGCGCCTTGTAGTTGAACCCCAGCACCTGCGCGCCTACCGAGGTGCCCTCAGGCGCGCCGGAGCTTGAAGCGGCCAACGTGACGGGGCGTGTGGGGTCCAGGCGGTTGACAATGGCCTGCATTTCGCGCGCGTGGCGGGTGCCGAGCTGGTTGTTCTCGATCGCCCATTCCTCGTTGCCCAGCGACCACAGGACGACCGAGGGATGGTTGCGGTCGCGCAGCACCATGCGCTCCAGCTCGCCGCGGATCTGAGGGGCGGTGCCCATCATGCGGTGCTCGTCGATCACCAGCATGCCGAGCCGGTCGCAGGCATCCAGCAACTGGGGCGTGGCCGGGTGGTGCGCCGAGCGGATCGCGTTGACGCCCATCGCCTTGAGCATCTTCAGCCGGGCTTCGTGCAGCGCGTCGGGCAGCGCGATGCCGACGCCGGCGTGATCCTGGTGGTTGTTGGTGCCGTGCAGCTTGACGTGGCGGCCGTTGAGGAAGAAGCCTTCGTTCGCATCGAAGCGAATGCTGCGGATGCCGAACGGCGTGTCGTAGCGGTCGACCACGCGGCCGCCCTGTTTTACGTGCGTCGTCAAGGTGTAGCGCTGGGGCGTTTCCAACGACCACAGCTTGGGCGCACTCACACGCAGCGCGGCTGCCACGCCGGTGATGGCGTCGGCGCCCACGCGCCGCACCGGCACGGTGGCACGCGCGACGAGACGGCCGTCGGGGTCGCGCAACTCGTGCTCCAGGCTGAACGATTCGGCGGCCATGCCGGCGTTGCGAACCGTGGTGTCGACCGCCACCTCGGCACGGTCGCCGTTCACGGTAGCGCGCACGAAGGTGCCCCAGCGGTCCACGTGCAGCGGCGCGGTCTGCGTCAGCCAGACGTGGCGGTAGATGCCGGCGCCTTCGTACCACCAGCCTTCCGGTATGGTGGCATCCACACGCACTGCCACGACGTTGCGGCCGCCGTAGTGCAGGTAGTCGGTGATGTCGACGGTGAAGCTGGAGTAGCCGCTGGGCTCGTGGTGCAGGTAGTGCCCGTTGACCCAGACCACGCTGTCGCGGAAGACGCCGTCGAACTCGAGCATGAAGCGCTGCCCTTGCGCGGCGGCGGGAATGGCAAGTTCGCGCCGGTACCAGCCGACGCTGTTTTGCGGGAATGAGCGGCCGATGGCCTTGGAGCCTTGCTGCGTGCTGCCCCGCTCGCTGAAGGGCAGCTCCACCGCCCAGTCGTGCGGCAGGTCCACGCGGCGCCAGGGCCGGTCGTCGAAGTCGGCGGCGGCGGGGCCGTTTCCGTAGCCGGCCTTTCCGAAGAAGAAGGCGCCGGTACCGTGGTCGAAGTCCTGCGCCGTGTCCCACGCGTGGCCGAGCGCGAAGCGCCAGCCGTCGTCGATGCGCGTGCGCTGGCGGTTGCTATCGGCGGCGCTGGCATTGCCGAAGGCAAGCGCCAGTGACAAGGCCCAGGCGAAGAAGCGTTTGTTCACGATCATCTGGAGCGAGTGGGTCGAGAAGTGGTTGGGCGCCTCTAGCGTTCAAGCAACTCGGCGCCCAGCGCCTCCAGCCGCAGCGCGCCTTCCCAGCGCTGGCCGCCAAGGACGCCCTTCATCGCACCGTCGATCGGCACGTCCACCGGCGCCCAGTTGGTATTGACGTAGAGCACGCGGCCTTCGACCGCGCGCGCGAACACGCCGTCGGGCGTCTTCGGGCCGGGACCGATGCCAAGGCTCGCGTAGAGCTGGCGGTAGAGCGGCTTCATGATCTGCGGCTGCGCCGGTGTGGCGAGGTAGATCGCGCGGCCCTTGCCGAAGCGGTTCACGGTGATCGCCGGCGGTGTGCCGTCGAGGTTGCTGAAGCGGCTCAGCACCTCGGCGGTCGATGGCTCCAGCACCTCGTAGTGCTCGATCGTGCCCTTGACCTCCTCGTCGCCGATCTTCAGCGTGCCCGCGGCGTTGTAGAACTCGTTGGTGCGCAGGCCGAAGACGTCGGTCAGGCCGCCGGGCAGCGGCGTGTTGTGCCACTGGTTGTGCTCGTTCACCTTGGCCGACTGCGCCGTCATGACCACGGTGCCGCCGTCGCCGACGAACTTGCGCAGCGCGTCGGTCGCGGCCTTGTCGAGCAGGTACATGCCCGGCACGACGATCAGGCGGTAGCGGCTCAGGTCCTCGTAGGACAGCTTGATGATCGCGACGTCGATGTTGTCCTTCAGCAGCGGCTCGAAAGCACCGAGGGCCTGCTTCTGGTACGGCGTCTTCAGGTAGTCGCGCGAGCTGTTGGCCGGGCCGTTGGCGCTGTGCGCCGCGGTGTTGTCGAAGGAGTAGGCGATCGCGACCTTCGGCTCGACGCGGCGCGGGAAGCCGAGCTTCTCCAGCTTGGCGTAGTCGCTGGCGATGCGAGCCCACTCGGCCAGCTTCCACGAGGGCCGGTCGTCGTGGTCGAGCAGGCCCATCAGCGCCTGCTCCTCGCCGCCGAGATGGCTGTTGAAGGTCCACGCCAGCGCCGCCTGGCCGCCCATCAGCAGCACGAAATGCGACCACATGCGTGACCAGCCCTTGCTGCCGTAGTGACCCGGGCCGCCGGCACTGAACTCGTTGAACCAGGTCGGCGTCGTCATGCCGGCCTTGATGAGCGCAGCCTCCCATCCGCCGTTGATCGGGTCGCCGACATAGAAGCCCATGGCGCCGTGGGTGGTGTGCTGGCGGTAGCTGCCGTGGTAGTCGAAGCCCTTGCGGGCCGACCAGCTCCAGTAGTTCGACAGCGCCGGTATGTGGGGCGTGTTCCTGCGGCGCACGGCCTCCCGGTCGTCGAGGACGGCAATGGTCAGGTCGGACCAGAAACGACGCAGATCCAGGTAACGCTCGGCCGGGCCGGGTCCGTCGGCGTAAGGCAGGCGCACCTCGTCCCAGGTGCCGATGCGGCGCGACCAGCGCTGCGTGGCCCAGGCCTTGTTCAGGGCCTCAATGCTGCCGTAGCGCTTCTTCAACCATTCGACGAAGCGCTTGCGGTCGGCCTCTGAGTAGGAGATGTAGCCGTTGCCGATCTCGTTGTCGTACCCCACCGCGAGCAGCGCCGGGTGCTTGGCGTAGCGCTTGGTCAGCGTCTCGGCCATGCGCTTCGCGAGGCGCCGGTAGTCGGGGTCGCTGATGTCGTCCATGTAGCGCTCGGCCGGCGCCAGGCGCGTGCCGGCCTGGTTGACGATGTCGACGCCGGGGTATTTGTGGTGCAACCACATCGGTGCCGGCAGGCCCGGGATGTCGAGGATGACCTTGATGCCGGCGGCCTGCATCTCCTCCATCACCGCGTCGAAGTGCTTGAAATCGAACTTGCCTTCGGCGGGCTCGAAGTAGTCCCACGACAGATCGCCCATGCGCACGACCTTGAAGCCCGACTGCTTCATCAGCGCGACGTCGCGTTTCACCTGCGCCAGGCTGCGGTCGACCGGCTGGTAGCAGGTGCCCGCGAAGAGTTGGCTGGCGCCGGGCCAGTCGGGATGGCCTTCGGCGCTCTGGGCGAAGGCGGGGTTGATCGTGGCCAGCGCCAGCGTGCAGGCCAGTAGGGTCTTTTTCAAAACTTTCATCGCAAACAGTTCGTCGAGAGAAAGAAGCAGCGTTCAGGGTCGTGGTCCGTAAATGGGGCCTGAGGCCGCCGCCTTGCGCCTGCACGGCGAGGACGGGTCTTTGTGTTCATCGGAGACTTCCATCATGGCGTCGTAGGGTTATGACCAGCGGCACTCGCGCGCCGCCGTTCCTGCACTTTGTGCAATGCAATCAGTTGCTGTACGGCAGTCCTCTGCCAGTGCCGCCGATGTAGACGCGGCCGTAGACGTTCTGGTCGGCCGCTATCACGTCGATACCACCGAACTGGTGTGCGTCGTAGACGTTCAACAAGGGGGCCGACGAGCAACTGAGATGTCGCTTTGGCGCTAAAGAAAAACTCCAGAAAACGGCCCGCTTTGGCGCGGCAGGTGGATATTAGTTCGTTCCATGCACCAACCAATCGGGGACAAACACTTAGGCGGCAAGACAGCGGACGTGCTCGATGCTGAGCAGTCCCGAGGCTAGAGTGCTGCACGCGCCGCGATCCGCGGCCTGATTGCTTCAACGCTCGTGCCCTCCACCAAGCCAAAGCCTGCATGCCCAACGTCCGCTCGCCGGCGTCGTCAACTTGGAGTCCGACGATGAGGACGGCGCCTTCGAGATGGTGAGCCACCTGCTGGCCCTCGGCCACCGGCGCATCCTGAACATCGCCGGCATGGCTGATTTGGCCGGCGCCGAAGCACGTGTCCGGGGCTATCAACGTGCCCATGCGGCGGCAGGCGTGAAACCTCCGCCGGCGCACCTGGTGCGCGCTCCGTTCACGGTGGAGGGCGGCCGCGATGCGATGGAGGTCTGGCTTCGGCGCCACCGCGGCAAGCCTTTGCCGGACGCGGTATTCGCAGGCAACGATGGCATCGCCCACGGCTGCATGGACGCGCTGCGGATCCGCGGACTGCGCGTTCCAGCCGACATCTCGCCGCTCTGCGGCGCGCCTACGCGGGGCGTGCCAGAGTCACGGTGAAACTTCGAGAGTTCCAGCGTGGCGAGGACGAGTCGACGATCCGGGAGCCGCACTCGAAGTGCGGCGCGGTATCGAATGGGACCACGTCATCCAGCTGCCCTCGGGGCGTGACTCAGCGCGCGTACCCCTTGGGATATTCGAGCTGCAACGCGACAAAGCGCGCCGTCGCGTCGCCAAGATCGTTGCGAATTCCCGCGAGTGCAAGGTCCAGCGCCTGCATGGCAAGCACGCCGTCGAGGGCTGGCAGGCGGCGCGCCTCGCCCGCAGGCGCTTCTGGCGGCAGGAGAGTCAGCGCATGGCGCGTGCGCAGCGGCGCGTCGGTGCCGAATGCAACGGCGATGGGGCTGCGCAGCGTTCGAGCCCAGGCGTCGACCGTGAGCGCAAGCGCGATGTCGTCGACGCCGTCCACGATCGCAACCTCAACACGTTCGTTGGGCAACAGCCAGCGATTCGTCGCGTACGTGAATATCGTGCCCGCATCAATGCGGAATTGCTCGCTGTCGTGGCCCGTGTCCCAGGTGTGGACGCCGAGACGGGCGGCGGTCGCCTGGGCGATGTCGCGGCCCGCAATCGCCTCGACGAGCGCGAACGAGGTCGGGATGGCCGCTGTCACGCCGGCGCTCGAGACCACCTTGCCGTCTGCCACCCAGCGTGTGTTGCGCTCCCAGTGCGTGGCGGGATGCTCGCGCTCTCGCTGCGCTTGCGTCGCCCAGTGGCCGGTGGCCCGGTGGCCGTCGAACAGGCCGGCATTGGCCGCGACGATAGCGCCGTCGCAAATACTGACCACCGTGGCGCCCTTCGCCGCCTGGGCACGCAGCCAGGCGAGCAGCGCCGGGTCGGACTGGTGGCTCTCATCGACAGCAGGTACCACGACGTAGTCGGCGCCCTCAGGGAATCGCTCGTCGAATGCGGCGACGGTCGCGTCTGGTTGCATGCGCAGCACCGGCCGCATGCGCATCGGTCCGGGTTCCGTGGCGACAGTCATGACGTCGGCGGCCCCGGATTCGACGAGCACGCCGTACGGAACAAAGAAGTCGATCAGCTCGGTGCCCGCGTTCTGACCGAGCACGGCGATGAGCGGCCGCGTGCGGCCGAAGCGCGGCTGCCAGGGATCGATGCGCTCGTCAGCGGCCAAGGCGGATGTGGCCAGGGCGATACCAGCGAGGAACAGAAGGGCGAAGCGTCGAAGCATTGAAAACCATTCGGGAACAGGCGCATGCAGGCGCGAAGCCGCCAGTCTCGACCCGGGCGAGAATGCGCGAATGACAAACACCCCTTGATTCCTGACAAATCGCATCGCCATGCCTACCGACCATCGTCCGCACCGGGTCACACTCGTCGTCTTCGAGCCTGCCCAACTGCTGGACGTCACCGGCCCGCTGGAGGTCTTTGCCGGCGCCAACAGCGTCGCGCGGCGCGCCGGTCGCGCCGCGCCGTATGCGATCACGCTCGCATCGCCGCAGCCCGGGCCGGTCGCGACGACAAGTGGCGTGCCCATCGTCACGTCGCATGGCCTGGCCGCGCGTGGCGCGCCGGCCGACACGCTGCTCATCACCGGCGGTCCCGGGGCGCGCGCGGCCTCGCTCGACGTCAGCCTGATTCGGCGCATCAAGGCGTTGGGTGGGCGCAGCCGACGCGTCGGCTCCATCTGCACCGGCGCCTACGCTCTGGCCGCCACCGGGCTGCTCGACGGCCGGCGCGCCACGACGCACTGGGCACACTTCGATGATTTTGCGCAACGGTTCCCTCGTGTGGAGATCGACCGCGACGCGCTCTTCGTAGTGGACGGACCGTTCCACACCTCGGCCGGCATCTCGGCCGGCATCGACTCGGCGCTCGCGATGGTCGAGGCCGACTGCGGGCGCTCGGTTGCGCTGCAGGTGGCGCGCGAGCTGGTGGTGTTCCTGAAGCGGCCCGGAGGACAGTCGCAATTCGGCGCGCAGCTCATGGCCGACAGCGCGGCCGACGACCCCGAGCGGTTCCGTGCGCTGACGTCGTGGATGAGCCAGCACCTGGCCCAGAATCTGAGTGTCGAGGCGCTGGCCGAGCGCAGCGCGATGAGCCCGCGCAACTTCTCGCGCCAGTTCGCCCGAGCACTGTGCATGCCCCCGGCGCGCTACGTGCAGTCACTGCGCATCGATGCCGCGCGCCGTCTGCTGACGGACGGCCGCATGTCGATCGAACGTATCGCCGACCTCTGCGGCTTCGCGTCGTCGGAAGCCATGCGCACTGCATTCCGGCGCACGCTCAACGTCTCCCCGAGTGACTTCCGGGCACGATTCCGTAGCGCGTCTTGAGCGCTGCGGCGCTCAGCTCGCGGGCCACCTATCACGCGACGTCCAGGGCCTACCGCCTTGACAAACAGAAGGAAGGCAGACGGTCGAGAGTACCTGCTTGTGGCCGGCACGAGCCCGCCGGCCCTGGCACCCCACCGGTCGTGGTCGACCCGTTGCGGTCCGTCGCTGCGATGCGGGAGCGGCCATTTCGCGTGAGGTTCATGACTAACCACAGAGAACGCTGAGAACGCTGAGATCAAATTGAATTCGTCTTTGCTCAGCGTTCTCAGCGTTCTTGTATGTTCTGTTTCGCGGTTTCTATCCTAGTCGTAGGGGGCGGTGGGCAAGTGGGCAGAGGCCCGCGCGGTGGGCA
>DASUZE010000053.1:0-121139 GCA_036377015.1 Piscinibacter sp. | reverse complement strand
GCTACGTAGCCGGGGTGCAACCCGGGTTCGTCCTTCAAGCTTTGCGCTTCGCCAGCGCCGACTCCCGAATCGCCGCCAAGGTCGTCCGGCTCGTGATCACCTCGGCCGGCAGCTTCAGATGCAGCAAGGTCGGCTTCCCGCTCTCCAGCGCCGCCTGAAACGCCGGCTCGAACTGCGCGGTCGTCACCACCGTCTCCGCCCGCCATCCATACGCCCGCGCCAGCGCGGCGAAATCGGGATTGAACAGCTCCGTCCCGCTCACCCGCTCCGGGTACTCGCGCTCCTGGTGCATGCGGATCGTGCCGTAGGTGCCGTTGTCGACCACCACGCTGATGAGCCGCGTCGCGCCGTACTGCGTGGCGGTGGCGAGCTCCTGCCCGGTCATGAGGAAGTCGCCGTCGCCCGCGATGTTGACCGCCGTGCGCTGCGGGTACAGCAATGACGCGGCCACCGCCGCGGGCACGCCGTAGCCCATCGCGCCGGAGGTCGGCGCGAGCTGCGTGCGGCCGTGGTGCTGCAGGCCACGGTAGCGGCAATAGCGATGCAGCCAGCCGCTGTAGTTGCCCGCGCCGTTGGTGTAGATCGTGTCCTCGGGCGCCAGGCGCTGGATGGTCTTGATCACCACCGCCATGTCCAGCGGCTCGACCGCCGGCGCGACGAGGTTGGCTTCGTAGTCGGCATGGGCCGCGGCGGTCCATTCGGCCCAGGGCAAGGGCGCTCCGGCCGGCGGCGCCAAGGTCTCGAGCGCCTTGGCCGCACACGCCATCGACGCCTGCAGCAGCAGGTCGGCGGCGTAGACCCGGCCCAGCTCCTCGGCGCCGGCATGCACATGGATCAGCTTCTGCGCCGGACGCGGCGGCTGCAGCAGCGTGTAGCCGCCGGTCGTCATCTCGCCCAGCCGCGCGCCGACGGCGATCACCAGGTCGGCGTCGACGATCCGCTTGGCCAGCTTCGGATTGATGCCGATGCCCACGTCGCCGGCGTAGTTCGGATGGCGGTTGTCCACCAGGTCCTGGAAGCGGAAGGCGCAGCCCACCGGCAGGTTCCAGCCTTCCGCGAAGCGCTGCAGCGCTTCGCATGACGCGGCATCCCAGCCGCTGCCGCCGACGATCACGAAAGGCCGCTGGGCCGCCAGCAGCATCGTGCGCACCTCCCGCAGCGCACCCGGCGCCGGCCAGGCCAGCGCCGGCTCGGCGCGCGGCAGCACCGGCGCGTCGGTCGACGCGGTCAGCATGTCCTCGGGCAGGACCAGCACCACCGCACCCGGACGGCCCTGCATCGCCGTGTGAAAGGCGCGCGCCACGTATTCGGGCAGGCGGGCCGGGTCGTGGACTTCGCCCACCCACTTGGCGAAGCCCAGCGTGCCGGGCCCGAACATCTGCCGGTAGTCGACCTCCTGGAAGGCCTCGCGATCGCGCTGGTCGCTCGCGACCTGGCCGATGAACAGCACCATGGGCGTGCTGTCCTGGAAGGCGGTGTGCAGGCCGATGCTGGCGTTGGTCGCGCCCGGCCCGCGGGTCGCGAAGCACACGCCGGGACGCCCGCTCAGCTTGCCCTGCGCCTCGGCCATGAAGGCGGCGCCGCCCTCCTGCCGGCAGGCGAGGAAGCGGATGCGCTCGCGATGCTCGTGAAAGCCGTCGAGCACCGCGAGAAAGCTTTCGCCGGGCACGCCGAACACGGTGTCGACGCCCTGGGCGATCAGGGCCTCGACCAGGGCGTGGCCGGCAAGGCGCTTGGATGTCGGAGAGCTCATGGAAATCGATGCGATGCAGAGAGAACCGCAGTGTGCCCGCGCCGCGACCGGGCGTTGTCCGGTGTAAGGCTCAGGGTTGGCACGGATGTCGGCTATTCACCGTCCGGTGAATTATGTGGCCATGGCTTCCCCTGCCGACACCGTCGCCGAGCTGCGCACCCGCGACGCCGACCGCAGCCAGCAGGAGATCCTGCGCGCCGCGATGGGCGAGTTCCACGAGCGCGGCCTGGGCGGTGCCCGCATCGACCGCATTGCCGAGCGCGCCGGCATCAACAAGCGCCTCATCTACTACTACTTCGGCAGCAAGGAGGGCCTGTTCCTCTCGGTGCTGGAGCAGACCTATGCCGACATCCGCAGCGCCGAGCACGCGCTGCACCTGGAGACCGCCAACCCCGCCGACGCCGTGCGGCGCCTGGTCGCCTTCACCTGGAACCACTACCTCGCGCACCCGGAGTTCCTCACGCTGCTCAACAGCGAGAACCTGCACCGCGCGCGCCACCTGCAGCACTCCAAGCGCATCCGCGAGATGAACTCGCCGCTGATCCAGACCCTGGGCGACGTGCTCGAGCGGGGCCGTCGCGACGGCGTGTTCCGCGGCGGCGTCGACGCGATCCAGCTGTACATCTCGATCGCCGGCCTGGCGTACTTCTACCTGTCGAACAACCACACGCTGTCGACCATCTTCGGCCGCGACCTGATGGCGCCCAAGGCGCTGTCGGAGCGGCTGTCGCACATCACCGAGGTGGTGATGGGCTATGTGCTGAGGAACTGAGGCAATTCACCAACCGGTTCGCTTACGACATGAGACGCTGGCTCACCTCCCCCGCCGTGCGGCCCGTCCTGCTGCTGCTGTCTCTCATCGTGCTGTGGGACCTGGCGATCCGCCTGTTCAAGATCCCGCCCTACCTGATCCCGACGCCGCTGTCGGTGGCCAGGCAGCTCTACGGCGAGTGGCCCATGCTCTGGCGCGAGACGCTGCCCACGCTGTACGCCACGCTGGGCGGCTTCGCGGCCTCGGCCCTGGTCGGCATTCCCATCGCGATGTGGATCGCCTACTCGCGGGTGGTCGAGAGCTTCGTCTATCCGCTGCTGGTGTTCTCGCAATCGGTGCCCAAGGTGGCGATCGCGCCGCTGTTCGTCGTGTGGTTCGGCTTCGGCATCGTGCCCAAGGTGATCGCGGCCTTCCTGCTCGGCTTCTTCCCGGTGGTGGTCGCCACCGTGCAGGGTTTCAAGTCGGTCGAGGGCGACGTGATCGACCTGGCGCGCTCGATGGGTGCCAATCCGGTCAAGGTCTTCCTCAAGTTCCGCCTGCCGACCGCCCTGCCCTCCATCTTCAGCGGCCTGAAGGTCTCGGTCACGCTGGCCGTGGTGGGCGCGGTGGTGGGTGAGTTCGTCGGGTCGAACGCGGGCATCGGCTACGTGCTGCAGAAGGCCAACGGCACCTTCGACCTGCCCCTCATGTTCGCCGCGCTGGTCATCCTGTCGATGGTCGGCGTGCTGCTGTTCCTGGTCATCGAGCTGATCGAGCGGTGGCTGCTGCCCTGGCATGCGTCGCAGCGCTTCGACGCCCAGGCCACGGCCTGATCCCTTCCAACCCGAGGAGACAAGCGATGAAACGACGTCATCTGATCCACGCTCTCGCCGCCGCCGCGCTCGCGGCCGGACTCGCCGCGCCGGCCCAGGCGCAAGGCAAGGACAAGGTCGTGCTGATGCTGAACTGGTACGTCTACAGCGAGCACGCGCCGTTCTTCCTCGGCAAGGAGCGCGGCTTCTACGACGCCGAAGGCATCGACCTCGAGATCCAGGAGGGACGCGGCTCGGGCGTCACGGCCCAGGCGGTGGCGGCCGGCTCGGCGACCTTCGGCTACATCGACGTGCCCACCATGATCAAGGTCGCCTCCAAGGGTGCGCCCATCCGCTCGGTGGGTGTCGCGCTGCAGGTGAGCCCGATGTCGGCCATGGGCTTCGCGGAGAAGAACATCAAGACGCCGCAGGACATCATCGGCAAGACGGTCGCCATGACGCCGGGCGACTCGATGAGCCAGATCTGGCCGCTGTTCCTCAAGAAGACCGGCCTCAAGGAGGACCAGTACAAGGTCGTGTCCGGCGATGCGCAGACCAAGCTCAACGCCGTGATCAACGGCCAGGCCGACGTGCTGCTGGGCTACGTGATGGACCAGAACATCAAGCTGCAGGACGCGACCAAGAAGCCGGTGCAGGTGGTGCGCTTCGCCGACTACGGCGTGAACCTCATCAGCTCGGGCATCGTGGCGAGCAAGGACACGCTGGCGGGCAAGCCCGACCTGGTCAAGCGCTTCATGCGGGCCTCGACCCGCGCGCTCGAAGAGGCCGAGAAGAACCCCGAGGCCGCGGTCGACGCGACGCTCAAGGCCAATCCCAAGGCCGGCCAGCGCGACACCATGCTCACCGGCCTGAAGCTCACGACGGCGCTGTATCACACCGACGACACGAAGGGCCAGAAGCCGTTCCGCGTGTCGATGAAGAACGTCAACGAGTCGCTGGATCTGCTGGTGCAGTACGGCGGGCTGGATGCGTCGGTGCGCGGGAAGGCGGAGGACTGGGTCACTCTGGACTACCTCCCGTGATGGACCGGCTTCGTAGCCCGGGTGCAACCCGGGATGCTCCCTCCGAGGCCGCACCCCGGGTTCCGCTTCGCTCCACCCAGGCTACGCAGACGCCGGTGCTCATCGAAGCCCGCGGCGTGCACAAGACCTACCGCACGCAGGACGGCGAGGTCGAGACGCTCAAGCCGCTGGACTTCGCCATCCGCGCCGGCGAGTTCGTCTCGGTGGTCGGGCCTTCGGGCTGCGGCAAGAGCACGCTGATGAAGATGGTCGCGGGGCTGCTGCCGGCCAGCGGCGGCGAGCTGTCGCTGTCGGGCCGCTCGGTGCGCGGACCGCAGACCAACGTCGGCATCGTGTTCCAGAACGCGCTGCTGCTGCCGTGGCGGCGCGTCATCGACAACATCCTGCTGCAGGCCGAGATCCGCGGCATGCCGATGGCGGCGGCGCGCGAGCGTGCGCAGCAGCTGGTCGACATGGCCGGCCTGGCCGGCTTCGAGAAGAAGTACCCGTGGCAGCTCTCGGGCGGCATGCAGCAGCGCGTGGCCATCCTGCGCGCGCTGCTGCACGATCCGCCGGTGCTGCTGATGGACGAGCCCTTCGGCGCCCTCGACGCGATGACCCGCGAGAAGATGAACCTCGAGCTGCAGCGCATCTGGATGGCCGCCGGCAAGACCGTGCTGCTCATCACCCACAGCATCCCCGAGGCGATCTTCCTGTCCGACCGCGTGTTCGTGATGACCGAGCGGCCCGGGCGCATCGACGCGGTCTACGACATCGACCTGCCGCGCCCGCGCTCGCTCGACGTGATGGGCAGCGAGCGCTTCGCCGCGCTGGCGCGCTCGCTGCGCTCGCACTTCTTCGCCAAGGGCTCGCTGGATGCGCATTGAACGAGGTCGTCGCGATGGCTGAGCCGATGCAGCTGGTGGTGCGCGAGGTCGAGGCCGGCGTGCGGCCGGTGCGCCTGCGCATGCCCTTTCGCTTCGGCGCCGTCACGCTGCGCGCCTGCCCGCAGCTGTTCGTGCGCGCGACGGTCGAGGTCGCCGGGCGCGGCTCGGCCACCGGCATGGCGGCCGAGCTCATGGTCCCGAAGTGGTTCGACAAGCGCGCCGCGCACAGCCACGCCGACAACATCGCGCACCTGGCCGCCTCGGTGCGCCTGGCCATGGCCGCCTATCTGCACGACACCCCCGCCAGCCCGTTCGGGTTGTTCGCGCGCCATGCGGGCGGACTTCGGCTCGCCGGTGCGCAGCAGGGCTTCACCGACCTGACCGCCGCCTACGGCCAGGCCGTGCTGGACCGCGCGGTGCTCGACGCGTTCTGTCGCGCACTCGACCTGTCCTTCTTCGACGTCGCGACGCGCAACCTGCTCGGCATGTCCGACAGCGAGCTCATCGGCGACCTGCATGGCTTCGACTGGTCGCGCTGGCTGGCCGCCTGCAAGCCGCTGCGCGGCATCCACGCCCGTCACACCATCGGCATGCTCGACGAGCTCGAGGCGGGTCCCCCGGCGGCCGACGGCCTGCCCACCACCCTGCCGGCGGTGATCCATCGCTACGGCAACCGCTTCTTCAAGATCAAGCTGGGCGGCCAGCCCGCCGCCGACGCGCAGCGCCTCGAGCAGGTGCTGGACGTGCTGGACCGGCTGGCCCCGGGCCACCGCTATTCGCTCGACGGCAACGAGCAGTACGCCGACGCCGCCGCCCTGGGCGAGCTGTTCGTGCGCATCGCCGGCCTGGCCGCGTCGGCGCGGCGACCGGAGGCGCTGCTCTACATCGAGCAGCCGGTGCCGCGCGAGCTCTCGCTGGGCGAGCCGCTGCCCGCCCGCGCCCCGCCCGCCCCGCTGCTGCTCGATGAGGCCGACGGCACGCTCGACGCCTTCCCGCGTGGCCGTGCGCTGGGCTGGCGCGGCGTGTCGAGCAAAGGCTGCAAGGGCCTGTACAAGGCGCTGGTCAACCGCGCGCGCTGCGATCGGTGGAACGAGGACGAGCGCCGCGACGGCCGGCCGCCCGCCTGGTTCATGTCGGCCGAGGACCTCACCTGCCAGGCCGGCCTGGCCGTGCAGCAGGACCTGGCGATCGCCTCGCTGCTGGGCCTCGCGCACGCCGAGCGCAACGGCCACCACTACGCCGACGGCTTCGGCGATGCGCCCGCGCTGGAGCAGCGCGCCTTCGTCTCGGCCCATCCCGACCTGTACGAGGCGGGCGCTCCCCGCCTGGCCGTGAAGCAAGGCCGCATCGCGATCGACTCGCTCTTCCAGCCCGGCTTCGGGCACCGCGCCGACCCCGACTGGCGCGCGATGCAGCCGCTGGCCCGCGCCACCACCATGGTTTGACATCCGCGGAGTACACGACATGCCCACCCAACGACTCGGAATCATCATGCACGGCGTCACCGGACGCATGGGCATGAACCAGCACCTCGTGCGCTCCATCGTCGCCATCCGCGCCGAGGGGGGCGTGGCGCTGTCCAACGGCGAGCGCGTGATGCCCGACCCGATCCTGATCGGCCGCAACGCCGAGAAGATCGAGGCGCTGGCGCGTGCGCACGGCATCGCGCGCTGGGGCACCCATCTCGAGCAGGCACTGGCCGATCGCAACGACAGCGTGTTCTTCGACGCCGGCACCACGCAGATGCGTCCGGCGCTGCTCGCCCAGGCCATCCGCGCCGGCAAGCACGTGTACTGCGAGAAGCCCATCGCCACCAACCTGAACGAGGCGATCGAGGTGTGCCGCCTCGCGCAGCAGGCCGGCGTGAAGCACGGCGCGGAGCAGGACAAGCTGTTCCTGCCCGGCCTGCGCAAGCTCGACATGCTGCGCCGCGCCGGCTTCTTCGGCCGCATGCTGGCGGTGCGCATCGAGTTCGGCTACTGGGTGTTCGAGGGCGACCTGCAGCCCATCCAGCGGCCGTCGTGGAACTACCGCGCGGAAGACGGCGGCGGCATCGTGCTGGACATGCTGTGCCACTGGCGCTATGTGCTGGACAACCTGTTCGGCGCGGTGCAGTCGGTGTCGTGCCTGGCCGCCACGCACATCCCGCAGCGCTGGGACGAGGCCGGCCGGCCCTACGCCGCGACCGCCGACGATGCGGCCTACGCCACCTTCCAGCTGCGCGGGCACGGCGGCGAGCCGGTGATCGCGCAGGTCAACAGCTCCTGGTGCACGCGGGTGCGGCGCGACGACCTGGTCACCTTCCATGTCGACGGCACGCACGGCTCGGCGGTGGCGGGCCTCACCGAGTGCCGCACCCAGTCGCGCGTGAACACGCCCAAGCCGGTGTGGAACCCGGACGTGCAGCAGAGCCTGCCTTTTCTCGACCAGTGGCAGGAGGTGCCCGACACGCAGGTCTACGACAACGGCTTCAAGCTGCAGTGGGAGCACTTCATCCGCCACGTGGTCGAGGACGCGCCCTACCGCTGGACCCTGCCCGAAGGCGCGAAAGGGGTGCAGCTGGTGGAGGCGGCGCTGCAGAGCTGGAAGGAGCGGCGCTGGGTGGACGTGCCGGAGCTGCTGCCATGACGCACGTGCTGCAGTTGCCCAAGGCCGACGGCTCGCTGGGGCCCTACACGCTGAGCGGCCGCCAGGCCTGGTCGGCACCGCGCGAGCCGCGCTTCAACCGCATCGCGTACTCGGCGGCGCACGTCGTCGCCGATGCGCGCGCCGCCAACGACCCCTGGCTCGACTGCGCCATCGACTGGGACACCACCATCGCCTACCGCCGCCGCCTGTGGTCCATGGGCCTGGGCGTGGCCGAGGCCATGGACACCGCGCAGCGCGGCATGGGGCTGGACTGGGCGGCGTCGCTCGAGCTGATCCGCCGCTCGCTGGAGGCGGCGCGCGACATGCCCGGCGCGCGCATCGCCTCGGGCTGCGGCACCGACCATCTCTCGCTCGACGCGGTGCGCAGCGTCGACGACGTCATCCGCGCCTACGAGGAGCAGATGGCCGCCATCGAGCGCCTGGGCGGCCGCCTGATCGTGATGGCCAGCCGCGCGCTGGCACGCGTCGCGAAAGGTCCGGCCGACTACGAGCGTGTCTACGACCGCGTGCTGCGCCAGGCGCGCGAGCCGGTCATCCTTCATTGGCTGGGCGACATGTTCGACCCCGCGCTGGCGGGCTACTGGGGGAGTGCCGATATCGACACCGCGATGGAGACGGCGCTGGGCGTGATCGCGGCCCATGCCGACCGGGTCGACGGCATCAAGATCTCGCTGCTCGACAAGGACAGGGAGATCGCGATGCGCCGCCGCCTGCCGGCGGGGGTGCGCATGTACACCGGCGACGACTTCAACTATGCGGAGCTGATCGCCGGCGACGGCGTGGGCCAGGCGCCGACCCACAAGCACAGCGATGCGCTGCTCGGCATCTTCGACGCGATCGCGCCGGCCGCGAGCGCCGCGCTGTCGGCGCTGGCCTCGGGCGACAAGGCGGGCTTTCGCGAGATCCTCGCGCCCACCGTCCCGCTGTCGCGCCACATCTTCCGGGCGCCGACACGCTTCTACAAGACCGGGGTGGTGTTCATGGCCTGGCTCAACGGGCACCAGGACCATTTCGTGATGGTGGGCGGCCAGCAGAGCACGCGCTCCCTGCCGCACCTGGCCGAGCTGCTGCGGCTGGCCGACGCCGCCGGACTCATCGAGCAGCCCGACCTGGCGGCGTATCGCATGAAGGCGCTGCTCGCCCTGCATGGCATCGGACCGTGATGCGCGACTTCTCCGCCGACCACCGCTGGCTGTCCATCAACACGGCGACGGTGCGCGCGCAGTGGCCGCTGGACCGCATCGTCGACGAGTGCGCACGGCGCGGCATCCGCGCCATCTCGCCCTGGCGCGACCAGGTGGCGGCGGTGGGGCTGGAGGCGATCGCGCAGCGCATCCGCGCAGCGGGCCTGGCGCTCTCGGGCTACTGCCGCGGCGGAATGTTTCCGGCCGTCGATGCGGCCGGCCGGCAACGCGCGCTCGACGACAACCGCCGCGCCGTCGACGAGGCGAAGACGCTGAATGCCGCCTGCCTGGTGCTCGTCGTCGGCGGCCTGCCCGGCGCGCTTGCCGGCACGCCCCGGCACAAGGACATCGCCGCCGCACGACAGGACGTGCGCGACGGCATCGCAGCGACCCTGGAGTACGCCCGCCAGGCCGGCATGCCGCTGGCCATCGAGCCGCTGCATCCCATGTATGCGGCAGACCGGGCCTGCGTGAACACCCTGGAGCAGGCGCTCGACCTGTGCGACGCGCTCGACCCGTCGGCCAGCGGCGCGCTGGGCGTGGCCGTGGACCTGTACCACGTGTGGTGGGACCCCAAGCTGCAGTCGCAGATCGCGCGTGCCGGAAAGGCGCGCCTGCTCGCCTTCCACGTCTGCGACTGGCTGGTGCCCACGCGGGACCTGCTCAACGACCGGGGGATGATGGGCGATGGCGTCATCGACATCCCGCGCATCCGCGGCTGGGTCGAAGACGCCGGCTTCGCGGGCTACAGCGAGGTGGAGATCTTCTCGAGCGAGAACTGGTGGAAGCGCGAGGGCGGCGAGGTGCTGGACACGTGCATCGAGCGGCATCGCAGCGCGACGTAGCCCGGGTGCGACCCGGGACACACGGACCCCGGGTTGTACCCGGGCTACGCGGGAACCAGCGCCGTGCGCCTCACCTTGCGAACGTTGAATGCGCTCGCGATCAACACGCCTTGCACGACCGCGATCCCCAGCCACACCTGCGACGGACGGTGCAGGTCCATCAAGGTCCCGAACAAGAGCGGCGCCACCGCCTGCCCGATGTCCAGCCCCGAATACACCACCCCATAGACGCGCCCCGTCGCGTTGTCGGGCGACGAACGCTTCACGATCAGGTCGCGCGACGGCCCCGCGATCCCGGCGCCGAAGCCCATCAGCCCGAACAGCACCGGCACCGCCATGGCCGGCACGTCGACGAAGCCGACCACCAGCGCGATGCAGGCCGCCACGCCGAAGCCCGCACCGACCACCCGCTCGCAGCGCGCCGGGTCGGCGACCAGGAAGCCGCCCACGACCATGCCGCCTGCGCTGCACACCATGTAGACCGTGAGGCACATCGCCGCCCGGTGGGTGGGCACCTCGTGCAGCAGGCGCGCCGCCTCCGGCGCGAAGGCCTGCACGCCGCTCAGCGACATCGCGTAGAAGAAGAAGAACGCGAAGCACATCCAGACCGCCGGGATGGCGAGGAAGGCGAAGCTGCCTTCGGACCGGCCCTGCGACGCCGCCGGCGCATGCGCGGCCGACACGTCGAGCGCCAGTCGCTCGCGCCACAGCCACAGCACGGCGATGACCACCAGCACCAGCACGCCCGCCGCGACCAGCGCCATCCGCCATGAATACGCCAGCGTCAGCGGCACCAGCAGCGCGGGCGCCAGCGCCCAGCCCAGGCTGCCGGTGATGCCGTGCACGCTGAAGGCATGGCCCAGCCGCGACGGATGGACCTTGCGATTGAGCAGGGTGTAGTCGACCGGATGGAACACGCCGTTGCCGACCCCGGCGACGACCGAGCACAGCGCCATCGTCCAGTAGCTGGTGCTGGCGGCGAAGCCGAAGGCCGCGGCGGCCAGCAGCGCGAGGCCGCCGAACAGCACCGGCCGCGGCCCGAAGCGGTCCACCACGAAGCCCGACAGCGCCTGCACGCCGCAGGACACGACGAAGAACACCGTCATCAGGAAGCCGAGCTCGGCATAGCCGACGCCGAACGCGTCCTTGAGCCAGGGAAACAGGGGCGCCAGCAGGAGCTGGCTGAAGTGGCTGATGCCGTGCGCCAGGCCGACCAGGCCGATCAGCGTCGCATCGTCGCGGGCGCCGGACGCCGGCGCGGTCTTGGCAAGGGTCATGCTGCGATGGTAGGCACCCCGCGAGCGTCGGGATTACGATAGCTCGTCAAGTTCTGTCGAGATCCCGCCAATGCGGCCCCGCCCTCCCACCACGCCGATCGGCCCGCTCACGCCGCACCTGTACGAGCCCACGGCGCAACGTCCCATCCGCGCCAAGCTGCATCGCCTGCGCACCGACACCCGAGTCGTGCCGCATCACCATCCCTGGGGCCAGCTCGCGCTGTCGGCCACCGGCGTGGTGCGGCTGACGGTGGAGCACGGCACCTACCTCGTCCCCCCGTCGCGCGCCTTGTGGATCCCGGCCGGCGTGGAGCACGCGGTGACGGTGGTCGAGGACGCCGACCTGCGCACGCTTTACCTGCATCACCCGCCGGCCCGGGTCCAGCCGTGGCGCCAATGCCGCGTGCTCGAGGTCTCGGACCTGCTGCGCGCCCTGGTCATGGCCATGGACGTGCGCGCCGACGGCACCGGCGCCGTCCTCTCGCCCGACGAGCTGCAGCGCGAGCGCCGCATCGGGGCCCTGGTGCTCGACGAGCTGCGCCTCGCCCGCCCGGTGCGCCTGGGCGTCGACCTGCCAGCCGACAAGCGCCTGCGCAGCCTGTGCCAGGCGGTGCTCGACGACCCCATCCGGCATGCCACGCTGGAAGGCTGGGCCCGCGACTCGGGCGCCAGCCCCCGCACCGTCGCGCGCCTGTTCCGCCAGGAGCTCGGCACCAGCTTCGTCCAGTGGCGCCAGCAGGTCCTGCTCGCCAAGGCGCTGGCGATGGCGGCGCGCAAGCTGCCGATGGCGACCATCGCCTCCGAGCTGGGCTATGCCAGTCCCAGCGCCTTCAGCGCGATGGTGCGGCGTTCGGTGGGCGCGCCGCCCAGTCAATTCTTCACCTGACGCCCGGGAAAGCCTGGGCCGGGGGCCCCCCGGTTTGCAGGTCAGCAACGTCCGGTTGCAGGTCTGGCGCGCCTGCTGGTCTAGACTGACTGCCGGCCTTCGCGGGCTGCCACAAGACCGTCTGGGAGATTGCATGCTCACCTCGTTGTTCGGGGATCTCGGCCCGCCGAAGGATCCATCCAGGAAGCGATCGGACACCGAGGCGCCCGACCAGGGATTCGCCGCGACCGCCATCCTCGAGAGCATGGCCACCGAGGTGAACGAGCGCGGCCAGATGGTCGACCGCCACCAGCACGACCTGGTCGTCAGCGGCTCCCCCGCCCAGGCCATCCGCGAGCACTTCTCGACCACGCGCGCCGACCTGGAAACCGCGAGCCGGCTGATCACGCTGCTCGACCCGGTGGGGCTGTGGGCCTCGGCCGTCATCAAGGCCCTGTCCGACGCGGGCGGGCGGCCGATCGAACGTCTGCACCTGCGCGAGCAGACCACGCTGCGCACGCTGGCGACCATCGAGCGGACCACGCTGGTGCGCCGCCACGAAGACACGCTGAAGATCTATCACGCCGACGTCCGCTCGCCCGGACGCGACAACGCCGAGATCCCGGTGGCGCTGATGGAGCGCAGCCACATGACCACGGTGGTCATCGGCCCGATGCAGCCGCATGCGATCGATGCGCTGCTGGCGTCGCTGCTCGAGGCCACGTCGCTGCCCACCTGGCGCTGCCCGAACCTGCTGTTCATGCTGCCGCCCAACGCGGTCTGGATCGCCAACAAGATCAGCGCCGTGGCCTGGCCGCAGCGGCTGCACGTGCACGTGCTCAACGAGTCAATGACCAGCGCGTCCTCGGTATGGAACGCGATGCTGGGCATGTGGAACCACGTCAAGACCCAGCCGGCCTGGGAGCCGCCCGACGCCGCCCTGGGCGTGGCCGACTACCCGATCAAGGTCGCCGATCTGCAATCCGCCGTCGGCGACAGCGGCTCGGGTTCGCGCCCCGCGGTCACGCCGGCGCTGCGCAATGCCGGCAAGCCGGTGATGCGTGTCAGCCACCACGCCCTCGACGCCACCCGGGCACGCCAGGCCCTGACCGAGATGCTCACCATCGACGGCCTGCTCGGCTGCGCGGTGGTCGACGGCACCACCGGCCTGGTGCTGGCGCGCGAGAGCCGCGAAGACCAGCCGTCCGACCTGGAGCTGTCGGCCGCCGCCAGTGCGCAGGTGCTGCGCGCGCATCGCCTGGCCGCGCGCAGCATGGGCCTGTCCGACCAGATCGACGAGGTCATGGTGAGCGCCGGCCCGCGCCAGCAGGTGCTGCGCACCGTGAGCCGCCATCCCGACCTCTTTCTCATGGCCCTGCTCGACAAGCAGCGCGCCAACCTCGCCCTGGCGCGCTACAAGCTGATGGAAGTGGAGAAGGGCCTGGTCTGAGTGATGGCGCCCGCCCGGGCGCTGCTCGCCGCCAGGCGCTGGGCTACCATCGTTGCCCCGCAGCGAATCGCCTGCCTTCCGCGACGTGCCCATGGGTCAAGTGCTCTTCGACTACACCAAGCAGGACGCCAGCGGCGCCAGCTGCACCGCCCACGCCTGGGCCAGGGTTCCCGAGCCGCTGAAGCCCGACGAGCGCCTGGCCTGGAAGGAGCGTGCCGCCGCGCTGCTGCGCCAGCACGACGCCGTGCTGGTCGCGCACTACTACGTCGACGGCGACATCCAGGACCTGGCGCTCGAGACCGGCGGCTGCGTCGCCGACTCGCTCGAGATGGCCCGCTTCGGCCGCGACCACGCCAGCCGCACGCTGGTGGTGTCGGGCGTGCGCTTCATGGGCGAGACGGCCAAGATCCTGAGCCCCGACAAGCGCGTGCTCATGCCCGACCTCGAGGCGACCTGCTCGCTCGATCTCGGCTGCCCGCCCGAAGATTTCGCGCGCTTCTGCGACGCCCACCCCGATCGCCAGGTCGTCGTCTACGCCAACACCAGCGCCGCGGTGAAGGCGCGGGCCGACTGGATGGTGACCAGCTCCTGCGCGCTGGCCATCGTCAACCACCTGAAGGAAGAGGGCCGGAAAGTGCTGTGGGCACCCGACCGCCACCTCGGTCGCTACATCCAGGACCAGACCGGCGCCGACATGCTGATGTGGAACGGCGCCTGCATCGTGCACGACGAGTTCAAGGGCCTGGAGCTCGACCTGCTCAAGAAGCAGCACCCCGGCGCCAAGGTGCTGGTGCATCCGGAGTCGCCCAAGAGCGTGGTCGAACAGGCCGACGTCGTGGGCTCGACCTCGCAGATCCTCAATGCAGTGGTGAAGAGCGATGCACAGACCTTCATCGTCGCCACCGACAACGGCCTGCTGCATCGCATCCGCCAGCTCGCGCCCGGCAAGACGCTGATCGAGGCGCCCACCGCCGGCACCAGCGCGACCTGCAAGAGCTGCGCGCACTGCCCGTGGATGGCGATGAACGCGCTGCAGGGCGTGGTGCGCTGCCTGGAACAGGGCACCGGCGAAGTCCTCGTCGACGAGCCCGTCCGCGGCCAGGCGCTGGGCTGCATCGATCGCATGCTGGACTTCGTCGCGCGCAATCCCGGCGCGACGCAGAAGCCCGGCTTCGTCAAGAACATCGGCGCGGCATGACGGGCGCCATGTTCGATCGCAACGAGACCCTGGCCGAAGCCCGCGAGCGCAACATCCGCGACGCCCTCGCCGAAGACATCGGCCAGCGCGACTGGACTGCCGAGCTCGTGCCCGCCGGCCGCCGCGTGCGCGCGCGGGTGCTGGTGCGCGAGGACGCCGTGCTGTGCGGCCGCGACTGGTTCGACGGCTGCATGCATGCGCTGGACCGCGAGGCCCGCGTCGACTGGCAGTTCGACGAAGGCGCGACCATGCATGCCAGCGAGACGGTGTGCCACATCGAGGCCGACGCGCGCGCCCTGCTCTCCGCGGAGCGGCCGGCGCTCAACTTCCTGCAGCTGCTGTCGGCCACCGCCACCCTCACGCGGCGCCATGTCGATGCGATCGCCGGCGCCTCGCCCAATCGCCAAGGCTGCGCCATCCTCGACACCCGCAAGACGCTGCCGGGGCTGCGCCAGGCCCAGAAGTACGCGGTGCGGGTCGGAGGCGGGCGCAACCAGCGGCTCGCGCTGTGGCACGGCATCCTCATCAAGGAGAACCACATCGCCGCGGCCGGCGGCATCCCGCAGGTGCTGCAGCAGGCCGCGTCGCTGAACGCGGGCGTGGACATCCAGATCGAGGTCGAGAACCTCGATCAGCTTCGCGAGGCGCTCGCCTGCGGCGCGCGCAGCGTGATGCTCGACAACTTCGACCTGCCGCTGATGCGCGAGGCGGTCGCGATCAACGCCGGACGTGCACTGCTCGAGGTGTCGGGCGGCGTCGCCCTGGACGAGGTGCGCGACATCGCGGCGACCGGCGTCGACCGCATCTCCATCGGCCGTCTCACCAAGGACGTGAAGGCGGTGGACTTCTCGATGCGCGTGCTGGCCCGCGTCTGAGCCGCCGGCTTTCGTGAAATAGGCGGCGCCGGGCGGCCATTTCGGCGCACCGGCGGCGCACGGCGGGCATCACACTCCCCGAGTCTTTGCGCCAACGGGGCCTGCGATGAACGCCGATTTCGACTCGATCCACAACCACCACGAACGCGCGGTCGCCGAGGCCGTCCGGGCGCGCGGCGCCGCCTATCCGCACCTGAACGGCGAGCTGCTGGCCGACATCGCCTGCGTGGCGCTGAACCGCCTGCCCCCGCGCTACATCCGCCACGAGGTCGACTTCGCGTTCTACCTGACGGACAAGGAGCGGATCGAGAACGAGCGCGCCACTGCGGAAGCGGTGGCCTTCGCGTTCGAGTTCGTGCAGGCCCGAGTGGCGATGCGCGCCCGCGGCTGATCGGCCTCAGCCGCTGAGGCCGAAGGCCTTCGGCTTCTTGCCGTCGCGGTGCGCGCGCAGCAGCACCGTCGGAAAGCTCACCGGCAGCGTCTGCGGGAAATCGCGGCTGTAGTGCAGCCCGCGGCTCTCATGGCGCATCAGCGCCGAGCGCACGATGAGCTCGGCGCAGTCGACGAGGTTGCGCAGCTCCAGCAGGTCGCGGTTGACGCGGAAGTTGGCGTAGTAGTCGTCGATCTCGGTCTTGAGCAGCTTGATGCGGTGCAGGGCCCGCTCCAGGCGCTTGGTGGTGCGCACGATGCCCACGTAGTTCCACATCAGCAGACGCAGCTCGTCCCAGTTGTGGGCGATCACGACCTGCTCGTCGGCGTTCTCGACCTGGCTCTCGTCCCAGGCCGGCAACACGAGCCGTTGCGACACGCCGCGCTGCAGGATCTCGCCGGCACAGGTGCGGCCCAGCACCACGCACTCGAGCAGCGAGTTGCTGGCCAGGCGGTTGGCGCCGTGCAGGCCGGTGTAGGTGGTCTCTCCCACGGCGTACAGGCCGGGCATGTCGGTGCGGCCGAGCAGGTCGGTGACCACGCCGCCGCAGGTGTAGTGCGCCGCCGGCACCACCGGGATGGGCTGGCGGGCGATGTCGATGCCCAGCTTCAGGCAGCGCGCGTGGATGGTCGGGAAGTGTTCGCGCAGGAAGGCCTCGCCGAGGTGGGTCGCGTCGAGCAGCACGTAGTCCAGGCCGTGCTTCTTCATCTCGAAGTCGATCGCACGGGCCACGATGTCGCGCGGCGCCAGCTCCAGCCGCTCGTCGTGCGAGGCCATGAAGCGGGTGCCGTCGGGCAGCTTGAGGTGCGCCCCTTCGCCGCGCATCGCCTCGGTGATCAGGAAGCTGCGTTCCTGCGGGTGGTACAGGCAGGTCGGATGGAACTGGATGAACTCCATGTTGCCGACCCTGCAGCCGGCGCGCCAGGCCATCGCGATGCCGTCGCCGGTGGCGGTGTCCGGATTCGTCGTGTAGCGGTACACCTTGCCCGCGCCGCCCGTGGCCAGCACCACCGCGGTGGCCGGCAGCGTCTCGACGCGCTGCGCGTCGATGTCGAGGGCGTAGATGCCGTAGCACTTGGGCTGCTCCTCGCGCTTGAGGTGGCGCGAGGTGATCACGTCCAGCGCCATCCAGCGCTCGCGCAGCCGGATGTTGGGATGGCGGCGCGCCCGCTCGAGCAGCACGTCGTGGATGGCCTTGCCGGTGGCGTCGGCCGCGTGGGCGATGCGGCGCACCGCATGGCCGCCTTCGCGCGTGAGGTGCAGGCCCAGCGGCCCTTCGGGGTCGGGCGAGAACGGCACGCCGCTCTTGACCAGCCAGGCCACCGCCTCGGCACTGTGCTCGGCGATGAAGCGCGCGGTCTGCTCGTCGACCAGGCCGGCGCCGGCGTCCTGCGTGTCGCGCACATGCGACTCGATGCTGTCGTCGTCTCCCAGGACGCCGACGATGCCGCCCTGCGCCCAGGCGGTCGCGCCTTCGTCGAGGTTGCGCTTGGCGAGCATCACGACGGGGTGATGCTCTGCGAGGTGCAGCGCCACCGTGAGGCCGGCCAGGCCAGCGCCGACGATGACCACGGGCGGGTGCGAAGCTGCGGCGTGCGGATCGGGCATGGGCGCTCAATGCCGGTGCATGCGGCGCCAAAGGCGCTGGGCCGGCGCGTGAATTCAGTGCCGCATTCTATGGGGTGCGCTGCTCGCACCGGGCCCGCAGGGTCATCCTCGCAATGTGGGATGGATGCGCTGAAAAGCGCGTGGAATCATGGTTTTTGGACAGGGGAGCCGACGGACGGGTGGCCTACACTCGCCGCAACGGGATCAGAACATGACCATTCCGACCATGCCGGGCACCGAAGGCGCCGAGGCTTCCGCGGGCGCAGACCGCAAGGAGTCGCCCGAGACCTGGGAAGCAACGCGCGCGCAGACCCAGCTCGTGCGCGACGAAGAGGCCTACCTGGCCGCCGAGCAGAAAGACATCGGCCGCCCGGTCGGCGACAACCAGCGCGAGCTGTTCGTCTCCTGCGACGCCGGGCCGGCGATGCAGCAGCAGTTCGAGCACCTGCGGCCCGAGTTCATCGCCATCCACGATGTCGCGACGCACTCGTCGCGCAAGCTGATCGCCGGCATCGCCGCAGCCAGCAAGAGCGCCGTGCAAAAGCTCGTGATCCGGCGCCAGGGCTACGGCACCACGCTCGCGACGCTGGAGTTCGTCGAGCTGCCGACCTCCGAAGGCAGCACGCTGCGCATCTACTCGACCGAAGCCGACGCCGACACCACCTCGCGCCACGCGCTGGCGCGCATGCTGCTCGCGTTCAGCACCCTCGGCGTGATCCTGGTCGGCGACGTGCCGGGCCATTCGATGCAGGGCATCTTCAAGCCGCTGCACGAAGACATGATCACCGGCCCTTGGCCGAACCGGAACCTGCTGCTGCTTCCGCTGTCGACCGCCAACGCGCTCGTCACCCAGGGCATGGAGCTGGCCCGCGGCACCGGCGTGAACGTGCGCACCACGCCGCAGGTGGCGCGCCCGGCCGACGCCTGGAACTTCATCAGCAGCACCTGGACGCGCCTGCGCGAAGAGCTGGGGCCCCGTCCACCCGTCGCGGCGCCCCCGCGGACTGCTCCGCCGGAGAGCGCGGCGCGTGTCGCCCAGCCTCTTCCCTTGCGCCCGATGCCCGCGGTACCCAGCCGTACCGCGATGCCGCCGCCGGCGCGCGATCCCCTGAGCCGCTACCTCGACCAGCTCAGCCATCTCACCGGCATGGTCAGCTGCTGCATCTTCGAGGTGTCGACCGGCCAGGACCTGCTGCACGCCGGCGCGCGCCCCGGTGGGGCCGAGCTGGCGGAGCACGGCGCCGAGCTGATGGCCGCGATGCTGACCACCAGCCGGACGCTGGGCCTGGGCCATGCACTGCCCGAGGCCGCGATCACCCTCGGCGCACATCACCTGGTGCTGCGCGCGGTGCCCAAGCACCCGGGGCTGGCGCTGCACGCGGTCCTCGACAAGACCCACGCCAACCTGACCCTGGCCAGGCTGCAGATCGCCCGAATGGACGCCGTCTTCGACGAACCCACGCCGACGTCGTAGCCCGGGTGCAACCCGGGACGCTCAGTGCACCGTCCGGGCGAACACGAACTCCCCGCCGTCCACATTCACCGGGATCACATCCTTCGGCCCGAACTTGCCTTCCAGGATGAGCTTGGCCACCGGATTCTCGATGCGCTGCTGAATCGCCCGCTTCAAGGGCCGCGCACCGAACACCGGATCGAAGCCCACCTTGGCCAGCTCGGCCAGGGCCTGCGGCGACACGTCGAGCTTCATCTCCATCTTCTCGAGCCGCGACTCCAGCACCTTGAGCTGGATGCGCGCGATCGACTCGATGTGCTGCTGGTCGAGCGCATGAAACACCACCGTCTCGTCGATGCGGTTGAGGAACTCCGGACGGAAGTGCTGCTTCACCTCGACCCACACCGCATCGCGGATCGCGTCGTAGTCCTGCCCGGCCATCTGCATGATCTGGTGCGAGCCGAGGTTGGACGTCATCACGATCACCGTGTTCTTGAAGTCCACCGTGCGCCCCTGGCCATCGGTGAGACGACCGTCGTCGAGCACCTGCAGCAGCACGTTGAACACGTCGGGATGCGCTTTCTCGACCTCGTCGAGCAGCAGCACGCTGTAGGGCTTGCGCCGCACCGCCTCGGTCAGGTGGCCGCCTTCGTCGTAGCCCACATAGCCCGGCGGCGCGCCGATGAGGCGGGCCACCGAGTGCTTCTCCATGTACTCGCTCATGTCGACCCGGATGAGGTGCTCCTCGCTGTCGAACAGGAATGCGGCCAGCGCCTTGCACAGCTCGGTCTTGCCCACCCCGGTGGGGCCGAGGAAGAGGAAGGAGCCGGTCGGACGGTTGGGGTCGGACAGGCCCGAGCGCGAGCGCCGGATCGCGTTGGCGACGGCCGTGATGGCCTCGTCCTGGCCGATCACGCGCTCGTGCACCCGGGCTTCCATCTGCAGCAGCTTCTCGCGCTCGCCCTGCATCAGCTTGGACACCGGGATGCCGGTCGCGCGCGCCACCACCTCGGCGATCTCTTCGGCGCCGACCTGGGTGCGCAGCAGCTGCGGCCGTCCCGCACCGCCCTTCCGGGCTTCGGTGGCTTGCGCTTCCTTCAGCGAGCGCTCCAGTCCCGGCAGCGTGCCGTACTGCAGCTCGGCGACCTTGTTGTAGTCGCCCTTGCGCGTGAGCTCCTCGATCTGCGTGCGCACGCGGTCGATCTCTTCCTTGAGATGGGCCGAGCCCTGCGCCGCGGCCTTCTCGGCCTTCCAGATGTCCTCGAGGTCGGAGGCCTCGCGCTTGAGGCGGGCGATCTCGTCCTCGAGCAGCCCGAGGCGCTTCTGCGAGGCTTCGTCCTTCTCGCGCTTGACCGCTTCCCGCTCGATCTGCAGCTGGATCAGCCGGCGGTCGAGCCGGTCCATGGCCTCGGGCTTGGAGTCGATCTCGATCTTGATCTTGGCGGCCGCCTCGTCGACCAGGTCGATCGCCTTGTCGGGCAGGAAACGGTCGGTGATGTAGCGGTGGCTCAGCTCGGCGGCCGCGACGATGGCGGGATCGGTGATGTCGACGCCGTGGTGCACCTGGTACTTGTCGCGCAGGCCGCGCAGGATGGCGATGGTCGCCTCCACGCTGGGCTCGCCGACGAGGATCTTCTGGAAGCGGCGCTCGAGCGCGGCGTCCTTCTCGATGTACTTGCGGTATTCGTCCAGCGTGGTCGCGCCGATGCAGTGCAGCTCGCCGCGCGCCAGCGCCGGCTTGAGCATGTTGCCGGCGTCGATGGCGCCCTCGGCCTTGCCCGCGCCCACCATGGTGTGGATCTCGTCGATGAAGACGATGGTCTGGCCCTCGTCCTGGGCGACCTCCTTGAGCACCGACTTGAGCCGCTCCTCGAACTCGCCGCGGAACTTGGCACCGGCCAGCAGCAGGGCCATGTCGAGGACCAGCACGCGCTTGTTCTTCAGCGAGTCGGGCACTTCGCCGGCGACGATGCGCTGGGCCAGCCCTTCCACGATGGCCGTCTTGCCGACGCCCGGCTCGCCGATCAGCACCGGGTTGTTCTTGGTGCGCCGCTGCAGCACCTGGATCGCGCGGCGGATCTCGTCGTCGCGGCCGATCACCGGGTCGAGCTTGCCTTTGCGCGCTCGCTCGGTCAGGTCCAGCGTGTACTTCTTGAGCGCCTCGCGCTGCCCTTCGGCCTCGGGGCTGTCGACCTTCTGGCCGCCGCGCACGGCCTCGATCGCCGCTTCGAGTGCCTTGCGCGTGTAGCCGTGTTCCTTGAGCAGCGGGCCGAGCGACTTGCTGTCGCCGGCGGCGAGCACGAACAGCTCGCTGGCGATGTACTCGTCGCCCCGCTTGGCGGCTTCCTTCTCGGTGGCCTGCAGCAGCGTGCCCAGCTCGCGGCTGGGCTGCACCTGCTCGCCGCCTTGCACCTGCGGCAGCTTCTTGAGCTCGCCGTCGAGCGAGCTGCGCAGCCGGGCGGTGTTGACGCCGGCGCGGTCGAGCAGCGCCTTGGGGCCGTCGGCCTGGGCGACCATGGCGGCCAGCAGGTGGATCGGCTCGATGTAGGGGTTGTCGCGCGTGACCGCCAGGCTCTGGGCGTCGGCCAGAGCCTCCTGGAACTTGGTGGTGAGCTTGTCGAGTCGCATGGGCAAATCCTTGAATCTGGGAAGGATCTGGGGAGGCGGCGCTCCATTTCAAGCGTCGCGCCGCCTCATACCAGCAAACGGCGTGCGCCGGACCCAGGCGGTCTCAGGCGGCCGCGTTCGTGCTGGCCAGGCCCCAGCGCTTCAGCGCATCGTCGTCGCTCACCCGGGCGTCGACCCAGCGGGCGCCTTCGGGCGTGTGCTCCTTCTTCCAGAACGGCGCCTGCGTCTTCAGGTAGTCCATGAGGAACTCGCAGGCCTGGAAGGCGTGGCCCCGATGGGCCGAGGTGACGGCGACCAGGACGATCTGGTCCTGCGGATGCAGCAGGCCGACGCGGTGGATGATGCGCACCGCCCGGATGTCGAAGCGGAACAGCGCTTCGTCGACCATGGCCTCGATCGCCCGCTCGGTCATGCCGGGATAGTGCTCGAGCTCCATCGAGCTCACACCCAGGCCTTCGTTGCGGTCGCGCACGGTGCCGACGAAGGCGGCGACGGCGCCGATGCCGGCGTCGCCCGCGCGCAGGGACGCGACCTCGCATCCCAGGTCGAAGTCATCTGCCTGCACCGTGACGCGGACCTGGGCGCTCATCTCAACCCCCGGTGACCGGCGGGAAGAACGCCACCTCGGCGCCCTCGCTGACCACGGCGGTTTCTTCGCACAAAGCCTGGTTCAGCGCGCATCGAAGCGCCTTGCCGCGCGCCAGCGCCGCCGCATGCGCGGGGCTGCGCTCGATCAGGCGGTCGCGCAGCGTCGACACCGACGTGCCGGCCGGCAGCTGCACCTGCTCGCCGGTGCCCAGGGCCTCGCGGATGGAGGCGAAATAGCGCACGTGGACGGTGTTCATGCGAGCAGCTCGGAGAAGGCGAGATAGCGTACCGCATCGCCTCGCCGGATGGCCTGTCCGGGCGGGTTGTCCACCACGCCATCGCCCCACACGGCCGACGTCAGGACGCCGGAGCTCTGGTTGGGGAACAGCTCTAGGCCGCCCTCGCCGTTGAGGCGAACGCGCAGGAACTCCTGGCGCTTGTCGGGCCGTGGCCAGTCGAAATCGGCCCGCAGGGTCAGGGCGCGCGGCTGCCACCGGGTCATGCCCTGCAAGTGCAGCAGCACCGGGCGGACCGCCATCAGAAAGGTGATGAAGCTGGACACCGGATTGCCGGGCAGGCCGATGAACCAGGCGGGCGTGGCGTGGTCGCGCCTCACCGACCCGAAGGCCAGCGGCTTGCCGGGCTTGATCGCGATCTGCCAGAGGTCGATCTGGCCCTCGGCCTGGACGGCGGGACGCAGGTGATCCTCCTCGCCCACCGACACGCCGCCGCTGGTGACGATGAGATCGTTGCCTTGCGCCGCCAGGCGCAGCGCATCGCGCGTGGCGTCGAGGCGGTCGGGCACGATGCCCAGGTCGGCGCATTCGCACCCCAGCGCCTCGATCAAGCCGCGCAGGGTGAAGCGGTTGGAGTTGTAGATGGCGCCCGGCTTGAGCGGCTCGCCCGGCATGACCAGCTCGTCGCCGGTGGAGAACAGCGCCACCCGGGGGCGACGCGCCACGCGCAGCTGCGCGGCACCGACCGAGGCCGCGAGTCCCATGGCTTGCGGCGACAGCCGGTCGCCGCGCGCGAGGACGGTCGAACCGGCCCCCACGTCCTCGCCGCGGCGGCGGATCCACTGGCCGGCCTCGGGCACCACATCGACCCGCACGCCGGCCTCGGTCGTTTGGCACTGCTCCTGCATCACCACCGCGTCGGCGCCGGCCGGAATCTGCGCCCCGGTGAAGATGCGCGCTGCACTGCCGGCGGCCAGCGGCTGCGGCGGCACGCCGGCCGGAATGCGCTGGCTGACCGGCAGCACGGTGCCGGGCTGCGGCACGTCGGCACAGCGCAGCGCATAGCCGTCCATCGAGGTGTTGTCGGCGGGCGGGACGTCGAGCGCGGAGCGCACGTCTTCGGCCAGCACGCGGCCGAGCGCATCGAAGGTGGAGACGGTCTCGGTCTCAGTCGCCGGAAGCGGCGGGATCGCGGCGATCAGCCGGCCCAGCGCCTGCGCCAGCGTCAGCATGGGGGGGCGCGGCGTCGGCGTCGAAGAGCGGGGATCGGTACTCATAGCGTTGCGGATTTCCAAGAAGGAAATGTGCCACCGCATCGGGCTGGTTGAGGTCGAGCAGGGGCAATCCGGTCGGCTTGGGAAGGCGATCGGGGCTGTCGGTGCAGATCGCGACCACGAAGGGGTCGTTGGGGTACTGCGCCGGCTTGCCGGCGTCGGCGCGCCACACCTCGATCTTCAGCAGGTCGGCGTGCTTGAATCCCTCGACCAGCACCCAGTCGCAGTCGTAGAGCTCGGCGATGAGCTGGTGCACCGTGGGCTCGGCCTGCACCTCGTATTCGCGGATCTTGGCCAGGCGCCGGTCGGAGGCGACCACCACCTCGAAGGCCCCGGCCTGGCGGTGGCGCCACGAGTCCTTGCCTTCGTGGTCGATGTCGAAGTCGTGGTGCGCGTGCTTGACCACCGACACGCGCTGCCCGGCCAGCCTGAAGCGCGCGATGAGCTGCTCGACGAGCGTGGTCTTTCCCGAACCCGAGTAGCCGCTGAACCCGACAACCTTCATTCAGGCATTGTCGGCGATGAAGTCCTTGACCGCCTGGGCATCGACCCGCATCACCGTGAACCGCTTGGGGAGTTGCTCGATCCCCTGCATGGCCGCCGGGCGCTCGGGCTGTCGGCCGAGGGCCTCGACGATGGTCTCGGCGAACTTCGCCGGCAGCGCGGTCTCGAGCACGATCGTCGGCACGTCGGGATCGGGATGCTGGCGCGCCACCTTGAGGCCGTCGGCGGTGTGGGTGTCGATCATCACGCCGAAGCGCTGCCAGGTGTCGCGGATGGTGGCGAGGCGATCCGCATGTGTGCTCGAGCCCGAGACGAAGCCGTAGTCGGCGATGCGCGCGAGCTCTTGCGGCGCGACTGTGAACGAACCGTGGTCCTCGACGTCGGTCTTGAAGAGCTGCCGTGTGCGCGCGGCGTCGCGCCCCAGCAGGTCGAACACGAAGCGCTCGAAATTGGACGCCTTGGAAATGTCCATCGACGGGCTGGAGGTCTCGTGCGTCTCGGCGCTGCTGCGCACGCGGTAGGTGCCGGTGCGGAAGAACTCGTCGAGCACGTCGTTCTCGTTGGTGGCAAGCACCAGGCGCTTGATCGGCAAGCCCATCATGCGGGCGACGTGGCCGGCGCAGATGTTGCCGAAGTTGCCCGAGGGGACCGCGAAGCTGACCTGCTGCGCATTGGAGCTCGTCGCCTGGAAGTAGCCGGCGAAGTAGTACACCACCTGCGCCAGCAGCCGCGCCCAGTTGATCGAGTTGACAGTGCCGATCTTGTGGCGGCGCTTGAAGGCCAGGTCGTTGGAGACCGCCTTGACGATGTCCTGGCAGTCGTCGAACACGCCCTCGACCGCCAGGTTGTGGATGTTGGCGTCCTGCAGGCTGAACATCTGCGCCTGCTGGAAGGCGCTCATGCGGCCGTGGGGACTGAGCATGAACACCTTGACGCCGCGCTTGCCACGCATCGCGTACTCGGCAGCGCTGCCGGTATCGCCCGAGGTCGCGCCGAGGATGTTGAGCGTCTCGCCGCGGCGGCCCAGCTCGTACTCGAACAGCTGGCCGAGCAGCTGCATGGCCATGTCTTTGAAGGCCAGGGTCGGGCCGTTGGACAGCGCCTGCAGCTGCACGCCGGGCTCCAGCGGCTTGAGCGGCGTGATCTGCGGCGTGCCGAAGACCTGCGCGGTGTAGGTCTTCGCGACCAGCTGCTTCAGGTCGGCCGCCGGGATGTCGTCGATGTAGAGCGACAGGATCTCGAAGGCCAGCTCGTGATATGGCATGCCGCGCCAGCGCGCGAGCGCGGCCGCATCGACCTTCGGATAGTGCGCCGGCAGGTACAGGCCGCCATCGGGCGCCAGGCCCTCGAGCAGGATGTCGCAGAAGGCGCGTTCGCTGCGATCGCCGCGCGTGCTGATGTACTTCATGGCGCGCTCAGTTCAGCTCTTCCTTGCGGATGCGCACGATGGGCGCGAGCACCGTCGGCAGCGCCTGCATCTGCGCCATCGCGCGGTTCATCTCGCCCTCGACTGTTTCGTGCGTGAGGATGATCACGTCGGTCTTGGTCTGGCCCTCGGCATCGGTGTCTTGCGGGCGCTGGAGCAGCGCGTCGATCGAGATGCCGCGATCGGCCAGGATGCCGGTGATGCGCGCGAGCACGCCGGCCTGGTCGGCGACCTGCAGGCGCAGGTAGAACGAGGTGCGCACCTGTTCGATGGGCAGGATGGGCGTGGTCGCGAGCTCGTCGGGCTGGAAGGCGAGGTGCGGCACGCGGTGGTGCGGGTCGGCGGTATGCAGGCGGGTGATGTCCACCAGGTCGGCGACGACCGCCGAGGCCGTCGGCTCGGAGCCGGCGCCCTTGCCGTAGTACAGCGTGGTGCCCACCGCATCGGCCTGCACCAGCACCGCGTTCATCGCGCCCTCGACGTTGGCGATCAGGCGCTTGGCCGGCACCAGCGTCGGGTGCACGCGCAGCTCGATGCCTTCGTCGCGGCGGCGCGTGATGCCCAGCAGCTTGATGCGGTAGCCCAGCTGCTCGGCATAGGTGATGTCGGCGGCTTGCAGCTTGGTGATGCCCTCGACGTGCGCGCGGTCGAACTGCACAGGGATGCCGAAGGCGATGGCGCTCATGATGGTGGCCTTGTGCGCGGCGTCGACACCCTCGATGTCGAAGGTGGGATCGGCCTCGGCATAGCCCAGGCGCTGCGCCTCCTTCAGCACGGCGCCGAAGTCCAGGCCCTTGGCGCGCATCTCCGAAAGGATGAAGTTGGTCGTGCCGTTGATGATGCCGGCGATCCACTCGATCCGGTTGGCGGTCAGCCCTTCGCGCAGCGCCTTGATGATGGGGATGCCGCCGGCGACCGCGCCTTCGAAGGCGACCATCACGCCCTTCTCGCGCGCGGCCGCGAAGATCTCGGTGCCGTGCACCGCCAGCAGCGCCTTGTTGGCGGTGACGACGTGCTTGCCGGCGGCGATGGCTTCCATCACCAGCGCCTTGGCAATGCCGTAGCCGCCGATCAGCTCGATCACGATGCCGATGTCGGGATTGGCGATCACGGCGCGCGCATCGGACACCACCTGCACGCCGTCGCCCACGACCGCCTTGGCGCGCGCCGTGTCGAGGTCGGCCACCATGGTGATCTCGATGCCGCGGCCGGCGCGGCGGCGGATCTCCTCCTGGTTGCGGCGAAGCACGTTGAAGGTGCCGCTGCCGACGGTTCCGATGCCCAGCAGGCCGACTTGGATGGGTTTCATGGTGCGTGGCTCAGTGCGAGTGACGTTTGCGGTAGTGATCGAGGAAGCGCGCGATGCGGCCGACGGCGTCGGTGAGGTCGTCGGAGTTCGGCAGGAACACGAGCCGGAAGTGGTCGGGCTGCGACCAGTTGAAGCCGGTGCCCTGGACGATCAGCACCTTCTCCTCGGCCAGCAGCTCGTAGGCGAACTGCTGGTCGTCGGCAATGGGATAGAGCTTGCGGTCCAGGCGCGGGAACATGTACAGCGCCGCCTTGGGCTTGACGACGCTCACGCCCGGGATCTGGCTGAGCAGCTCGTAGGCCAGGTCGCGCTGGCGGCACAGCCGGCCGCCCGGCGCGACCAGGTCCTTGATGCTCTGGTAGCCGCCCAAGGCGGTCTGGATGGCCAGCTGCCCCGGCGTGTTGGAGCACAGCCGCATCGAGGCCAGCATGTTCAGGCCCTCGATGTAGTCGCGTGCATGGCGCTTCTCGCCCGACACCACCATCCAGCCGGCGCGGTAGCCGCAGGAGCGGTAGTTCTTGGACAGGCCGTTGTAGGTGATGCACAGCACGTCGTCGGCCAGCGAGGCGATGCTGGTGTGCGTCTCGCCGTCGTACAGGGTCTTGTCGTAGATCTCGTCGGCCAGCACGACCAGCTGGTGGGTGCGCGCGACCTCGATGATCTGCTGCAACACCGCCTCGGGGTAAAGGGCGCCCGTCGGGTTGTTCGGGTTGATGACGACGATGGCCTTGGTGTTCGGCGTGATCTTCTTCCTGATGTCGTCGATGTCGGGCAGCCAGCCCGACTGCTCGTCGCACACGTAGTGCACCGGCGTGCCGCCGGACAGCGCGACGGCCGCGGTGTACAGCGGGTAGTCGGGCGAGGGGATGAGCACCTCGTCCCCGTCGTCGAGCAGCGCGTTCAGGCTCATCACGATCAGCTCGGAGGCGCCGTTGCCGAGGTAGACGTCGTCCACCGTCACGCCGTGGATCTTCTTTTCCTGGCTGTAGTGCACGACCGCCTTGCGCGGTGCGAACAAGCCCTTGCTGTCGGTGTAGCCCGCCGAGTGGGGCATGTTCCGGATCATGTCCTGCACGATCTCGTCCGGGGGCTCGAGCCCGAACACGGCCAGGTTGCCGATGTTGAGCTTGATGATCTTGTGGCCCTCTTCCTCCATCTGGCGCGCCTTGTCCAGGACCGGGCCACGGATGTCGTAGCAGACGTTGGCGAGCTTGCTCGACTTGGCGATGGGCTTCACAGACTTCACTCCTGTCGCGGCCCCGCTCTGCGGGGCCTTGTCGCGGTCCCGCGCTGCGAGGGCTTTGTGCGGCGGCGCAAACCTATAATTTAACCACACGCTCCCTGTGGAAACCCCTTGAAGCTCCAAGCCGACCGCGTCGAAGGAACCAACGCCATTGCCCGGCACGGCCCCGAGGGGGTGGTCGTCAACGGCGTGGAGCACCGCAGCAGCGTGGTGGTGCCATGGAAAGGGGAGGTGCTGCCCTGGAACGTGAGCCGATTCGAGGACCTGCGGGTCGAGCATTTCCAGGCCCTCGCCGACCTGCGCCCGGAACTCGTGGTCTTCGGCAGCGGCGCCCGGATCCGCTTTGCCAAGCCGGCGCTCTTGCGGCCGCTGATCGACGCGCGCATCGGCATCGAAACCATGGACAGTCCGGCCGCCTGCCGTACCTACAACGTCCTGCTCGGCGAGGCCCGTTCGGTGGTGGCCGCCCTGATCTTCGAGGCGCCTGCCACGGACGTGCGGTGATGCGCAATGCAGGCTCGCTAGTCCCCGCTCAGGGTCTGGGAAGGCTGTTCGCTGCCCTTATAATCTCGGGCTACGCCCACGAGGCGCAATTGAGCACGCAACTGAGCAGAATACTTCATGACGCCAGCTCTCAACAAACCCCTGCCGGAATTCGAAGCGCTAGCAACCGGCGGCGTGAAGTTCACGCCGCAGGCCTACGCCGGCCAGACGGTCGTCCTGTACTTCTACCCCAAGGACAACACGCCCGGCTGCACCACCGAAGCGATGCAGTTTCGCGATCACCACAAGGATTTCGTCAAGGCCGGCGCCGTCGTGTTCGGCGTGTCGCGCGACAACATGGCCTCGCATGACAAGTTCAAGCAGGCGCTCGAGCTGCCCTTCGAGCTGATCGCCGACACCGAGGAAAAACTCTGTCACATGTTCGGGGTGGTCAAGAACAAGATCATGTACGGCAAGAAGGTCAAAGGCATCGAGCGCTCGACCTTCCTCATCGACGGCAGCGGCGTGCTGCGCGCCGAATGGCGCGGCCTCAAGGTCGCCGGCCATGTCGAAGAGGTGCTCAAGGCCGTCAAGGCGCTCAAGAAGGGCGGCTGAAACGGTCGGTCTGACACGCTGATGAAAGCCGGCCGCGAGCCGGCTTTTCTTTTCGCTTCAAACCCATTGCACTGAACCCAAAATGGGTTGTCGCTGAACCAGCGATGTGCATAATGGGTCATGCCCGTGAGTTGTGAAACGCGCACTCTCTCCATCGAGCCGCACAGGCGACTGTGCGGCTTTTTTTCTTCCCTGGCCGAACGGAAATCCAACCTCCCATGCCACTGCCCAAGCCGCCTGCCAAACGAGCCACTTTGCTGACCCAAACCGACTTCGACTCGCAGGCTGCGCCCAAACCGGGCAAACGTTCCCAGAAGACCAGCAGTTCCGCCGAGCCGGCGTCGCCGGCCGAGCTGCACCTCTACGACAGCCATGCCGAGGCGGTGGCGCCGGTGCTGCCGCCGGTCGCGCCGGAGCATCACCACGTCAAGCGTCCGGCCGTCGAGCCCAAGGTCCGCAAACCGCGGGGTGACGGGCCGCCCAAGCTGTTCGTGCTCGACACCAACGTGCTCATGCACGACCCGATGTCGCTGTTCCGCTTCGAGGAGCACGACATCTACCTGCCGATGATCACGCTGGAGGAGCTCGACAGCCACAAGCGCGGCATGACCGAAGTGGCCCGCAATGCGCGCCAGGTGAGCCGCGACCTCGACGCGCTGGCCGCGACCATGGGCACCCGCGACGCGAGCGGCATGTCGGAGGGCCTGCCCCTCGCACGCACCGGCCATCGCGAGGCCGCCGGCAAGCTGTACTTCCAGACCAACCTGCTCGACGTGAACCTGCCCGCGGGCCTGCCCCAGGGCAAGGCCGACAACCAGATCCTCGGCGTGGTGCAGGCGCTGCGCGAGTCCGAGACCAAGCGCGACGTGGTGCTGGTGTCGAAAGACATCAACATGCGCATCAAGGCGCGCGCCCTGGGCCTGCCGGCCGAGGACTACTTCAACGACAAGACGCTGGAAGACGGCGACCTGCTCTACACCGGCGTGCTGCAGCTGCCGGCCGACTTCTGGGACCGCCACGGCAAGACCATGGAGAGCTGGAACCAGGGCGGCCTCACCTACTACCGCATCAGCGGTCCGCTGGTGCCGGCCCTGCTCATCAACCAGTTCGTCTTCTTCGAGGCACCGGGCGCCGCCCCGCTGTACGCCAAGGTCACCGAGATCACCGGCAAGACCGCGGTGCTGCGCACGCTGCGCGAGTACACCCACACCAAGAATGCGGTGTGGGGCGTGACGGCGCGCAACCGCGAGCAGAACTTCGCGCTGAACCTGCTCATGGATCCCGAGTGCGACTTCATCACGCTGACGGGCACCGCCGGCACGGGCAAGACGCTGATGACGCTGGCCGCCGGCCTGTCGCAGGTGATGGACGACCGCCGCTACACCGAGATCATCGTCACCCGCGTGACGGTCCCCGTCGGCGAGGACATCGGCTTCCTGCCCGGCACCGAGGAAGAGAAGATGGGCCCCTGGATGGGCGCGCTCGACGACAACCTCGAGGTACTGTCCAAGAGCGACGGCGGCGCCGGCGAATGGGGCCGCGCCGCCACCAACGACCTGGTGCGCAGCAAGATCCGCATCAAGAGCCTGAACTTCATGCGCGGTCGCACCTTCCTCAACAAGTACGTCATCATCGACGAGGCCCAGAACCTCACGCCCAAGCAGATGAAGACGCTGATCACGCGCGCCGGGCCGGGGACCAAGATCGTCTGCCTGGGCAACCTCGCCCAGATCGACACGCCCTACCTCACCGAGGGAAGCTCGGGCCTCACCTACGCGGTCGACCGCTTCAAGGGCTGGCCCCACTCGGGGCACATCATGCTGGCCCGCGGCGAGCGCTCGCGCCTCGCCGATTTCGCCAGCGAGGTCCTGTAGCCGGGCCTGGTCTCAACGCCTGAGCCACTCGAAGAACGCCTTCGAGTTGGTCTCGCGCCCGAGGAAGTCGCGCACCAGCTCCTTGGGCGGGTGCTGCGAGCCCTGCCCGATCACCTTCTGGCGGTAGCGCATGCCCACGACCGGGTCGAGCCGGTCGCCGTTGAATGCCGTTCGCAGGTCCAGCGCGACCACCTTGCTCCACAGGTAGCCGTAGTAGCCCGCGGCATAGCCGCCGGCGACGTGGCTGAAGGCGGCCGGCCCCTTCGTGCCTTCGACGTGGCCGAGCGGCGTCGCGCCTTCCATGCGCGCCCACAGCGCCATCGGCTCGGGCGCATCGGCGCTGTGCAGGGCCAGGTCGAAGTTGGCGTAGAAGTGCTGCCGGCCTTCCTTGATGCCCTTGCCGTAGTCGCGCGCCACGAGCGCCTTGTCGATCATCTCGTCGGGCACCTGCTTGCAGGCGGGGCAGACCTGGGCGAAGAGCTTCAACACCTTCTTGTCGTACACCCAGTCCTCGAGCATCTGCGACGGCGCCTCGACGAAGTCACGCAGCACGCTGGTGCCGGCCTGCGACGAATGGCGCGTGGCCGACAGGTTGTTGTGCAGCGCATGCCCGAACTCGTGCAGCAGGGTCTCGAGCTCGTCGAGCGACAGGCCCTTGCGGTCCATGTTGACCACCAGCGCCGCCTGCGGGACGCGGTTCAGGCGGGTCGAGCCGTTGCGGTAGCTGAACACCGCGGCGTGCTTGTACTTGCCCTCGCGCGGGTACATGTCCACGTACAGCGAGGCCAGCGGCTTGCCGGTCTTGGCGTCGCTCACCGCATAGGCCTGCACGTCGTCGTGCCAGGCCTTGGCGGGGACGCGTGCATATCGGATCCCCATCATCTGCTCCGCCACCTTCATCACGAACTGCAGGCTCTCCTGCGGCGGGAAGTACGGCCGGAAGGCCTCCTGGTCCACGGTGTAGCGCTCGCGGCGCACCCGCTCGGTGTAGAAGGACACGTCCCAGCGATCGATGCGGGTGGCGTCCAGTGGCGATCCCAGGTGCCTGGACTTGGCCTCGCGCAGCTCGGCGATGTCGCGCAGCTCGCGCTCGGTGAGCACCGCCTTCACCTCGTCGAGGAAGCGCTGGGCGTTCGCGGTGTTCTCCGCCATGCGCCGGCGGAGGATGAAGTCGGCGTAGCTCGAGAAGCCGAACAGCCGGGCGTACTCGCGCCGCAGCTGTGCGATCTCGCCGAGCAGCTTGAGGTTGGCGTCGCCGCCGAGGCCGCTGCGCGCGCGCCACATGCGCTCGCGCGTCGACGCCTTCTCGGCACGCTCCATCACCGGAAAGTACACCGGGTAGTCGAGCGCCAGCAGCACATGCCCTTCGGCATCGCGCGGCGCGTTCTTCCAGACCGACTCCGGCACGCCGGCCAGCTCTTCGACGCTGAACGGCACCTTGGTCGTGTCGTCGCGGACGTTCCGGTTGAACTGCTGGCCCAGGTCGGTGATGCGGTCGTTGATCTCCTTGGCCCGGGGGCGCTTGTCGGCGGGCAGGCCGACGCCGGCGTCCTCGAAGCCCTCGATCGCCGACTTCATGAACTCGCGGTCGACGGCGTCGGCCGGCTTGACCTTGAGCGCCGCGCGGTAGAGCTTCTCGTTGAGCCCCATGGTGGAGGTGAAGTCCTGCCAGCGCATGACGCAGGCCTGGGCGGCGTCGCGGACCGACTTGTCGGGGTGGACGTTCATCACCAGGTACACCGGGCCGGACGCGTCATCCAGGAAGGCGCTCAGCTCGTCCGACGCGCCCAGCCAGCGGGCATCGGCGGGGCGGCGCTCCAGGGCGCGCAAGCGGGTGCCGGCGAGCGCGAGCTGGCGGTCGCAGTCGGCCTTGATCGCCGCCGCATCGGCGTAGTGCGGGAAGGCCGGACCGGGCAAGGCGGGGGCGGCGATCGCCCCGGTGGCACTGGCCAGCAGCAGCGCCAGGGCAAGGCAAGGAAGGGGTCGCATCGGGTCTCCAGCGAGGCAATGGTGCGCCGCCTCACGAGCGGCAAGGCGGGCATTGTGACGGCGGCCACGCGCCGCGCACCCGGGTTGCGCCCGAGCCGGAAAGGCCTTGCGACGAAGTGCGGATTCCGGGGGCCGAACGGCGGCGCTCAGGCGCGCGGGGACACGAGGTCCTTGACCTGCTGGAGCGCGCCCGGGTCCTCGATGGTGGTCAGGTCGCCCGGATCGCGCTGTTCGCACACGGCCTGGATCGCGCGGCGCAGCAGCTTGCCCGAGCGCGTCTTGGGCAGCACCGCCACGAAGTGCACCCGCGAGGGCCGCGCCACGGCCCCGAGCTGCTGGTCGACGGTGCGCATGATGTCGCCTTCGAGCCGCAGCCGCGCCGCGTCGTCGGGCAGCGCCCCGGCGTCCTTCACCACGACGAAGGCCATCGCCACCTGGCCTTTCAGCGCATCGGCCACGCCGACCACGGCCACCTCGGCCACGCTGGGATGGCTGGAGATGCTCTCCTCGATCTCGCGCGTGCCCAGCCGGTGCCCGGCGACGTTGATGACGTCGTCGGTGCGGCCCAGGATGAAGAAATAACCGTCCTCGTCGCGGATGCCCCAGTCGAAGGTGCTGTACACCTGCCGGCCGGGCACGGTTTCCCAGTAGGTCTTGACGAAGCGCGCGTCGTCGCGCCACACGGTCTGCATGCACCCCGGGGGCAGCGGCCCCTCGATCACCACCACGCCCTTGCGGTTGGCGCCCTGCAGCTCTTCGCCCGTGTTCTCGTCGAGCAGCTTCACGTCGTAGCCGTACATCGGCACGCCGGGGCTGCCGAACTTGCTCGGCGCGGGCTCGACGCCGTTGGCGATGGTGAGGATGGGCCAGCCGGTCTCGGTCTGCCAGTAGTTGTCGATCACCGGCTTGCCCAGCGCACCTGCGATCCACCGGGCCGTGGTTTCGTCCAGCGGCTCGCCCGCCAGGAAGAGCGCGCGCAGCGAGCCGATGTCGTGCTGGCGCAGGTACTTCGGGTCCTGCTTCTTGAGCACGCGCACCGCCGTCGGCGCACTGAACATCACCGTGACGCGGTAGCGCTCGACCAGGCGCCACCAGATGCCGGCGTCCGGGCGGATCGGCAGGCCCTCGTACAGGATGGTCGCCATGCCGGCGATCAGCGGCCCGTACACGATGTAGCTGTGACCCACCACCCAGCCGATGTCGCTGGTCGAAAAGTAGGTCTCGCCGGCCCGGCCCTGGAAGATGTGCTTCATGCTGGCCGCCAGGGCCACCGCATGGCCACCGGTGTCGCGCTGCACGCCCTTCGGCCGGCCGGTGGTGCCGCTGGTGTACAGGGTGTAGCTGGGGTGATCGGCATCCACCCAGGTGCAGGGCACCTCCGCCTGCAGGTGGCGCTCGCGCAGCGGCGCGTAGTCCTCGTCGCGCCCCGCGACGCGCTCCATCGGCGCCAACCCGCGATCGACCAGCAGCACCTTGGCCGGCTTGTGCGCGGCCAGGCGGATCGCCTCGTCGAGCAAGGGCTTGTAGGCGACCACCTTGCCGGCCCGGCTGCCGGCGTCGGCGCTCACGATGACCACGGGTTGGGCGTCGTCGATGCGGGTGGCCAGGCTCACGCTGGCAAAGCCGCCGAAGACCACCGAGTGGATCGCGCCGATGCGCGCGCAAGCCAGCATCGCGAAGACCGCCTGCGGGACCATGGGCATGTAAACGAGCACGCGGTCACCCTGCTTCACGCCGAGCGAGAGCAGCACCGCCGCCATGCGCTGCACCTCGGCATGCAGCTCGCGAAAGCTGAAGGTCCTTTCCTCGTCGGTCTCGCTGGACACGTAGATCAGCGCGTCCTGGTCGGCGCGCGCCGGCAGGTGGCGGTCGACGGCGTTGTGGCACAGGTTGGTGAGGCCCCCCACGAACCAGCGGGCGAACGGCGGGACGCTGTAGTCGCAGACCTGATCGAAGGGACGCTGCCAGTCGATGAGCTGCGCCTGCTCGGCCCAGAAGGCATCGCGGTCGGCGATGGAGCGGCGATGGAAGTCGGCGTAGCGGGTCATGGAAAGCCCTCCAGGTCAGCCAATGTCAACCACGAGGCGGCCGCGCACCTTGCCGTCGATCAAGGCCTGCGCCTGGACGATGGCGTCGTCCAGCGCGATGTCCTGCGTGATCGCTTCGAGGCGATCCGGATCGAGGTCGCGCGCGAGCCGCTGCCACGCTTCCTGCCGCAGGGACAGCGGCGCCATGACGCTGTCCACGCCCACCAGCGTCACCCCGCGCAGGATGAAGGGCAGCACGGTGGCAGGCAGGTCGGAGCCCTGCGCCAGGCCACACGCCGCGACGACCCCGCCATAGCGCGTCTGGGCCAGCGCGTTGGCCAGCGTGTGGCTGCCCACGGCGTCGACCACGGCGGCCCAGCGCTCCTTCTGGAAGGGCTTGCCGGGCGCGCCGAGCTCCGCCCGGTCGACCACCCCGGATGCGCCCAGCCTGCTCAGGTAGTCGTGTTCGGCGGCCTTGCCCGTGGACGCGATGACGCGATGCCCCAGGCGCGACAGCAGCGCGGTCGCGACGCTGCCGACGCCCCCGGTCGCGCCGGTCACCAGCACCTCGCCGTCGCCCGGCTTCACGCCGTGCCGCTCCAGCGCCAGCACGCACAGCATGGCGGTGTACCCCGCCGTACCGATGGCCATGGCCTGGCGGGTGGTGAAGGCGTCCGGCAAGGCGACCAGCCAGTCGCCCATCAGCCGGGCCTGCCCGGCCAGGCAGCCCCAGCGCGTCTCGCCGACGCCCCAGCCGTTGTGGACGAATCGATCGCCCGCGCGCCATCGCGGATGCCGGCTTTCGATGACCGTGCCGGCGCCGTCGATCCCGGCGACCATGGGCCAGGCGCGCACCACCGCACCCCGGCCGGTGATCGCGAGGGCGTCCTTGTAGTTGAGGGTGGAGTGCGACACCCGCACCCGCACATCGCCTTCGGGCAGGTCCGCTTCGTCGACCTGGCGGATCGACGCCCGAACGCCTGGATCGCCCTTCTCCAGCCACACTGCCTTGAACATCGTGGACTCCTTGCCAAATCGCCTGATAAACCAACGTTAACTTACTGTCACCATTGGGTTTTCCGGTATTCCTCCGGTTGACGCGCGATGCCCTCGTCCGTATCCTGCGCCCGATGCTCGCCAGCCTGCGCCTCGCCCCCATCCAGTCTGCGCTCGCGGCCGGCCTTCTGGCGCTGGCGGCCGGCGCGCAGGCAGCGCCCGAGCTTCCCACGCCCGACACCATCGGCCTCTTCCTGGCGGAAAAGAACCTGCTGCCGTCCGAGCCGATCAAGCCCAACCTGGCCGAGCGGGTGCGCGACAAGGCCTCCGACATGGTCGTGACGGCGATGAATTTCCTCGGCGTGCGCTACAAGCGCGGCGGCGCCAGCGAGACCTCCGGATTCGACTGCAGCGGCTTCACCCGCCACATCTTCGAGACCAGCCTGGGGCTGGTTCTGCCGCGGCGCGCCGACGAGCAGGCCAAGGCGCCGGGGCTGATCCAGGTCAAGGCCGACGAGCTCAAGCCCGGCGACCTGGTGTTCTTCAACACCCTCAAGCGCACCTTCTCGCACGTCGGCATCTACATCGGCGAGGGCAAGTTCATCCACTCGCCGCGCCCCGGCGGCGAAGTGCGCGTCGAGGACATGGGCTTCAAGTACTGGCGCAAGCGCTTCACCGGCGCGCGCCGCGTCGAAGCGCTGCCCGAGGCCCCTGCCCCGGCGGCGACGCCGCCCGACACCGCGCCCGCACCGTCGCTCTGAGGCACCGTCTCCCGCGGAGACAGCACGCCGGCAAGGCCACGCCCGGAAGGGCAAAATCGCAGCCATGGCCGACAAAGTCATCCCGCTCGCCGACCACCGCTATGCCGCGGCGGTGCCGGTCATTCCGACCGCGCCCATCGTGCCGGCCGGCCTGCTGTCGGACCGGCTCGGACGGCCCTTGCGCGACCTGCGCATCTCGGTCACCGACCGCTGCAACTTCCGCTGCAGCTACTGCATGCCGCGCGAGGTCTTCGACAAGGACTACCAGTTCCTGCCGCATTCGTCGCTGCTCAGCTTCGAGGAGATCACCCGCGTCGCGCGGCTGTTCGTCGCGCACGGCGTGCACAAGATCCGCCTGACCGGCGGCGAGCCGCTGCTGCGCAAGAACCTCGAGCGGCTGGTCGAGATGCTGTCGGGCCTGCGCACGGTCGACGGCACGCCGCCGGACCTCACGCTGACCACCAACGGCTCGGTGCTGGCCCGCAAGGCGCAGGCGCTGAAGGATGCCGGCCTGCAACGGGTGACCGTCAGCCTCGACTCGCTCGACGACACGATCTTCCGCCGCATGAACGACGCCGACTTCCCGGTCGACGAGGTGCTGCGCGGCATCGAGGCCGCCGAGCGCGTGGGCCTGGGGCCGATCAAGGTCAACATGGTCGTCAAGCGCGGGACCAACGACGACCAGATCCTCCCGATGGCGCGCCGGTTCCGCGACTCGCCCATCGTGCTGCGCTTCATCGAGTACATGGACGTCGGCGCCACCAACGGCTGGCGCATGGACGAGGTGATGCCGTCGGCCGAAGTGGTCAGGCGCATCGGCGAGGTGTTTGCGCTCGAGCCCATCGAAGCGCACTGCGCCGGCGAGACCGCCGAGCGCTGGCGATACCGCGACGGTGGCGGCGAGATCGGCGTCATCTCCAGCGTCACCCAGGCCTTCTGCCGCGACTGCAACCGCGCCCGCCTGTCGACCGAGGGCAAGCTGTTCCTGTGCCTGTTCGCCACCCACGGGCACGACCTGCGCGCCCTGCTGCGCGGCGGCTGCAGCGACGAGCAGATCGCGTCTGCCGTCGGGCACATCTGGAACGAGCGCGACGACCGCTACTCCGAGTTGCGCGGCGCCCTGCCGGCCGACGCAGGCAGCGGCGAGCGGCGCGTCGAGATGCACTACATAGGCGGCTGATGGCCATCGCGCGCGACGACATCACCGGCCTCATCCTGGCCGGCGGCCGCGGCAGCCGCATGGGCGGCGTCGACAAGGGCCTGCAGAGCCACCGCGGCCTGCCGCTCGCGCTGCATGCGCTGATGCGCCTCGCGCCGCAGGTGGGCGAGGTGATGATCAACGCCAACCGCAACCTCGGCGCCTACGATTCCTTCGGCGTGCCGGTGTGGCCCGATGCCCTGCCCGACTACCCGGGTCCGCTGGCAGGCTTTCTGGCCGGACTGGAGCACTGCGAGACCGGCCACCTGGTGACCGTGCCCTGCGACACGCCCGACTTCCCCACCGACCTGGTCGCGCGGCTGGCCGAGGCGATGGCATCGAACGACGCCGAGATCGCGATGGCGGCCACATCCGGACCCGAAGGCGTGCAGGTCCAGCCGGTGTTCTGCCTCATGAAGAGCACCCTGATCGAGAGCCTGGTGCGCTTCACGCAGTCCGGCCAGCGCAAGATCGACCGCTGGACCGCGCAGCATCGCTGCGTGGAGGTGCTGTTCGACGACGCGCAGGCCTTCTTCAATGCCAACACCGCCGACGAGCTGCGGCAGCTCCAGCAGCGCCATGAGCGATAGCCCGCAGATCCGCGCCCTGCTCGCCGCCGACCTGCCGGCGTACAAGGCCTTGCGCGACGAGATGCTCGCCCTGCATCCGGAGGCCTTCACCTCCGATGCCGAGACCGAGCGCGCCAAGCCCGCGACGAGCTACCTGTCGCGCATCGGTGCCGAGCGCGCCGACGAGGCCTTCTTCGTGCTGGGCGCCTGGGACGGCGATGCGCTCATCGGCGCCATCGCCTGCGAGCGCGATCCGCGGCTCAAGGTGCGCCACATCGGCCACCTGGTCGGCATGATGGTGCGTGCCGGGGCCCGCGGTCGGGGCGTCGGCCGCGCGCTGCTCGAGGCCTGCGTGGCGCGGGCCCGGCGGGTGCCGCACCTGGAGATGCTGACCCTCACCGTGACCTCCACCAATGCCGCGGCGGTCGGCCTGTACGAGGCGATCGGCTTCAAGCACTACGGCCGCCTGGTCCACGCGATGAAGCTGGGCGACACCTACCACGACAAGGACCTCATGGTCCTCGCGCTCTGACATGCCCACCCTGCAAGAGATCGCGTCCTGCGTCAGCGGCTACGACCCGAACGCCCTGCCGGTGGCCCAGGCGCAGGCGTTCATCGGCCGGCTGGTTTCCGGCGTCGCCGCGACCGAGCGATTGCCGATCCGCTCGGCGCTGGGCCGCGTGCTCGCGGGCGACATCGTCTCGCCCATCAACGTGCCGGCCCACGACAACTCGGCCATGGACGGCTATGCGCTGCGCGGAAGCGACCTGCTGGTCGACGCGCCCACCGCGCTCGACGTGGTCGGCACCGGCTTCGCGGGCGACGCGAGGCCGGGCGAGGTGCTCGCCGGCCAGTGCCTGCGCATCATGACCGGCGCCGTGATGCCGGCCGGGCTCGACACCGTCGTGCCGCAGGAGTTCGTGACCGCGACCGAGGGCAAGGTGAGCATTCCGCCGGGCGTGGTCCGGCCGGGCGACAACCGGCGGCTGGCCGGAGAGGACCTCGCGGTCGGCGAGGCCGCGTTGCGCGATGGCCGCGTGCTGCGTCCCGCCGACATCGGCTTGCTGGCTTCGCTGGGCCAGCCCGAAGTGGCGGTGCGGCGCCGGCTGCGCGTCGCCTTCTTCTCCACGGGGGACGAGCTGCGCTCGGTCGGCGAGCCGCTCGCCGAAGGCTGCGTCTACGACAGCAATCGCTACACGCTGTGGGCCATGCTCCAGCGGCTCAACGTCGAGGTGCTCGACATGGGCGTGGTCCGCGACGAGCCGGCCGCACTCGAAGCGGCCTTCCGCCATGCAGCCGAAAGCGCCGATGCGGTCATCACCTCGGGCGGGGTGAGCGTCGGCGAGGCCGACCACACGCGCCACATCATGGCGCGGCTGGGCGACGTGCTCTTCTGGCGCATCGCCATGCGCCCGGGGCGGCCGATGGCGATCGGGCGCATCGAAAGCGGCGGCCGCGCGGCCATCCTGTTCGGCCTGCCGGGCAACCCGGTCGCGGTGATGGTGACCTTCTACGCCTTCGTGCGCGACGCGCTGCTGCAGATGGCCGGGGCGACGCACGAGCCGCTGCCCATGCTGCGCGCGGCGAGCGTGAAGCCCTTGCGCAAGAAGCCGGGGCGCACGGAATACCAGCGCGGCATCGTCAGCCGCGCGGCCGACGGCTCGTGGCAGGTGGCGATCACCGGGTCGCAAGGCTCGGGGATCCTGCGCAGCATGAGCGAGGCGAACGGGCTCGTGGTGTTGCACCACGAGCAAGGCGATGTGGCGGCGGGAGAGGCCGTCGATGTGCTGCCGTTCGACGGCCTGATCTGAAGCACGATCCCGGATTTCATCCGGGCTGCTTGTAGCCCGGGTGCAACCCGGGACGCCTCAACGCTTGGCCAGCCGCTGCCAGGTCTCGACCACCGTGTCGGGATTCAGCGAGATCGACACGATCCCCTCCTGCGCCAGCCAGTCCGCGAAGTCCGGATGGTCGCTGGGCCCCTGCCCGCAGATGCCCACGTACTTGCCCACCGCGCGGCAGGCCGCGATGGCGCGCGAGATCATCGCCTTGACGGCAGGATCACGCTCGTCGAAGTCGCGCGCCAGCAGCTCCAGGCCGGAATCGCGGTCCAGCCCGAGGGTGAGCTGGGTGAGGTCGTTGGAGCCGATCGACATGCCGTCGAAGTGCTCGAGGAACTGCTCCGCGAGGATGGCGTTGCTGGGCACCTCGCACATCATGATGACGCGCAGGTCGTCCTGGCCGCGCCTGAGCCCCTTCTCGCCGAGCATCTCCACCACCCGCTTCGCCTGGCCCAGCGTGCGCACGAAGGGCACCATGATTTCGACATTGGTGAGGCCCATGTCGTTGCGCACGCGCTTGAGCGCCTCGCACTCCATCGCGAAGGCCTCGCCGAAGGCTTCGCTGATGTAGCGCGACGCGCCGCGGAAGCCCAGCATCGGGTTCTCTTCCTCGGGCTCGTAGCGCGACCCGCCGATGAGCTTGCGGTACTCGTTGCTCTTGAAGTCGGACAGGCGAACGATCACCGGCTTGGGCCAGAACGCCGCGGCGATGGTGGCGATGCCCTCGGTGAGCTTGTCGACGTAGAAGGCGCGAGGCGAGGCGTGGCCGCGCGCCACCGACTCCACTGCCTTCTTGAGGTCGGCGTCGACATTGGGATAGTCGAGGATGGCCTTGGGGTGGACGCCGATGTTGTTGTTGATGATGAACTCGAGCCGCGCCAGGCCCACGCCCGAGTTGGGCATCTGCGCGAAGTCGAAGGCCAGCTGCGGGTTGCCGACGTTCATCATGATCTTGATGGGGCAGTACGGCAGCTCGCCGCGCTGCACGTCGCTCACCTCGGTCTCGAGCAGGCCGTCGTAGATGAAGCCGGTGTCACCCTCGGAGCACGCCACGGTGACCAGGGCGCCGTCCTTGAGCGTGTCGGTGGCGTTGCCGCAGCCGACCACCGCCGGGATGCCCAGCTCGCGCGCGATGATGGCCGCGTGGCAGGTGCGCCCGCCGCGGTTGGTGACGATGGCGCTGGCGCGCTTCATCACCGGCTCCCAGTTCGGGTCGGTCATGTCGGTGACGAGCACGTCGCCCGACTGCACCGTGTCCATGTCGGCGATGCTGTGCACGATGCGAACCGGGCCGGTCCCGATCTTCTGCCCGATGGCGCGACCCTCGGCGAGCACCGTGCCCGTGCCCTTGAGCTTGTAGCGCTGCTCGGTCTTGCCCTCGGCCTGGCTCTTCACCGTCTCGGGGCGCGCCTGCAGGATGTAGAGCTGGCCGTCGGCGCCGTCCTTGCCCCACTCGATGTCCATCGGGCGGCCGTAATGCTGCTCGATGACCAGCGCGTACTTCGCGAGCTCGGTGACGTCGGCGTCGCTGAGCGAATACCGGTTGCGCAGCTCGGGCGCGGTGTCCACCGTCTTGACCAGCTTGCCCGAGGCCTTCTTCTCGGCCGGCGTGGCGAACTCCATGCGAAGCAGCTTGGAGCCGAGGTTGCGCCGGATGATGGGCAGCCTGCCGTTGCGCAGCGCCGGCTTGTGGACGTAGAACTCGTCGGGGTTCACCGCCCCCTGCACCACCGTCTCGCCGAGGCCGTAGCTGGAGGTGATGAAGACCACGTCCTTGAAGCCGCTCTCGGTGTCGATGGTGAACATCACGCCGGCCGCGCCCAGGTCGGAGCGCACCATGCGCTGCACGCCGGCCGACAGGGCCACGTCGCTGTGCGCGAAGCCCTTGTGCACGCGGTAGCTGATCGCGCGGTCGTTGTAGAGGCTGGCGAAGACCTCCTTCATCTTGTGCAGCACCTCGGCGATGCCGACCACGTTGAGGAAGGTCTCCTGCTGGCCGGCGAAGCTCGCATCGGGCAGGTCTTCGGCGGTCGCCGACGAGCGCACGGCAAAGGACGCGCCGGGATGGCCCGCGGTCAGCGTCTCGAACTCGGCCTCGATCGCGCGCTGCAGCTCGGGCGGGAACGGCGTGTCCTCGACCCAGCGGCGGATCTGCGCGCCGGCCTCGGCCAGGGCGCGGACGTCGTCGGTGTTGAGCGCGGCCAGCCGGGCGTTGATGCGCTCGGCGAGACCGTCGTGCTTGAGGAAGAGCCGGAATGCGTGCGCGGTGGTGGCGAAGCCGCCCGGGACACGCACGCCGGAGGCAGCCAGCTGGCTGATCATTTCGCCGAGCGAGGCGTTCTTGCCGCCCACCGACTCGACGTCGGTCATTCTCAGCTGTTCGAACGGAACGACCAGGGCGGTCGCCAGATGGGTGGATGACATGGGAAAGCTCCGTGATGTTGGAAAACCGGTGCTTCCCGAACCCGCAGTGCCGCTCCCGAGCGTGGCTCCAGGGAGGACAGTCCGACGGCGCGCACCCAGGCCTTGATGGATTCTGGTTGGTGCAAGGGGGCGCTCATGCGGTGGGCGTGGAAGGATTCCCGCGATTTTACTGGGGAAGTCCCTATGATCGGGACCAGCCCACCGTTTCTCCTGCCGCGATGCCCCCGCCCAATCACACGGTTTTCTTCGTTTCCGACGGCACCGGCATCACCGCCGAGACCTTCGGCAACTCCATCCTCAACCAGTTCGCGGTCAAGCCGCGCCACGTGCGCCGGCCCTTCGTCGACACGGTCGACAAGGCGCACCAGGTGGTCCGCGAGATCAACCACACAGCCGACGTGGAAGGCCGGCGTCCGGTGGTCTTCATCACCCTCGTCGACCGCGAGGTGCTGGCGATCGTGAAGGACCTGTCCAAGGGCATGGTGCTGGACATGTTCAACACCTTCATCGAGCCGTTGGAGGCCGAGTTCGGCATGACGTCCAACCACCGGGTGGGCCGTTTCTCCGACATCGCGAAGAGCCAGGAGTACACCGACCGCATCGAGGCCATCAACTATTCGCTGGCCCACGACGACGGCCAGTCGGCCAAGAACCTCGAGTCGGCCGACGTGATCCTGGTGGGCGTCAGCCGCAGCGGCAAGACGCCGACTTCGCTGTACCTGGCGATGCAGCACGGCGTGAAGGCCGCCAACTACCCGCTCATCCCCGAGGACTTCGAGCGCGGCAAGCTGCCGGTGCCGCTGGCGCCGCACAAGAAGAAGTGCTTCGGGCTGACCATCGATCCGGAGCGCCTGACCCAGATCCGCACCGAGCGCCGCCCCAACAGCAAGTACGCCTCGCTGGACAACTGCCGCTACGAGGTCCGCGAAGCCGAGACCATGATGCGGCGCGAAGGCATCGCCTGGCTGTCGTCGACGCACAAGTCGATCGAGGAGATCGCGACGACCATCCTGCGCGACATCCGGCCCGATCGGCTCATGTACTGAGCAATTCAACCGCTTTGTCGCCTCGGCCACCCATTCAGATGGGGGGTACCGCTCCCTAACCCCCTATCGCCTCGCAGGACCGACTGCCTATCCTCGCCGCTGAAGTAGCAGTCGCAGTTGGGAGTCCGTTCAATGCCAGTGCTCGGCGAACATGCCAGGTCGCCGTTCGAATTCTTGCGTTTCGTCGCAGGAATGAGGGCGCTTTTTGCCCTGCTCGCCGTCATCTCGATGCTGGCGCGCGGTGTGGCGGTTCCGCCGCTGTGGACGGCGGTGGTGATGTCGTACCTGCTGTTCGCCGCGGGGCTGCTGCTGCGCACGCTCGGCGGTTGGCCGCGTGCAGGCTACAAGCGATGGCTGTGGATGGATGCCGCCGTGCTGGCACTGCTGTGCCGCCTCATGGAGGACGACGCGCCCTGGCTGAGCATCGTGAGCGTCGTGCCCGTCGTCGCGATGTCGCTGCTGGCGGGGCCCCGGCACGCGATCGCCATGGCCGTGGTCACGGCCGCCGCCATGGTGCTGAGCGGCGAATGGACCTGGGGCGCGGGACACATGCCGAGCATGACCGAAGGCGTCGCCATGGCCGTGCTCGCCTTCGGCCCGGCGGCCTCGTACTTGTCGTTGCCCAACCGGGCCCTGCGCGAGCGGCTTGCCCTGGTACAGACCTTCCACGAACATTCCGACCCCCGCCGCGGCCTGCTGCACCACGTGCAGGTGCTGCTGGACCTGCTTGCAGCGCATTTCCGCCTCGACTCGGCAGTGATCAGCCTGCAGGGTCCCGAGCCCCGCATCTTCCGGCGCGGGCGCGACGGCGTCACCCGGCCGCTCGACGAGGACGAAGCCATCCTGTGGCGCGAGCGGCGCAGCGCCCTGCCCGACACCGCGGGCTGCCTGTGCACGGCCGAGGGCGCGGACTCGGTCATCGGCGTGCGGCTCTTGCCCATCGATGGCACCCGGGTTCGCATCGACGAGGGTGCCAAGCGCGTGCTGCTGGACATCGGCCCCGAGACCCTCGCCTTGCCGCTGATGAGCTACGGCAAGCCGCTCGGCCACCTGTGCATCACGCGCTGCGACGATCCCTTCACCGTGGCCGACCTGCAATGGCTCGACGACTGCATGCGCGAGCTGCTGCCGCTGCTCGAGCGCAGCGACCTGCTCGAGCAGTTGCAGCGCGAGAGCGCGTCCGGCGAGCGCGAGCGCATCGGCCGCGACCTGCACGACAGCGCCGTGCAGCCCTACCTCGGGCTGAAGTACGGGCTGGAGGCGCTCGCGCGCCAGGCACCGCCCGACAGCACGCTCGGCACGAACATCCGCCAGCTCATCCAGCTCACCACGCAGGAGCTGCAGAACCTGCGCGAGGTGGTGAGCGGGTTGCGCGCCGGGCAGGACCCGCTCGCGTCCACGGCGTTCATGTGTGCCCTGCAACGCCAGGCCCAGCGCTTCGAGGCACTGTACGGACTGAAGGTGCACATCTTCGCGCCCGACGCGCTGCAGCTGCGCGGCTCGGCGGCCAAGGCCGTGCTGCACATGGTCAACGAAGGCCTCACCAACGTGAGGCGCCACACGCGGGCCACGGCGGTGACCGTGATGCTCGACCTTCACCAGAACGAAGTGCTCGTGCGATTGCGCAACGACCGCGGCACCGACGGTGCCGATGCCGACACGCTGCCGCACGACTTCGTGCCGACTTCCCTGCTCGAACGCGCCATCGAATTCGGGGGTGGCGTGTCGGTGGCGCGCGAGCCAAATTGCACCGAAGTCGTCATCACGCTCCCGATGCTTGGATCCCTCGCATGAACAACAACATCGACACTTCCACTGCGTCCACGACAGCTCCTCGTGGCCGCCCCATCCGCGTGCTGCTCGCCGACGATCACGCCGTCACGCTGTGGGGGCTGCGACAGCTGGTGGACAGCACCTATCCGCGCATGAGCGTCTCGGGCACGGTGAGCACGTGCAGCGAGCTGCTCTCGCATCCGGCGCTGGCCGAGACCGACGTGGTCCTGCTCGACCTCAGCCTGCGCGACGCGAGCGCGATGGACTGCGTGCCGCGCCTGGTGGGCGAAGCCGGCGTGAAGGTGGTCATCCTCACAGGCGACCTGAACCCGAGCCACCATCGTGCGGCGGTGCTGAGCGGCGCGCGCGGCATCGTCCTCAAGTCGCAGCCCACCGAGGCCGTGCTCGACGCCGTGGAGCGCGTGCATGCGGGCGAGGTGTGCTTCGACGGCTCGCTCATGTCGCTGCTGCTCGACTCGCTGCCCGGCGTGCCGCATGCATCGGGCGGCACGAAGAAGGACAAGCAAGCGCGCCGCGTGGACAGCCTCACCGCCAAGGAGCACCAGGTCGTGCAGGTGATGGTGGCGCATCGCGGCGCGAAGAGCCTGACGGTGGCCGATGCCCTCGGCATGAGCGAACACACCTTGCGCAACCATCTCACGGTGATCTACAGCAAGCTGGGCGTGCAGGGCAAGGTCAATCTCTACTTCTACGCGATCGAGCACGGTCTCGTGGCGGCACCGCACAGCTGAGCGGGGCCGGTCGTCTGCCGGAGTTGCCATGCGCGAAAGCCGTTGGACCGAAGCGCTGCTGCGCGTCGTCGCGCTGCTGACCTACGGGCTTTTCGTCACCAACATCGTGCGCGCCTGGTGGCTCGACCCCGGGCGCATCACGCTGCTGCTGCTGGTCGTCACCGAGAGCCTGACGCTGCTGCTCATGCTCGTCGCCCGGCGCGCGGTGGTGCGCGACATGTCGCCGATGGCCACCGTGGCGACGGTCTACGCCTGCACCTTCGTCGTCTTCTTCAGCTACCGCGACACCATGCGCTTCGTGCCCGAGTGGATCGGCGCCGGGCTGCAGTTCGCCGGGCTGGTCTGGCAGCTGGCCTCGAAGGCCACGCTCGGCCGCTCCTTCGGTCTGTTGCCCGCCGCGCGGGGCCTCGTCACGGGCGGGCCCTACCGCGCCGTGCGCCACCCGATCTACCTCGGCTACCTCATCGCCCACTGCGGCTTCCTGCTGACCAACTTCTCGTGGCGCAACCTGCTGGTGCTCGCCGCGCTGTACCTCGCGCAGGCGGTACGCATGCTGCGCGAAGAAGCGGTGCTTCGCGCCGGAGACGACGGCGCGGCCTACGACGCGTACTGCCGGACGACACGCTGGCGCATCGTCCCGTTCGTGTTCTGAGCGCAAGCGGGACAAAGCTCCTGCCTTTCCCCCAGGATTCGCCCGTGCGCGGCACCCTCGCGCCGCACTAGTCTCGGGCTGTCATCGCCATCTCGGCGAGACGATGGAGAGCGAGGAAATCGCCATGCCCAGCAACCGCCCGGTGAGGGTGCTCGTGGTCGACGACCACGCCGGCATCCGCGCAGGCATCTCCAGCCTCGTCGATGGCGAGCATCCGAGCATGTGCAGCATCGGCGTGGCCGCCACGGCGAACGAAGCACTGGTCCAGGTGCAGGCGCTCCAGCCCGATGTCGTGCTGCTCGACGTGAACCTCGCCGGCGAGGACGGCCTGGTGCTGATCCCGGAGATGCGCCGCACGGCACCCTGCGAGATCGTGGTGCTCACCAGCCTCATGGATCCGCACATCGCCGCGCATGCCCGCCGCCTGGGTGCCCGCGGGTACGTGCACAAGACCGCGCCCGCGAGCGAGCTGCTGGCCAGCATCCTGCTCGCGCGCGACATCACGCCGCCGTCGCCCCGCGACCAGGGTCCTGCGATCGAGGGAGTCGCTTTGTCCCATGTCGCCGGGGATCAAACACCCAGGCCGGATGGGCGGGACATCTGATGGCAACGGCCGGGTCATTTCCTACAGTCGTCCCACAGAAGTAAGCGCGTTCGTTGACCGGCGTTCCAACAGGTCGACAAGGCAATCGATCCGGCCTTCAAACGGGTTGGCCATGAAGGACGCCGGCGACGGCGCTTCGCTTTCGAGAGAGGTTGACCATGACGCTGATTCATTTCGTGAAGTCGTTTGTCCGTGAAGAAGACGGCGCTGCCGCCATCGAGTACGGCCTGATCGCGGCCTTGATCGCGGTGGCGATCATCCTGGGCGCGACGGCCCTCGGGCAGAACATCAACGCGCTGTTCACGGCGCTGGCGAACTGCATGACGAACCTGCCGGCGGCCTGCGCGCTGGGCGGCTGATGCCTGCGGGGATGCCCGGCCGGCACGCGCCGTCGGGCATCCCGTTCTTCCACCCCAACCGAACATTCGCCATGCCTGAGCTCCTCACCGCCATCGGACTGTGTGCCTGGCTGCTGGCCGCCGTCGTCACCGACCTGCGTTCGCGTCGCATTCCGAACTGGCTCGTCGGCGGCGGCATGCTGTGCGGCCTCGCGGTACAGGCCGCGGCGCCCTCGGGCATGGGACTTTTCCATTTCTGGTGGGGCGGCCTCGGCATCGGGACCGCCCTGCTCGGCCTGCTGGCCGGCCTCGCGCTGTTCCTTCCGCTGCACCTGCTGCGCATCCTCGGCGCGGGCGACGTCAAGCTGCTCGCGATGGTGGGCGTGTGGGTCGGCCCGCGGCTGGTGATCGGCACGGCGCTGCTCACCCTGCTCGCCGGCGGCCTGCTCGCCATCGTGATGATGCTCGGCACGCGCACGGCGCGGCGGGTTCTCGCCAACGTGCGCGTGCTGCTGATGACGGCTTTCGTGGGCGCGCAGGCCGGCAAGCCCGCCCCCATGGACATCGCGATGACCAGCGGCGTGCGCATCCCGTATGCGATCGCGATCGCAGCAGGCGCCATCGTGCAGATCGGCTGGCTGTTGACGCATGCCGGTCCGTGACGCCATTGCCCTTTCGCACCTGGAGCGACCATGAAACGCACACGAGGTTTGACGATGCTGGTGATTGCGCTGCTCGCCGGCGCGGCGGCCGTCCTGCTGGCGTCCATCCTGATGCGCGCCCAGGCGGGCGGCACGACCAAGGTCGCGGTGGCCGCCGCCGACATCGAGATCGGCGCGCGACTGAGTCCGGAGATGCTGAAGCTGGTGGAGTGGCCGCCGAACAGCGTCCCACCCGGCTCGTTCAGCGACGCCAACGGGCTGGAAGGCCGTGTCGTCAAGACGAGCCTGAGCCGCGGCGAGCCGTTCATCGAGGCGAAGCTCGCGGCCGTCGGCGCCAAGGGCGGCCTTTCCGCCGTGGTGGCCGAAGGCAAGCGCGCTATGACCGTGCGTGTCAACGATGTCGTGGGCGTGGCCGGTTTCGCGCTGCCCGGCAACTACGTGGACATCATGGTGAACACGCAGAACGAGGGAACCAAGCGCGTCGACCAGGACAAGACGATCAGCAAGATCGTGCTCGAGCGCATCCTCGTGCTCGCGGTGGCGCAGGAAGCCGACCGCGACGCCACCAAGCCGAAGGTCGTCAACGCCGTCACGCTGGAAGTGCTTCCCGCGGAGGCCGAACTGCTCGACCTGGCCCGCAGCGTCGGCACGCTGTCGCTGGTGCTGCGCAACCAGATCGACCCCAAGCCGGGCGCCACCGAAGGCGCCACCAAGCTCAGCCTCCTGAAGGACGAGCCGGCGCGCCCCGCGTCCGCGCCGACGGTCGTCGTCAAGCGTGTCGCCGCACAGCGTCCGGCGGCGCCGCTCGCGGTGCGCAACTTCGAATGCGTCGAAGTGATCCGCGGCACGGTGAAGACCAACGAGTGCTTCTGACGCAAGACAACCACCGAGGGATCCCATGCCGATGCCACGCCAACCGCAAGTCGCCAAACGCCGGCGCGCGCTCGACCACGCGATGCTCGCCCTCCTGGTCGGTACCGGCGCGTCCGCCGCGCCGCCCGCATGGGCGCAGTCTCCCGGGGCCCACAAGGTCGCGGCCGCCACGGCGGCGACCGTGCGACCCGTCACGCGCGAAACGCGTGCGCCCAGCGAGCCGTTCGTCGGCAGCTGCAGCAGCGTGAACATCGCGCCTGCGGTGCAGGTGAGCGTCGGAAAGTCGACCGTCGTCAAGCCCGCCTCGCCGGTGGCGCGCGTGCTGCTGGGCAACCCGGACGGCTCGCGCGCCGGGCGGCCGGCGGAGGCCACCACCAAGGACGCCGGCATCGCGCCCGCCCCGATGAGCGCGGAGAACAAGTCGCGCCCGGGCGTGGCCGAGGTCGACGTCGTGCTGCTGAGCCCGACCGAGGTGTACCTGCTCGGCAAGAGCATCGGCACCACCAATGTCGTGCTGCTCGACCGCAACGGGCAGTGCACGGCCTTCGACGTCGTCATCGGCATGGACATCGCGGCGCTGCAGGCGGTGATCGGCCAGATCCTGCCCGACGAAAAAGGCGTGCGGGTCACATCGGCGTTCGACTCGGTGGTGCTGAGCGGCGGCGTGACCGACGCAACGGCGGTGTCCACGGTGATGGACCTCGCCAACGCCTATGTGCGCGGCGCCGGCGGCGGCGCGGGCGCCAGCGTGGCGGGCGCAAACCCGCGCATCGTCAACCTGCTGTCGGTCGGCGCGCCGCAGCAGGTGATGCTCGAGGTGAAGGTGGCCGAGATCTCGCGCTCCCTGCTCGACAAGTTCGGCATCAACTTCTCGCGCGCCTACGCGGCGGGCGACGGCTCCTTCCTGCGTTTCATCAGCGGCATCTTCGGCGGCACCGGCGCGGTCGCCGGCCAGATCGTCGGCACGGTCGGCGCGCAGGCCGGCGGCGGCATCGTCGGCTCGACCACCAACGGGCAGACCACCAGCGGGATCACCGGCCCCTTCGGCTCCGGCACGACGGACGGATCGACGATCCCGCAGATCGGCGGCAAGAACACGACGCAGCTCGGCATCGACGCGCAGAAGACCGACGGCCTCGTCAAGGTGCTCGCCGAGCCGAACGTGCTGGCCATCAGCGGCAAGGAAGGCCGCTTCAACGCCGGCGGCAAGATCTTCATCCCGGTGGCGCAGAGCAACAACGGCGGCGGCACGACCATCGTGCTGGAGGAAAAGGAATTCGGCGTGTCCGTGCGCTTCCGGCCCACCGTCATGGATGCCGGCCGCATCAACCTCGAGCTGCTGACCGAGGTGTCGGAGCTCAACCGCGAAGGCGTCGGCATCTCCGCGCCCGGCGTCAACGGCCTCGCGGTGCTGCCGTCGTTCACCTCGCGCAAGGCCTCGACGACCGTTCAGCTGATGGACGGCCAGAGCTTCGCCATCGGCGGGCTCATCAAGAACAACACGACGACCAACATCAAGGCCTTCCCGTTCCTCGGCGAGATGCCGATCCTGGGCCCGCTGTTCCGCAGCACCCAGTTCCAGACCGACAAGTCCGAGCTGGTCTTCGTCGTCACGCCGCGCCTCGTCAAGCCGCTGCCGCCCAACTACACCCTGCCGACGGACACCTACGTGCCGCCGACGCGCAAGGACCTGGTCTGGGACGGCCGCCTCGAAGGCCAGGCACCGCCACCGCCGCCCGCGCCCAGCGGCTCGCCGGCACCGGCAAGCGGCTTCCAGGTCAAGTGAGGACCCCGACATGAAACGTCTCGCGCTGCTCATCGCCCCGTGCGCCCTGCTGCTCGCCGCCTGCGCGGAGATCGCTCCCAACTGGGAGGCGAACTTCGGCCAGGCGACCCGCCAGGCCGCCGCCCAGCAGGTGATCGATCCCGCCGCGCCCAGCCGCAACCGGGGGCCGATGCGAGCCGACGGCAAGGCGGCCACCGGCTCGATGAAGGCCTACGCAGACTCCTACGGCTACTCGGTCAAGGAAGCCAAGCAGCCCGAGATCGCGATCGTGCCGCCGCAAGGCGGCGGGCGATAGTTCCTCGACACCGCCATGTCCGCTCGTCGCACATCGGTCCCGGCTACGCGCCAGCGCGGCAACGTGTCGCTCATCGTCGCGCTGTCCAGCCTCGCCCTGCTCGGCTTCGCCGGCATCGCGGTCGACGCCGGTCGCATGTTCGTCAACAAGACCGAGCTGCAGACAGCCGCCGACGCCTGCGCGCTGGCCGCGGCGGCCGAGCTGACCTGCGACGTGTCCGGCGGCGGCGTGTGCGCTGCGGCGTACCTGCAGAACGCCGAAGCGGCCGGGATCTTCGTGGCGGGCCGCAGCCGGCGCGACTTCCAGTCGACCGCGGTGGTCATCGCGCCGGCCGACGTGCGCTTCAGCACCGCGCTCGCCCCCAACGCCAACTACCTGTCGCGCACCGCGGGCGCGCCGACGAACTCGAGATACGCGATGTGCATCGCGCGCTTCGCCGGCCTCGTGCCGTGGTTCATGACGCTGCTCGGCGCCCCGACGCAGACCGTGCAGTCGGCCGGCGTGGCGACGCGCGCACCGGCGCAGACCAGCTGCCCCAACGCGCCGATCGGCCTGTGCTCCAAGCCCGGCGGCTACGTCATCGGCGAGTGGATCCCGGCCACCTTCCAGACCAACGGCAACAACGACACGGTGACCGGCGGCTTCAAGTGGGTCGAGTACACGGCAACCAGCGTGATCCGCGACCAGTTGGCCGGCCAGCAGACGGTGTGTGGCGTGCGCACGGGCGACACGGTGACCACGCAAGGCACGCACCAGGGCGCGAAGACCGCCTACAACAGCCGCTTCGGCATCTATCCGAACGGCGCGAACGCCTACACCCCGCAGACCGCGCCGCCCGACCACACCGGCTACTCCTATCCGAACAAGGCGCCGGGCTCGCCGGTGATCCCGATCGGCACGAGCGCCTATGCGGACTACCGGTCGCGGCAAGGGGCGGACACGCCGTTCACCTCCAACGAATACGGCGTGAGCGGGCCGGGCGGCAACTTCAGCGGCAATCCATCGACGGCCGCGACGCACCGCACGCTCGGCACGGAGCGGCGCCTCATCACGGGGCCCATCATCGATTGCGCGGCCGGCAACTCGCCGCCCATCCTCTCGATGGCGTGCATGCTGATGCTCAACCCGATGTCCAACGGTGCGAACGGGACCATCTACCTCGAGTACCGCGGGAACACCACGCTGGCCGGCAGCCCGTGCCGCACCAGCGGCCTCCCGGGCGGACCGGCGAGCACGGGCGTTCAAGTGCCGGTGCTGGTGCAATGAAGGCCCTCGCGACACGTTCCCGCTGGCAACGAGGTGCGGCCGCCCTCGAGTTCGGGATCATGTTCTTTCCGCTGGCCTCCATCACCTTCGGGATCACCGAGGCCGGGCGGGCCCTCTATCACTACAACACGATCGCGAAGTCGGTGCGCGACGCGACCCGCTACCAGTCGAGCACCACGCCCGGCAGCACGCTGGCGGCGCGCTGCATCGCCGTCACGGGGTCCCCGGCGACCGCGGGGGCGAACTGCTCCGGCACGCCTTTGCTGCCGGGCCTGACGCTGGCCCTGGTCGCAGCGTGTGACCGGCTGTCGTGCCCGGGCACGCACAACCTGCAGCCGACCGGCAGCGGCGTGGTGGACCTGGTCACGATCACCGTCACCAACTATCCGTTCACGTCGCTGGTGCCGTTCGCGATGCCGTCGATCGCTTTCGGGCCCATCGCCGCGACCATGGTGCAGTCGCCATGAGCGCAGCGGGCCAAGTTTCGGAGCGCTCACGCCACCGCGGCGCGGCGGCGGTCGAGTTCGCCCTCGTGTCGGTGGTCTTCTTCACGATGCTGATCGGCGCCATGGAGATGGCCCGCCTGCTCTTCTACTGGAACAGCGCGGCCGAGGCGACCGGCTGGGGCGCGCGCACCGCCGTCGTCTGCGACCTCAACGACGCGGACATCAAGGCGCGCATGCGCGGCCTCATGCCGATGCTCACCGACCCCTCGATCACGATCGCCTACGCCCCCGGGGGCTGCGACGTGAACACCTGCCAGTCGGTCACGGTGAGCCTGGCCGCGACGACGCCGGTGCAGACCTACATCCCCTTCGTGCCGCTCTCGGTTCTCCTGCCTGCGTTCACGACCACCCTGCCGCGCGAAAGCATGCAGAGCACGTTCGCGGGCGTGGCGAATCCCGTTTGCCAGTGATACGGCGGTCATCATGAAAATCAAAGTCGTCTCTCCCAGCGCCGAGCGCGCGGAACAGGTCGCGCAGATCCTGCGCCTCAGCGATCCGGACCTCGAGATCCACACCGCGACGTCACCGGTCTCGTCGCTGCCCACGGCCATCAACGGCACACGCCCCTCGCTGCTGGTGCTCGACGGCGTCGACGGCCTCGGGCTGGAGGCACTCGGCCGCTACACGCACGCCAATCCGGACGTCGAGGCCATCATCATCTCGTCGGAGCAGTCGCCGGCCTTCCTGCTGCGCGCCATGCAGACCGGCGTGCGCGAGGTGCTCCCGACGCAGCTCAACCCCCATGCGCTCGGTGCCGCCGTGCGGCGCATCACGCGCAAGCGCAAGCCCACCGCCGCACCGGCCGAGCTGGGCGTGGTGATGGCCTTCATCGCGTGCAAGGGCGGCAGCGGCGCCAGTTTCGTGGCGGCCAACGTGGCCCACACGCTGTCGTTGCGCGACGGCCGCACGGTGGCCCTCATCGACCTCGATCTTCAGTTCGGCGATTCGCTGCTCATGCTGAGCGACCAGAAGGCCGCCAGCGACGTCGCCGAGGTGGCGCGCAACATCAACCGCCTGGATGCCGAGCTGCTGCGCTCGGCCATGGTGCAGGTCAGCGGCACGCTGAGCGTGCTGGCCGCGCCCGACGAGCTGACGCAGGCCCTGGAGGTGCTGCCCGAGCACGTCGAGGCGATCATCAAGCAGGCGCAGCAGATGTTCGACTTCGTCGTCGTCGACATCGGCCGCTCGATCAATGCGGTGAGCCTGCGCGCGCTCGACATGGCCGCGCACATCTTCCCGGTCTTGCAGCTGACCGTGCCCAACGTGCGCGACGCGCGCCGCCTGCGCAACCTGTTCAGCACGCTCGACTACGCCCAGCAGAAGCTTCACTGGCTGGTGAATCGCTATCAGAAGAACGCCGAGCTGACGCTCGAATCGCTCGCGCAGACGCTCGTCACCGAGGACATCGCCACCGTCCCCAACCACTTCAGCGCCGTGACCGCGTCGGTGAACCAGGGCGTGCCCATCGGCAAGTTGGCGCGCAGCAATCCGGTGACGCGAGCCCTGCTCGACCTGTGCAACACCGTGGCACCGATGCAGAAGGGCAAGCCGAGCTGGCTTACCACCATGTTTCGCAATACCACCATGTTCGGCAACGCCTAGGGCCTAGCCCCAACCCGAGACACACCATGAGCCTGCGAGAAAAACTGGCGATCCAGCCCATTGCCGCCCCACCCCGGCTCGAGTCGGTCGTCGAGGTCACAGCGACGGGCTCCCACGCCTACCAGCAGATGAAGTCGCGCGTGCACCAGCTGCTGCTGGCGCGCATGGACCTCGAGGCGCTCGAAGGCGTCGCGCCCGAGCGCCTGCGCGAGGAGCTGAGCACCATGGTCGAGCGCGTGCTCGCCGAGGAGAACATGGTGGTCAACGCGGCCGAGCGCCGCAGCCTCGTGCGCGACGTGCAGCACGAGATGCTGGGCCTCGGCCCGCTGGAGCCGCTGCTGCACGACCCGACCATCTCCGACATCCTCGTCAACGGGGCGCACCAGGTGTACGTGGAGCGGCGCGGCCAGCTGAGCCTCACCGACGTGCGATTCACCGACGACGCGCACCTCATGACCATCATCGGCAAGATCGTCTCGCGCGTCGGGCGGCGGGTGGATGAATCGAGCCCGATGGCCGACGCGCGGCTGGCCGACGGCTCGCGCGTCAACGTGATCGTGCCGCCGCTGGCGCTCGACGGGCCGGTGATGTCGATCCGGCGCTTCGCCGTCGTGCCGCTGACGATGGAAAAGCTCATCGAGTTCAAGACGCTGACGCCGGCGATGTCCGAAGTGCTCCGCTGCCTGGCGACGGCCAAAGTGAACCTGCTCATCTCCGGCGGCACGGGCAGCGGCAAGACCACCCTGCTGAACATCATGTCGGGCTACATCGATGCGGGCGAGCGCATCGTCACCATCGAGGACGCGGCCGAGCTGCAGCTGCGCCAGCCCCACGTGGTGCGGCTGGAGACGCGCCCACCGAACATCGAGGGCAAGGGCGAGATCACCCAGCGGGCGCTGGTTCGCAACGCGCTGCGCATGCGACCCGACCGGATCATCCTCGGCGAGACGCGCGGCGCCGAGGCGCTCGACATGCTCCAGGCGATGAACACGGGCCACGAGGGATCGATGACGACGATCCACGCCAACACCGCGCGCGACGCGCTGTCGCGGCTGGAGAACATGCTCGCCATGGGCGGCATGAACATGCCCTCCAAGGTGGCGCGGGCGCAGATCGCCTCGGCCATCCACGTGGTGATCCAGACCAACCGGCTCACCGACGGCAACCGCAAGCTGATCAGCGTGTCGGAGCTCACCGGCCTCGAGGGCGACACCATCACCATGCAGGATGTGTTCAGCTTCCGCCAGACCGGCGTGGAGGCCGACGGCAGGGTCAAGGGCTACTTCCAGGCGAGCGGCGTGCGCCCGCGCTTCATGGAGCGCCTGAAGGAACGAGGGCTGACCTTGCCCGAGTCGTTCTTCGATCCGTCCAAGCGTCTGGAGTGAGCAATGGACCCCAGCTACGCCGTCTTCGCCGTCTGCGTCTTCGTCGCCGTCGCGCTGGCCATCGAGGGCCTGCATCAGGTCTGGGCATCCCGGCACAGCGCGGCCGCCAAGCGCCTGGCCGCGCGCCTGCGGGCGATCGAGAGCGGCGGCGTGCAGGCGGAGTCGACGCTCGAACGCCTGAAACCCAGAAGCCAGTGGGCCTGGATCGAGGAACGCGTCCTCGGCGTGTTGCCGAGCGGGCAGCGCCTGATGCACTACGTGGAGACCTCGGGCACGGGCAAGACGGCCGGCGGCATGGTGGCCCTGAGCGTGGCTTGCGGCTGCGCCGGCTTCTTCGTTCCCGTCATGCTCGCCAAGCCGTTCATGTTCTCGGTCTTCGGCGCCTGCGCGGCGATCCTGCCGTGGGCCTGGCTCGCACGCAAGCGCGAGCGGCGCATGCGGCAGTTCGAGCTGCAGATTCCCGAGGCGCTGGACCTGATGGCGCGCGCCATGAAGGCCGGCCACGCGTTCTCGACCGCGGTGAAGATGGCGGGTGACGAGATGCGCGAGCCGCTCGGCCCGGCGTTTCGCATGCTCTTCGACGAGATGCAGTACGGCGTGCCGCAATCCGAGGCATTGCTTCGCCTGTCCGAGCGGGTGCCGATTGCCGATCTCGGCTACTTCGTCGTCGCGGTGACGATCCAGCGCGAATCGGGCGGCAACCTGGCCGAGCTGCTGGAAAAGATCGGCAGCGTCGTGCGTGCCCGGCTCGCACTGCTCGGCGAAGTCCGAACGCTGTCAGCCGAAGGACGGCTGTCGGCCTGGATCCTGGGCGCGATGCCGTTCGTCACGGCGCTGATCATCAATTTCCTCACGCCGAAGTTCATGAGCGTCCTGTGGACCGACCCCGCCGGCCAGCGGCTCGTCGGCGTGGCCCTGGTCTCGATGGTCATCGGCGTGGTGTGGATGCGCAACATCATCCGCATCCGCGTCTGAGCGCAGGAGTCAGCGATGTCCAACGTTCAGATCGTGTTCCTGGTCCTCGTCTTCATCGGCACGTTCTCCGCCGTGATCTGGGTGGTCGGGCGCGCCGCCGGCAATCCGACCCACCGGCGACTGAACCGGCTGCTCGGCGGCGCCGAGGAGGTGTCGCGGCCCGCGCACCAATGGGTGGAGAAGGTCGCCCATGCGACCTCGTCCTTCGCCAGGCTGTCGCTGCCCGACGAAGGCTACGAAAGCTCGGCGCTGCGCCGTCGCTTCCTGAACGCCGGCATCCGCGGCGCGACCGCGCCGATGGCGTACTTCGGCCTGAAGACCGTGCTCGCGCTCGGCGCGCCGCTGCTGTGCTTTGCGGTGCTGACCGCGACGCAGTCCTCGCTGCGCGGCGCCAGCCTGATGTTCGTGATGCTGCTCACCTCGGCCGTCGGCTATTACCTGCCGAACTACGTCCTGGCCAAGGCCATCGCGCGCCGCCAGCGCGAGATCTTCGAGAACTTCCCGGATGCGCTCGACCTGATGACGGTGTGCATGGAAGCGGGGCTGGGCACCGAGGCCGCGCTCACCAAGGTCGCGCAGGAGATCGGGCACAAGACGCCGGTGCTGAGCGAAGAGCTTCACCTGGTGAACCTCGAGCTGCGCGCCGGCGGCTCGCGCGAGCGCGCGCTGCGCAACCTCTCGATGCGCACCGGCACGGACGAGGTCGAAGGCTTCGTGTCGATGATCATCCAGGCGGAGCGCTTCGGCACCAGCATCGCGCAGTCGATGCGCGTGCACGCCGACACCGTGCGCACCAAGCGCCGGCAGAAGGCGGAGGAGGCAGCCACCAAGGTGCCGCTCAAGCTGCTCTTCCCGCTCATCTTCTGCATCTTCCCCGCGCTCATGCTGGTGATCATGGGCCCGGCCGTCATCCAGATGATCCGCATCGTGCTGCCCGCCATGGGCGGCAACTGACCGAGACGAGGAGCAACGCCATGCGATTTCAGTACAGGATCGACAGCGGAACGCCCGTGGCGCCGCTCACGGCCGTTCCATCGTGCACGCGGTGCGCCGCGCCCCCCCGCACGAAGGCGCGCGCGACGCGCAGGGCCGGCCCCCTGGTGTCCGGCGCGGTGGCGGGGGCGGCGATGCTCGCGATCGCGGGCTGTGCCTCCTTCGATGCCACTGTCGCGAAGGCATGGAAGATCGAACCGGCGCTGGACGTGCGCCACTCGATGCACTCCAGCGAGGCGTACTACACGCTCGGCAAGTACTTCGACGGCTCGCGCGACTGGAACAAGGCGATCGACGCCTACCGTCACGCGATCGCTGTCGACGGTCGCCACGTCGAGGCATACAACGCGCTGGGCGTCGCGCTGGCGCAAAGCGGACGGCTCGCCGAAGCCGAGACGACCTTGCGTCAGGCGGTGGCGCTGGATCCGTCGCGCGGCCATGTGCTGAGCAACCTGGGGTTGGTGCTGTTCCTCGAGGGACGCATGGACGACGCGGTCACGACGCTGAGGGCAGCGGTGGATCGCGATGGCGGCGACACGACAGCGACGAGCAACCTGCGCCTGGCGATGGCGCGAGTGGGCGCGAGGGCCGGCCCGGTCGCGGTGGTCGGCAAGCCGGTGCAGGACGCTCCCGCCGCGCAGCCCGCAGCGCCTGCGGCGGTGCAGACGGCGTCGCTGAAGGTCGGCTTCGGCCCCGGCCTGGCACCGTCGGTGAACGCCCCCGCCACGGAAGTCGACAGCGTGGTCGCGCCCGACCGGGTCGAGGCGTCTGCGGTCGAAGCCACGCCCGTCGTGGCGCCTGCGGTCGCCACCGCCCCGACCGCAGCCCTCGCGCCGCCGTCCGCGCGGCTCGAGATCAGCAACGGCAACGGCGTCACCGGCATGGCCGCGCGCGTCGGCCGCCTGCTCGCCAGGCAGGGCATCGCGACCCAGCGCCTGACCAACCAGCGGCCCTTCGCGCAAGCGCTCACGATCGTGCAATACGGTGCGGGCCACGAGGAGGCGGCGCAACGCATCGCGCGCTCGATGCCCGCCGAGGCCAGGGCCGACACGAAGCCGACGCCGGGCCTGCACAGCGATGTGCGCGTCGTCCTCGGCCACGACTGGGTGAAGGCAGCCGCATGCCTGGCCACCGACAGTTGCCCGGCCGGCACCGGTGCGATCGCCCTGGCGGACCGCTGATGGGACGCCGCCCCGCAGAGCGTGCCATGCAGTTCGTGCCGCGCCACACCACCGCGTCCGAGCCCTTCACGCTCGGGATCTCATGGCCGCTCATCGTCGCGGTGCTCGCGCTGTGCGGCGTGCTCGGCACCATGCCCGCGAGCCGACCGCTGTCCGACCCGGACACCTATTGGCACATCGCCGCGGGGCGCTGGATCCTCGAGCACGGCGCGATCCCCACGGGAGACCCGTTCTCGCACGTGATGCCGGGCGCCCCCTGGACCACGCACGAGTGGCTGTCCGAGGTGGTGCTGGCCGCGGCGTATCGCGTCGGCGGCTGGGGCGCGCTGGCCGCATTGGCAGCGGCGAGCTTCGCGGCCACCCTCGCCCTCCTCACCCGCTTCCTGCTGGCGCGCTTCGAGCCGATCCACGCGCTGCTGTTCACCGGGCTCGCCGCCGGCATGCTGATGTCGCACCTGCTGGCGCGGCCGCACGTGCTCGCGTGGCCGCTGCTGGCGTTGTGGGTGGGCGCCTTGACCGACGCGTCGGAGTCGCGTCGCGGCCCGCCGTGGTGGCTGTGGGCGGTGATGATGCTGTGGGCCAACCTGCATGGCAGCTTCACGCTGGGGCTCGCGCTCGCCGGCGGTTTCGCCGCCGACGCCGTGCTGGCATCGCCGCGCGGCGAGCGGCGTGCCGTCGCCGGCCGCTGGGCGGCCTTCGTGGCGCTGGCGCTGCTCGCGGCGATGGTCACGCCGAGCGGCTGGCAAGGCATCTGGTACACGGTGTACGTCATGCGCCTGCGCTTCGCGCTGTCGATGATCGGCGAGTGGCAGTCGCCGAACTTCCAGAATGCGCAGCCGCTCGAGCTGTGGCTGCTGCTGCTGTTCGCCATCGCGCTGACGGGTCGTGTGCGCCTGCCGCTGCTGCGGCTGTTGATGCTGCTCGGACTGATCCACCTCGCGATGAAGCACATGCGCAACACGGCCATCCTGGGCCTCGTGTCACCCTTCCTCATCGCCACGCCGCTGGCCCGGCAGTGGTATGCGGCGACCGCACGCGGTGGCGCGAACGCGCAGGGGCTGGACCGGTGGTTCCGCGCGCTGGCGGTGCCGGCGAAGTCGACGACGGTGGCGGTGGTCGTCGTGCTGTCGGCCCTCGCGTTCGCAGCCATCGTGCCGGCGCGCTCGCCCGAGCCGAGCCGCGTGTACACCCCGCAGGCGGCGCTGCAGGCGGCGAAGGCCGCAGGCGTGCGCGGCGAGGTGCTCAACGACTACGGCTTCGGCGGCTACCTGATCTTCCAGGGCGTCAAGGTGTTCCTCGACGGCCGGGCCGACATGTACGGGGACGCCTTCGTGCAGCGAACCGTCGCCGGGCTGACGCTGGCCGATCGCAAGACGCTGCTCGATCTGCTGGAGGCCCATCGCATCGGCTGGACCCTGCTGATGCCCGGCACTCCCGCCATCGCCGTGCTGGACGAGCTGCCCGGGTGGCGGCGCGTCCACGCCGACAACGTGGCCGTGGTCCACATGCGCCTGCCCGAGGAAGCCCGCCCATGAATGCGCACGCCCTGGTTCGCCTCAGCATCGTCATCCCCTGCTTCAACGAGGAGGAGGTCCTGCCCGAAACCGCGCGGCGCATGGGCGCCCTGCTCACCGACCTGCGCCGGCGCGGCGAGGTCACCGCGGACAGCGGCGTGTATTTCGTCGACGACGGCTCGGGCGACCGCACCTGGGCCTTGATCGAGCGCCTGGCTCGGTCGGACCTGCGCTTTCACGGCATCAAGCTCTCGCGCAATTGCGGGCACCAGAACGCCCTGCTGGCCGGCCTGCTCGATGCCCCCGGCGATGCCGTGGTGTCGATCGATGCCGACCTGCAGGACGATCCCGAAGCGATCCGCGGCATGCTGGCGGCGCATCGGGAGGGCGCCGATGTGGTCTACGGCGTGCGTCGCAGCCGCGACAAGGACACGCTGTTCAAGCGCGGCACGGCACGCGCGTACTACCGGTTGCTCGCGATGTTCGGCGTGGAGGTCGTTCCCGACCATGCCGACTACCGCCTGCTCTCGCGGCGCGCGGTGGAGGCGTTGCGCGACTTCGGCGAATCGAACCTGTTCCTGCGCGGCATCGTCCCGCGCCTCGGGTTCAGCAGCGCGACCGTGTCCTACGACCGGGCAGTGCGTTTCGCCGGCGAATCGAAATACCCGCTGCGGCGCATGCTCGCCTTCGCGATCCAGGGCGTGACCTCGTTTTCCGCGACGCCGCTGCGCATCATCACCCTGCTCGGGCTGCTCGTGTCGGTGGCGAGCTTCGCGGGCAGCGGCTGGGTGCTGTGGAGCCGGCTGGTCCAGGGCAACGCCATTCCCGGCTGGGCGTCGACCGTCCTGGCGATCTTTCTCATCGGCGGCATGCAGCTGCTGGCGCTCGGCGTGATCGGGGAGTACGTCGGCAAGATCTACATGGAGACCAAGCACCGCCCGCGCTATCTCATCGATCGCCTGGCCGTCTCCGAGCCGGTCGCGCCGGCCGCCTCGCTGCCTCAGTCCTTGAACACGACCAGCCTGCTGCCGAGGAAGAACAGGACGTTGTAGGCCAGCACCGCGAGCGCCTGCGCCACGATGGACGGCAGGTGCAGCACATGCAGCGCGAGCAGCAGCACGGCCAGGTTGGCCGCCATGCAGGCGCCCAGCATCAGGACGAACGCCGGCGCCGCATGCGCGTGCGGCTTGCGGCTGCCGAAGGTGAACGTCTTGTTCAGGACGTAGCTGCTGCACGCACCGAGCGCGAAGCCCGCGAGGTTCGCGGGAACGTCGCCGACGCCGAACCCCTGCGTGAGCAAGACGATCACCGAGAACCCGAGCAGCGTGTTGAGGCTGCCGACCGCGACGAAGCGAAGCAGCTGGCGCCTCATGGACTCCGCGCCGTGACGCAGTACTGCGCGCCCAGCGGGAGCCAGCGCAAGCGATCCTCCAGCGGGCGAAGCCGCTTCAATGCGGCGGGAAAGAAGACGCGGAAGTCGATGCGGATGGCGGTGAAGTCATGCGCCGCGAGCATCGCGCGCCAGCGTCCGGCGCGGATGAGGATCGCGTTCTCGTCGAGCGGGCAGGTGCGCACGGCCCGCACCGTGAGCGGATTGAGCGGGTTGTGCTCATAGACCATCAGGAGGCCGCCGGGCTTGAGCCGCCGTCGCAGCGAGGACAGCGCCGCGGCGTGCGCCGCCGGCGCGATGTGGTGGAAGACGCAGTTGGCGAAGGCGCCGTCGTGGCACGACGGCGGCCCGCCGTCGCCGTCGTCGATCAGCTCGTAGCGCACCACGTCGCCGTGGCGGGCGCGGGCCTCGTCGAGACTGGCCGTCGAGACATCGGCGCAGGTCAGGCGGGCACCCGGCAGGTGGCGCAGGAAGGGCGCGATCGATGCACCGGTGCCGCAGCCGAAGTCGAGGTACGTGCCGTCGGCCGGCAGCCCGGCGCGCTCCAGGTGGGCGCGGAAGTCGCGCATCTTGTAGTCGGCGAAGTACTCGGGCTCTTCGCCGGTGATCGCGATGTTGGCCTTGTGCAGGTCGCGGTAGCGGCGCGCGAAGCGGTCGAACTCGGCATCGTTCATTTCGCGCTCCGCTGTCGCAGCGCTTCGTACAGGCACACCGCTGCAGCGCTCGCGACATTCAGCGACTCTTCGCCACCGGGCTGCGGAATCGTCACCGTCAGGGCGCAGCGCTGCAGCAGCGGCGCATCGAGCCCCTGCCCCTCGTGGCCCAGCACCCAGGCGCAGGGCCACGGCAGGCGCACGTCCGACAGCGGAGTCGCGCCGTGCGAGCTGGTCGCGACCAGTGGCAGGTGAAGGCGTTCGAGATCGTCGTGCGACGCGCCCTCGACCAGCCGCAACCGGAAGTGCGCGCCCATGCCGGCGCGCAGCACCTTGGGCGACCACAAGGCGGCCGTCCCCTTGAGTGCGATCACCTGTGTCACGCCGAAAGCCGAGGCGGTGCGCAGGATGGTGCCGACGTTGCCCGCGTCCTGAAGCCGGTCGAGCACGACGCTCGCGACGCCGGCCTCGGGCGCGCCGCCGCCCGCCCAGGGGACGACGAAGCCCAGCGGTGCGGGTGATTCGAGCGTGCTCAAACCATCCATCAGCGCCTGGGGGATCACGACGACGGTGGCAGCGGCTGCCGCCAGGTCGCGCCAGCGCGGCTCGTCCCAGGCGGCCTCGGTGACGATCGCCTGCGTGGGCACGCCGCCGCTGTCGCGGAAGGCAGCGCACAGGTGCTCGCCTTCGAGCCAGATCTCACCGGCCCGGCGGTAGCCGGCCGGATCGGCGACCAGCTTGCGCAGGCGCACCAGCAGCGGGTTGTCGCGCGAGGTGATCGCCTTGACGTTCGCCATCAAAACAGCGGTTCGATGTCGAGGGCCTCGCGCACCGGTGCGAACGACCGGCGATGGATCGCGCAAGCCCCGTGTTCCTTCAGCGCGGCCAGATGCGCCGGCGTGGAGTAGCCCTTGTGCTCGTGGAACCCGTACTGCGGATGCAGCTCGTGCAGCTGCAGGCACAGCCGGTCGCGATGCACCTTGGCGAGGATGGAGGCCGCCGAGATCGACTTGACGGTCGCGTCGCCGCCGACGATGGCCTCGGCGTGGATGCGAAGGCGCGGCAGCTGGTTGCCGTCGACCAGCACCTTGGCCGGCTTCAGGCGCAGGCCTTCGACGGCGCGGCGCATGGCCAGCAGCGTGGCCTGCAGGATGTTCAGCCGGTCGATTTCCTCGACGGTGGCCTCGGCCACCGAGCAGCACAGCGCCTTGGCGCGGATCTCGTCGTACAGGCGGTCGCGCACGGCGGGCGTGAGCAGCTTGGAGTCGTTGAGGCCGCGGATGCGCTTCAGGTCGTCGAGGATCACGGCCGCCGCCACCACGGGACCGGCCAGCGGGCCGCGTCCGGCCTCGTCCACGCCGGCGACCAGGCCGGGCACGTCGAAGTGCAAGCCGAGCTGCCTAGGCGGCGAGGACTTTTTCGATGGCATCGGTGGCAGCCTGGGCGGTGTTGCGGCGCAGCTCGCGGTGCAGGGCGTCGAATCGCCGGACCAGCGCGGCGCAGCGCGGCGGATCGTCCAGCCACGCGAGCCCGGCGTCGGCGAGTTTGGCGGGAGTGGCGTCGTCTTGCAACAGCTCCGGCACCGCGAAATCCCTCAGGAGGATGTTGGGCAGCCCGACCCAGGGCTGGTACTTCATGCGCTTCATCATCTGCCAGCTCAGCCAGTGCATGTGGTAGGCGATGACCATGGGGCGCTTGAACAGCGCCGCTTCGAGCGTGGCCGTGCCGCTGGCGATGAGCGTCACGTCGCAGGCGGCGAGCGCCTCGTGGGAGCGGCCGTCGAGCAGTTGCAGGTCGACGCCGGCGGCGTGCTTCGCGACCAGCGGGTCGAGCAGCGGGCGCAGGCCCGGCGCGACGGGCAGCACGAAGCGAAGTCCGGGCTGCCGGCGCTGCATGACCGCGGCCGCCTCCAGCAGGCGGGGCCCGATGTACTGGATCTCGGAGCGCCGGCTGCCCGGCAGCACGGCGACCACCTGATGCGTGTCGTCCAGGTCCAGCGCGGCCCGGCTGGCGGCGCGCGGCACTTCGAGCGCGATCGCATCGGCGAGCGGATGGCCGACATAGGTCGCGGGGATGTCGTTGGCGGCGTAGATCGCGGGCTCGAACGGAAACAGGCACAGCACATGGTCGACCGCCTGGCGGATCTTGCGCACGCGCTCGCCGCGCCAGGCCCAGATCGACGGGCTGACGAAGTGGATGGCCTTGATCCCGGCGACCTTGAGGCGCCGCTCAAGCTCGAGGTTGAAGTCGGGTGCGTCCACGCCGATGAAGGCATCGGGGCGCTCGGCGAGCAGGCGCTGCGCGAGCTGCTCGCGGATGCCGGAAATCTCGCGGTAGTGGCGCAGCACCTCGACATAGCCGCGCACGGCCAGCTTGTCGTGCGGCCACCAGGCCTCGAAGCCGTGAGCGGCCATCTTGGGCCCGCCGATGCCGAATCCTTGCAGGCCGGGCCAGCGCGCCTTCAGGCCGCCCAGCAGCAAGCCGGCCAGCAGGTCGCCCGAGGCTTCTCCCGCCACCATCGCGAAACGAGGTGAACGCTGCGGGATCATCGATCGCTAGCGAACGATGCCGCGCTTGGACGCGTCGAGGAAGCTCGCCATGAGGGCGATGTCCTCGGCCGCCTCGGGCGCCTGGGGGGCCATGGCGCCAATGGCCTTGCGCGCCTCGGCCAGCGTGTGGCCCTGGCGATAGAGCAGCCGGTGCATCTGCTTGACCGCGGCGATGCGCTCCGGCGTGAAGCCGCGCCGGCGCAGGCCCTCGGCATTGATGCCGTGAACCGACAGCGGGTTGCCGTTGACCATCATGAACGGGGGGACGTCCTGTGACACGTGGCTGGCGAATCCGGCCATCGCATGCGGCCCGATCTTCACGAACTGGTGCACGCCGCTCAGCCCGCCCAGGATCACCCAGTCGCCGATCTCCACGTGGCCGCCCAGCGTCGCGTTGTTGGCGAAGATGGTGTTGCTGCCGACCTGGCAGTCGTGCGCGAGGTGCACGTAGGCCATGATCCAGTTGTCATCGCCCAGGCGCGTGACGCCGACGTCCTGCACGGTGCCGATGTTGAAGGTGCAGAACTCGCGGATGGTGTTGCGGTCGCCGATCTCCAGCCGGGTCGGCTCGCCGGCGTACTTCTTGTCCTGCGGCATGGCGCCGAGCGAGCAGAACTGGAAGATGCGGTTGTCGCGACCGATGGTGGTGTGGCCCTCGATGACGCAGTGCGGACCGACGCTCGTGCCCTCGTCGATGCGAACGTTCTCGCGCACGATGCTGTAGGCACCGATGCTGACCGCATCGCCCAGCTGGGCGCCGGGCTCGACGATGGCGGTGGGATGGATGGTGGCCATGCTGCGGACCCGCTCAGCCGACGTTGCGCATGGTGCACATCAGCTCGGCTTCGACGGCCAGTTCCTGGCCGACCAGGCCGCGTGCGTGGTACTTGAAGATGCCCGCCTTGTGGCGCAGCAGCTCCACGTCGAGGATGAGCTGGTCGCCGGGCTCGACCGGACGCTTGAAGCGCGCGCCGTCGATGCCGGCGAAGTAGTACACGGTCTTCTCGTCCGGCACGCGGCCGAGCGATTCGAACGACAGCAGCGCCGCCGCCTGGGCCAGCGCCTCGAGCATGAGCACGCCCGGCATCACCGGGCGGTACGGGAAGTGCCCTTCGAAGAACGGCTCGTTGATCGTGACGTTCTTGATCGCCTTGATGCGCTTGCCCTTCTCGAGCTCCAGCACCCGGTCGACCATGAGGATCGGATAGCGATGCGGCAGCTTCTTGAGGATTTCGTGGATGTCCATCATGGTGTCTGTTTCGAGGCCGTCTCCAGGGCCCGGATGCGCTCGCGCAAGGTGTGCAGCTGACGCAGCGTGGCTGCGTTCTTCTCCCACGACGCATTGTCGTCGATGGGAAAGACGCCGCTGTATTGACCCGGCTTGAGGATCGAGCGCATCACGACCGACGCGGCCGAGATGTGCACATGGTCGGCCAGCGTCAGGTGCCCGAGCACGATCGCGCCGCCGCCGACGGTGCAGTGGGCGCCGATGACCGCGCTGCCGGCCACGCCCGCGCAGCCGGCCATGGCCGTGTGGGCGCCGATGCGAACGTTGTGGCCGATCTGGATGAGGTTGTCGAGCTTGACGCCGTCGCCGATGACGGTGTCGTCGAGGGCGCCGCGGTCGATGCAGGTGTTCGCGCCGATCTCGACGTCGTCGCCGATCACCACGTTGCCGAGCTGCTCGATCTTCTCCCAGCGGCCCTGCACCGGCGCGAAGCCGAAGCCGTCGGCGCCGATGACCGCACCGCTGTGCACGATGCCGCGCGCGCCGATGCGACAGCCGTGCCCCAGCACGACCCGCGGGGCGAGGCGCGTGCCCGCACCCACCGCGGCGTCCGCGCCGACGAAGCTCTGCGCGCCGATCACGGCGCCGTCACCGATGCTCGCGCCGGATTCCACCACGGCGAGCGGGCCGATGGTCACGTCGCGCCCCAGGTGGGCGCCGGCGTCGACCATCGCGCTGCGGTGCACGCCCGCGGGCGCGGCGGCGCGGGTGCGCGCGGCCCACCACTGCGTGAGGCGCGCGAAGCCGAGGTAGGGATCGTCCAGCACGATCGCCGCGCCACGCGCGGCCGCGCTCTCGCGCATGGCCGGGCCGACGATGACGCAGCCGGCCTGCGACTGGGCCAGCTGCGACTGGTAGCGGGGATTCGACAGGAAGCTGATCGTGGAGGGCGTGGCGCCCTCCAGCGGGCCGACTCGGGTGATGCGCAGCGACGGATCGCCGATCAGTTCGCCGCCCAGGTGAGCGGCGATGTCGGCCAGCCGGAACTCATGCGCCAATCACTTGCCGCCTTGCGCGTTGAGGGCCTTGATCACCTTGTCGGTGATGTCGGCACGGGGGCCGGCGAAGACGGCCTCCTGGAGGATCAGGTCGTACTTCTCGGCTTCGAAGATCTGCTTGATGACCTTGTTGGCGCGCTCGACGACCGCCGCCAGCTCTTCGTTCTTGCGCTGGTTCAGGTCTTCCTGGAATTCGCGGCGCTTGCGCTGGATCTCGCGGTCCTGATCGACCAGCTCGCGCTGGCGGCGGCTGCGCTCGGATTCGGCCAGCGTGGGCGCGTCTTTCTCGAGCTTGTCGGCGGCGCCCTTCAGGCGTGCGGCGAGGTCGTTGAGCTCCTTGTCGCGCTTGCCGAACTCAGCCTCGAGCTTGACCTGCGCGGCCTTGGCCGGCGCCGCGTCACGCAGCACGCGATCGCTGTTGACGTAGCCGATCTTCAGTTCCTGGGCTTGCGCGCCGACCGCGGCCGTGGCCACGGCCAGGACGGCCGCCATCGTTGCAAGAGAAAGTTTCATTTAGAACGCGGTCCCGATCTGGAATTGAAGTCGCTGGATTCTATCGCCGGGCTGTTTGCGGATGGGCGTGCCGTAGCTGAGCTTCAGCGGGCCCACCGGCGAGATCCAGCTCAGGCCCAGGCCCGCCGACGCGCGCAGGCTCTGGGCGGTGAGCTTGTCGTTCTCGCCCCAGACGTTGCCGACGTCGAGGTAGCCGAACCAGCGCAGCGTGCGATCGTTGCCGGTGCCCGGGATCGGCAGGTACAGCTCGCTGTTGATGTTGAGCCGTCGGTTGCCGCCGATGTAGGCGCCGATCACGTCGACCGGACCCAGCGAGCCCTGGTCGAAGGCGCGCACCGTGCCCAGGCCGCCGCCGTAGAAGTTCTTGAAGATGGGATAGGGCTTGCCGTTGAGCCCCTTGCCCCAGCCGAACTCGGCGTTGACGCCCAGCGTGAAGCGGCGGGTGATGGGGATGTACTGCTGGAACTGCGCGTTCGCGCGCCAGTAGCGCGCATCGCCCAAGAGGCCGGCCTCGAGGTTCAGGCGCTGGTAGCGGCCTGCCGTGGGCACCAGGGCGCTGTCGCGGCCGTCGCGCGTCCAGCCGATGGTCAACGGCACGGTGCTGCTGACCTTGCCGAAGATCTCGCGGTAGTTGAAGTAGTTCTGCGGCAGCGCCACGTCGCCGCGGATCTCGGTGCGCTCGTAGCCGGCGCCGAAGAAGACCGTGTCGAGCTCGCTGAAGGGCACGCCGAAGCGGATGGATGCGCCCGGCGTGACGAGCTCGTACTGCTCGCCCTGGCTGTTCAGCGGCTTGACGGTGCGGTAGTACACGTCGATGGCGCGCGAAATGCCGTCGATCGTGAAGTACGGGTCGACCGTGCTCAGCACCAGCGTGCGTTGCGAGCGGCTGGTGTTGAGCTCGATGCCAAGGTAGTTGCCCGAGCCGAACACGTTGTCCTGCTTGATCGACGCCGTGAGCGACAGCTTGTCCGCGCTCGAGAAGCCCGCGCCGATGAGCAGGTTGCCGGTGGGCTTTTCCTTGATCGAGAGGGTCAGGTCGACCTGGTCCATCGATCCCGGAACCTCGTTGGTCTCGACGTTCACCTCGCTGAAGTAGCCGAGGCGGTCGACGCGGTCGCGCGAGAGCTTGATCTTGCGGCCGTCGTACCACGAGGATTCGAACTGGCGGAACTCGCGGCGGATCACTTCGTCGCGGGTGCGGCTGTTGCCGGCGACGTTGATGCGGCGCACGTAGACGCGCCGCTGCGGCTCGGCGAACAGCGTGAGCTGGACCTGGCCGTTGGCGCGATCGATCTCGGGCCGCGCGTCGATCTTGGCGAAGGCGTAGCCGAAGGTGCCGAAGCGCTCGACGAAAGCCTTGGTGGTGTCCGCCACGGCCTCGGCACGGTAGGGCTGGCCCGGCTTGATCGTCACCAGCGTCTTGAAGTCTTCTTCCTTGCCGAGGTAGTCGCCCTCGAGCTTGACCGCCGTCACGGTGTAGGGCTGGCCTTCCTTGACGTTGATCGTGATCGTGATGTCCTGCTTGTCGGGCGAGATCGCGACCTGGGTGGACTCGACGTTGAACTCGAGGTAGCCGCGGTTCAGGTAGTAGGCGCGCAGCGTTTCGAGGTCGGCGTTGAGCTTGGTGCGTGAATAGCGGTCGGCCTTGGTGTACCAGTTGAGCCAGCCGCCGTCGTTGAGGTCGAACAGGCCCTTGAGCGTGCTTTCGGAGAAGGCCTGGTTGCCGACGATGCGGATCTCGCTGATGCGCGCCGCCGTGCCTTCGGTGATGGTGAAGGTGACGTTGACGCGGTTGCGCTCCTGCGGCGTGACGGTGGTCACCACCTCGGCGCCGTAGAGGCTGCGCGTCAGGTACTGGCGCTTGAGCTCCTGCTCGGCGCGGTCGGCCAGCGCCTTGTCGAAAGGCAGGCCTTCGCCGATGCCGAAGTCCTTCAGCGACTTGACCAGCGTGTCCTTGTCGAACTCCTTGAGGCCGCGGAAATCGATGTTGGCGATGACCGCGCGCTCCTCGACGATGACGATGACCACGCCGTCGTCGACCTCGAGGCGGACGTCCTTGAACAGGCCCGTGGCGAACAGCGCCCGCAGCGCGGCAGCGCCCTTCTCGTCGTTGTAGGTGTCGCCGATGCGAAACGGCAGCGACGCGAACACGGTGCCGGCGTCGGTGCGCTGCAGGCCCTCGACGCGGATGTCCTTCAGCTGGAACGGATCGACCGCCCACGCCGTGCCGGCCTGCAAGGCGGCCGCGAGAGCAAGGGACAAAACGGACGGGCGAAACGAACTCAGGCGAGAGGAAGATCGCATGCGGGGGAGAGTGTCAGTGGAGGCCCAGCAGGCGGGCCACGTCGTTGTAGAGAGCGAGCGACATCATCACGAGCATGATGGCCACACCGCCTCGCTGCAGCCGTTCCAGCCACTGCTCCGAGACCGGACGCCCTGTCACCGCTTCGAAAAGATAATACATCAGGTGTCCGCCATCGAGCATCGGCAGCGGCAGCAGGTTGAGCACGCCCAGACTCACGCTCACCACGGCGAGAAAGCCCAGGTAGTACGCCAGCCCCAGCTTGACCGACTGGCCGGCGTAGTCGGCGATCGTGAGCGGTCCGCTCAGGTTCTTCAGCGAGGCCTGGCCGATCAGCATGCGGCCGAGCATCTTCAGCGTGACGGCCGACATCTCCCAGGTGCGCGACACCGCCTGCGTGAGCCCTTCGACAAGGCCGTAGCGCACCTGCACCATCTTCGGCGCGCGTCCGATCAGCGCCTCGATGCGACCGACGCGCTTGTCGCCCTCGCCGACGGCGTTGGGCTTGAGAGGAAGCTCCAGTGTCTGGCCCTGGCGATCGATGCGCCAGGTCATGGTCGGCGGCTCGCCTTGCGCGGCGCTGGCGCGGACCAGATCCAGCAGCCGCGCGCGGTCCTCGACGGCGCGCCCATCGATGCTCAGCACGCGGTCGCCGCGCGCGAGTCCGGCCGCAGCTGCCGGGCCGCCGGCCACGACGCTCTCGATGATCGCCTCGCCGTAGGCCTGGCCGAGCCCGATGCGACGCATGAGTTGCGGGTCGACCTCGCGCGTGCCCAGCGTGTCCAGGGGCAGGACCACCTCGTGCTCGCCGCGTGCGCCGTCGTGCACCAGCTTCAGGTGCAGCGGCTCGCCTTCCATCACGGCATGCGTGACCGCCCAGCGCAGGTCCGTCAGCGAACGCAGCTCGCGCCACTCGTTGCCGTCGCTCGACACCGCAGTGGCCAGGTCGCCCGCGACCACGCCCGCCTTCTCGGCCAGGCTGCCCGCGGTGGGCGTGCTCAGCAGCGCCTGCGGCTCGTCGAGGCCGATCCAGTTGGCGGCCGCATACAGCACGACGGCCAGCAGGAGGTTGGCGATCGGGCCGGCCGCCACCACGGCGGTTCTCTGCCACAGCGGCTTGCGGTTGAAGGCGAGGTGACGCTCGTGCGGCGGCACCGGCCCTTCGCGCTCGTCGAGCATGCGCACGTAGCCGCCGAAGGGCAGCGCGGCGACGACGAACTCGGTGCTGTCGGGTGTCGCCTGGCGGCGCCACAAGGTGCGCCCGAAGCCGACCGAGAAGCGCAGCACCTTCACGCCGCAGGCGACCGCGACGCGGTAGTGACCGTACTCGTGGATGACGATCAGCACCCCGAGCGTGACGATGAAGGCAAGGAGCTCGATCATCGGGCGAGACGGTTGACCTGTTGCACTGCCTGCTGGCGCGACCGCGCGTCCAGCTGCATCAGCCCGTCGACGGTGGCGGCCTCATCGGGCGCAATGCGCACAGACTCCAGCGTGCGGGCGTTGACGCTGTGAATCTGATCGAAGCGGATGGTTCCGGCCAGGAAGGCCGCGACCGCCGCTTCGTTGGCCGCATTGAGCACCGTCGTGCTGCCGGACACGCCGCGCAGGGTGTCCCAGGCCAGCTGCAGGCCGGGGTAGCGCGCGAAGTCGGGGGCCTCGAAGCTCAGCGCCGACAGGCCGGCGAAGTCGAGCTGGCTCGCACCCGACTCGATGCGCTCGGGAAAGGACAGCCCGTAGGCGATGGGCACCCGCATGTCGGGCGTTCCGAGCTGTGCGAGGACCGAGTTGTCGCGGCACACGACCATCGAGTGCACGATGCTTTGCGGATGAATGACCACGCGCACCTGGTCGGGCGAGAGGTCGAACAGCCAGCGCGCCTCGATCACCTCGAGGGCCTTGTTCATCATGGTGGCCGAATCGACCGAGATCTTGCGGCCCATCACCCAGTTCGGATGGGCGCAGGCCTCGTCCGGGGTCACGCTGGCCAGCGTCGCGGGGTCGCGGGTGCGGAAGGGCCCACCCGAGGCGGTCAGCACGATGTGCGCGACGCGGGCATCCCAGGCCGCGCGGTCTTCCGGCAGGCACTGGAAGATCGCGGAGTGCTCGCTGTCGATCGGCAGCAGCGTCGCGCCGCCCTCGCGCACCGCCTGCATGAACAGCGCGCCCCCGACGACCAGCGCCTCCTTGTTGGCCAGGAGCAGCCGCTTGCCGGCGCGTGCCGCGGCCAGGCACGGTCCGAGGCCGGCGGCGCCGACGATGGCCGCCATGACGGTGTCGACGTCGGGATGGGCGGCGAGCTCGCACAACGCGCCTGCGCCGACGAGCACCTCGGTTGCGCAATGCGCGTCGCGCAGGCGCTGCCGCAGCTGCTGCGCCTGCTGCGGATCGGACACCGCGGCAAAGCGCGGCCGCCACTGCAGGCACTGGGCGAACAGGTCGTCGATGCGGCTGTGCGCGGTGAGCGCGACCACCTCGAATCGCTGCGGGTGGCGCGCCAGCACGTCGAGGGTGCTCACTCCCACCGAGCCGGTGGAGCCGAGGATGCACACGCGCTGGACGAAGGAAGCGGTCATGTCAGAGGGAGCTGATGGCCAGCGCCAACGGGAATACCGGGAGCAAGGCGTCGATGCGGTCGAGCATGCCGCCGTGGCCGGGCAGCAGCTGGCTGCTGTCCTTGGCGCCGACCGCGCGCTTGGCCAGCGACTCGACGAGATCGCCCACCACGCTCATGGCGGCCAGGAACAACAGGGCCGGCACCATGCCGGCCACGCCCAGGCGCTGCGACAGCCGGGTGTACAGGCTGGACGAATCAACGGCCAAGGAATGGTCGAGCGCAAGCCACAGCGCCGCGAGCACGATCACGCCGGCCATGCCGCTCCACACGCCCTCCCAGCTCTTGCCGGGGCTGATGGCCGGCGCCAGCTTGCGTTTGCCGAATCGGCGGCCGCCGAAATAGGCAGCGATGTCGGCGGCCCAGACCAGGCAGAAGATCGACAGGATGAAGTTCACGCCGGCGCTCTTGGCGTTGGCCAGGGCCAGCCAGGCCGTCCACAGCGCAACCAGGCCGAGCGCGCAGCGCAGCGCCCGCGAGAGCGCCGGCCAGCCGGTGGGCCCTGCCTTGATGGCCCACACGCCGCCCAGCACCCACACGACGGTCGCGCCCCACCAGGCGGTGGCGGGCGCCGCGACCGCCCATCCGGCCCACAGCGCGGCGCCGCAGGCCGCGGCAAGCACGATGCCCAGGGCGATTGCCGCCCCGCCGGCCAGGCCGTTGAGACGCGCCCACTCCCACCCGGCCGCGCCGATCATGACCAGCGTCAGCACCGCAAACGGCCACGTGATGGGCGCGAACAGGGCCGGCAGCAGGACGGCCAGCAGCACGAGGGCCGTGATGACGCGCTGCTTCAGCATCGGCGTCAGGCCCGGCGGGCCTCGATCGGTGCGCTGTCCTTCACGCCTCCGAAGCGGCGGTCGCGGCGGGCGTATTCGGCGAGGGCGGCATCGAGCTCGGCGTCGTTGAACTCGGGCCAAAGGCAATCGGTGAACACGAGCTCGGAGTAGGCCGCCTGCCACAGCAGGAAGTTGCTGATGCGGATCTCGCCGCCGGTGCGGATGAACAGGTCGGGGTCGGGCGCGTGGCTCAGCGCCATGTAGCGGCCGAGCCGGGCTTCGTCGAGCTCGTCGGGGGACACGCCGTCGCGCATCGCCTGCCGGCATGCCTGGACCACGTCCCAGCGGCCGCCGTAGTTGAAGCACACCGACAAGGTGATGCGGGTGTTGTCGCGGGTCAGCGTCTCGGCCTGCTCCCAGGCCGCGCGCAGCTTGTCGGAGACCTGGTTGCGGTCGCCGACGATGACGATGCGCACGCCCTGGTCGGCCAGCTTGGTGAGGTACTTCGCGACCGCGACCAGCACCAGGCCCATCAGGCCAGACACCTCTTCGGTCGGCCGCTTCCAGTTCTCGGACGAGAAGGCGTAGACCGTCAGGTACTCGATGCCCCGGTCCGCGCAGGACAGCACCGTCTTGACCAGCGAGTCGACGCCGGCCTTGTGTCCGAAGAAGCGCGGCATGAAGCGCTTTCGGGCCCAACGGCCGTTGCCGTCCATGACGATCGCGACGTGGCGCGGAATGACTGCGTTGGAATCCACGGGTTCGAAACTGCGCTGGGACGAAGAGGCCGTCAGACGGCCATGATCTCGCCTTCCTTGGAGGCGATGAGGCGATCGATCTCGGCGATCGTGCGGTCGGTGAGCTTCTGCACCTCGTCGAGCGAGCGACGTTCCTCGTCCTCGCCGATCTCCTTGTCCTTGAGCAGCTTCTTCGCGTGCTCGTTGGCGTCGCGCCGGATGTTGCGCACCGCCACCTTGCAGTCTTCGCCCTCGTGGCGCACGACCTTGGTGAGCTCCTTGCGGCGCTCCTCGGTGAGCGGGGGCATGGGCACGCGCAGCAGGTCACCCTGCGCCGACGGGTTCAGGCCGAGGTCGCTCTCGCGGATCGCCTTCTCGATCTTCGGGCCCATGCCCTTTTCCCACGGCTGGACGCTGATCGTGCGCGCATCCAGCAGCGACACGTTGGCGACCTGGCTGATCGGCACCATCGAGCCGTAGTACTCGATGTGGACCTGGTCCAGGATGCCCGGATGGGCGCGCCCGGTGCGCACCTTCTGCAGCTCGGTCTTGAGCGCCTCGACCGAGCGAGCCATCTTCTGCTCGGCGGTCTTCTTGATGTCGGCAATGCTCATGCTCGGTTTCCTTCAGACATGAACCAGGGTGCCCTCATCCTCGCCGAGCACGACACGCTTGAGCGCGCCGGGCTTGAAGATGCTGAACACCTTGATCGGCAGCTTCTGGTCGCGGCACAGCGCGAATGCGGTCGCGTCGAGCACCTGCAGGTTGCGGGTGATGGCCTCGTCGAAGCTCACCTGGGTGTAGCGGGTGGCGCGCGGGTCTTTCTTCGGGTCGGCGGTGTACACGCCGTCGACCTTGGTGGCCTTCAGCACGATCTGCGCACCGATCTCGGCACCGCGCAGCGCGGCGGCCGTGTCGGTGGTGAAGAACGGATTGCCCGTGCCCGCCGCGAACACCACGACCTTGCCCTCTTCCAGGTATTGCAGCGCCTTGGGCCGCACGTAGGGCTCGACGACCTGCTCGATGGCGATGGCCGACATGACGCGTGCGGTCATCCCCTCCTGGCGCATGGTGTCGGCCAGCGCCAGCGCGTTCATGACGGTCGCCAGCATGCCCATGTAGTCGGCGGTGGCGCGGTCCATGCCCACCGAGCCGCCGGCCACGCCGCGGAAGATGTTGCCGCCGCCGATGACCACGGCCACCTCGCATCCGAGCTGCGTCACTTCCTGGACCTCGCGCACGATGCGAACGATGGTCGCGCGGTTGATCCCGTAGGCGTCGTCGCCCATCAGCGCTTCGCCGGAAAGCTTGAGCAGGATGCGCTTGTAAGCGGGCATGCGGGGTGGCTCCTGTCGTCGTGATTCTGTGGTGCCGAAGTCTAAACGCCCGAGGGGCGGTGCGCCCCTCGGAACAGCTCTTTACGCGCCCTTGGCGGCGGCGACCTGGGCCGCCACTTCGGCCGCGAAGTCGTCGACCTTCTTCTCGATGCCTTCGCCGACCACGTAGAGCGTGAACGCCTTCACCTGGGTGCCGGCCGACTTGAGCATCTGCTCGACGGTCTGCTTGTCGTTCTTCACGAAGGCCTGGTTGAACAGGCTCACTTCCTTGAGGTACTTCTGCACCGAGCCTTCGATGCGCTTGGCGACGATCTCGGCCGACTGGGCCGGCTTGCCGGCGGCTTCCGCGGTCTTGGCGTCCTCGGCGGCCTTGCCGGCCGCGACGGCGCGCTCCTTCGCGATCAGCTCGGGCGGCACCTCGGCCGACGAGAGCGCCACCGGCTTCATCGCGGCGATGTGCATGGCCACGTCCTTGGCGGCCACGTCGTCGCCGTCGAACTCGACCATCACGCCGATGCGCGTGCCGTGCAGGTAGCTGGCCAGCTTGCCGCCGCCCGCGTAGCGCTTGAAGCGGCGAATCGACATGTTCTCGCCGATCTTGCCGATCAGGCCCTTGCGCACGTCCTCGACCGTCGGGCCGAAGCCGTCCTGCGAGTACGGCAGCGCCGACAGCGCGGCCACATCGGCCGGCTGGCTCTTGGCCACCAGCTGGGCCACGGCCTTGGTGAAGGCGAGGAAGGAGTCGTTCTTCGAGACGAAGTCGGTCTCGCAGTTGATCTCGACCAGTGCGCCCGTGGCGCCGTCGACGAAGGACGCGACGACCCCCTCGGCGGTCACGCGCGAGGCGGCCTTGCCGGCCTTGCTGCCCAGCTTGACGCGCAGCAGTTCCTCGGCCTTGTCCATGTTGCCGGCGGCCTCGGTGAGGGCCTTCTTGCACTCCATCATCGGCGCATCGGTCTTGGCTCGCAGTTCGGCGACCATGCTTGCGGTGATTGCCATCGTGTTCTCTCCGTTTGCTGAGCGGCACCGGCGCCTCGGACGCCGTGCCGCGGGATTCGTTTCGCGTTGAAAAAAAGGGGCTATAGAGCCCCTTCTTCGCCTCACCTCGACCAGTGAGAAAGGGGCGCGGCTCAGGCGCCTTCGTTGACTTCCACGAATTCGTCTTCGCCGGCGGCAGCCTGCACGACGTCGCTGGTCGCGTTGGCCTTGCCTTCGAGGACCGCATCGGCGACGGCGCGCGCATACAGCGCAACGGCCTTGGACGAGTCGTCGTTGCCCGGGATGACGTAGTCGATGCCTTCGGGCGAGTGGTTCGAATCGACCACGCCGATGACCGGAATGCCCAGCTTGATGGCTTCGGCGACGGCGATCTTGTGGTAGCCGACGTCGATGACGAACAGGGCGTCGGGCAGCGCGCTCATGTCCTGGATGCCGCCGATGTCCTTCTCGAGCTTGGTCAGCTCGCGCTGGAACATCAGCGCTTCCTTCTTGATGCGCATCTCGTTGCCGGCCTCGACCTGGGCCTGCATGTCCTTCAGACGCTTGAGCGAGCCCTTGACGGTCTTGAAGTTGGTCAGCATGCCGCCCAGCCAGCGCTGGTCGACGAAGGGCATGCCGGCGCGGCGGGCTTCGGTGGAGATGACTTCGCGGGCCTGGCGCTTGGTGCCGACCATCAAGATCGTGCCGCGCTTGGACGCGAGCTGGCGGATGAACTTCATCGCGTCGAGGAAGAGCGGCTGCGTCTTCTCGAGGTTGATGATGTGGATCTTGTTGCGATGGCCGTAGATGTAGGGGGCCATCTTGGGATTCCAGAAGCGCGTTTGGTGCCCGAAATGGACGCCGGCTTCCAGCATTTCACGCATGCTGACAGACATGTGAACTCCAAAGGTTGTGTCTAGAATCCGGCTTGAATTGCGCTGCCTCCAACCGCCGTTTGAACGTTCGGGTTCGAAGCATCCGCAACACCTTTCAACAGCCGGGTTCGCGATTTGTTCGTCCGGGGTAACTCACGAGAGTGCTGCCTCCGTCACGAGAGTGCTGCCTCCGGATAAACCCGACGAGTATAACACGCTGATGACCCCCGACCTGATGGCATTGCGCGCGCAGATCTCTGGCGGGCGCACGACCGCCGCCCAGTCGCTCGACGCCTCGCTGGCCGCCTCGCACGCCGACGCCAATCGCCACAGCTTCATCCGCCGCTTCGACCCCAGCGCCCTCGCCGCCGCCCGCGCCGTCGACGCGCAGTTCGCCGCGGGCGCACCGCTGCCGCCGCTGGCCGGCCTCGCGGTCAGCGTGAAGGACCTCTTCGACGTCCGTGGCCACACGACCACGGCGGGCTCGACCGTCCTGGCCGACGAGCCCCCCGCGGTGGCCGACTGCCCGGCGGTGACTCGGCTGCGCCGCGCCGGCGCGGCCCTGATCGGCCACACCAACATGACCGAGTTCGCCTTCTCGGGCGTGGGGATCAATCCCCACCACGGCACCCCGCCCAACCCGGCGACCGCCGCCATCGATCCGACTCCTCGCATTCCCGGCGGCTCGACCTCCGGCGGGGCGGTGTCGGTGGCCACCGGCGCGGCCTGGGCCGCCCTGGGCTCCGACACGGGCGGCTCCATCCGCATCCCGGCGGCCCTGCAGGGGCTGGTCGGGTTCAAGAACACCGCGCGGCTGACACCCGCCGAGGGTGCGATCCCGCTGTCGACCACGCTGGACACCGTCTGCGCGGTCACGCGCTCGGTGCGCGATGCGGCGCTGCTGCACGAGTTGCTGGCGGACCGCGAAGTGCACCTGAGCGGTCGGCCGCTGGCGTCCTGGCGGTTGGCGGTGCCGGCGACGACCCTGCTCGACGCACTCGACCCCGCCGTCGCCGCGGCCTTCGAGCGCACGCTCGCGACCCTGCGCAGCCAGGGCGCCCAGATCGAGGACATCGCACTGCCGGAGATCGCCTCGCTCGCCGGCATCCAGGCCACGGGCGGCTTCTCGGCCGCCGAGAGCTGGGCCTGGCACCGGACACGCCTGGCCACCCGACAGGCCGATTACGACCCGCGCGTCGCCGCGCGCATCCGCCGCGGCGAGTCCATGAGCGCGGCCGACTACGTCGACCTGCTGCGCGCGCGCCAGGCCTGGATCGCCGCCATGGCGCGCGCCACCCGACGCTTCGACGCCCTGCTCAGCCCCACCGTGCCCATCGTCGCCCCGCCCATCGCCGGCCTGCTCGCCACCGACGACGCCTTCTTCGCCGCCAACGCGCTGCTGCTGCGCAATCCGTCGGTGGTCAACATGCTCGACGGCTGCGCGCTGTCCCTGCCCTGCCATCGCCCCGGCGACATGCCGGTCGGGCTGATGGTGTGGAGCGGCGCGATGGCCGACGACACCGTGCTCGACGTGTCCCTGGCCGTCGAGTCGGCCCTCGCGACCCCCGGCTGAGAATGCGCATCGCAGTCATCGGCGCCGGCATCGTCGGAGTCACCACCGCGTTCGAGCTTGCCGACGACGGCCATGAGGTCACCGTGTACGAGCGTCGCGGCAGCGTCGCTGCCGAAACCAGCTTCGCCAATGCCGGCGTGGTCGCGCCGGGTTACGTCACGCCGTGGGCGGCGCCCGGCATGCCGGGCAAGGTGCTGCGCTCGCTCTGGCGGGCTCACGCTCCGGTGCGGCTCGGTGCCCGCCTGGACCCGGCCACGCTGCGCTGGATGTGGCGCTGGTGGCGCGCCTGCAAGCCGGCCGTCTACGCCGCCAATCGTGCGAGCATGCAGCGTCTGGCGCTGTTCAGCCGCGAGCGGCTGCACCAGATCACCGCCGGCCTGAAGCTCGAGTACGAGCGTTCCGACGGCTACCTGGTGCTGCTGCGCCACCCGACCGAGCTGGCAATGGCGCAGCCCGGCCTGGCCCTGCTCGAAACGCTCGGGGTGCGGCATCGGGTGCTGGACGCGGCCGGCTGCCTGGCCGTCGAGCCGGGCCTGAACGCCGACATGCCGCTGCACGCCGGCATCCACCTGCCGGACGACGAGGTCGGCAATTGCCGCCAGTTCGCCCACCTCCTGCGCGGCATCGCGCAGGCGCGCGGGGTCCGCTTCCGATTTCACACCGAGGTCGAGCGCATCGTGCCGGGCACTCAGCCGCAGCTGGTGATCCGCACGGCATCGAATGACGAGTCGGGGCCGCTCACGACCACGGCCGACTCCTCGCGCACCGGCTTCGCACCGACGCAGCCGATGCTGGTCGACACGGTTACCGAGCGCGCCGACGCCATCGTGGTGTGCGCCGCGCTCGGCAGCGCCGCCCTGCTGGCGCCGCACGGCCTGAAGCTGCCGCTGGTGCCCGTCTACGGCTACTCGGTGACTGCGCCGCTGCGCCAGCACGAGCAGCATCCCGATCGCGGTCCGCGCTCGGGCGTGATGGACGAACGCTACAAGGTCGCGATCAGCCGGCTCGGCTCGCGGGTGCGCGTGGCCGGCAGCGCCGAGCTCGGCGGGTCCTCGATCAAGCACAACGCCGCTTCGCTCGACACGCTCTACAAGGTGCTGAACGACTGGTTTCCCGGCGCTGCGCGAATGACCCAGGCGCAGCGCTGGAAGGGTGCGCGTCCCATGCTGCCCGACGGGCCGCCGGTGCTCGGCGCGAGCGGGATCGCGGGCGTCTGGCTGAACCTGGGCCACGGCTCCAGCGGCTGGGCGCTGGCCTGCGGATCGGCACGCGTGCTCGCCGATCTGCTGGCGTCGCGGACGCCGGCGGTGGACACTGCGGGCCTCGGCGTCGAACGACTGCGCCACTGAGAGGCACCGCCATGGAAGCTGTCCTGCCCGCATCGCGGTCCCGCCCGCTGTACGGCGTGCAGCGCACACGCGAGATCGAGCAGCAGGCCGGCGCCGCCCTGCCCGCGCACACGCTGATGCGCCGCGCAGGCCTCGCTGTCGCGCGGCTCGCGATCGCCCTCGTTCCCCATGGGCGGCGCATCTGGGTCGCGGTCGGGCCGGGCAACAACGGCGGCGACGGCCTGGAGGCCGCCCTGCATCTGCTGGCGGCCGGCCGCAGCGTGCATGTCGCCATCGTGGGCCACGCCGAGCGCATGCCGGCCGACGCGCGCGAGGCGCTTGCGCGGGCGCAGGCTGCGGGCGTGCCCATTGCCACGGGCGTGCCGGCGGACGTCGGGCCGGTCGACTTGGCCATCGATGCGTTGCTGGGCATCGGCGCGAGCCGCGCGCCGAACGAGGCGCTGACGCGCGCGATCACGCAACTCAACGCGCTCGGCGCCCCGGTGCTGGCCGTGGACCTGCCGTCCGGCCTGCATGCGGGGACCGGTCAGCCGCTGGGCGGCGCCTGTGTGCGCGCCCAGCACTGCCTCACGCTGCTCACCTTGAAGCCCGGCCTGTTCACCGCCCAGGGCCGCGACCTGACCGGCAGGCTGTGGTTCGACGCGCTCGACGTCGACATGTCGGCCCGCACGCCCGACGCCTGGCTCATCGGCGATGACGAGGTCGTACCTGCGCCGCGTGCACATGCCCAGCACAAGGGCAGCTTCGGCGACCTGACCCTGGTCGGCGGTGCGCCGGGCATGACGGGCGCCGCATTGCTGGCGGCCCGCGCGGCCCATGCCGCCGGCGCGGGTCGCGTCTACGTGGGGCTGCTCGACGGCCAGCACCAGGCCCACGACGCGCTGCGCCCCGAGCTGATGTTCCGCCCCGACTGGTGGAAGAGTCCCGAATCCGTCCTGCGCCGCGCCACGGTCGTCTGCGGATGCGGCGGTGGCGAAGCGGTGCGAGAACCCTTGGCGCGGCTGCTCAGCGCCACCGGGCGCCTCGTGCTCGATGCCGATGCGCTCAATGCCGTCGCGGGCGACGCGAAGCTGCAGAGCCTGCTGCGCGCACGCGCCGATCGTGAACGCGACACCGTGCTGACGCCGCATCCACTGGAAGCCGCGCGTCTGATGGGCTTCGAGACCGTCCAGGTCCAGGGCGACCGGCTCGGCGCTGCGCAATCGCTGGCCGACGACTTCCGCTGCGTGGTCGTGCTCAAGGGCTCGGGCAGCGTGGTTGCCGCGCCGGGCGTCACGCCGCGCATCAATCCGACCGGCAGCGCCGCGCTGGCGAGCGCAGGCACCGGTGACGTGCTGGCGGGTTGGCTGGGCGGCGTGTGGGCGCAGCAGCCGGACGGGCTTGGCATCGAAGGCGCCGTCCAGGCGGCATGTGCCGCTGTCCATCGTCACGGCGCAGCGGCCGACCAGTGCGGCGCGCAAGTGATGCGCGCCGCCGACCTGATCGAGGCGATGCGCGCTGCGACGTGAGCGTCAGTGCCGGCGCGTCGCCTTGGGCGAGGACTTGTGCGCCGCCGCCTTGGCAGCGCGCACGGGATGAGCGCCGGCCTTCGGGGCCCCGTTGCGGGCCTTTCCCTTGGCCGCCGCCTTCACGGCGCGATCGGTCTCCTTGACGGCGCTGAGCTCGGCCACCGCCGATGCCGATCGGCCGACGAGCCGGTCGCGCCGCGCGCGGATCAGGGCCGCATCCTCGACGGTGTCGCGGACCATGCGGAAGTCGATCTTGCGGCCGTCGAGATCGACCCGGCTCACTTGCACGCGCACGCGCGCGCCGACGGTGTAGCGCACGCCGGTGCGCTCGCCGCGCAGCTCCTGCTTGACCTCGTCGAAGCGGTAGTACTCGCCGCCCAGCTCGGTGATGTGGACCAGGCCTTCGACGTACAGCGCGTCGAGCGTGACGAACAGCCCGAAGCTCGTGACCGCGGTGACGGTGCCGGCGAACTCCTCGCCGAGGTGCTCGCGCATGTAGCGGCACTTGAGCCAGGCCTCGACGTCGCGCGAGGCTTCGTCGGCACGCCGTTCGTTGGCGCTGCAATGGGCGCCGGCGGCCTCCCAGATCTCGCCCTCGTGGCCGTTGGCCTTGACCGGCTTGGCGCCGCGCCGCGGCTTGGGCGCTTCTTCGAGCTGGCCGGTGCTCAGGTGATAGCGCTTGCCGTGCAGCAAGGCCTTGATCACGCGGTGGACCAGCAGGTCGGGATAGCGCCGGATCGGGCTGGTGAAGTGGGTGTAGGCCTCGTAGGCCAGGCCGAAGTGGCCGCTGTTGGTCGCGGTGTAGATCGCCTGCTGCATCGAGCGCAGCAGCATGGTGTGGATCTGCAACGCATCGGGGCGGTCCTTGGTGGCCGCGGCGATGGCCTGGAACTCGCCGGGCGTCGGGTCGTCGCTGATCGACAACCCGATGCCCAGCGCCTTCAGGTAGCTCTGCAGCAGCGTCTTCTTCTCCGGCGTCGGCCCTTCGTGCACGCGGTACAGCGCCGGGTGCTTGTGCAAGGCGATGAAGTCGGCGGCGCACACATTGGCGGCGAGCATGGTCTCTTCGATCAGCCGGTGCGCCTCGTTGCGAACGCGCGGCACGATCTTCTCGATGCGGCCGTTCTCGTCGCAGACGATCTGCGTCTCGGTGGTCTCGAAGTCGACTGCGCCGCGCTGTCCGCGTGACTTCAGCAGCGCGCGATAGACCTCGTTCAGGTCGAGCAGGTGCGGCACCAGCTCGGCACGGCGCGCCGCCTCGGCGCCGCGGGTGTTGGCAAGGATCGCGGCCACCTCGGTGTAGGTGAAGCGCGCATGCGAGCAGATCGCTGCCGGGTAGAACTGGTAGGCGTGGATCTCTCCGGCCGCCGTGACGAGCATGTCGCACACCATGGCCAGGCGGTCTTCGTTGGGGTTCAACGAGCACAGGCCGTTCGACAGCTTCTCCGGCAGCATGGGGATCACGCGGCGCGGGAAGTACACCGACGTGGCGCGCTCGTAGGCGTCGTCGTCGATCGGCTCGCCGGGCTTCACGTAGTGGCTCACGTCGGCGATGGCGACGATGAGCCGCCAGCCGTTGGGCGACTTCACGCGGCCGATGCGGGCCGGCTCGCAATAGACCGCGTCGTCGAAGTCGCGCGCGTCCTCGCCGTCGATGGTGACCAAGGGCACGTCGGTCAGGTCGATGCGGTGCTTGCAATCGGCGGCGCGGACCTTGTCGGGCAGGGCCGCCGACTGCGCGAGGGTTTCCGGCGTGAAGCGATGCGGCACCTCGTACTTGCGCACCGCGATCTCGATCTCCATGCCGGGGTCGTCGATCTCGCCCAGCACCTCGGTCACGCGGCCCATGGGCTGCGAATAGAGCGAGGGCGCTTCGGTGAGCTCGATGGCGACCACCTGGCCGGCGGTCGCGTTGGCGATCGCGTTCTTCGGGACCATGATGTCCTGGCCGTAGCGCTTGTCTTCGGGCGCCACCAGCCAGATGCCGCTTTCGTGCAGCAGCCGGCCGATGATGGGCGCCTTGCGACGCTCGAGGATCTCGAGCACGCGGCCCTCGGGGCGGCCCTTGCGGTCGTAGCGGATGATGCGGGCCTTGACGCGGTCACGGTGCAGCACCGCGCGCATCTCCTGCGGCGACAGGTACAGGTCGGGTTGGCGGTCGTCGCGAACGAGGAAACCGTGGCCGTCGCGGTGGCCTTGCACCGTGCCTTCCACCTCGCTCATCAGCTCTGCGCCGACGGTTGTGGTGGTCGTGGGGAATGAAGTATTTTTTTTGATGATAGAATCCAAGACTTCCTGAAATGCCCAGGTGGCGGAATTGGTAGACGCACTAGTTTCAGGTACTAGCGGGTAACACCGTGGGGGTTCGAGTCCCTTCCTGGGCACCAAGTACAGAGTGAAGAAGGCCGCAGTATGCGGCCTTTTTCATTGGCCATGGCGGCCTCTCGAACCGGCCTTTCAAATGGCGAATTTCTTCGCCAGGCCCTGCGGGGTCAGCCCGTCGTATTCCTCGAAGGGCTGGTGGATCCAGGGGCTGGTCGGCAGCATCTCGACGTAGTAGTCGGGCAGGTAGCTCGACACGCCCTTGGTCCAGATCACCGCCGAGCGCAGCTCGCTGATGGAAGGCATGCCGCGCAGGCGGTCGACCACCGCACGCAGGGTCACGCCCGAATCGGCGAGGTCATCGATCAGCAGCACGCGGCCCGCGAGCTCGCCCTTGGGCATGGTGATGTACTTCGCCATGTCGAGTCGACCCTGGATGGTGCCCGCCTCGGCGCGATACGAGCTGGTCGACATGATGGCCAGCGGTTTGTCGAACACGCGCGAGAGCACGTCGCCGGGGCGCATGCCGCCGCGCGCCAGGCAGAGGATCTGGTCGAACTCCCAGCCCGAAGCATGGATCTTGAGCGCCAGGCGCTCGGTCAGCATGTGGTACTCGTCCCAGGACACGTACAGGTGCTTGCCATCGTCGGTCAGCATCGGATCTCCTTCAAGCTTTCGTCTTTGCGAGCGACACGTGCGGATTCAGGCCTTGTACGGATGGCGCAGCAAGATGGTGTGCTCGCGATCAGGCCCGGTGGACACCATGTCGATCGGCGCGCCGATGAACTGCTGCACCCGCTCCAGGTAGCGGCGCGCGTTCAGCGGCAGGCTGTCCCACTGCGTGATCCCCGCGGTCGTCTCGCTCCAGCCCGCGAAGGTGTCGTAGATCGGCCGGCAGGCAACGATGTCGTCGGCATCCAGCGGCAGGATGTCGATGCGCCGGCCATTGAGCTCGTAGCCCACGCAGACCTTGATCTCCTCGAGGCCGTCGAGCACGTCGAGCTTGGTGATGCACAGGCCGGAAATGCCGTTGATGATGATCGAGCGCTTCAGTGCCGCGGCGTCGAGCCAGCCGCAGCGCCGGGCCCGGCCCGTGACCGTGCCGCGCTCCTGTCCCACCGTCGACAGGTGATGGCCGATGGTGCCCGGCTGCTCGATCGGAAGCTCGGTGGGGAACGGACCGCTGCCCACGCGCGTGGTGTAGGCCTTGGTGATGCCCAGGATGTAGTGCAGCAGATCCGGTCCCACGCCGGCGCCCGCAGCCGCGTTGCCGGCCACGCAATTGCTCGACGTCACGTAGGGATAGGTGCCGTGGTCGATGTCCAGCAGCGTGCCCTGCGCCCCTTCGAAGAGGATGTTGGCGCCGTCGCGGTTGGCCGTGTGGAGCATGTAGCCGACGTCGGCCATCATGGGCTTGAGCTGCTCGGCCACCTTCATCGCGAGGTCGAAGATGGGTTGGAACTCGAGCGCCTGCGCATGCAGGTAGCCGGCGAGCGCGAAGTTGTGCAGTTCCAGCAGCTCCTGCAGCTTCTTCGCGAAGCGCTCCGGATGCTTGAGGTCCTGTACCCGCAGCGCGCGGCGCGCGACCTTGTCCTCGTAGGCCGGGCCGATGCCCTTGCCGGTGGTGCCGATCTTGCCGGCGCCGCTGGTCTCGCGCAGCGCCTCGCGCGCCTTGTCGACCTCGACGTGGAAAGGCAGGATGAGCGGGCACGACTCGCTGATGTACAGCCGCGATCGCACGTCCAGGCCGATGCCCTCGAGGCGCTCGATCTCCGACAGCAGGTGGGTCGGATCCACGACCACACCGTTGCCGATGTAGCACGCCACGCCATCGCGCATGATCCCCGACGGAATGAGCTGCAGCGCCGTCTTGACCCCCTTGATCACCAGCGTATGTCCGGCGTTGTGGCCGCCCTGGAAGCGCACCACGCCCTGTGCGTGATCGGTCAGCCAGTCCACCACCTTGCCCTTGCCTTCGTCGCCCCACTGGGTGCCGACGACGACCACGTTGTGGCCGGCGGTCTTCGCCTTCGTGTCTTGCATGTCAACGTTCCGAGTCTGAAAAACGAGAGGTCGACGTGGCGTCAGAGCGCGCGCACGACCCATTGATCGCCTGACGCGACCAGCTCGCGGTCGCAGTCGAACTCCTGGCCCTCGTGCTCGTGGCCGGGCAGGATGCACACCACCGCCTCGCCCTGCTCGCGCAGGCGGCGCACCGCCGTGCGAAGCGCCTCCGATTCACCCCAGGGGGCGCGGATGGCCGCGGCGAGGCGCCGCGCCGGCACCAGCGCGGCCAGCTCCTTGAGGTCGAGGCTGAAGCCCACGGCCGGGCGGTTGCGCCCGAAGGCCGCGCCCACCTCGTCGTAGCGACCACCACGCGCGATGGCATCGCTCGACCCTGCGGTGTAGACGGCGAAGCGGGCACCGCTGTAGTACGCGTAGCCGCCGAGGTCGGCGAGGTCGAAGCCGACCTGCGCCTCGGGATGCGCGTGCTGCAGGCGGCTCGCGAGCGACTGCAGCTCGGTCAGTCCGGCGCGCACCAGCGGGCGGTCCGGCAGCTCCTTGCGCGCAGCGGCCAGCACGTCGGCGCCGCCGTACAGGCGCAGCAGCGCGTCGAGGCCGCGTCGCACATCCGATGGAAAGCCGGCGCTCAGATCTGCCAGGGTCGACGCGTCCTTGGCGGCAAGCGCGCGCATCAGCTCGGCGGTGCGTGCCGCGCTGAGCGACACACCCTCGAGCAGCCCGCGCAGCAGGCGTGCATCGCCCAGGTCGAGCGTGACCTGGGTGACGCCGGCGCTGCGCAGGCAGTCGAGCGCCAGGTCCTGGATCTCGAGGTCGGCCTCGAGCCCCGCATGGCCGTAGGTCTCGGCACCGAACTGCAGCGGCTCGCGCGTGGCGGCCAGCCCCGACGGTCGCGCATGCAGGACCGGGCCGCAGTAGCAAAGGCGGGTCACGCCTTCGCGATTGAGCAGGTGGGCGTCGATGCGCGCGACCTGCGAGGTGGTGTCCGCGCGCACGCCGAGCGTGCGGCCGCTGAGCTGATCGACCAGCTTGAAGGTCTTCAGATCGAGCTCACGCCCGGTGCCCGACAGCAGCGATTCGAGGTGCTCCAGCAGCGGCGGCATCACCAGTTCGAAGCCGTAGCCGCGGGCCACATCGAGCAACCCTCGCCGCAATTCTTCGATGTGCCTGGCCTGCGCGGGCAGGACGTCGGCGATGTGCTCGGGCAGCAGCCAAGCAGACGACATGGGAAATCACCGGGGGGTTAAAACCGGCATTGTACCGGCGCTGTCTGCGCCTCCCGGGTGCGTATCAGTGCCAGAACAGCGCCAGCATGGCCAGGCCGGCGATCATGCTGGACAGGCCGATGAAGCGGATCTGCCCGTCGCCGAAGCGGGTGGCGCGCTCGAACACGGCGCGCCACAGCCTCGGGTTGAAGAACGGCAGCAGCCCTTCGACGATGAGCATCAGCGCGAAGGCGCTGAGCAGCAGGTCCCAGGGGTCGACGGTGGTCACTTCTTGCCGTGGGCGGCCTGAGGTGCGGCCGGGACCGGCACGGAACTGCCACGCATCGCCTTGAAGAAGTCGCTGCCCGGATCCACCACCATCACATCGTTCTTGCTTCGGAACGACGCGCGGTAGGCCGTCAAGCTGCGGTAGAACGCGGCGAACTGCGGATCGCGCCCGAACGACTCGGCGAAGATGGCCGACGCCTTGGCGTCGCCCTCGCCCTGCACCTTCTGCGCGTCGCGATAGGCCTCGGCGACGATGACCTCGCGCTGGCGATCGGCGTCGGCGCGGATCTTCTCGCCTTCGGCCGCCCCGGTGGAGCGCAGCTCGTTGGCCACGCGCTTGCGCTCGGACTGCATCCGGCCGTAGACCGAATCGGTGATGTTGGCGGCGAAGTCGACGCGCTTGATGCGCACGTCGACGATCTCGATGCCGAAGGCCTTGGCCTCGTCGACCAGGCGGCCGCGCACGTCCTGCATGACCTTCTCGCGCTCGGTGGCCAGCATGGCGCGCACGGTGCGCTTGGTGACCTCCTCGTTGAAGGCGGCCTGCACGATGGGGCTCAGCTTGTTCTCGACGTTGCGGATGTCCACGCCGTTGTTGCGGATGAACTGGCGTGCATCGGTGATGTGCCACTTGACCAGCCAGTCGATGACCAGCGTCTTCTTTTCGGCGGTGAAGATGGGGCGGGTCTCGGGGCTGTCGAGCGTCTGGATGCGGCGGTCGAGGAAGACGACGTTCTGGAACGGCGGCGGCAGCTTGAACTTCAGGCCCGGCTCGGTCACCACTTCCTTGATCTCGCCGAGCGCGTAGATCACGGCGTACTGGCGCTGATCGACGATGAACAGCGTCGAGAAAAGAATCATCAGGACGACCAGCGCACCTGCGACGTAGAAGCCAATGCGGTTCATGTGATTGCTCGTTCCCTGTCTCAGCGCCCGTCGCGTTCGCGGCTGCGCTGGTTGTCGCGCGAGCGCACGTCCACCGCGGCGCCCGGCACGCCGTCGGCGGCCGGGGCGCTCTGCGCCGGTGCGCTTCCGGCCACCGGGGCGCCGGCCTGCTGCATCAGCTTGTCCAGCGGCAGGTACAGGAGGTTGGAGTTGTTGCGGGTGTCGACCAGCACCTTGCTGACGTTCGAATAGACCTGCTGCATGGTGTCGATGTACATGCGGTCGCGGGTGACGGCCGGGGCCTTGCGGTATTCGTCGAGCACCTGGTTGAAGCGCTGCGCGTCGCCGTCGGCCTGCGCGATGACGCGCGACTTGTAGCCCTCGGCCTCCTGGCGCAGCCGCGCGGCCGTGCCTTGCGCCTTCGGGATGACGTCGTTGGCGTAGGCCTGGCCTTCGTTCTTGAGGCGCTCGCGGTCGGCGCCGGCCTTCACGGCGTCGTCGAATGCGGCCTGAACCTGCTCGGGCGCCTGCACGTTCTGGACGTTGACGTTGGCCACGATGATGCCGGCGCGCAGCCGGTCGAGCTGGACCTGGATGGACTTCACGAGGTCGGCCGCGATGGCGTCGCGCTGCTCGTACAGCACCGAGTCCATGTTGCTCTTGCCGACGATCTCGCGCACCGCCGACTCGGCGGCCATCATCACCGCTTCTTCGGGATCGCGGTTCTCGAACAGGAAGGACCTCGCATCCTTCAGGCGGTACTGCACGGTGAAGCGGATGTCGACGATGTTCTCGTCCTGCGTGAGCATGGACGAGTCGCGCAGGCCGGTGGCCGGCACGACGGTGTTGCGCCCGACTTCCTTCGAGCGCAGCGTCGTCACCGACACGGTCTCGTGCGACTGGAACGGATACGGCATGCGCCACTGGAATCCGGCGTCGACGGTGTGGCTGTAGCGGCCGAAGGTCATCACCACCGCCTGCTGGCCTTCCTGGACGATGAAGAAGCCGCTGCCCAGCCAGATCAGCGCGACCACCGCGACGATCAGGCCCACGCCGATGCCGGCGCTCTTCATGTCGGGCTGGAAGTTGTTGTTGCCGCCGTCGCCCGAGCCGTTGCCGCGCTGACCGCCGCCCTTGCCGCCGAAAAGGCCGGACAGCTTGCGGTTGAAGTCGCGCCACAGCTCGTCGAGGTCGGGGGGACCGTCGCCGCGGCCGCCGTTGCTCAGATCGACATCGGGCGTGCCGCGAACGGCACCGGATGAACTGCTCATGGTGATGAGTGGAAGTGATGGGTCCCGGTGCGCTGCGGGTCGGAGCCCGCGTCGCCCTTCGATTCGCCAGGTGACGGCGCCTCGGTGGCCGCCAGACGCTCGGCCAGCGTTCCGGTGGCAGCCTCGGCGATGATGCGGCGCAGCTCGTCCAGGCCCTGGCCCTCGAGGGCGCTCACGAATACGCGCGCAACGCGCACGCCGCCGTCGAGCTCCATCGTGTCGACCATGTTGCGCGGACGCTGGGTGGCCTCGAGCTTGTCGAACTTGTTGTAGACCAGCACCTGCGGCACGGCGTCGGCACCGATCTCGGCGAGGACGCGTTGAACCTCGGCCATCTGCTCGACCAGCAAGGGGTTGGCCGCATCGACCACGTGCAGCAGCAGATCGGCGTCGGCAGCTTCCTGCAGGGTGGCCTCGAAGGCCTCGACGAGCTTGTGCGGCAGGTCGCGGATGAACCCCACGGTGTCGGAAAGCGAGGCCGACCGGCCGACGTCTTCGAGGAACAGCTGGCGCGTGGTGGTGTCGAGGGTGGCGAAGAGCTGGTCGGCCGCGTAGCTGCGCGCGTTGACCAGCGCGTTGAACAGCGTCGACTTGCCCGCGTTGGTGTAGCCCACGAGCGAGACGCGGAAGGTCTGGTTGCGCTCGCGCGAGCGGCGCTGGGTACTGCGCTGGCGTTTGACCTTCTCGAGGCGTTCCTTCACCGACTTGATGCGCTCGCCGATCATTCGGCGGTCGAGCTCGATCTGCGCTTCGCCGGGACCGCCGCGGGTGCCGATGCCGCCGCGCTGGCGCTCGAGGTGGCTCCAGCGGCGCACCAGGCGGGTCGACAGGTATTGCAGCTGCGCGAGCTCGACCTGCAGCTTGCCCTCATGGCTTTGCGCACGGGCGGCGAAGATCTCGAGGATGAGCATGGTGCGGTCTGCGACCGCCACGCCCAGGTGCCGCTCGAGGTTGCGCTGCTGCGCCGGCGACAAGGCCTGGTCGAACAGCACGGCCTCGGCACGATGGCCCTGCACCAGCGCCTTGATCTCGTCGGCCTTGCCGGAGCCGACGAACAGGGCAGGATCGGGCGCCTTGCGACGCGCGACGACGCGCGCGACCGGCATGTCACCGGCCGATTCGGCCAGCTGTGCGAGCTCGTCGAGGGTCGGGTCGAAGGTGGATGAGCCGCCCACGTCGACACCCACGAGGATGGCTCGCGCCATCCCGCCGACTTCCTGCGATGAAGGCGCAGAACTCAAGATCGGCGCTGCCTCGGACCCGCAGGCGTCACGGACGTCACGGATCTCAGTTCTGCTCGGGGGATTCGGCGGCGTGGAAGTTCACCGCTCGGCCCGGGACCACGGTCGAGATGGCGTGCTTGTAGACCATCTGGGTGACCGTGTTTCGCAAGAGCACCACATACTGATCAAAAGACTCGATGTGGCCCTGCAGCTTGATGCCGTTCACGAGGTAGATCGAGACCGGGACGTGCTCTTTGCGCAGCAGGTTGAGGAAGGGGTCTTGTAGGAGTTGCCCTTTGTTGCTCACGATATAGCTCCGTGTTAGAGATTATGAGAATGGCACGTTAACACAGGGTTCCCGGCGATCGGAACCCCGGGGCGAAAAGCCTTCACGAATTCTTGTCGTCGAAGGGGTTGCGGCCAGAGCGCATTTCGATGCGCAGCGGCGTGCCCACCAACTTGAAATGCTCGCGAAACCGGCCTTCGAGGAAGCGTTTGTAAGCGTCGGTCACGTGTTCCAGCGAGTTTCCGTGCACCACGATGACGGGCGGGTTCATTCCGCCCTGGTGCGCGTAGCGCAGCTTCGGGCGGAACATGCCCGCGCGCTTGGGGGCCTGATGCTCCACCGCCTCGTGCAGCAGGCGCGTCAGCACCGGCGTCGACATCTTGCGCGTGGCCGACGCATGGGCGTCGGCGATGGCTTTCCATACGGGCCCCAGTCCCTGCCTTCGAATGGCCGAGATGTGGAGCAGCGGCGCGAATTTCAAGAAGGCCAGGCGCTGCTCGATCGAGCGCTGCAGCAGCTGCTTCTGGTAGTCGTCGACCGCGTCCCACTTGTTGACCGCGATGACCACTGCCCGGCCGCTGTCGAGGATGTAGCCGGCGATGTGGGCATCCTGGTCGGTCACGCCCTGGGTGGCGTCGAGCAGCAGCAGCACGACGTTGGCATCGGCGATCGCCTGCAGCGTCTTGACCACCGAGAACTTCTCGATCGCCTCGAAGACCTTGCCCTTGCGACGCAGGCCGGCGGTGTCGATGAGCTGGAACTTCTGTCCGTTGCGCTCGAAGGGCACGCTGATCGCGTCCCGCGTGGTGCCGGGCTGGTCGTAGGCCACCAGCCGCTCCTCGCCGAGCCAGGTGTTGATGAGCGTGCTCTTGCCGACGTTGGGGCGCCCTGCCACCGCCAGGCGAGTCGGTGCGCCCTCTTCCAGCGCTTGCGCTTCCTCGTCGAAGGGAAAGTCGGCCAGCGCCTCCTCGGTGAGGCTGCGGATACCCTGGCCGTGCGCCGACGAGATCGGGTGGGGGTCGCCCATCCCGAGCTCGTAGAACTCGGCCAGGTGCGGCGAGTCGACCATGCCCTCGGCCTTGTTTGCGGCCAGCAGGACCTTCTTGCCGACCGAGCGCAGGTACTTGGCGATGTCGTGGTCCTGCGCCGACACGCCGGCGCGCACGTCGACGACGAAGATCACCGCATCGGCCTCGGCCACCGCCTGGCGCGTCTGCTTGGCCATCTCGGCGACCACGCCGGTGGGCTTCTCGGGCTCGAAGCCGCCGGTGTCCACGACGATGAAGTCCCGGTCGCCGAGCCGGCCATCGCCGTAGTGGCGGTCGCGCGTGAGCCCGGCGAAGTCGGCGACGATCGCGTCTCGGCTCTTGGTGAGGCGGTTGAACAGCGTCGACTTGCCGACGTTGGCGCGCCCGACGATGGCGATGACGGGTTTCATCGCGCCGTGCCGGCCGTCATTCAGGTCGGATGGCGAACAGGCCGCCGTTGCGCGTGACGATCAGCATGGTGCTGCCCGACATCACCGGCGCGGCGGCGACGCCGCTGCTGTCGGTGGACAGCCGCAGCAGCGACTCGCCCTTGTCGCGCGAGAGGAAGTGCACCATGCCTTCCGAGTCGCCGAACACCACCGCCTTGCCCGTGGACAGCGGCGCGCCGAGCCCGCGGTAGAGGAACTTCTCCGACTGCCAGGCGACGTCGCCGGAGCCGGTCTTCCAGGCGGTGATGCGGTCGCTCGCGTCGGCGCCATAGACGAACTGGTCGTCGGCCGCGACGCCGTCGGTGCCGCCCACGCCCTTGGTCCAGGCCAGCGTGCCGCGCTCGGCGTTCACGCAGCCCACCGCGGCCTGGAAGGAACGCACGCAGACCACGTCGCCCAGCCGCGACAGCGGCGCGACCAGGTCGGCCAGGCGCTCCACCTCGTTGGTCCCGCGCGGCGAGCCGACGGTGACTTCCCAGCGCACTTCGCCGTTGAGCGGATCGAAGCCCGCCAGCTTGGCGCCCTGCCCTGCGAGGAGCGTGTCCTTGAAGGCCGCGATCACGCCACCCTGGGCCAGCGTGAGCGGGTCGCTCGGCCGCTGCACCGACCACAGCCGGGTTCCGTCCAGCGCGTCGAAGGCATGCACGCTGCGATCGCCGCCCAGCACGAACACGCGCTCGCCCGCGACCAGCGGCGTGGTGGTGACCCGCATTGCCAGCGGCTTGCGCCAGAGCACCCGGCCGGCTTCCAGCGTGACCAGATCGCCTTCGCGCGTGACGACCGCGGCGAAGCGCCCGTCGCTGCCCACGCCGGCGCCGAGCTTGTTGCCGACGCTGCCGCGCCACAGCTCGCGGCCGGTGTCGGCCTCGAGGGCGAGCACCGTGCCATCGGTGCCTGCCACGGTGAACACGCCGGGACTGACGGCCACCGACAGCGGAAACTGGACGCTGTCGATGCGCTGGTTCCAGACCACCCGCCCGGCCATCTGCGGCGTGATCGGCTCCAGCGGCGTCGGCTTCGGCTTCTCGCTGCTGGCGCAACCGGCCAGCAGCGCGGCGGCCAGGGCGGCCAGGGTGCAGAGACCGCGCAGCCTCATTTCGCCGCCCCCGCCTTGGCCTTGTCCGATTCGGGCGCGGCGCCCAGCGCGGTCAGCTTGGCCTCGACCAGGCGGCGATATTCGACCTTGGCCTCCATCGTCGACCAGGCCTTCTGGTAAGCCGCCTTGGCCTCGTCCTTCTTGCCCTGGGCCAGGAGGACGTCGCCGCGCCGGTCGGCGACCAGCGCCTCGAACTCCTTGGCCGTGGCGGCGTCGAGCTGCTTCAGCGCCTCGTCGTATTTCTTCTGGTCGAGCAGCACGGCCGCCAGACGCAGCCGGGCGATGGTCTGGTACTCGGATTCGATGCCGTTCTCGGCGACCCAGGCCAGCGTGGCCTTGGCGTTGTCGAGCTGTCCCTTCTCGAATTGCGCCTTGGCCAGCTGCAGCGCGCCCTGCTGGGCGAACGCCGTGCGGCCGTAGCCGTCCTTCAGGCTGGCGAACAAGGCCGCGGCACGATCGGCATCGCCCGCCTGCGCCGCCTTGTCGACCTCGTCGTACAGCGCTCCGGCTCGCGCGGCCTTGTCGCGCTCCCACGAGTTCCAGAGCATCCAGCCGCCATACGCACCGAGGATCGCGATCAGCACCCAGGTGATCAGGTTGCCGTACTGCTTCCAGAAATGCTTGAGCTGGTCGATCTGTTCTTGTTCTTCGAGGTCGAGATGGGTGGCCATGGACGGGAAAGCTTTCGTTGGAAGGCGCGATTATGCGTTGCGAAGGTCGGCCGCCCAGGCCGCCACGCTGCCCAGCGGCAGGCTGCGCTGCGCCGCGGCCGGATCGCGCAAATCCTTGAGCGCCACCTCGCCGCGCGCGACCTCGTCGTCGCCGAAGATGAGGGCGTAGCGGGCGCCGCTGGCATCGGCGCGCTTGAACTGCGCCTTCATGTTGCCGCCGCCGGCGTTCATCAGGACCGAGACGCCGGCCGCGCGCAGGCTCTCCAGGGTCGCCATGGCCTTGGGCACCGCGGCCGGCGACGGAATGACCGCGTAGATCTGCGGCGCGCGGCTGGGCACGGGCAATCCCAGCTCCTGGATGAGCAGCAGCAAGCGCTCGATGCCCAGGCCGAAGCCCACGGCGGGCGCCGGCTTGCCGCCGAGCTGCTCGATCAACCCGTCGTAGCGTCCGCCGCCGCACACCGTGCCCTGCGAGCCGAGCTGATCGGTGACCCACTCGAAGACCGTCAGGTTGTAGTAGTCCATGCCGCGCACCAGGCGCGTGTTGACGCGGTACTCGAGGCCGGCCGCATCGAGCACCCCGCGCACCGCGTCGAAGTGGGCGAGCGACTCCGCCCCGAGGAAATCGATGAGCCGGGGCGCGTTCTCGACCACCGCCTGCATGTGCGGATTCTTGGTGTCGAGGATGCGCAGCGGATTGCTGTGCAAGCGGCGCTTGGCATCGGCGTCGAGCGTGTCGGCGTGCTGCTCGAAGTGCCGCACCAGCGCCTCGCGGTGCGCCCGCCGCTCCTCGGGCTGGCCGAGGCTGTTGAGCTCGAGGCGAACGTGCCGGCCTTCGACCAGGCCGAGCTCGCGCCACAGCGTGCGCGCCATCAGGATCATCTCGGCGTCGACGTCGGGGCCGGGGTAGCCCAGCGCCTCGACGTCGAGCTGGTGGAACTGCCGGTAGCGGCCTTTTTGCGGCCGCTCGTGGCGGAACATCGGCCCCACGGTCCACAAGCGCAGCGGGCCGTTGTACAGGGCGTTGTGCTCGATCATGGCGCGCACGATGCCGGCGGTGGCCTCGGGGCGCAGGGTGAGCTTGTCGCCGTTCATCGAATCGACGAAGGAATACATCTCCTTCTCGACGATGTCGGTCACCTCGCCCAGCCCGCGCACGAACAGCGCCGTCGGCTCGACGATGGGCGTGAGCAGGTTCTGGTAGCCGTAGCGCCCGAGCACCGAGCGCACCGTGTCCTCGAACCATTGCCACAGCTGCGAGTCGGGCAGCTTGTCGGTGCGCGGCACGCCCGAGGGCAGGATGTCGTTCATGCCTTTGACGGCACGCAGGATGTCAGCCATGTCAGCAAACGGTGATGCGGCCGCAGGGCCGCGTTGAAACGAAGACGCAGGACGGGCGGCGGCGCGTCAATGCGCCGTCGTCGCGGCGCCGAAGCGCTTCTCGATGTAGTCCTCGACCAGCGTCTGGAATTCCTCGGCGATGCGCTCGCCGCGCAGGGTCAGCGCCTTCTCGCCGTCGATGAACACCGGCGCGGCCGGCGCCTCGCCGGTGCCGGGCAGGCTGATGCCGATGTCGGCGTGCTTGCTTTCACCGGGGCCGTTGACGATGCAGCCCATCACGGCCACCTTCATCTTCTCGACGCCGGGATAGCGCGCGCGCCACACCGGCATCTGCAGGCGCAGGTAGTCGTCGATCTGCTTGGCCAGCTCCTGGAAGGTGGTGCTGGTCGTGCGGCCGCAGCCGGGGCAGGCGGTGACGCTGGGGTTGAACGAGCGCAGGCCCAGCGACTGGAGGATCTCGAGCGCGACCACGACCTCCTGGGTGCGGGCCTCGCCGGGCTGCGGCGTGAGCGACACGCGGATGGTGTCGCCGATGCCCTGCTGCAGCAGCATCGACAGCGCCGCCGTCGACGCCACCGTGCCCTTGGTGCCCATGCCGGCCTCGGTCAGGCCCAGGTGCAGCGCGTAGTCGCAGCGCTGGGCCAGCGCCTGGTACACGCTCACCAGATCCTGGACGCCGGACATCTTGCACGACAGGATGATCTGCTCGCCGGCCAGGCCGATCTGCTCGGCGCGCCGGGCCGACTGGATCGCCGAGGTGAGGATCGCGCGGTACATGATCTGCTGCGGCTCGAACGGCTCGGCCAGCTTGGCGTTGTCGTCCATCATCTGGGTCAGCAGTTCCTGGTCCAGGCTGCCCCAGTTGACGCCGATGCGCACCGGCTTGCCGTGGCGCGCGGCCACTTCCACCATCTGCGCGAACTGCTTGTCGTGCTTGTCGCCCTTGCCGACGTTGCCGGGGTTGATGCGGTACTTGCTGAGCGCCTCGGCACAGGCCGGGAACTCGGTGAGCAGCCGATGGCCGTTGTAGTGGAAGTCGCCGATCAGCGGCACGTCGATGCCCATGCGGTCGAGCTGCTCGCGGATGTGCGGCACGGCCTGCGCCGCCTCGGGCGTGTTGACGGTGATGCGCACCATCTCCGAGCCGGCCACGGCCAGCTCCTTGACCTGGATGGCCGTGCCGATGACGTCGACGGTGTCGGTGTTGGTCATCGATTGCACCCGCACCGGCGCGTCGCCGCCGACGGTGACGATGCGCGAGCCCCAGCGAACGCTGGCCTGGCGGGTGCGGCGCGCCGCAGGCACGGCCGGCGTGATGAATTCGGCCAGCGGATCTCGAACATCAGTCATCGCGACCATCCCGTTCAATTCAACTCGAGCCGCGCGACGTTGTCGCGCGTGTTCGGTGCCAGGTCGAGCGCGCGGCCGCGGAACATCACCTCGGTGGCCCGGGCGTTGCCGATCTTCACGCGCAGCGGCATGGCGCCGTCGATCACGACCGATTCGCCGGCGTCGACGACACGCGACAGCAGCACCTGGCGCCGGGCGTCGTGGATCTCGACCCAGCTGGCAGCGATGGCGCGCAGGCGCAAGGGGCCGGCGGTGTCCGCGGCAGCGTCTGAAACGGCCGATGCGGCAGCCGACGGCGCCATGGGCGCGGCCGCCGGAGCCTCGGGCGCGGACCCGGCAGCCGGGGCCGACGCCGCGTCGATCACGGCGCTGGGCGGGACCACCACTGACGCCAGCCCGCTGGATGCGGCGTGACTCGGCGCCGAGGCACCACCGGCGGCCGGCTGCAGGCTGGGCAGCCAGCCCGATGGCAGCAGCCAGACGGCAGCCGCCGCCACCAGCACCAGCAGCGGTCCCCACACCGCCGGCGATGCCAGCACGGACCAGTCGTTGGGCTCGTGCCGACCCGGCCGGTCGCGGAACGGGGCGTTGATGCCTTCGCTGACATGCTCCAGGCGGTGCCCCATCGGAGAAGGAAGCAGGGCCAGCACGGGCGCCGGATCGATCTTCAGCGCACGGCACACCGTTTGCGCCAGGGCGCGGGTGAAGGTCGCGTCGGGCAGTTCGTCCAGCCGATCGGCCTCCAGCGCCTCGAGCTTGCGCTGCGCGACCTTGATGGTGGCGGCCAGGGCGGCGATGTGCAGCCCCTGCGCCTGACGCGCCTCGCGCAAGATGCCGCCCGCTGTGCGCGCGCTCGTGTTTTCGGCCCCCGCCTCACTCATCGAACTGCCCCCTGGCGAAGGCACCGGCTTCGGGTGACTGCGGGAAGCGGTTGCGCAGCTGGGTGCCGAAGTCCTGCACGCCCTGGCGGTTGCCGAGGCGATTTTCGATGCGCGCCGCCAGCCACAGCGTCTGGGCGTTGACGATGTCCGGATTGCCGTTGACGCGCCGCATCTGGAAGCGCGCGCGCTCGAACTCGCCGCGGCGGTACAGCACCTCGGCGAGGTTGACCGCGGTGGCCGGATTGCCCGGGTCGAGCTCGTAGGAGCGCGTCAGCGAGGCCTCTGCCTGCGGCCACTGGCCGGCGCGCGCCTGGCAGATGCCCTGCGTGAGCAGTGTGCGCGGCGCGGCGCGGTAGTGCGGCACGTCCAGTGCCTGGCGGAACTGCGCGTCGGCCTCGGCGTAGCGCTTCTGCTGGCACAGGTACCAGCCGTAGTTCTGCATGGTGTCGGCATCGCGCGCGTCGAGCTGCAGCGCACGGCGAAAGCTTTCTTCGGCCAGCCTGTCGTCGCCCAGGCCGGCGTAGATGAGGCCGCGCAGGTTGAAGGCGGATGGGTCGGTCGGATTGGCGGCGATGGCCAGCTTGACCTCGTCCAGCGCCGTGGTGAGCTGGCCGCGGCCGAAATAGGCCGCGGCCAGCTCCAACCGGACCCGCGCCCGCTTCGCCGCCTCGGTCTCGTCGGAGGCGGTGACCCGGTCCTTGGTCTCGGTGGAAGGCGCATCGGCGCCGGTGGTGCGCGGGCCCGGCATGCCGGCGCATCCCGACAGCCAGGCCGCCGCGGCGGCCACAGCCAGGCCCATGACCACGCGCTGCATCGCGCGACATTCCCAACTCATGCCTTGGTCTCCTGCCGTGTCTTCGGCTGGTGGGGGCCTCGGCGGTCTTGCGCCGCCGATGGCCGGTGGATGCGGATCGGCGCGCGCGTCGAGATGCGCTCCTTGACCCGCGTGCGGTCCTGGACCTCGCCCGCGAGCTGCCCGCAGGCCGCGTCGATGTCGTCGCCGCGTGTCTTGCGCACGGTGGTGACCACGCCCGCGTCCTGCAGGATGCGCGCGAAGGCGGTCACGCGCTCGCGCGGCGAGCGCTTCAGGCCGGACTCGGGGAAGGGGTTGAACGGAATCAGGTTGAACTTGCACGACACCTTGTCGTGCACCAGCTCGACCAGCTGCCGGGCATGGTCCGGCGTGTCGTTCACGCCGTCGAGCATGCAGTACTCGAAGGTGATGAAGTCGCGCGGCGCGGCATCGAGGTAGCGGTTGCAGGCGGCCAGCAGCTCGGCGATCGGGTACTTGCGGTTCAGCGGGACGAGGTCGTCGCGCAGCGCATCGCCGGGTGCATGCAGCGACACCGCCAGCGCCACCGGGCAGTCGTCGCGCAGGCGATCGATCATGGGGACGACGCCCGAGGTCGAGACCGTGACGCGGCGGCGCGACAGGCCGTAGCCGTGGTCGTCGAGCATGACGCGCAGCGCCGGCACCAGCGCCGCGTAGTTCTGCAGCGGCTCGCCCATGCCCATCATCACCACGTTGGTCACGGCCCGCTCGCCCTCGGCCAGCCCCAGCCGCCGGCGCAGGTGGTGCTCGGCATGCCAGAGCTGGGCGACGATCTCGCCGGTGGTGAGGTTGCGGCTGAAGCCTTGGTGGCCGGTGGAGCAGAAGCGGCAGCCGACCGCGCAGCCGGCCTGCGACGAGATGCACAGCGTCCCGCGGTCGTCTTCGGGGATGAACACTGTCTCGACCGCGTTGCCGCCTCCGACGTCGAACAGCCACTTGATGGTGCCGTCGGCCGAGGCCTGCTCGCTCACGATGGGCGGGGCGTTGACCGCCGCCTTGCCCGCGAGCTTCTCGCGCAGCGACTTGGCCAGGTCGGACATCCGGGTGAAGTCGGACTCACCGCGGTGGTGAATCCAGCGGAACAGCTGGGTGGCGCGAAAGCGCTTCTCGCCGAGCTGCTCGCAGAACGCCGCCAGCCCATCCTGATCGAATTCCAGCAGGTTGACAGCGTTCATGGCGATGCCTCTTGCACGCAAGAGGCCCTAGCGCGAATTACCGGCTGTAGACATTCATGCCGGGGAAGAAGAAGCCGATCTCGACCGCCGCCGTTTCCGGGGCGTCGGAGCCGTGCACGGCGTTGGCGTCGATGCTGTCGGCAAAGTCGGCGCGGATCGTGCCCTTGTCGGCCTTCTTCGGATCGGTGGCGCCCATCAGCTCGCGATTCTTGGCGATGGCGTTCTCGCCCTCGAGGACCTGGATGACCACCGGGCCGGAGATCATGAACTTCACGAGATCGCCGAAGAAGGGCCGCGCCTTGTGCACCGCGTAGAAGGCCTCGGCCTCGCCCCGCGACAAGTGAACCATCTTGGCTGCGATGATCTTCAGGCCGGCGTTCTCGAAGCGGCTGTAGATCTGGCCGATGACGTTCTTCGCCACGGCATCGGGCTTGATGATCGAAAGCGTTCGTTCGAGCGCCATGTTTTTCTCTCCTGAAATCAAAGTCTTGGCAAAGCCTTGCATTGTAACGCTTGAGGCCCTGCGGCCGCGTGTCGTAGGCTTCGAACGCCCGCCCGGCGGCTGAGCCCGCCACCGTCCCGGCGGCAGGAATCAGCGCCCGCGCCGACCGCCGCCGAAGCCGCCACCCCCGCCGCCACCGCCACCCCCGCCGCCACCGCCACCGCCGCCGCCGCCGAAACCGCCGCCGCGCCCACCGCGGCCGCCACGGCTGCCCTTGCGATGGAAGGCATCGGCGCCGATGTAGCCGACGGAGGTCTGCAGCGGGTCGGGCTCCTTGGGCCCGCCCTTCTTCGGACCGCCGGGTCCGGGTCCGGGGCCGCTGCCGCCCGAGCCGAAGCCGCCGCCGCCGCTGCGAAAGCCCCGACCGCCGACGGAGCTGCGCGGGTTCTGCACGAAGCGCTTGTCGAAGGTCTGCTCCAGCGGATTCGGGATGCGGGAGTGGTCGATGTCCTCGTCGCCGTCGAAGTCGGCGTCGTCGCGGTCGCGCGGCGCGTCGGCGCGCTGCAGGTTGTCGGACGGCTGATTGCCGCGCGGCGGCGGGCCGTTGCGCTGGCCCTCGTTGCGATCGCGGTTGCGCTTCTTGTTGCGCCCGCCGCGCCCGCCACGCTCATCGCGCGGCTGGCTCTCGCCGCCGCCCGCCAGGCGGCGGATGGCCCGCACGTCCTCGTCGCCCAGGTCGACCCAGACGCCGCGCTTGAGCCCGCGCGGCAGCACCACCGTGCCGTAGCGGATGCGGATCAGCCGGCTCACCGTGAGCCCGACCGCGTCGAACAGCTTGCGCACCTCGCGGTTGCGGCCCTCGGTGATGACGACGCGATACCAGTGGTTGGCGCCTTCGCCGCCGCCGTCCTCGATGGAGCGGAAGCTGGCGTTCTGGCCGTCGATGGTCACGCCCTCGAGCAGCTCTTCGCGGGTGTCTTCGTCCAGCGTGCCGAGCACGCGCACTGCGTACTCGCGCTCGACCCCGAAGCGCGGGTGCATGAGCTGGTTGGCGAGCTCGCCGGAGTTGGTGAACAGCAGCAAGCCTTCGGTGTTGAGGTCCAGCCGTCCGACCGACTGCCACTTGCCTTGCGCCAGGCGCGGCAGGCGGCGAAACACGGTCGGGCGGTGCTGCGGATCGTCGTGCGTGACCACCTCGCCGACCGGCTTGTGATAGGCGATGACACGCGGCGCCGGCGGAACGATGCGCACTTTCACCGGCTTGCCGTCGATCTTGATGTGGTCGCCGAAGGAGATGCGCTGCCCGATGTGGGCCGGCTGCCCGTTGACCGAGATCTTGCCTTCGAGGATGAGCTGCTCCATGTCGCGGCGCGAGCCGATGCCGGCCTGGGCCAGCACCTTGTGCAGCTTGGGCGCGTCGGGCTCGGGACGCAGCACGCGCTTGTGCGGCGCGGGGGCCTCGGCGGCGGCTTGCTCTTCCTCGACGTCGAAGGCGCCGGAGACGACCTCGGCGAAGAGCTCGCCCGGATCGGTGGCAGGCAAGGGCTCGATGACCTGGGCCTCGGCGCCTTCCTCGTCGTCATCGGTTGCTTCGGGTGCGGCCGCGCCGGCTTCCGGTGGGACGGCGCCGCCTTCCCCTCGCCCACGCCGGCGGTCGCGGCGATTGCGGCGGCGGGATCGCTCGGAGCGGTTGCCCGTATCGCCGGCGGGTTGATCGCCGGCGCCGGGCTCGATCACCGAGCCGCCGGCGACCTCGGCCACCGCCTCGGCGATCGGCGTGACGGCCGAGGGCGATTCGCTCAGTGTCGGGACCACCGGCGGATGCACGAACGCAGCGGGCGGCTCCATCACCGCCGCGGGCATCGACGGGCGCGCTTCAGCCTCGACGGGCAGCGGGGCCGATTCGGGGACGGGTGCGCTGTCGGCGGACTCCGCGGCTTTCGTGGCCGCGCTGCGACGCTTGCGGGCCGGCTTGGCCGGCGCCTCGGCATCGGGCGGCGCCGACTCGGCTTCGGCCGCCGAGCCTGCCTCGGCGGCCGGCGGCTTCACGGCGCGCTTGCGCCGTGCCGGCTTGGCGGGTGCCGCCTCGCCCGCATCACTGGGCTCGGGCATGGCGTCTGCCGCCTCGACGTCCGGGCTGGTCGCATCGTCTGCGTTGGCATTCATGCTTGGGGTTCCATCGGGGCGGCATCGGCCGCAGGCTCGGTTGGGGAAGGCGAAGGGGAGTTGTCGGCGGCCGGTGGCTCGTCGGGCGGCGAGGCGGCTTCACTGGCGACGACCGGCTCGGCGGCGTCGGCAGCGGGCTCGGCGACCTGCTGGTCGGAGGAAGCCTCGGGCGCCTGGGCGTCGGCCGCGGCCGCGCCGGTCTCGTCGAGGGCCAGCGCCGCCTGCCCGTCGATCAGCGAGGGCTGCTCGCCCAGCGTCTGGCCCAGCATGGTTGCGCCCTGGCCTGCGCCGTCGAGCAGGGGCAGCTGCTCCAGGCTGGCGAGGCCCAGGTCATCGAGGAACTGCTTGGTCGTCGCGAGCAGCGCCGGCCGTCCGGGCGCCTCGCGGTAGCCGATCGCCTCGACCCAGCCGCGGTCCTCGAGCTGCTTGACGATCTGGCTCGCGACGGTGACGCCGCGGATGTCCTCGATGTCGCCGCGCGTGACCGGCTGGCGGTAGGCAATGATCGCCAGCGTCTCCATCACGGCGCGGGAGTACTTGGGCGGCTTCTCGGGATTGAGCCGATCGAGGTACTCGCGCATCTCGGGCCGGCTCTGGAAGCGCCAGCCGGTGGACAGCGGGACCAGCTCGACCCCGCGCCCTTCCCAGTCGCGCACCAGCTCGTCGAGCAGGGCGCGCAAGGTGTCCGGTCCGATCTCGTCGGCGAACAGGGAGCGCATGTCACGCAGCGGCATCGGCTGCTGCGCACAGATGAGCGCCGTCTCAAGGACGCGCTTTGCATCCTGTGTGTTCATGAACTTCGTTCACATCCTCGCGCCGGCAGCGCCGGCATGCTGGGTCAAGAGGGTCTCGCAATCAGCCTGGGAGCGGCCTCGCCCCCATTGGCTGGCCCGGGGCGGGCATCTCGCTCGACGGCTGGCTGGTGGTCCTAACGGTTCGTCGCGCCTCTCGCGTGGAACCCTGCGTCGCGCCCTCGGGGCGCGGCTCGCTTCGGATGTGGCGTCGATTGCCCGGGAGGACAACCCGCTCATCGCGAAGGATGGCATGCATTGTAGCGAAGCCGCGCGGCTCACGCGCCACCGGCGATCCGTGCCCATGCGGCGGCGAAGTCCGCGGGAGGGTCGGCGCGAAAGGCCATCGCCTCGCCGCTGGCCGGATGGGTGAACTCGAGCCGCTGGGCGTGCAGCGCCTGGCGCTGCATGCCCAGCGCTGGCGCACCGCCGTACACCGCGTCGGCCACCAGCGGATGCCCCTGGTGCGCAAGATGCACGCGGATCTGGTGCGTGCGTCCGGTGTGCAGCGTGCAGCGCAGGCCGCTGAAGTGGTCGCAGCGAGCGAACAGCTCGACGTCGGTCATCGCCGGCTTGCCCGCCGCGAGCACCGCCATGCGGATGCGCGACTGCGGATCGCGTCCGACGGCGGCGTCGATGCGCATCCAGGCCTGCGCCGGCACGCCGTGCGCGATCGCGAGGTATTCGCGATGCACTTCCCGCGCGGCGATCTCGCGCACCAGCGCCGTCACCGCCGTCAGGGTCTTGCCCACGACCATCAGGCCCGAGGTGTCCTTGTCGAGGCGATGCACGATCCCGGCGCGCGGGAGCGCGGCCGCGCCGGGGTGGTGGGCCAGCAGGCCGTTGAGCACCGTGCCCGACCAGTTGCCGGCCGCCGGGTGCACCACCAGGCCGGCCGGCTTGTCGATGACCAGGACGTGCTCGTCCTCGTGGACGATGGCCAGCGCGATCGCCTCGGGGCGGAAGGCCTGGCTTTGCGGCGTCGGAACGAGCTCGACGGCGATGCGCTGCCCCGCGACGACCTTGCGCGACGCCGTCGTCGCGACCCGATCGTCGACGTACACATGACCGCCTTCGACCAGCGTTTGCAGGTGGCTGCGCGAAAACTCGCCCGCCATGGCCACCACCGCCTTGTCGAGCCGCGCACCATGCAGCGCCTCGGACACGACGGCCTCGCGACGCTCGGGCTCCTCGTTCCAGGGCGAGTCCAGCTCGACCTGTGACGCCGGGTCCGGCTCGGTCCCAACCCTATAATCCGGGCTCATTTTCGAGAGGACGGCGCAGCTGCGCGCCGCGCCATCAGTTCATGAATTCCAAGCATTCGGTGGTTCGGGCCTCGGGCCTGTTGTTGTCGGTCCTGGTGGCCTCATGGCTGCTCGCCGGTTGCGGCTCCGCGGCCAAGGACGAGACCGCCGCCTGGTCGCCCGACAAATTGTATGCAGAGGCCAAGCAGGAGGCCGACAACGGCAGCTACGAACGCGCCGCCAAGCTCTACGAGCGCCTCGAGGGCCGGGCCGCCGGCACGCTGATGGCCCAGCAGGCGCAGGTCGAGCGGGCCTACGTGCTGTACCGCCAGGGCGAGAAGGCGCAGTCGCTGCAGGTGCTCGAGCGCTTCATCAAGCTGCACCCCACCAGCCCGGCGATCGACTATGCGCTGTACCTGCAGGGCCTGGTGAACTTCAACGACAACCTCGGCATCCTGGGCAACCTGGCGCGCCAGGACCTGGCCGAGCGCGACCAGCAGGCGTCGCGCGACGCCTACCAGTCGTTCAAGCAGCTCGTCGACCAGTACCCCACCTCGCGCTACGCGGAGGATTCGCGGGTGCGGATGAACTACATCCTCAACGCGCTGGCCGCCTACGAGGTGCACGTCGCCCGCTACTACTATCGGCGCGGTGCCTACGTCGCGGCCGCGAACCGCGCCCAGCAGACGGTGCAGGACTTCCAGCAGTCGCCCTCGGTCGAGGAGGCGCTGTTCATCATGGCCCGCAGCTACGACAAGCTGGGCCTCGGCCAGCTGCGCGACGACGCGAGCCGCGTCCTGCGACAGAACTTCCCCGACAGCGCCTACCTGGCGGCCGAGGGCGTGAAGGACAAGGCCAAGCCCTGGTGGCAGCTCTGGTGACGGCCGTCAGAACGGCAGTCCCACGCCGGCCAGCTCGCTGAGCCACGCCAGGGCCTCGGCCTCGCTGGCCACCGGCGTCATCGGCGGCAGCGCTTCGCGCAAGCGCTTGCCGTAGTTCATGCCCGCCATCCGCGGGTCGCACACCACCAGCAGGCCGCGATCCTGCTCGCTGCGGATCAGGCGGCCCGCACCCTGCTTCAACGACACCGCGGCCTCGGCGACGAAATAGGCCGCAAACGGGTTGCGCCCTTCGCTTTCCAGGCGCTTGACCCGCGCCTCGACCAGCGGATCGTTGGGCGGCGGAAAGGGCAGCTTGTCGATCAGCACGCATTGCAAGGCCTCGCCGGGCACATCGATGCCCTCCCAGAAGCTTTGCGAGCCGACCAGCACCGAGCGCGGCTGGGCCAGGAACTGCTGCATGAGCTGCCGCTTGGGCGCCTGGCCCTGCAGCAGCACCTGGATGTCATCGGAGGCGGCCTCGAAGCGTTCGCGCAGCTGGGTGCCGATGCTCTGCAGAGCGCGCAAGGTCGTCGTGAGCACGAAGGTACGCCCGCCCAGCGTGCGGGCACATTCGGCGGCGAGCCGGGCGACCTCGGCGGCGTGCTCGGGCTCGTTGGGCTTGGGGAAGGCGCGCGGCACGAACAGCCGCGCGTGAGCGGGATAGTCGAACGGGCTGCCCACGCGAAGGGTGGTCGCGTCGTCCAGGCCGGCCGACTCGGTGAACCACGACAGCCGATCGTCGTCGCCCAGCGTGGCCGAGGTGAAGACCCAGGCCTTGGGGGTGCGCTCCAGCTGCAGGCGCATGGCCTCGCGGATGTCCAGCGGCGATTCGACCAGCCGGCACTGTTGCGGCGTGAGGTCGATCCAGCGCACGTTCCCTGCTTCGGCAACGTCACGGAAGCGACCCGCGAGGCGCGACAGATGCTGCCCCCGCTCCGCAAGCTTGACGAAATCCGGCGCGAGCTCGCTCATGGTGTCGAGCGCTTCCTTCGCCGCGCGGCAGGCCGTGGCGACATTCGCCAGCGCCTCGGCAAAGTCGTCGCGCTGCGCGCGCTCTTCCCAGCGCAGCTTGAGCGTGCCGCGCACGTCGCGCAGCGCTCCGGCGCAGGCGATGCGCAGGTCGCGTGCGGCGCGATCGCAGCCGGCCGCGAGGTCCTGCCAGGGCGCCAGTCCGCGTGCCTGCTGCAGGCCGCAGCCGAGCATGTCGCGTGCGAAGTCGATCACCTGGCCGCTGCCCAGCGTGGTGCCGAGGAACTGCACGCCGGCTTCGGCGAGCTGGTGCGCTTCGTCGAACACCGCCACCTCCACGCTGGGCAGGAGCTCGGCGACGCCGCTGTCGCGCAGCGCCATGTCGGCGAAGAAGAGGTGGTGGTTGACCACGACCACATCGGCCGCCATGGCATCGCGCCGCGCCTTCATCACGTGACACTGCCGGTACTCGGGGCACTCCGCGCCGAGGCAGTTCTCGCGCGACGAGGTGACCAGCGGGATCACGCTGCTGCGCTCGTCCAGCCCGTCCATCTCGGCGAGGTCGCCGGTGGTGGTGACGCGCGACCATTGCTCGACCTTGGCGAGCGTTCGCACCGCCCACCGATCGGGCAGCTGCGCCGACTGACGCGCCTGGTTCATGCGATGCAGGCACAGGTAGCTGCCGCGGCCCTTGAGCAAGGCGACGCTGACGGGCAGCGCGAGCGCGTCGCGCAGGCGCGGCAGGTCGCGCAGGAAGAGCTGGTCCTGCAGGCTCTTGGTCGCGGTGCTGATGAGGGCGCGCGCGCCCGACAGCAAGGTGGGCACGAGGTAGGCGAAGGTCTTGCCCACGCCCGTGCCGGCCTCGGCGACCAGCACCCGGCGCGCGTCGATCGCGGCCGCGACTTCGAGCGCCATGCGCAGCTGCACCTCGCGCTCGACGTAGCGCTCGTCCGCCTGCGAGAGCGAACCGCCCGCGGCAAACGCATGGACGACCGCCTCGTGCAGGGGCGTGGATGTCTTCTGGGGATCGGTCACGCGGGCTCGGGCGGATCGAGCTCCGCTTCCAGCTTGCAGATCTGGTCACGCAGCAACAGCCGGCGCTTCTTGAGCCGACGCAGCGCGAGCTCGTCGATGGCGCCATCGACACCTGCCTGGTCGATGAGGCTGTTCAGGTCCGCGTGTTCCATTCGCAGCTCGATCAGCCGACGGGGCAGCGAATGCAGGTTGTCGTCCATTAATTCGCAGGATTCCCGAGATGGCCACGCATGCATTGCGATTATAGTTTTCGCCCATGAGCACCACGTTGCAGGGATACCGTTTGTCCGCCGCGACCGGCATCCACCGTGGCGACCGGGCCTACCAGCAGGACCAGGTCCAGATCCTTCCCCACACCCGCGTTCCCGGCTGCGCCATGGGCGTGCTGGCCGACGGCATGGGCGGCAAGAGCGGCGGACGCAAGGCCGCCGACCAGGTGATCCTCACGGCGCAGCAGCTCTTCGATCGCTACGCGCCCAGCCGCGACGATCCCGGCGAAGCGCTCAAGCAGCTGGTGCTGGAAGCGCACCTCATGATCAAGCTCACGGCCATCACCTCGGAGGAAGAGCCGCACAGCACGGTGGCCGCCTTCATCGTGAGCCCGACCCGCGAGTGCGACGTCATCCATGCCGGCGACTCGCGCGTCTACCACTTTCGCGGCGCCGAGATGATGAGCCGCACCATCGACCATTCGTTCGTCCAGCGCCTGGTCGACGAGGGCCAGCTCACCGAGGAAGAAGCCAACAACCATCCGCAGTCCAATCTGCTGACCGGTTGCCTCGGCACCGCGCAGGACCCGCCGCTGACCACCGGCCATGTCGATCGCCTGGAGATCGGCGACACCATCCTCGCCTGCAGCGACGGGCTGTGGCACTACTTCACCCCCAAGGAGCTGGGCGCCATCGTCCACGCCCTGCAGCCGCGCGAGGCCAGCGAGATGCTGGTCAGCAAGGCCCGCCAGCGCGCGCGCGGGGGCGGCGACAACCTGTCGCTGGCGCTGGTGCGCGTCGATCCGCTGAGCTGAACGTTCAGCGCGGCTTGGGAACGGCGGACGCCGCCGGAACCGGCAGCGGCGGCGACATCTTTCCCCGCGCCGCCTTCTCGGCATTGCGGCGTTCCACCGCCGCGCGATGCGCCCGGGCGTCCTCCTGCCGCTGCTCGTATTCGCTCGAGCGGCGTGCCGCTTCGGTGCCGCTGCGCGACACGCCCGAGGCGCCCTCGTCCACCGCCGATGCGGCATGCGGCGAACGCGCATGGACCTCGCGCGGCGCGCGATCCTTGGCCTGCTGCGTGGCGGTGCTGCGCCGGCGGGCGTCGGCTTCGCTCACCTTGCCGCGGATGTCGTCCATGCGCTGGGCGGCGCGCTGCTTGCGCTGCGCTTCGTCGAGGATGGCCTGCTGGTGACGCAGTCCTTCGAGGGCCAGGCGCCGGTCGCGTCGCGCGTCGTCGAGGCAGGAGGTGACGACGAAGCGCTCGCGGCATTCGAGCTCGCGGCGGGTGTAGTCGGCCTCCGCCTGCTTGCGCTCCGATTCGATGCGTGCGCGCTCGGCACGCTCGGCCGCCGGGTCGAGGGCCATGGCCGCCACCGGCACGCCCGCGAAGAGCGCGAGGAACAGCAGGACCGCCTTCATGTGAGCGAAGTATCCACGTCCCGGCGCGCGAGCGCCAGGAATTCCGTCGATTGCATCTCGGACAGGCGCGACACGGTCCGCGGGAACTCGTGGGCGAGCGGCCCCTCGGCGTACAGCAGCTCGGGCGGCACCTCCGCCGACATGATGAGCTTGACCCGGCGGTCGTACATGACGTCGACCAGCCAGGTGAAGCGGCGCGCTTCCGAGGCATGGCGCGGCGTCATCTGGGGCACGCCCGACACCAGGACGGTGTGGAACTGGGTCGCCAGCTCGAGATAGTCGTTCTGCGAGCGCGGGCCGCCGCACAGCTCCTTGAAATCGAACCAGACCACGCCGCCGGCGCGGCGCCGCGCATGCAGCTCGCGGTGCTCGATGTGCAGCAGCGGACTCTCGTCCTTGGCTTCGGCCAGGCGATCGAAGGCCTCGGTCATCGCGGCATCGGCGTCGGGGCCGAGCGGCGTGTGGTACAGCTTGACCGTCTCGAGGGTGCGGCGCCGATAGTCGGTGCCGTTATCGACGTTCACGATCTCCAGCTTCTGCTTGAGCAGCTCGATCGCGGGCAGGATGCGGTCGCGGTGCAGGCCGTTGGGGTACAGCCCGTCGGGATGGAAGTTGGACGTGGTCACGATGCTCACGCGGTGCTCGAACATCGACTCGAGCAGGCGGTGCAGGATCATCGCGTCGGTGACGTCGGCGACATGGAACTCGTCGAAGCAGATCAGCCGGTAGCGCCGCGAGATGCGCTGTCCGAGCTCGTGCAGCGGGTTGACCGTGCCCTTGAGCTCGGCCAGCTCGCGGTGAACCTCGCGCATGAACTCGTGGAAGTGCAGCCGGGTCTTGCGCGTGAGCGGGACGGCGTTGAAGAAGCAGTCCATCAGGAAGCTCTTGCCGCGCCCGACGCCGCCGTACATGTAGACGCCGCGCGGGATCGGCGGGCGCGCGATCAGCTTGGTGATCGCGTTGCCGCGCCGCGCCTTGTAGTCGGCCCACTCGTTCTCGCAGCGCTCCAGCGCGGCCACGGCGTGCAGCTGCGCCGGGTCCGCCTGGTAGCCCCGCTCGGAGAGGGTCGCTTCGTAGAGCGCGCGAACAGCCACTGCCGGCGCGCGCTCAGAGATTGAGGGTGCGCTTGTCCACCGCCAGCGCGGCTTCCTTCGTCGCTTCGCTCAGGCTGGGATGCGCATGGCAGATGCGCGCGATGTCCTCGGCGCTGGCCTTGAACTCCATCGCCACCACCGCCTCCGAGATCAGCTCGGACGCGAACGGCCCCACGATGTGCACGCCGAGAATCTCGTCGGTCTTCGCGTCGGACAGCATCTTGACCATGCCGGTCGTGTCGCCCAGCGCGCGCGCCCGGCCGTTGGCCATGAACGGGAAGGCGCCGGCCTTGTAGGCCCGGCCCGCGGCCTTGAGCTGCTGCTCGGTCTGGCCGACCCAGGCGATCTCGGGCGAGGTGTAGATCACCCACGGGATGGTGTTGAAATTGACGTGGCCGTGCTGCCCCGCGATGCGCTCGGCCACCGCCACGCCCTCTTCCTCGGCCTTGTGGGCGAGCATGGGCCCGCGCACGACGTCGCCGATGGCCCAGACGTTGGGCAGGTTGGTCTTGCAATCGTCGTCGACGACGATGGCGCCACGCTCGTCGAGCTTCAGCCCGACCGCCTCGCCGTTCAGGCCGATGGTGTTGGGCACGCGGCCGATGGAGACGATCAGCTTGTCCACCGCCAGCGTCTGCGCCTCGCCCTTGGCGTTGGTGTAGGCCACGCTCAGGCCGCCCTTGCCCTGCTTGACCTCGCCGACCTTGACGCCCAGCTCGATCTTCAGGCCTTGCTTGACGAAGGCCTTCTGCGCTTCCTTGGCGATCTGCTCGTCGACCGCGCCCAGGAAGGCCGGCAGGGCCTCGAGCACGGTCACTTCCGAACCCAGGCGGCGCCACACCGAGCCCATCTCCAGCCCGATCACGCCCGAGCCGATCAGGCCCAGCCGCTTGGGCACCGTGGGGATGCGCAGCGCGCCGTCGTTCGACAGGATGTTGTCCTCGTCGAACGGCGCACCCGGCAGGGCGCGCGGGTTGGAGCCGGTGGCGAGGATCACGTGCTTGCCGGTGAGGGTCTCGTCACCGGCCTTGACCTCGTAGCCGCCCTCGGCGGCCTTCACGAACGACCCGCGCCCGTGGAAGAACGCGACCTTGTTCTTCTTGAACAGGTAGACGATGCCGTCGTTGTTCTGCTTCACGACGCCGTCCTTGCGCGACAGCATCTTCGCGACGTCGATGCCCAGGTTGGAAAGCTGGATGCCGTGGTCGGCGAAATGCTTGCCCGCGTGCTCGAAGTTCTCGCTGGACTGCAGCAGCGCCTTCGAGGGAATGCAGCCCACGTTGGTGCAGGTGCCGCCCAGGGCCGGGCCGCCCTTGGCGCTCTTCCACTCGTCGATGCAGGCGGTGTTGAAGCCCAGCTGGGCGGCGCGGATGGCCGCCACATAGCCGCCGGGGCCGCCACCGATGACGATGACGTCGAATTGCTTGTTGCTCATGCGCGCCGCCTCAGATGTCGAACAGCAGGCGCGCCGGGTCTTCCAGCGCTTCCTTCATCGCGACCAGGCCCAGCACGGCCTCCCGGCCGTCGATGATGCGGTGGTCATACGACATCGCAAGGTAGTTGATCGGGCGGATGACGATCTGGCCGTTCTCGACCACCGCGCGGTCCTTGGTCGCGTGCACGCCGAGGATGGCCGACTGCGGCGGGTTGATGATGGGCGTGGACAGCATCGAGCCGAACACGCCGCCGTTGGAGATGGAGAAGGTGCCGCCGGAAAGCTCCTCGAGCGACAACTTGCCGTCCTTGGCCTTGCCGCCGTACTCGGCGATCTTCTTCTCGATGTCGGCGAAGCTCATCTGGTCGGCATTGCGCAGGATGGGCACCACCAGGCCGCGCGGCGAGCCCACCGCGATGCCGATGTCGAAGAAGCCGTGGTAGACGATGTCGTTGCCGTCGACCGAGGCGTTGAGCACCGGGTACTTCTTGAGCGCGGCGACCGCGGCCTTCACGAAGAAGCTCATGAAGCCGATCTTGACGCCGTGCTCCTTCTCGAATTTCTCCTGGAAGCGCTTGCGCATCTCCATCACCGGGGCCATGTTGACCTCGTTGAAGGTGGTCAGGATGGCGTTGGTGGCCTGCGACTGCAGCAGGCGCTCGGCGACGCGGGCGCGCAGCCGGCTCATGGGCACGCGCTGCTCCGGACGCTCGCCCAGGTTCATGGCGATGGGCGCGGCCACCGGCGGCAGCGGCTTGGCTACCGCCGGCGCGACCGGCGCCGCGGCCGGCTTGGCCGGCGACGGTGCGGCGGGCTTGGCGCCGCCTTCGAGCACGCCCAGCACGTCGCCCTTGGTCACGCGGCCGTCGCGGCCCGTGCCGGGCACGGAGCCGGCGGCAAGCTGGTTGTCGGCCATCAGCTTGGCCGCCGACGGCATCGCCACGCCGCTCTTGGCGCCACCGCCGGCTGCGGCCGCAGCAGCCACGGGGGCCGCGACGGCCGGCGCTGCGGCGGCCGGTGCGGCGGCCGTGGCCTTGCCTTCGGTGTCGATCCTCGCAATGACCTCGTCGCTGACGCAGCTCTCGCCGTCGCCCTTGACGATCTCGGCCAGCACGCCGGCGTTCGGCGCCGGCACTTCCAGCACCACCTTGTCGGTCTCGATCTCGATCAGGATCTCGTCCATCGCCACGGCCTCGCCGGGCTTCTTCTTCCACTGCAACAGAGTGGCTTCGGCCACCGACTCGGACAGTTGCGGGACCTTCACTTCAACGATTGCCATTGCTTTTCTCTCGAATGTTCACGACGCCGCGCGAGCCAGCCGGTCTCGGCCGGCCGAACTCAGGCGATCACCGCGGCGCGCAGCGCCCGCGATGACCGCATCACGCATCACTTGCTGAGCACGAAGCCCTTGAGCTTGCCGAAGGCCTGATCGAGGAGCGCCTTCTGCTGCTCCTGGTGCAGGTGGGCATAGCCGACCGCCGGCGACGCCGACGCGGGCCGCCCGGCGTAGCCGAGCTTCTGCCCGTCGACCATGTTCTCGTGGATGTAGTGCTGCACGAAGAACCAGGCGCCCTGGTTCTGCGGCTCGTCCTGGCACCACACGATCTCGGTCGCGTTGGGGAATCGCTTCAGCTCGGCGGCGAAGGCCTTGTGCGGGAAGGGATAGAGCTGCTCGACCCGCAGGATCACCGTGTCGAAGGCTTTCTTCTCGTCACGCCGCTTCATCAGGTCGTAGGCGACCTTGCCGGAGCAGGCGATCACGCGCTTGACCTTGTCCGGAACGATCTCCGGATGGTTCGGGCCGATCACGGTGCGGAACTCGCCGCGGGTGAACTCGGCCAGCGGCGACGCCGCGTCCTTGTTCCGCAGCAGCGACTTGGGCGTCATGATGACCAGCGGCTTGCGGAACATGCGCACCATCTGGCGGCGCAGCAGGTGGAAGATCTGGCTGGCCGAGGTCGGCTGCACGATCTGCATGTTGTTGTCTGCGGCGAGCTGCATGAAGCGTTCGAGGCGGGCCGACGAGTGCTCCGGCCCCTGCCCTTCGTAGCCGTGCGGCAGCATCAGCGTGAGGCCGTTGGCGCGGCCCCATTTCACTTCGCCGGAGGCGATGAACTGGTCGATCACGACCTGAGCGCCGTTGACGAAGTCGCCGAACTGCGCCTCCCAGATGATGAGCGTGTTCGGGTCGGCGCTCGCGTAGCCGTACTCGAAGCCGAGCACGGCCTCTTCCGACAGGATGGAGTCGATGACGACGAACGGCGCCTGGTTCTCGGCCACGTTCTGCAGCGGGACGTAAGTGCCTTCGTCCCACTTCTCGCGCTTCTGGTCGTGCAGCACCGAGTGGCGGTGGGTGAAGGTGCCACGGCCGCTGTCCTCGCCCGACAGGCGCACCGCGTAGCCGCTGGCCACCAGCGAGGCGAAGGCCAGGTGCTCGCCCATGCCCCAGTCGACGTTGATCTCGCCGCGTCCCATGGCGGCGCGGTCGGCGATGACCTTCTCGACCAGCGGATGCGCCTTGAAGTTGGCCGGCAAGGTCGTGAGGCGCTCGGCCAGGCGCTTGATCTCGGCCAGCGGCAGCGCGGTGTCGGCCGCATCGGTCCACTTCTTGCCGAGGAAGGGCGTCCAGTCGACGGCGTACTTGCTCTTGTAGTTGGTGAGCACCGGGTCGCGGGTGTGCTTGCCGGCGTCCATGGCGGCGCGGAAGGCCTTGACCATCTCGTCCGGGCCCTCGGCGGTCAGCACGCCCTGCGCGACCAGCTTGTCGGCGTAGAGCTTGCGGGTGCCGGGGTGCTGGCCGATCTTCTTGTACATGAGCGGCTGGGTGAGGGCCGGCGTGTCCTGCTCGTTGTGGCCGAGCTTGCGGAAGCAAACGATGTCGACGACCACGTCCTTGTTGAACTCCTGGCGGTAGTCGAGCGCGAGCTGGGTGCACAGCACCACCGCCTCGGGGTCGTCGCCGTTCACGTGCAGCACCGGCGCCTCGATCATCTTGACCACGTCGGTGCAGTACAGCGTCGAGCGCGTGTCGCGCGGGTCGCTGGTGGTGAAGCCGATCTGGTTGTTGATGACCAGGTGCACCGTGCCGCCGGTGTAGTAGCCGCGCGTCTGCGCCAGCGCCAGCGTCTCCATCACGACGCCCTGGCCGGCGAAGGCCGCGTCGCCGTGCACGAGGATGGGCAGCACCGAGTCGCCTTCCTTGTCGCCGCGGCGGTCCAGGCGGGCCTTGACCGAGCCTTCGACGACCGGGTTGACGATCTCCAGGTGCGAGGGGTTGAAGGCGAGGCTCAGGTGGACCGGGCCGCCGGCGGTGGTGACATCGCTGGAGAAGCCCTGGTGGTACTTCACGTCGCCGGCGGGCAGCTCTTCCCGGGCCGTGTGATCGAACTCGGCGAACAGGTCGGCCGGCATCTTGCCCAGCGTGTTGACCAGCACGTTGAGGCGGCCCCGGTGGGCCATGCCGATGACGATCTCCTGCACGCCGGCGACGCCGCCGCGCTGCACCAGCTCGTCCATGGAGGCGATGAAGCTTTCGCCGCCTTCGAGCGAGAAGCGCTTCTGGCCGACGTACTTGGTGTGCAGGTAGCGCTCCAGGCCTTCGGCCGCGGTGAGGCGATCGAGGATGTGGACCTTCTGCTCGGCGGTGTAGGTGGGCTTGGAGCGGATCGACTCGAGGCGCTGCTGCCACCAGCGCTTCTCGATCGGCTCGGTGACGTGCATGTACTCGGCGCCGATCGTGCCGCAGTAGGTCTCGCGCAGCGCCTGGACGATCTGGCGCAGCGTCATGTTCTCGGCGGTCGTGAAGTAGGTGTTCGTCGCGCTGAACGTGATGTCCATGTCGGACTCGGTCAGGTCGTAGAACGCCGGCTCCAGCTCGGGGATCTTGGGGCGCTCCTGGCGCTTGAGCGGATCGAGGTCGGCCCAGCGCGAGCCGAGGAAGCGGTAGGCGGCGATCAGCGACTGGACATGGACCTGCTTGCGCGCGATGGCCAGGTCGGTGCTGCTGGCCTTGGCGCCGAAGGCGTTGGCCTTGGCGCGCTGGGCGAAGGATTCGACGATGGGCGCATGGGCCACGTCGCGCTCGTCGGTGCCGTCGGCCGCGGGGACGTTCTGCAACGCGTCGAAGTACGCGCGCCAGTTGTCGGGCACGGAGCCCGGGTTGTCGAGGTAGGCTTCATACATCTCCTCGACATAGGGCGCATTGCCCCCGAACAGGTACGAATTCGACCTGTATTCCTGCATCATCTCGCTCACCTCGTGCGCTGGTTTCCAGCGCGATAGTGGGTTGATCAACCTTCCGCGGCTCGGCTTGACCGGTTGGCGGATTGCGACCCGCCTTTACTGTTGCCAGAAAAGGGGACGGGAAGGACCTCTGGGTACGGGGCGCAGTGTAACCCCGATGTTCCCGGCCTCGTATTGCGCAAAACGCAATACGACGTAGCCCGGGTGCAACCCGGGGCTCGACGGCGAACGGTGCTCCCGGGTTGCACCCGGGCTACCGATCAGGCGAGCTTGAGCGACTGACGCGCCGACTCGTATTCGGCCTTCAGGCGAGCGACCAGCACCCTCGCCGGCACGACTTCCTTGACCGCACCGATGCCCTGCCCGCAGCCCCAGATGTCCTTCCAGGCCTTCTTGGCGTCGCCGCCGAAGTTCATCTTGCTGGGGTCGCTCTCGGGCAGTTGGTCGGGATCGAGGCCCGCGTTGCGGATCGAGCCCTTGAGGTAGTTGCCGTGCACGCCGGTGAACAGGTTGCTGTAGACGATGTCGTCGCTGCTGCTCTCGACGATCATGCGTTTGTAGCCCTCGACCGCGCGCGCCTCCTCGGTGGCGATGAAGGCCGAGCCGATGTAGGCGAAGTCGGCGCCCATGGCCCGCGCCGCCAGCACCGCGCCGCCGGTGGAGATGGCCCCCGACAGCGCGATCGGCCCGTTGAACCACTCGCGGATCTCCTGCACCAGCGCGAACGGGCTCTTGACTCCCGCATGGCCGCCGGCGCCCGCCGCCACCGCGATCAGGCCGTCGGCGCCCTTCTCGATCGCCTTCTTCGCGAAGTGATTGTTGATGATGTCGTGCAGCACGACGCCGCCCCAGCCGTGCACCGCGTCGTTCACGTCGGTGCGCGCCCCCAGCGAGGTGATGACGATGGGCACCTTGTACTTGGCGCACAGCGCCATGTCGTGCTCGAGCCGGTCGTTGCTCTTGTGGACGATCTGGTTGATGGCGAAAGGCGCGGACGGCTTGTCGGGATGGGCCTTGTCGTGCGCCGCCAGCGTCTCGGTGATCTCGGCCAGCCAGTCGTCCAGCAGTTCTGCCGGCCGGGCGTTGAGCGCCGGCATGGAGCCGACGACGCCGGCCTTGCACTGCTCGATCACGAGCTTGGGGTTGCTGATGATGAACAGCGGCGAACCGATGATGGGCAGCGGCAGGTTCGCGAGGACGGACGGCATCGGCACGGGAGCTCTCCGGGAATGGGACACAGGCTGGCGGTCACCAGTGTGACAAGGCACACCGGCGAGCCGCAGTCACGGGCGCGACAGCGCCGGGTTCAGAAGGCCTCGAGCGCCAGCGCATTGACGCTGTCGCCGCCCTCGACGATGGCGTCGCGCGCGGCCGGCGCCTTGCTGAGCAGGTGGTCGGCGTAGAAGCGCGCGGTCGCGATCTTGGCCTGCAGGAAATCGCGGTCGCCGCTGCCGTCGGCCAGTTGCTCCTCGGCAACCAGCAGCGCGCGCGCCATCTGCCAGCCGGCCATCACGTTGCCGGCCAGCATCAGGTAAGGCACCGAGCCCGCGAACACCGCATTCGGACTGGCCTTGGTGTTGCCGGCGACGAAGTCGACCACCTGCACGAAGGCCTCGCGCGCCGCCGCGAGCCGCTTGCCCATGGCACGCGCCGCGGCGCTGTCGCGCTTGGCCAGTGCGGCCTCGGTCGCCGCGATCTGCGCTGCGATGGCCTTGGCCGTCTGGCCGCCGTCGCGCGCCGTCTTGCGGCCCACGAGGTCGTTGGCCTGGATGGCGGTCGTGCCCTCGTAGATCGTCAGGATCTTCGCGTCGCGGTAGTACTGCGCCGCGCCCGTCTCCTCGATGAAGCCCATCCCGCCATGCACCTGCACGCCCAGGCTGGTCACCTCCAGGCTCATCTCGGTGCTGTAGCCCTTCACCAGCGGGACCATGAACTCGTAGAAGGCCTGGTTCTGCTTGCGCACTTCGGCGTCGGGATGGTGGTGGGCGGCGTCGAAGGCGGCCGCGGCCACCGACGCCATCGCGCGGCAGCCCTCGACGTAGGCGCGCATGGTCATCAGCATGCGCTTCACGTCGGGGTGGTGGATGATGGGCGCGCTGCCCGGCAGCGAGCCGTCGACCGGCCGCGACTGGACGCGCTCGCGGGCGTAGGCCACCGCCTTCTGGTAGGCGCGCTCGGCCACCGCGATGCCCTGCATGCCCACCGCATAGCGGGCCGAGTTCATCATGATGAACATGTACTCGAGGCCGCGGTTCTCCTGGCCGATGAGGTAGCCCACCGCGCCGCCGTGATCGCCGAACTGCAGCACCGCGGTCGGGCTGGCCTTGATGCCCAGCTTGTGCTCGATCGACACGCAGTGCGCGTCGTTGCGTTCGCCCGTCGAGCCGTCGGCGTTCACCATGAACTTGGGCACGATGAACAGGCTGATGCCCTTCACGCCCTCGGGCGCGCCGACCACCCGCGCCAGCACCAGGTGGACGATGTTGTCCGCCATGTCGTGCTCGCCGTAGGTGATGAAGATCTTGGTGCCGAAGACCTTGTAGCTGCCGTCGGGTTGGGGCTCTGCGCGGGTGCGCACCAGCGCCAGGTCGGAGCCGGCCTGCGGCTCGGTGAGGTTCATGGTGCCGGTCCACTCGCCCGAGATCATCTTGGGCAGGTACAGCGCCTTCTGCGCGTCGCTGCCCGCGGTCAGCAGGGCTTCGATGGCGCCATCGGTGAGCAGCGGGCACAGCGCGAAGCTGAGGTTGGCGCTGTTGAGCATCTCGCCGCAGGCCGCGCCGATGGTCTTGGGCAGGCCTTGCCCGCCGTATTCGGTCGGGTGCTGCAGGCCTTGCCAGCCGCCTTCGCCGAACTGGCGGAAGGCCTCCTTGAAGCCGGCGGTGGTGAAGACCTGGCCGTCCTTCCAGAACGACGGCGACTTGTCGCCCTCGACGTTCAGCGGCGCGACCACCTCTTCGTTGAACTTCGCGCATTCCTCCAGCACCGCCTGCGCGGTGTCGAGGCCGGCATCCTCGAAGCCGGGAATCTTCGCGATCTCGTCCAGGTCCGCCAGCTCTTTCATGCAGAAGAGCATGTCCTTCAAGGGGGCGCGGTAAGTCATGTCGTGTCTCCAATGAAAAGGGGCGCAGCAACCAAGGTTGTGCGCCCCTGTGTCTGTATTCGTGCCGGCGTCAGCCGAGCGCCTTGACCAGCTCGGGCACGGCGGTGAACAGGTCCGCCTCGAGTCCGTAGTCGGCCACGCTGAAGATCGGCGCTTCCGGATCCTTGTTGATCGCGACGATCACCTTCGAGTCCTTCATGCCGGCCAGGTGCTGGATGGCGCCGGAAATGCCGGCGGCGATGTACAGCTGCGGCGCGACGATCTTGCCGGTCTGGCCCACCTGCCAGTCGTTGGGCGCGTAGCCCGCATCGACCGCCGCGCGGCTGGCTCCGAGCGCCGCACCGAGCTTGTCGGCCAGCGGCGTGAGCACCTCGTTGAACTTCTCGCTGCTGCCCATGGCGCGGCCGCCCGACACGATGATCTTGGCCGCCGTCAGCTCGGGCCGGTCGTTCTTGGCGATCTCCGCGCCGACGAAGCTCGACAGGCCTGCATCGGCCGCGGCGTTCACCTTCTCGATGGCGGCGCTGCCGCCGCTGGCGGCGGCAGGATCGAAGCCGGTGGTGCGCACGGTGATCACCTTCACCTTGTCGCTGCTCTGCACCGTCGCGATGGCGTTGCCGGCGTAGATCGGGCGGTCGAAGGTGTCGGGGCCCTGCACCTTGATGATGTCGGACACCTGCGCCACGTCCAGCAGCGCGGCCACGCGCGGCGCGACGTTCTTGCCCGCGGCGGTGGCCGGGAAGACGATGTGGCTGTAGCTGCCGGCGAGCGCCACGACCTGCGCCGCGACGTTCTCCGCCAGCCCGTGCTCGAAGCCCGGCGCGTCAGCGTGCAGCACCTTGGCGACACCGGCGATCTTGCCCGCGGCCTCGGCGGCAGCAGCGGCGTTGTGGCCGGCGATCAGCACATGGACCTCGCCGCCGGCTTGCGCCGCGGCGGTGACGGTGTTCAGGGTCGCGCCCTTGACGTGCGCGTTGTCGTGTTCGGCAATGACGAGTGCGGTCATGATCAGATCACCTTGGCGTCGTTCTTGAGCTTGGCCACCAGCGTGGCGACATCGGGCACCTTGATGCCGGCGCTGCGCTTGGGCGGCT
>DASUZE010000052.1:0-130040 GCA_036377015.1 Piscinibacter sp. | reverse complement strand
CGTGCGGGAACTTCGCAACCGCGGGCTGACTCTGGTGAACCAACTCTCGCCGCTCAAGCGCTGGCTGACCGCGCGGGCGCTCGACTCCTGAAAGCAGTGGTGATGCACAAAACCTTTCGCCGTACCGTGATGGCCGCGCTCGCCGTCTCCGCCGTCTGCCTGACGATCAGCGCCGCGTTTGCGCAGGAAGCGCTGATCCGCAAGAACATCGCCGAGCGGCTGCCCGACTTCCCGAAGATCGACGAGATCACGAAGAGCGCCATCCCCGGCATCTATGAGTTGCGCATCGGCACCGAGATCCTCTACAGCGACGAGCGCGGCGAGCACATCATCCAGGGCGAGCTGATCGAGACCAAGTCGCGCACGAACCTGACCCAGGCGCGCATCGACAAGCTGACCGCGATCGATTTCGCGAGCCTGCCGCTGCAGGACGCGATCGTCTGGAAGCAGGGCACCGGCGCACGCAAGCTGGTGGTCTTCGCCGACCCGAACTGCGGCTACTGCAAGCACTTCGAGCGCGAGCTGCAGAAGGTCAAGGACGTCACCGTCTACACCTTCCTGTACCCCATCCTCGGCGGCGACTCGCCCGAGAAGGCGCGCAACATCTGGTGTGCCAAGGACAACACCAGGGCCTGGCGCGACTGGATGCTCGACGGTACCTCCCCGGGGCGCGCCATGGGGCAGTGCGACGCGGCGGCGCTGGGGCGCAATGTCAACCTGGGGCGCAAGCACAAGGTGAGCGGCACCCCGGCGCTGGTGTTCGAAGACGGCAAGCGCATCCCGGGCGCATTGCCGCCGGAGCAGGTGGAAAAGCAGCTGGTCGCATCGGCGAAGAAGTAGCCCGGGTGCAACCCGGATCGCGGCCGCGGCGGCGGCACCCCGGGTTGCACCCGGGCTACGCGACAATCGGCCGCACCTCACCGGACGCCCGATTCGCTGATGATCACCTACCGCATCGACATCGCCGACGCCCACGCCCATCTCTTTCGCGTCACGCTCACCATCCCCCAGCCCGCTGCGCTGCAGCGCCTGAGCCTGCCGGTGTGGATCCCCGGCAGCTACCTGGTGCGTGAGTTCGGCCGCCACCTGTCCTCGCTGGAAGCGCGCCAGGGCACGCGGCCCGTCCCGCTGGAGCAGGTCGACAAGACCACCTGGCAGGCCCGCTGCGACGGCCGCTCGGCCCTGGTCGTCACCTGCCTGGCCTACGCGTTCGACACCTCGGTGCGCACCGCCTTCCTCGACAGCCGGCGCGGCTTCTTCAACGGCACCAGCCTGTGCCTGCGGGTCGAGGGGCGCGAGGCCGAGCCGCACCGGCTCGAGATCAAGTCGCTGCCGCGCGACTGGGAGGTGGCGACCGCCATGCCGCCGGTGCAGGTCGACGCCGCCGGCCGCGGCAGCTACGAGTCGGCCGACTACGACGAGCTGGTCGACCACCCGGTCGAGATGGGCCGCTTCTGGCGCGGCCACTTCAAGGCGCAGGGCGTGCCGCACGAGCTGGTGGTCGCGGGCGCGCTGCCCGACTTCGACGGCGAGCGCCTGCTCGCCGATGCGCAGCGCGTCTGCGAGGCCGCGATCGTGTTCTGGCACGAGCGCAAGAAGCCGCCCTTCGAGCGCTACGTCTTCATGCTCAACGCGGTCGACGACGGCTACGGCGGGCTGGAGCATCGCGCCAGCACCGCGCTGATCGCCGCGCGGCGCGACCTCCCGCAGCATGGCAAGAGCGACACCTCCGATGCCTACGTGACGCTGCTGGGCCTGATCAGCCACGAGTACTTCCACACCTGGAACGTCAAGCGGCTCAAGCCGCGCGAGTTCGAGCGCTACGACTACACCCGCGAGAACTACACCCGGCTGCTCTGGTTCTTCGAGGGCTTCACGTCCTACTACGACGACCTGCTGCTCATCCGCGCCGGACTGGTCGACGAGACGCGCTACCTGAAGCTGCTGGCCAAGACGGTGAACGGCGTGCTGGGCGTGCCCGGCCGCAAGGTCCAGAGCGTGGCCCAGGCCAGCTTCGACGCCTGGGTCAAGTACTACCGCAGCGACGAGAACACGCCCAACCTGACCATCAGCTACTACACCAAGGGCGCGCTGGTCGCGCTGGCGCTCGACCTCACGCTGCGCTCGCACCAGGGCTCGCTCGACGAGGTCATGCGGCTCTTGTGGGCGAGGAGCGGCGGCGGGCCCATCGCCGAGGACGACATCCGCGCCGCGCTGCGCGAGGTCGGCGCCCGCGCGCTCGACGACGAGCTGCAGGCCTTCGTGCACGGCACCGACGACCTGCCGCTGGTGCCGCTGCTCGAGCGCTTCGGCGTGCAGTGGCAGACCCAGCCGCCGACCATGGCGCAGCGGCTGGGCGTGCGGGTGAGCGAGAGTGCGCTCACCGGCGTGAAGATCAGCAACGTGCTGCGGGCCGGCGCGGCCGAGCGCGCCGGCCTGTCCACCGGCGACGAGCTGCTCGCGGTCGACGACTGGCGCATCCGTCGCCTCGACGACGCGCAGCGCCTGCTCAAGGCCGGCACGCCGGGCCGGCTGCTGGTGGCGCGCGACCAGCGCGTGCTGTCGCTGCCCTTCACCTTGCCTCCCGAGGACGCCACGCCGGGCCTGGTGACGCTGGCGCCCGATGCGAAGGCGCCGCGCGCCGCGCAGGCGCTGCGCAAGGCATGGCTCAGCGGCTGAGCCCCCTCCTGGCCGGACGGCCGGTGCGCCGTGCGGCGGCGCTGGCCTTGTTGATCGCGGTGGTGGTGGTGCATGGCTGCATCGCCGACCACCTGGCGGAGCGCCTGGCGGAGCTCGACGCCGGTGTCGCCATGCCGGCGCGCATCGAGGTCGCCTACGTGCGCGAGCTGACGCCCACCGCGCCTCCCACCGTGGCGCCGGCGCCGCCGCCGCCCCGACCGCGACCGCGTCGGGCCAAGCCCGCAGCGGCGCCGGCCTCGGCGGCACCCGTCGCCGAGGCGCCCGCCGAGCCGGCCCCGGTCGAGCCGCCGGCGCCGCCCGAGACGGTGGCGCAAGCCGCGTCCGAGCCGGCCCCGCCGGCGCCCGAGCCCGCCGCATCCGCACCGGAGGCGGCGGCCAGCGCACCGGCTTTCGCCTGGCCGGCGTCGACGCGGGTCGGCTACGTCCTCACCGGCAACTACCGCGGCGAGATCCACGGCAAGGCGCAGGTCGAATGGGTGAGGGTGGACCTGCGCTACCAGGTCCACCTGGACGTGACGGTGGGCCTGCCCTTCGCGCCGCTGCTCACGCGCCGCATGTCCAGCCAGGGGCAGCTCACGCCGCAAGGCCTGGTGCCCGAGCGCTACGACGAGGACAGCAAGATGGCGTTCCAGGACCGGCGCCGCTCCACCATCCGCTTCGAGGCCGACGCGGTCGTGCTGCCCGGCGAGCGGCGCAGCGAGCGCTGGCCCGGCGTGCAGGACCAGGCCAGCCAGTTCGCGCAACTCACCTACCTGTTCACGACCCAGCCCGCGCTGCTGGCCACCGGCCAGGTGATAGCCGTGCCGCTCGCGCTGCCGCGCAACGTCGACCGCTGGGTCTACGACGTGCGCGAGCTGGAGACCCTGTACACGCCCTTCGGACCGGTCGAGGCTTTCCATCTCGTCCCGCGACGGGTGACGCGGCCGGCGGGCGCGCTGTCGGCCGAGATCTGGTTCGCGCCCAGCCTCGCCTACCTGCCGGTGCGCATCCGCATCCGCCAGGACACCGACACCTTCATCGACCTGATGATCGAGCGCAAGCCGCAACTTGCGGCAGAGTAGACCCCATTCATCTCGAAAGGAGGACCCCATGACCTGTGAATTCATCCTCACCGACGTGCGCGGCAGCGGCGATCGCAAGACCGGCTTGATCACGCTCAACCGACCCAAGCAGCTCAACGCGTTGAACGACGGCCTGATGAACGAGCTCGGCGCCGCGCTCCAGGCCTTCGATGCCGACGACGGCATCGGCTGCATCGTGATCACCGGCAGCGAGAAGGCCTTCGCCGCGGGCGCGGACATCGCGGCGATGGCCGGCTTCAGCTACATGGACGCCTACAAGGGCGACTACATCACGCGCAACTGGGAGACCATCCGCAGCATCCGCAAGCCGGTGATCGCCGCGGTGGCTGGCTTCGCGCTGGGCGGCGGCTGCGAGCTGGCCATGCTGTGCGACGTGATCATCGCCGCCGACACGGCGCGCTTCGGCCAGCCGGAGATCAAGCTGGGCATCATCCCCGGCGCGGGCGGGACCCAGCGCCTGCCCCGTGCAGTGGGCAAGGCCAAGGCCATGGACCTGGTGCTGACCGGCCGCATGATGGACGCGGCCGAAGCCGAGCGTGCGGGCTTGGTGTCGCGGGTGGTGCCCGCCGCCGAGCTGCTCGACATCGCGCTCAACGCGGCGCAGACGGTGTGCGAGTTCAGCGGGCCCAGCGTGATGATGGCCAAGGAGGCGGTGAACCGGGCCTATGAAAGTCCGCTGTCGGAGGGGATCCACTTCGAGCGGCGCTTGTTCCACTCGCTGTTCGCCACGGAGGATCAGAAGGAAGGCATGGATGCGTTCGTGAACAAGCGCAAGGCGGTGTTCAGGCACAAGTGACGGACGAGTCCCGGGTTGCACCCGGGCTACCGTAGCCCGGGTGCAACCCGGGGCGCGTCATATCGCCACGACCACCTCGATGTCCCCCTGCTTGCGCATCACCTCGATCCCCACGTTGTTCCGATAGCGCTGCAGCAGCAGGTCCACGCTGTGCTCGCGCACCGACAGCCGGCTCACCTTCATCCACTGGATGAACTCCGGCAGCCGTGGCGAGCGCAGCGCGACCTCGGGCGTGCCGGGATGGAACTCCAGCCCGAGGCAGGCCTGCAGCATGCCGAACACCGCCGCCGCCGCCCAGGCCTGCGGTGAGCAGGCCACGGGGTAGAGGGTCGGTCCCTCCGACGGCCGGCGCGGGAAGCCGCAGAACAGCTCCGGCAGGCGGTGCCGGTCGAAGTGCAGGCTGGCGTCGAACAGCGCCGACAGCACCCGCATCGCCTCGTCGGTGTAGCCGTAGCGGGCCATGCCCGAGGCGATGAGCGCGTTGTCGTGCGGCCAGACCGAGCCGTTGTGGTACGACATGGGGTTGTAGCGGGCCTCGCCGCGCGCGATGGTCCGGATGCCCCAGCCGCAGAACGACGCGTCGCTCATCAGCGTCTGCACCACGCGCTTGGCGTGGCCGGGCGTCGCGATGCCGGTCCACAGCGCATGGCCGGCATTCGACGACGCGACCTGGCACTGCCGCTTCTCGCCGTCGAGCGCGATGGCGTAGGTGCCCAGCTCCTCGCACCAGAAGGCCTCGCCGAAGCGGTGCTTGAGATCGTGCGCCTCCTGGCGCAGCCGCTGCGACAGCGCGTCGTCGTCGAGGTGGCGGGCCAGGTCCGCGGCCATGAGCTTGGCCTCGTAGACATAGGCTTGCACCTCGCACAGCGCGATCGGCGCGACGGCCAGCTGGCCGTCTTGATGGAAGATCGAATCGTGCGAGTCCTTCCAGCCCTGCTGGATCAGGCCCTCCTTGCTGCGCCGCGTGTACTCGACGAATCCGTCGCCGTCGACGTCGCCGTAACGGTCCATCCATTCCAGCGCCAGCAGGATTTGCGGCCAGATGCCGCGGATGAACTCCAGGTCGCCGGTGCGGCGGTGGTAGGCGCCGGCCAGCGCGACGAACAGCGGCGTCGCGTCGACGGTGCCGTAGTAGCGGCCGAAGGGGATCTCGCGCGTGCGCGCCATCTCGCTGCGGCGCGCCTCGTGCAGGATCTTGCCCGGCTCGGCATCGCACGAGGTGTCCATCTCGGTGGCCTGCGTCGCGGCGAGAAACGCGAGCACGCCGCGCGCCAGCGACGGGTCGACCCAGAGGTATTCGCGCGCCGTCAGGATGCCGTCGCGACCGAAGGTGGTGGAGTACCAGGGCACGCCGGCGTAAGGGTAGGGACCGCTCGCCAGTCCGGTGGTCAGCATGGCCAGGTCCGACACCGATCGCTCCAGCCACAGGTTGACCAGCGGGTTCGAGGTCTCGATCACGCAGCGGTCGCGCAGCGCCTCGCCGCGGGCGGCGTTGTTGCGCCGCAGGGCTTCTTCGTAGGCGACCACGCCGTCGCTGCTCGGGCTGCCCTCGCAGATGCACGACACGGTGCAGTACAGATGCACTTCGGCGCCGGGCTCCAGGTGCACGTCGAAGCTGGCCTGCTGGTCGGTGAGCGAGTCGGGCGCCGGGTTGAACGACAGCCGCGCGGTGCGCAGGCGCGCATCGCGGCCGAGGTAGCGCAGCTCCACGCTGTCGCCGTCGGCCTGGCTGGGCAGGCGCTCGCCGCGCTGCTCGCGCACCATGCCGCGCACCTCGAACAGGTCGACGAAGTCGGCGTCGAACGCCAGCGCCAGCGTGGTCTCGATCGGCTCGCGGCCGTGGTTGGTGAGCCGGATGTGCTCGTAGCAGGCGCCTTGCCACAGCAGCTTGGCGCGGAAGATGTGCGCCGTGCCCTTGCCCACCACCACCGTGCCGTTGCGGGTGAGGTCGGGATTCATCAGCTCGATGATGAGCAGGCTGTTGTTCTCCTTGACGGTCGAGCCCAGGTAGAGCGGTCGCACGCCGTCGATCAGCAGCTCCTGGTACGACAGGTAGCGCGTGTCCTCGTGGTACAGCCCCTGCTCGCCCGGGCCCAGCACCTGCACGTCGCCGAAGCGGTCGAACATGACGAAGGTCTCGTCGTTCTTCAGCACCTGGGGGCTTTCCTCGGTGCGGGCGGAAGTCGCGGCGACATACCACTTGTCGCCGATCTGGATCTTGTCGACGGCCATCTCAGCTCCCTGTGAAGATTCGGTAGACCTGGAGATAGCGCTCGGCCATCACCGTGGCCGTGAAGCGCTTGTCGAAGGACTCGCGGCAGCGGCGCCGGTCGATGCGGTCGACGCGCCGCGCCGCCGCGATCGCCTGCTGCTGGTCGTTGACGATGAAGCCGGTGACGCCGTGCTCCAGCACCTCGGGCACCGAGCCGCCGGCGTAGCTGATCACCGGCGTGCCGCAGGCCAGCGACTCGATCATCACCAGGCCGAAGGGCTCGGGCCAGTCGATGGGGAAGAGCAGGGCGAGCGCGCCGCCGATGAAGTCGCTCTTCTCGCCCTCTTCGATCTCGCCGATGTAGTCGATGAGCGGATGGCTCAGCAGCGGCTTGACCACGTTCTCGAAGTAGCGCCGGTCGGCGGGATCGACCTTGGCGGCGATGCGCAGCGGCGTGTTGCAGGCGATCGCGATCTCGATCGCGCGGTCGACGCGCTTTTCCGGCGACATGCGACCCAGGAATGCGAAGTAGCGGCCCGGCTCCGGCTGGAAGCGGTACAAGTCGGCGGGCAGGCCGTGGTGCACCGTCGCGCACCAGTTGGCCGTGGGCAGCGGCTCGCGCTGGCTGTCGGAGATCGAGACCACCGGCTGCTCGCAGAAGTGGCGGTACAACGGCTCCAGCTCTGGCAAATCTTGCCGCCCGTGCAAGGTGGTCACGCAGGGCGTCGGGCAGCGGCGGGCCAGCAGGAACTGCAGGTAGTCGATGTGGAAATGGATGATGTCGTAGCGCCGGGCCGACTCGAACACCCGGTCGAGCATGACCGTGTAGGCGGCCAGCCATTCGGGCTGGCGCGGGTCCAGGCGAAGGCTTCGCTCGACCATGGGAAGCAGGCGCGCGCCGGTCTTCGAGTCGCCGCTGGCATAGAGCGTGACCTCGTGACCCATCTCGACCAGCGCCTCGGTCAGGTAGGACACGACGCGCTCGGTCCCGCCGTAGGCCTTGGGCGGGACGCTCTCGATCAGGGGCGCAACTTGGGCGATCTTCATGGGCGCGGGACCTCCTCACGCCCAGAGGCAAACCACGTGCCTCGGTAATCTCCGCGAGCGGCAATCGGCGTGCCCGCGCCCCCGGGTCAGCCCTCCTTGCGCAGTGCCGGGAAGAGGATCACGTCGCGGATGCTCGGGCTGTCGGTGAGCAGCATCACCAGCCGGTCGATGCCGATGCCGCAGCCGCCGGTGGGCGGCATGCCGTACTCGAGGGCGCGGATGAAGTCGGCGTCGTAGTACATCGCCTCCTCGTCGCCGGCGTCCTTGTTGGCCACCTGGGCCTGGAAGCGCGCGGCCTGGTCCTCGGCGTCGTTCAGCTCGGAGAAGCCGTTGGCGTATTCGCGCCCGCTGATGAACAGCTCGAAGCGCTCGGTGATGGCCGGGTTGCTGTCGGAGGCGCGCGCGAGCGGCGAGACCTCGACGGGGTAGTCGATGATGAAGGTGGGCTGCCAGAGCTTTTCCTCGACCACCGCCTCGAACAGGCCGAACTGCAGCTCGGGCAGCTTCCAGTGGGCAGGGGCCTCCTCGCCCAGCGACTTCAACCTGGCGCGCAGCACCTCGGCGTCGCCCGCCTCGGCCTCGCTGAGGCCCGCGTGCACGACCAGCGACTGGCGCACCGACAGCCTGGCGAAAGGCTTGTCCAGGTCGACCGGCTTGCCGGCATACGTCAGGCTCGCGGAGCCGGTGGCCACCCGCGCCGCATGGCGCAGCACGCCCTCGGTGAAGTCCATCAGGTCGTGGTGGTTCCAGTAGGCCGCATAGAACTCCATCATCGTGAACTCGGGGTTGTGCCTGACCGAGATGCCTTCGTTGCGGAAGCTGCGGTTGATCTCGAACACCCGGTCGAAGCCGCCCACGATCAGGCGCTTGAGGTACAGCTCCGGCGCGATGCGCAGGAACATCTGCTGGTCCAGCGCGTTGTGGTGGGTGACGAAGGGCTTCGCGTTGGCGCCGCCCGGGATCGGATGCAGCATGGGCGTCTCGACCTCGAGGAAGGCGTGCTCGACCATGTAGTTGCGGATCGCGCTCACCGTCTTGCTGCGGGTGGCGAAGCGGGCGCGCGCGTCCTCGTCGGTGATGAGGTCGACGTAGCGCTGGCGGTACTTCTGCTCCTGGTCGGTCATGCCGTGGAACTTGTCCGGCAGGGGGCGCAGGCTCTTGGTGAGAAGGCGCAGGGCGGTCACGCGCACCGACAGCTCGCCGGTGCGGGTCTTGAACAGCGTGCCCTCGGCGGCCAGGATGTCGCCCAGGTCCCAGTGCTTGAAGGCGTCGTAGACGGCGTCGCCCAGGGCGTCCTTGGTGACGAAGAGCTGGATGCGGCCGGAGCTGTCCTGCAGGGTGCCGAAGCTCGCCTTGCCCATCAGGCGCTTGAGCATGAGGCGCCCGGCGATCGCCACGCGCACGCCCTGCGGCTCGAGCTCTTCGTTGGGCAGGGCGCCGTGCTTGCGGATCAGGTCGGCCGCATGGTCGCGCGGCTTGAAGTCGTTGGGGAAGGCCACGCCTTGCTGGCGGATCGCGGCGAGCTTTTCGCGGCGTTCGGCGATCAGCGCGTTGTCGTCGTCGTTGTCCATAGCGAGGGAGCTGGGCGTTGAAGCAAACCCCGGATTGTAGGTGGCAGGCACCTAGAATCCTGGGCGCCACCATGACCAGACGCTTCCCCTACCTGACCGACCAGCTGTACTTCCTGGCCCTGGCGGCGATCAACGCCGTGCACGGCCTGCTGCCGTTCTGGATGCGGCGCGGCCTGTACCGGATGTGCCGCTACGACATCGATCCGTCGGCCACGCTGCAAGGCGGCGTGCGCTTCTTCCACGTCGGGCGGCTGTCGGTGGGCGAGGGCACGCTGATCAACCGCGGCGTCTACCTCGACAACCGCGGCGGCATCACGATCGGCAAGCACGTGTCCATCGCCCACGACTCGCGCATCTACACCATGGGCCACGACGTCCATGACGCCGGCTTCGCGTCCAAGGCCAAGCCGGTGCGCATCGACGACCATGCCGTGCTCTTCGCCGGCGCCATGGTGATGCCCGGCGTGCACCTGGGCACCGGCGCGGTGGTGATGGCCGGCGCGGTGGTCACCAAGAGCGTGCCGCCCAATCGCATCGTCGGCGGCAATCCGGCGGTGGACATCGGGGCGCGCGAGGGCACGCCGTCGTACCGCCTGGGGCGGCGGTTCTGGTTCGCGCATTGAGCCCCGCGCCCGCGGCCCGCAGCATCGCCGTCCTCGACGGCGGCTCCTTCGTCCTGCCCTACGACTTCCAGCTCGTGAAGGCGCTGGCCGCGCGCGGCTGGCGCGTCGCCTTCCACGGCTCGCGCACCCGCTACAACGGCGAGTTCCTCGACGCCATGCGGTCGCTGACTGGCGTGAGCGTGCACAGCGCCGGCGTGTCGGGCACGGTCAATCCGCGCTGGAAAGGCGTGCTGGCGTATGCGGCGCTGCTGTTCGGCCTGTGGCGCCGGCGACGCGGCGTCGACACCGTCAACCTGCAGTTCAGCGCCTGGTGGCCGCTGGAGCTGCCCTTCCTGTTCGCGCTGCGCCGCCGCCTCGTCTTCACGGTGCACAACGCGGTGCCGCACGGCTTTCGCGGGACGAGCCATGCGCCGACCGGCTGGATCGCGGCCATGGCCCGGGCCCTGGTCTTCGTGAGCGAGGCCACCCGCGACGACTTCCTGCGCCGCTACGGCGAGCGCTTTCGCGACAAGGCCAGCGTGCTGCCGCACGGGCTGCTGCCCATCGCACCGGAGCTCGGGGCCACGCCCTATGTCGCCGGGCGGCCGGTGCGCTCGCTGGTGTTCTGGAGCACCGTCAAGCCGTACAAGGGCGTCGAGCTGTTCGCCGAGCTGGCGCGCTCGGCGCGCATCCGCGAGCGCGGCCTCACGCTGCAGGTCTGCGGCGCCTGGGCGCCCGAGCTGAAGCCCTTGCGCGACGAGCTGCTCGGGCTGGGCGTGCAGGTGCGCGACGGCTACCTCGACCGCGAGCAGCTGCTGGGCCTGCTGGCCGAGGACGCGGTGTTCCTGCTGCCTTATCGCGATGCGTCGCAGTCGGGGGCGCTGTATGCGCTGCTCAATCATGGTTGCCGCTTCATCTGCGCCGACGCGGGCGACCTGGGCGCGTTCATGCGGCGCTTCGGGTTGGAGGGGCTGCTGCTGCGAGAGCGCAGTGCGGATGCGGTGGCCGACTGCCTGGACCATCTCGAGGCAAATGGCACCGACGCAGCCGATGCCTTGCAGCGCGCACAGGACGCGCACGCGTGGGACCGCCTGCTGAAGGACTACCCGTAGCCCGGGTGCAACCCGGGGTCCCGGGTTGCACCCGGGCTGCGAGGGGAGCAATGCGACAATTCGCGGTTCCCCGGAATCCCCCCATGAAGAAACTCGCCAAAGCGATGCTGGCCCGCAGCGGCTGGGACATCGCCCGCAAGGCCGACCGCGAATCGCAAGCCCTGGCCGACCTGCCCGAGGCCGATCGCCAGGTCATCGCCCGCGTCGACCCGTTCACCATGACCAGCCTGGAGCGCCGCGCCAGCTTGCTGGGCGCCGTCGACCACCTCGCGAAGCACCGCATCGAGGGCGACATCGTCGAGTGCGGCGTCTGGCGCGGCGGCAGCATGATGGCGGTGGCGCTGGCCCTGATGGCGCGCGGCGACACCTCGCGCCACCTGTACCTGTACGACACCTTCGAGGGCATGAGCGAGCCCACCGAGGCCGACCGCGGCATCGGCGGCGAATCGGCGAAGTCGCAGCTCGAGCGCACGGCGCGCGACCATGCACTGTGGGCCGTCGCCAGCCTCGACGACGTGCAGGCCAACCTGTTGTCCACCGGCTATCCCCGCGAGCGCATCCACTTCGTCAAGGGCAAGGTCGAGGACACGATTCCCGCCACGCTGCCCGCGCGCATCGCGCTCCTGCGCCTGGACACCGACTGGTACGAGTCGACGCGCCACGAGCTGCAGCACCTGTACCCGCTGCTGGCGCGCCACGGCGTGCTGATCATCGACGACTACGGCCACTGGCAGGGGGCGCGGCAGGCGGTCGACGAGTACTTCGCGGCCAGTGCCGAGCCGGTGTTCCTGCATCGGGTGGACTACACCGCCCGGCTGCTGGTCAAGCAATGACGGCGTCCCTGTCGCGCTCGCTGCCGCCCGTGTATGCGGCGGCCGCCGTGCGCCTGCTGTTCCCGCTGGTCGTGCTGCCGCTCGTCGCCTCGCGGGTCGGCCCGCAGGAATTCGGCCGGCTGAGCTTCATCCTCGTCTGGTCGGGCCTGCTGGCGATGGTGATCGAGGGCGGCTTCCTCGCCGCCGCGACGCGGCTGGCGGTGACTGCCGATGCGGCCGGCCGCTGGCGGCTCGCGCAGCAGGTGTTCAGCGCGCGCTGCCTGCTGAGCCTGCCGTCGGTGCTGCTGTCCTTCGTCGCCACCGCCTGGGCCGGCCAGGCGGTGGCCGATGCGCTCGCGATCGCGGCGCTGGCCTGCGCCCTGGGCTGGCCCGCCACCTGGTACCTGCAGGCGACGCAGCAGCTCGCGCGCTGGGCGCGTGTCGAGCTGGCGGTGTACGGCGCCCTGTTCGCGCTGTGCGCGGCCTTCGCCCGCAGCGTGGCGGCGTTCGTCGCGCTGCAGCTCGCCGCGTCGGCCACGCTGTCGGCGCTGGGCTGGTGGTGGCTGCGTCGCGACCTCGCCGACGCGCGCCCCGCGGCCGACCGCCTCTGGGCGCGCCCGCAGCTCGTCCCCGGACTGCGCCTGGGCTGGACCATGATGCCGGTGTCGATCGCCGGCGCCGCCTATTCCTTCGCCTTGCCCGCCGCGGCGACGGCGCAGATGCCCAAGGCCGAGCTGGGCCTGTACTTCATGGCCGATCGCATCGTGCGCGCCGTGCTGGCCGCCGCCGATCCGGTGTTCTCGCTGGTCTACCCGCGCATCGTGGCCATGTTCAAGTCCGGCGCCCGCGTGGCCCTGCGTCATGCGGCGCGCTGGGCGCTGGGCGGCGCGCTGGCCGGTGCGACGCTGCTGGCGCTGGGCGCGCTGCTGTGGCCGGTGCTGGAGCCGCTGCTCGCGCCGCGCGCCGGCGGCATCGACGTCGAGCGCCTGCGCGGCGTGCTCGCGCTGCTGGGCTGGCTTTTGCCGCTGCTGCTGGGCTGGAAGTTCATCGGCTACTGGATGCTGGGCAGCGGCCGCTTCGACCGCGCCTACCGCGCCTGCGTGGTGGTGGGTGGCATCGTGGGCGTCACGGCCGCGGCCACCTGGGGCGGCGCCGCCGGTGCGCGCGGGCTGGCCTGGACGGCGCTGGGCGTGGAGATGGTCGTGATCGCGGTGGCGGTGGGGGGCATGCTGCTCACCATGCGCCGCCCTGCCTGAGACGAGAGACGAGGACGAGCGTGGGCATCGACATCCACAACCTCAACCTGCTGGCCCATGCGCGCAATCTGGGCGTGAGCTTCGAGCGGACCCTGGCGATCGGTCGCCAGGCCGTGTTCATCGAGGACTGGGAGCTGGAGGAGCATCGCCGCCTGCGCCATCTGCCGCCGCTCTCCGAGCCGGCCGTCGCGCCGGGCCAGCCGCGCTACTTCGAGCCGCTGATGCAGCAGTGGCTGGGTGCGCGGGTGACCGATTCGGTCGACGCCTCGCCCTACGAGAACGCCCGCCTGATCCACGACATGAACCTGCCCTGGCCGAGCGAAGGCGAGCACGCCGGCGAACGCGGCCAGTACGACGCGGTGCTCGACTTCGGCTGCCTGGAGCATGTCTTCAACTTCCCGGTCGCCTGGCGCAACTGCATCGACCTGTGCCGCGTCGGCGGCCACGTGCTGCATGCGCTGCCGGCCAACAACCTGAGCGGGCACGGCTTCTACCAGTTCTCGCCCGAGCTGTTCTTCAACCTGTACCAGCCCCGCAACGGCTTCGAGCTGCGCGGCGTGTGGTTTGCGCTCAAGGCCGACCGGCGGCACTGGTGGCGCGTGGCCAATCCGCTGGAGGTGAAGCGGCGCGTCAACCTGTGCAACAGCCACGAGGTCTACATGATGGTGCTCGCCCGCAAGCGGCGCGATCCCGGGCCGCTGCCGGCGCCGCAGCAATCCGACTATGCGCAGGACGAGTGGCTGCGCGGCCCGCATGCGGTCGCGACCGGCGACGCCGCGGGTCGCCGCGAGGCGGTGGTGCGCACGCTGGTGCGACTCGGCCTCATCGACGCCGTGCGCGGCGCACGCGAGCGCTGGCGCGTCTGGCGCGCCAGCGGCAGGGCCCTGCCCGCGCCCGACTACCAGCGGGTCGACGTGCACCGCCTCATCGAGCCGGCGCCATGACGCAGCGGGCGAGCCTGCGCGTGCTGGTGCTTTGCGAGCGACTCGACGTGACCGGCGGCGTGGAGCGCTTCGTCTGCGCGCTGGCGCAACAACTGGCGGGCGACGGCATGGACGTGGCGGTGGGCAGCGTCGACACCCCGGCGCGCAACCTGCGCTATCCGCTGCCGGCATCGGTGCGCGTCACCGCCGGGTCCGGCGCGCCCGAGGCGCCGCCGCGCGGGCCGCGCGCCTGGCGGCTGCTGCGCTCGCAGTGGCGCACCGGCCGTGCGCTGGGCCGCCTGGTCCGCGATGAGCGTCCCGACGTGGTCGTGCTGAACGGCCTGACCACCGCCTGCTCGACGCTGCTCTTCGCGCGCCGCTTCGCGAAGCGCACCATCTGCTGCGACCACAACCACTTCGGCGCCCGCTCGCGCCCCTGGCAGCGCCTGCGGCAGTGGCTCTATCCGCGTGTCGGCGCGGTGGTGAGCCTCACCGAGGCCGACGCGGCGCGGTTTCGCGCCCTCAACCCGCGCACCGAGGTCATCCCCAACAGCTCGGCCTTGCACGCCGACATGCCGGCCCTGCCGGCCGCGCCCACGGTGCTGGCGGTCGGACGGCACGTGGCGCAGAAGGGCTTCGACCTGTTGCTCGCCGCCTGGCCCGCGGTGGTGGCGGCGGTGCCGGCCGCGCGCCTGCGCATCGTCGGCGACGGGCCGCTGCGCGAGTCCATGCAGCGCCTGGCCGAGCGCCTCGTCGTCGCGGACAGCGTCGAGTGGCTGGATCCCACGCCGCAGATCGAGCGCCTGTACCGCGAGGCCGCCGTGTTCGTGCTGTCGTCGCGCTACGAAGGCATGCCGCTGGCACTGCTCGAAGCGCAGGCGCTCGGCGTGCCGGCGGTCGCCTTCGACTGCCCGACCGGGCCGGCCGAGATCGTCACGCCCGACACCGGCGTGCTGGTCCCGCCGGAAGATGTCGCCGCCCTGGCACGCGCGCTGATCGAGCTGCTGAGCGACCCGGCGCGGCGCGAGCGCATGGCGCATGCGGCCATCGCGCGCAGCCGCGAGCGCTTCAGCCCCCGGCTGCAATGGACGCGCTGGAGCCGGCTGGTGCGCGAGGTGGCCGCCCCATGAGGATCGTCTCGGTCATCGTCCCCTGCCGCAACGAGCGCCGTTACATCGAGGCGTTCTGCGCCGGCGTGCTGGCCCAGGCCCTGCCGCCGGACTGGACGCTGCAGCTGGTGATCGCCGACGGCGAGAGCGACGACGGCACGCGCGAGATCGTCGAGCGCATCGCCGCCGCGGACCCGCGCGTGGCGTGCATCGCCAATCCGCGCCGCATCGTGTCCACCGGCCTCAACGCGGCGCTGGCGCGCGCCGGCGGCGAGATCATCGTGCGCATGGACGTGCATACCGAGTACGCGAACGACTACGTCGCCGAGTGCATCGCCGCGCTGGCCCAGACCGGCGCCGACAACGCGGGCGGGCCGTGGCACGCGCAGCCGGACGCGGGGGCGGGGCCCATGCAGCACGCTGTCGCGGCCGCATTCCAGTCGCGCTGGGTGGCCGGCGGCGCGCTGTCGCGCCGGCTCGACCACGACGGCTGGGTCGACACCGTCTACCTCGGCAGCTGGCCGCGGGCCACCTTCGAGCGCTTCGGCGGCTTCGACGAAAGCCTCGTGCGCAACCAGGACGACGAGCACAACCTGCGCATCGTGAAGGGCGGCGGGCGCGTCTGGCAGTCCTCGCGCATCCGCAGCGTCTACCGGCCGCGTGCCGCGCTGTCGCAGTTGTTCAGGCAGTACCTGCAGTACGGCTACTGGAAGCCGTTCGTGATGAAGAAGCACGGACAGCCGGCCTCGCTGCGCCACCTCGTGCCCGGCGCTTTCGTCGCGCTGCTCGCGGCGGCGTCCCTCGTCGCGCTGCTGGGCGGTCCGGCGTGGCCATGGGAGGCGCTGCTGCTGGCCTATGGCGTGGGCGTGGCGGCGATGAGCGCGGCGGTGGCCGCGTCCGGGTCCGTTCCGCCCGCCGTGTTGTGCCGCGTGCCGGCGGTGATCGCGGCCTACCACTTCGGCTACGGCATCGGCTCGCTGCTGGGCTGGTGGGACGTGCTGCGGCACGGCCGCGGCCGCGAGCGCTTCTCGGCCCTGACGCGATGAGCGAACGTCCCGATCGCAGCGAGACCCAGGCCGTGCGCGAGCGCTACGCGCGTCGCGTGCCCCAGGACCCGCGCTACTGCCTGCTCAACCCGGCCGCCCTGCTGCCGCTGCAGGAGCGCCAGCGCGCCGTGCTGCGGCTGTTCGCGCGCCTGGGCTGGACCGACCTGTCCGCCCGCCGCGTGCTCGAAGTGGGCTGCGGCACCGGCAGCAACCTGCTCGAGCTCCTGCTCCTGGGCTTCATGCCCGAGCACGTCGCCGGCATCGAGCTTCTGCCCGAGCGGCATGCCGCCGCGCGCGAGCGCCTGCCCGACGCGGTGCAGCTCACGCTGGGCGATGCCACCGCCCAAAGCCTGGCGCCGGCGAGCTTCGACGTGGTGTTCCAGGCCACGGTGTTCTCTTCGCTGCTCGACGATGCCTTCCAGCAGCGGCTGGCCGAGGTGATGTGGGCGGCGGTGAAGCCGGGCGGCGGCGTGCTGTGGTACGACTTCACCGTCGACAACCCGCGCAATCCCGACGTGCGCGGCGTGCCGCTGGCGCGCGTGCGCGCGCTGTTCCCGCACGGCCGCCTGCTCGCGCAGCGGATCACGCTGGCGCCGCCCGTCGCGCGCGCGGTCGTGCGGCTGCACCCTGCGCTCTACACTCTGTTCAACACCGTGCCGGCGCTGCGCACGCATGTGCTGTGCTGGATCGCCAAAGACTGATCGCCATGTCCGAGCCGCTGCCCTTCCTGCCCTTCGCCCTGCCCGACCTCGGGGAGGCCGAGATCGCCGAGGTGGTCGACACCCTGCGCTCCGGCTGGATCACCACCGGCCCCAAGGCCAAGCGCTTCGAAGCCGACTTCACCGATTTCCTCGGCGATGCGGATCTGCAATCCATCGCCGTCAACTCCGCCACCGCCGGCCTGCACCTGGCGCTCGAGGCCATCGGCATCGGCCCCGGCGACGAGGTCATCACCACCACGCACACCTTCACCGCCACCGCGGAGGTGGTGCGCTACCTGGGCGCCGACGTGAAGCTGGTGGACATCGATCCGGCCACGATGTGCATCGACGTGGCCGCCGTCGAAGCCGCGATCGGGCCGCGCACGAAGGCGGTGATGCCCGTGCACTACGCGGGTCTCGCCGCCGACATGCCCGCGCTGCTGGCGCTGGCGAAGAGACACGGTCTCAAGGTGGTCGAAGATGCGGCGCACGCATTGCCGACCACGACCGGCGGGCGCCTGATCGGCACCCTGGAATCCGATGCGACGGTCTTCAGCTTCTATGCCAACAAGACCATCACCACGGGCGAAGGCGGGATGGTGGTGACGCGCGACCCGGAGCTCGCGAGCCGCATGCGGGTCATGCGCCTGCACGGAATGAGCCGCGACGCGTTCGATCGCTTCACCGCCAAGGTCCCGAGCTGGTACTACGAGATCGTCGCGCCGGGCTTCAAGTACAACCTGACGGACATCGCGGCGGCGCTGGGGCTGCACCAGCTGCGGCGGGCGCGCGAGTTCCAGCAGCGGCGCGAGGAGCTGGCCGCGCGGTACGACGAAGCGCTGTCCGGCCTGCCGGTGATCACGCCGCCGCGCCCGGCCCGCGGCGACACCCACGCCTGGCATCTGTACGTGCTGCAACTGGCCGACGGTGCCAAGGTCGGCCGCGACGCCTTGATCGAGCGCCTGTTCGCCGCCGGCATCGGGTGCAGCGTGCACTACATCCCGCTGCACCTGCAGCCGTACTGGCGCGATCGGTACGCGCTCGACGCGGCTGCTTTCCCGCACTCGCAACGCGCCTACGAGACGATGCTGAGTCTGCCGCTGTACACGCGGATGACCGATGCCGACGCGCGACGCGTCATACACGCCGTCTGTGCGGCGGTGGCATGAACCGGCGATGGCGAAACGATTGTTCGACCTGGTGCTGGCGGCGATCGGCCTGCTGCTGCTGTCGCCGTTGTTGGCTGCGATCGCCCTGTGGATCAAGCTCGACTCGCCCGGCCCGGTCTTCTTTCGGCAAGAGCGTGTGGGGCGATGCGGCGTCCCGTTTCGCATCCACAAGTTCCGCACGATGACCCACGACCCCGCCCCGCGGGGCGCGCTGATCACGGTTGGCGCCGACGCGCGGATCACACGCGCCGGCAGCGTGCTGCGCCGAGCCAAACTGGACGAGCTGCCGCAGCTGATCGACGTGCTGCGCGGTGCGATGAGCTTCGTCGGTCCCCGGCCCGAGGTTGCTCGCTATGTCGCCATCTATCCGCCGGAGCTGCGCGACAAGGTTCTGAGCGTGCGGCCCGGCATTACCGACCTCGCGTCGATCCAGTTCCGCGACGAAAGCGCCCTGCTGGCGCGGGCCGACGATCCGGAGCGCGAGTACACCGAGGTCGTGCTGCCGGCAAAGCTGCGCCTGGCCGCGCAGTACGTCGATGACGCCACGCTGGCCACCGACCTGCGGCTGATCGGGCTCACGCTCAAGGCGCTGCTGCGCGATGAGTGACGGGAACGCAATCACTGGCACGACCGTGTGGCACCGGTTGGACCGCGCGTTGGCGCGGCTGCGACCGCATCGTCGCCTGGTATCGATGCTGATCGACGGCATCGTGATCGCGATCGCCTGGAACTTCACATACCTGTTCCGGCTCGGCTTCGAGCGCTGGTGGTCGTCCCGCCCTTTCTACGACGCCTGGGTCATGGCGGTCGTCGTAGGGGTGTACCTGCTCACGTTCGCCGGCGCCCGGATTCCGCGTGCCATGTGGCGCTTCTCCGGATTTGGCGAAGTCAGACGGCTGACGCTGGCGTGCGGCGTTGCCGGCCTGGCTGGTGCGGTGCTCGTGCTGATGCTGCAGTTGCGGGAGGTGCCGCGTGCCGTACTCGCGCTGCACCCTCTCGTCTCGCTGATGGGGCTGTGCATGGTGCGCGTGATGTACCGCATGCTGTACGAGCATGCCCGCGCGCGCATCACGGGCGGCGACGCCGAGATACGACGCGCGGTCGTCATGGGTGCAGGCGAGGCCGCGCGACTGTTGATGGCGGGGCTGCGCCAGGAGGGCTGGATCGTGCTGGGTCTGCTCGACGACGACCCTGCCAAGCGCGGTGCGCGCATTCTCGGCGCGCCGGTGCTCGGCACGCTCGACGATGTGCGGCGCGCCGACGTGACGGCTGGGGCGACCCACCTGATCGTGGCGATGCCCGGCGCCACGGCGGCCCAGCGGCGCCGTGCAATCGAGCTCGCGTCGCCGACCGGGCTGCCGGTGCTGACCGTGCCAACGTTCAGCGAGCTGCGCCACGGCACGGCTCGCATCGAACGCGTGCGCGCCATCGAGCCGGACGACCTGCTCGGTCGCGACGCCGTCCAACTCGACGAAGCCGGCATCGCAGACCTGATCTCGGGAAAGACAGTGCTCGTGACCGGCGCCGGCGGGTCGATTGGCTCGGAGCTGTGCCGGCAGATCGCGCTCTACGGGCCCGCCACGATGGTGCTGTATGAGCTCAGCGAGTTCGCGCTGTACCAGATCGAGCAGCAGCTCTCGGAGCGGCATCCACACCTGCCGGTCGTGCGGCTGATGGGCGACGTCAAGAACCTCGAGCACCTGCGCGCGACGTTCCACGCGAACAAGCCCCACGTGGTCTTCCATGCGGCAGCGTTCAAGCACGTGCCACTGATGGAAGAGGAGAACGCCTGGGCGGCGTTGCAAAACAACACGCTCGGCACCTGGCATGCGGCGATAGCGGCCGCCGAGGTCCACGCCGAACGCTTCGTGCTGATCTCCACCGACAAGGCCGTCAACCCGACCAACGTGATGGGCGCGACGAAGCGCGCTGCCGAGATGGTGCTGTCTCACCTTGCGACGCAGGGCCACACGACCCGCTTCGTGGCCGTTCGCTTTGGCAATGTGCTGGGCTCGAGCGGCAGCGTGATTCCGAAGTTCAAGGAGCAGATCGCCAAAGGCGGGCCGGTGACGGTGACGCATCCGCAGATCACGCGATATTTCATGACGACTCCGGAGGCATCCCGGCTCGTGCTGCAGGCCGCTGTGCTCGCGAAGAGCGGCGAGGTGTATGTGCTCGACATGGGTGATCCGGTGCGCATCGTGGACCTGGCGCGCAATCTCATTCGGCTGTCCGGTCATCGCGAAGGGGAGATCGGCATTGTCTTCAGCGGTCTGCGTCCCGGCGAGAAGCTGTACGAAGAGCTGCTGGCCGATTCGGACGAGACCTTGCCGTCCGCGCATGCCCGCTTGCGGATCGCGAAGATTCGCGGCCACGCCAGCGACGAGTGGATGGCTGCGCTCGGCGCATGGCTTGGCGAAGGCGGAACGCGGCACACGCCCGCGCAGCAGCGGCAACGCCTTCAGGAGTTCGTGCCCGAGTACAAGGCGAGGTGACGCTGCGCCTGCCCTGCACAGCGCCCGTAGAATGGCGCGCTCGTTGCGCAGCTTCCTTTCGTGCCGAAACGAATGTCCACCCTAACCTATTGGTTCACGGGTTTGCCGGGTTCTGGCAAGTCCACGTTGGCGGCCGCGCTCGCCGCGATGTTCCGCCATGCGAGCCAGGCTTGTGCCGTGCTGGACGGTGACGCGATGCGGCGCGGCCTGTGCGCGGATCTCGGCTTCGAAGACGCACACCGCCGGGAGAATCTTCGACGCATCGCCGAAGTGGCTCGAATGCTCAACGACAACGGGATCCACGCCATCGCGGCCGTGATTGCGCCGAGCACCGCCGACCGTCTGCGCGCGCGTCGGATCATCGGGGAGCCACGCTTTCGCGAGGTATTCGTCGACGCCCCGCTCGCCGTCTGCGAGAGCCGCGATCCGAAGGGGATGTACCGTCGCGCTCGCGCGGGACTACTGGCCAACTTCACGGGCGTGTCGGCGCCCTACGAGGCGCCGACAAAGGCCGATGTCCACCTATTGACGTCGGTGCACAGCATCGGCGAATGCACCGAGCGACTTTTCGCCGATTGGCGTTCGGGCCGCTGACCGGCGCGGGCGCTCAACGCTGCAACAACAGCCACTTCGGGGTCTTGAAGTTCAGGATCCGCCAGTACAGGAACACGTACGAAACGACGAAGAGCAGCAGGAAGACGCTGAGGACAGCGGTGTTGTCCCACCACAGGATGGAGGGAATCACCGATGCCAGGCACAGCGCCCACAGGTACGGCGAGGTGAGCGAGTTGCGTACCATCTGGCGCCGATCCTGCTGCACGTGCGTTGCCGGCCTCAGCACACGCCGGTACAGCAGCGTATGCAGGTGAATGCCATCAGGCGCAATGGCGGCGACACCACGCACGAACTTGCGGCGGTAGATTGAAAAAACGGTCTCTACGATCGGGTACACGCAGATCAGCAGAGGACACAGCGGCGACACGCTCGGGTTGCGCTCGATGAGCAGCACGCCCAGCTCGGCCAGCGTGAACCCCAGGAAATAGGCGCCGCCGTCGCCCAGGAAGATGAGGCCGGCCGGGAAGTTCCAGACAAAGAAGCCGAGCACGGCACCGGACAGGATGAGCGCCGTGGTCAGGATGAAGATGTCGCCGACGTTGAACGCCACGTACCCGATCGCCAGCAGCATGATCAGCACGCACATTGACGCCAGGCCGTTGAAGCCGTCGATGATGTTGATCGCGTTGGCCACGCCGGTGACCGCGAATACCGTGAGCGCGACAGCCACCGGATACCAGCGGATCAGCAAGTCGACGCCCGGAATGGCGGTGCGCGTGAGCACGCCGTCGAGCAGCCAGATGCCGAGCGCCGCCGAGGCCGCATTCATCAGCAGGCGTCGATGTGGCGAGACGTTGCGGGCCACGTCCTCCACCAGGCCCGCGAGAAACGCAGGCAGCGACGCTGCGAGGAACAGCCAACGCAGTATGGCGTCTTCACTGCCGGTCGAGGCGGTATAGCTGAAGGCGACGAGGGCAGCCAGGATGAGCGACACGCCGCCGATGCGCGGCACCGACTCCGAGTGGAATCGCTGGGGCCCATCGAGGAGCTCGACCGAGAACATCGCATGGCCGCGCGTGTAGCGAATAACCAGCAGGGAGGCAACGACCGAAGTGAGAAAACTGATAATGACAAGTTCCATACCGGGATGCGGTTCACTCGCCTGCACCGATGCAGCCGCGCATTATCGGTGAGGCAAGGGGGTGGGGGCATCGCAGACACGCCCTTTGGAGCGAAATTCATCTGGGCCCGCGCAGGGTGAAGCGCCGTCGCAACAGTCAGCTTGAACACGGTCTACATCAACGGGAAATTCACGGCGCAGCGAATCACCGGCGTGCAACGCGCGGCCCGCGAGCTGGTGGCAGCACTGGACCGGCGCCTCGGCGAGGGCGCCGCGCCAAGCCATACCCGGTGGGTCCTGCTGTGTCCGCCGACCGGCAATCTGCCAGTGCTTCGCCACATCGAGGTGCATTGCCTCGGGTGGCGCTGGATGGCGCCGACGGCCTGGGAGCAGCTGCTGCTTCCGCTGGCTTGCGGGCGTGGCCTGCTGCTCGGCTTGTCCGGATCGGCACCGGCACTCAAGGGACACCAGGTCTGCACGTGGTACGACGCGGCCGTCTTCGACCACCCAGGCGCCTACCGGAAGTCGTTCGTGGCCTGGTATCGCTTCCTGTTCCGCCGCCTTGGACGGGCGGCCGCTCTGGTCCTGACTTCATCGGAGTTCTCTCGTGGCCGGCTGATGCATCATCTGGGGGTGCCGGCCAGGCGCATCCAGGTCGTGCACGGCGGCGGCGAGCACTTGTGCGCCACGCCGGCCGACGCTTCGATCGTCGAGCGGCTCGGGCTGCGTCCAGGACGGTATTTCGTGGCGGTCGGCAGCGCCAGCGCGAACAAGAATCACGGGGCGCTCGTGCAAGCCTTCGCCATGCTTGCCGCCGCGGACACGCGGCTGGTCATCGTGGGCGCCGCAGACGCCCGTGTTTTCACCGGCGCCGCAGTGGGCGTGGCCGCGCATGACACCCGGATCGTGCGAGCCGGGCCCGTCAGCGATGCCGAGCTGAAGGGCCTGTACGCGCAGGCCGCCGCGCTCGTCTTCCCCTCGCTCTATGAAGGTTTCGGACTACCGCCGCTCGAAGCCATGTCCTGCGGCTGCCCGGTCATCGCCTCGGATGCCGGCGCGCTGCCCGAGGTCTGTGCCGATGCAGCCTTGTACGTCGACCCACGCTCCGTGGCCGCCATTGCGGGCGCGATGCAGAGCGTGCTGGACCACCCGGCGCTGCGCGAGCGCCTGAAGCGCGACGGCGCGCGGCGCGTGGCCGAGCTCACTTGGTCCCGTTCGGCGGGGACGCTGCTCGAGGCGCTGGCCGAGAACGGGCTCATCGAGGGTTTGGCCCGGTGAAGGTTCTGCAACTGTGCAAGTTCTACAGTCCCGTCAGCGGTGGCATGGAATCGGTGGCGCTGGAGCTCACTGAGGGCCTGGCGCGCCGCGGCTTCGAGATGGAAGTGCTTTGTGCCAACACATCCATGCGAACGGAGATCGATGCGTGCAACGGCTACACCGTCACCCGGGCCGCTTCGCTCGGACGGCTGCTGTCGATGTCGGTGACGCCGGCGCTGCTCGCGCACGCAGGGATGGTTCGGCGCGCCGACATCGTGCATGTGCACATGCCAGATCCGATGACCGCGCTGGCGCTCTGGCTGGCACGCCCGTGTGGCAAGGTGGTCGTGCACTGGCACAGCGATGTCGTCCGCCAGCGATTCGCCTTGCAGATGTACCGTCCCCTGCAGCATTGGTTGCTGCGCCGGGCGGACGCCCTGATCGCCACGTCGCGCGCGTATGCCGAGGCCTCGCCGTGGCTGCGGGGCTGGCGCAAGAAGATCACGGTGATCCCGATCGGCATCAGCGATCCATCCCGACCCGGGGACGAGGCGGGGGCGGCGCGTCTGCGCGAGCGTTTCGGCGGGCGCCGCATCGTCTTCTCACTTGGCCGCATGACGTACTACAAGGGTTTCGACGTATTGATCGATGCCGCGGCGATGCTGCAAGACGACTGCGTTATCATCGCGGGCGGTGAAGGTGAGCTGCTCCTTCGCCATCGCGACGAGGTGGTACGGCGCGGGTTGGCGCACAAAGTCGCCTTCGTCGGACCCATTCCCCACGACGAGATCGGCGCGTATTTTCGCGCGGCCAGCGTTTTCTGCCTCGCATCCACCCAACGAGCCGAAGCTTACGGCGTGGTGCTGGTCGAGGCGATGGCGATGGGCGTGCCGGTCGTGGCGACCGACATCCCCGGGTCGGCGGTTCCTTGGGTGAACCAGTCCGGTGTCACGGGGCTCACCGTGCCGGTTGGCGACGCGGCGGCGCTGGCGAACGCGATCAATGCCATCGTCGCTGACGACGCCTACGCGGCCCGCCTGGGGCAAGCGGCGCGCAAGCGCTACCTGCAATGCCTGCATGCCGAGGCAATGGTCCGCGAAACGGAGCAACTGTATCGACGGCTGATGGCCAGCGACGGAACGAGACATGGACAGGAACGATTTCTTGGCGCCGGCTGAAAGCGCGGTGCCGGCCACGGAGGCGCAGGGCCAGGTGAAGGCGAACCCTGGGCGCGTGTGGCAGCTGCTGGCACGGCTGGACCGCATCTTCATGCTGACGGTCGCCATCCCCACGCTCCTGGCGGCGGTGTACTTCGGGCTGATCGCCTCGGACGTGTATATCTCCGAGGCCCGTTTCGTGGTGAAGAATCCGCAACGCCAGGCGCAGACCACGATCGGCGCCTTGCTGCAAAGCACCGGCTTCACGCGCGCTCAGGACGATACCTACTCGGTCCATGACTACGTGCTCTCGCGCGACGCGCTGCGCGAGCTCGAACAGCAACTGCAACTGCGCCGGGCGTTCTCGTCGGAGAGGATCGACGTCTTCAACCGATTTCCCGGGGTGGGCGCCTGGGACGACAGCTTCGAGGCGCTGTACCGCTACTACCGCAGCCACGTGACGGTCGACTACGACCCGATTTCGTCGATCACCGTGCTCTATGTGCGTGCCTTCACGGCCGAGGAAGCGCGCAACTTCAACGACCTGCTGTTGCAGATGGGCGAGCGCCTGGTCAACAACCTCAATACGCGCAGCCGCCAGGACCTCATCGGCACGGCCGAAAAGGAAGTGCAGGTCGCCGAAGAGCGGGCCAAGACGGCATCACTGGCTCTGTCGGGCTTCCGCAACCGCCAGTCGATTTTCGATCCGGAGCGGCAGGCGGGCCTGGAACTTCAGGGCGTGGCCAAGCTGAAGGAAGAACTCGTGAGCGCGAAGGCGCAGATGGCTCAGCTCAAGCAACTGTCACCGAACAACCCTCAGATTCCGGCTGTGAAAAACCGCATCGACACGCTGGAGCTCGCGATCGCCCAGGAAAGCGGGCGTGTCGCGGGAGGGCAGGGGTCGTTCACGTCCAAAGCTACCAGCTATGACCGCCTGCAGCTGGAGAAGACTTTCGCCGAGCGTCAGCTGGCGCAGGCGCTGGCTTCGCTAGAGTCCGCGCGCAACGAAGCGCAGCGCAAGCAGCTCTATCTCGAGCGCCTGGTGCAGCCCAACCTGCCGGACACGGCAGCCGAGCCGCGTCGCGTGCGATCGGTGTTGATGGTGTTCGTGCTCGGCCTGATCCTCTGGGGCGTGGTGAGCCTCGTGGTGGCGAGCATCAAAGAGCACACGGACTGAAGGGCGCAGGGTGTCATCCGAAGGCTCGCTGCTGCGGTCGTTGCGCCTGCAGTTGCGCGTGATCCGCGCGCTGCTGATGCGCGAGGTCATCACGCGCTTCGGCCGAGAAAACCTCGGCGTGCTCTGGCTCATCGGCGAGCCGGCGCTGTTCACGCTGGGTGTGTCGGCGCTGTGGTCGGCCGCGGGCCTGAGCCACGGCTCGGGCATTCCGATCGTCGCCTTCGCCATCACGGGCTACTCGTCCGTGCTGATGTGGCGGAACACGGCTACGAAGTGCAACCAGGCGATTCACCACAACTTCAACCTGCTCTATCACCGCAACGTGCAGGTGATCGACCTGTTCATTACGCGCATCGTCCTGGAACTGGCAGGGGCGACGGCATCGTTCACTCTGCTGTCCGTGGTCTTCATTTCGCTCGACATGATGTCGCCGCCGGTCGACATGTTGGAAGTGATCGGCGGGTGGCTGATGCTCGCATGGTTCGGCGCCTCGTTGGGCCTTGTGCTGGGTGCAGCAACCTCGTACTCCGAGCTCGTCGACCGAATCTGGCATCCGACGTCGTACCTTCTCTTTCCTCTGTCGGGTGCGGCGTTCATGGTCGAGTGGTTGCCCAAGAAGGGGCAGGACGTGGTGTTGCTCCTGCCGATGGTGCACGGCGTCGAGATCGTTCGCGAGGGCTTTTTCGGAAACACCGTACGAACGCACCACGACGCGGCGTACATGGCACTGTGTTGCCTGGCGCTCAACCTCATCGGGCTGTTCCTTGCACGTGACGCGGGACGCCGCGTGGAGGCGCCATGATCTCCATCGAGAACGTTTGCAAGACGTACAAGACGCGGCTCGGCAAACGGCTGGTGCTCGACAACATCAACATGCGGCTGGAGCGCGGCCGCAACGTCGGCATCCTGGGTCGCAACGGCGCCGGAAAGTCGACGCTGATCCGCTTGCTGAGCGGCGCCGAGAAGCCTTCCTCGGGCCGCATCCGGCGCGGCATGAGCGTGTCGTGGCCGCTCGCATTCGGCGGCGCCTTCCAGCCGCACCTGACGGGGCTCGACAACCTGAAGTTCGTCTGCCGCATCTATGGTGTCGACTACCGGCCCAAGGTCGCCTTCGTCGAAGACTTCACCGAGCTAGGCGTGTACTTCCGCGAGCCGGTGTCCCACTACTCGATGGGCATGGCCACGCGCCTCGCCTTCGCGCTGTCGATGGCCGTGGAGTTCGACTGCTTCCTGATCGACGAGACGATGGTCGTGGGCGACGCCCGATTCCACGAGCGCTGCCACGCCGAATTGTTCCAGAAGCGCAAGGACCGCGCGTTCATCCTGGTGTCTCACGACCCCAACGTGATCCGCCAACACTGCGAAAGCGCATGCGTGCTGCACGAGGGCCGGTTGCATTCGTTTGCGAGCGTCGACGAGGCGTACCACTTCTACGAGTCCGGCACCGCATGAGTATCGCTCGTCAACAGAATTCGATACCGGCCTTGAAGATTCTTCTCGAAATGCGACCGGCCCTGGAAGGAGGCCACGCGGGCATTCCGCAGGAGAACCGACTGCTCTTTCGCGGTCTCTGTGGGCTCGACGGGATGTCGGTCGAAGGCTTGCTGCAAAGCGGCGGCCGCGTGCTTGCGCAAGGGCTGCCAGGAACCCTCAACGGCGAAGAACGCCACCGGCTGCCGCCGGACCAGGCCGTCAATCGCATGTCGCGGGTCGTGGTGTCCTTGCAGCAACCCACTCGCCGCGAGCGGCTGGAGCACTGGCGACGCACGGCGCAATCCATGTCGTCGCCAGCATGGCTCACTATGGCGACTCTGCTCGGCATGCGCCAAAAGCTCACGGCCTTCGACCCCGAGCACTTCCGCGACTTCGTCTGGCGCAGTCTGTTCGCCAAGACGCTTCCCGCCGAGGACTTCGACGCGGTGACACGTGCACCGCTGAGGGTGGCGCAGGAGCCGTACGGCGCCATGCATGCCTGCGGGCTGCTGACCCGCCGCCTCGGCCACGCGATGTATCCGACGCTCGATACCCGGGGTATCGACGTCATGATCGCGCAGACGCCATATCCGGCGGTGCTCGCCAAGCCCACGCGGCTGGTCGTACGCTACATGGACGCGATTCCGCTGCTGCTGCCGCACACCATCACGCGCAAGACATTCCACCAGGCTTCGCACTACCAGGCCCTGCGGCGAAACGTCAAGAGCGGCGCATGGTTCGCCTGTGCGTCAGAGGCGACGCGGCGCGATCTGGTTTCCATTTTTCCGCAGGCCGAGCCTCGCGCCGTGACCATTCCGTGCATGCTGTCGCATCACTACTTCCCGCAAGTGTCGTCGCCGGTGCGCGTGCGGGAGATCCTGGACAAGCGCGCCAACGCGGCTGTGGGTGTGCGCAGCCAGGCGCAGGCGCTCCCTAGCGCGCCGCCAGCCTACCTGCTGATGGTGTCGACCATCGAGCCGCGCAAGAACCACCTGACACTGCTCGGTGCGTGGGAACAGTTGAAGAACGAGCGGCATCCCGAGCTCAAGCTCGTCGTCGTCGGCAGCATGGGCTGGGACCAGGACGCGATCCTCGCTCGGTTCCGGCCCTGGATCGAGCGTGGCGACCTTTTCCTCCTCGAAGACGTGCCCGCCGACGAGCTTCGGCTGCTGTACCGGCATGCGAAAGCAACGGTCTGTCCGAGTTTGGCCGAAGGGTTCGACTACTCCGGCGTCGAGGCCATGCGCTGCGGCGGCGTGGTGGCAGCCTCCGACATCCCTGTCCATCGCGATGTCTATGACGACGCGGCCGAGTACTTCAGTCCCTACTCGGTGGGTGAAGCGGCTCTCGCCATCGATCGGCTGATCGACGCGCAGCATGAAGAGCGTCGCCTCGTGCTGACGGCGCGGGGCGCACAGGTGGCGTCGCGGTACCTGCCCGAGCGCATCCTGCCGCAATGGCGCGACTTTCTCGGCACCGTGATGCGCACCCCTTTCCAAACCGGCAGGACATGATCGTCATCATCGCGGGCATGCCGCGCAGCGGCTCGACCTTCTCGTTCAATATCGCACGCGAGCTGCTGCAGGCGCGGGGTACGACGGCCTGGGCGTCGGACAACAGCCTGCCACCCCAAGCCGAGCGCCCGCGCGTGGACCATTTCATCCTGAAGAGCCATCAACCCGATCCTCAGGTGTGCAACCTGATCTCCAGCGGGCAGGCCAAGGCCATCTGCACCTACCGCAAGCCGGAGGACGCCGTCGCTTCTTGGGCAGGCACCTTCGGCTTCAGTGTTTCCGACTCGATCGCCAGCATTCTCGGCTGGCTGCGCTGGCACGCCGGGCAGACCGGAACGAGCGACATCGACTACCGTACGATCGAGAGCGATCCTCTGGCGGTGATCATTGCCATCCAGGCCTGTCTCCTGGGATCGGTCGAGGAGCAGGAAGCCCGCCGGCTACTGGAGCGGCACAACAAGCGCGCAACGTATGCGAAGGTCGTGCACATGGAGAAAGGCGTTCGCATGGTGGACATCGGGTTCTCCTACTACGACCCCGAGTCGTTCCTGCATCGGGGACACGTCCGCTCAGAGCAGCCGCTCGTGGCCGAGGACACCCTGTCTGCCGGCGAATTTGCGCAGGTCCGCGAAGCCCTTGCGCCGTTCGTCGGCACCGACGGCCTCTACCGGCCGGCCTAGCTCACAGCATCGGCACGACGCCGCCGGTCGGAGTGCCATTCGAGGTGGAGTTGCCCACCGAGCGGTTGTTGCCGAACGACAGGTACTGTCCGCCGCCCACTGCCGGATAGAAGCCGTAGGCGTTGCCCATGAGCAGGGTGTTCGATAGCCACATGACTGCACCCCCTCCAGAAACGAGCACGCCGCCATTGCCGTTGGCCGAGCTGACGGTGCGTTCCAGCGTGATGTTCACTGGGCCGCCAGCCGACGCAGCCGTCGCGCCGTGAGTTCCGTTGCCCGTGAGCACCGTGTCGCTGATGTCGACCGAACTATTGTCGTTGGCGCGCAGGCCGGTTAGCGCATTGGCTGCCAACGTCGTGTGGGCCACCGAGACACGCGAGACGCCACCACTGGGGTTGACGAGGATTCCGTGCGCCGCGTTGTCGCGGATCAGGGATCGAGAGACCGTGACATGGGTGTTGGCGGAAGGCACGACCTCGAGGCCGCTGCCCGACTGACCGCGGATGACGACCTCGTCGAGCTGCACCGCAGCCGCTGCGAGGACGCGAACCCCGACGGTGCCGGTCCCGGCGCCCTGGATGTCGAGGTTGCGCAAGGTGACCTGGCCGCCCGCGATGTTGATGATGACTCCCCCGGTGCCGGCGTTCAGCACGCCCGCAAGCACGCCCTTGCAGTCGATGATGATTGACTTCGTGACCGTCACGGTGCCGAAGCCGCCCGAGTCGATGCAGTTGATCTCGCCGTTGGCGGCCGTCTTGCTGATGGCGCCGGCGAAGGTCTTGCAGGGCGCGGTGCGGCTGCAGGGGTTGGCGTCATCGCCGACGCCCGAGACCCAGGTGCGCGTGGCTTGAGCAGAGGCAACCTGCGGCAGTGCCAGGAGTAGTACAGCGGCGCAACTGAACAGCGCGGCTGATACCCGATGAAAAACGCTCATGCGATCTTCCCTTATTGATGGAGAAAACAAGGAGAGCGACTATCGCATCGAATCGGATGCGCCGCGACTCGCCTGGGCAGCGTCGCCGGCGATGACGTGAAAAAGAACCATGTCAGAGCAGTCGAACCGAGCAACGAGAATTGCCGTCTCGTCTATGCATTGAGCATCCAATGCAAGGTATCGCGCAGCTCGAACGGATCCAGGCGTCCGATACAAGCCTCAAGACGTGCGCGGCTCCCCAGGAGCATCTTGACTTCGTTGGGACGAACGAACGCCGGATTGACGCGAACTTCCAGACGTCGGCCGGACACGCTGTGCGCCAGGTCCAGTACCTCATTTAACGTATACGCCTTTCCGGAGCAGACGTTGAATGTGCTCCCGACGGCGGCCGGTGTGCCGAGGAGCCGGGCGTATGCCTGCACAACCATGCGCACATCGGAGAAGTCCCGTGCGACGTCCAGGTTGCCGAGCTCTATCTTGCGTTCGCTGCGGCGAATGTGGGCCACGATCTTCGGAAGCAGGAACGACTCCGCCTGACCGACACCGGTGTAGTTGAACGGACGCGCGACGATGATCGGCAATGCATCGGCGTACAGCCTGGCGACATACTCCATGGCGAGCTTGCTGACGGCGTAGTCGTTCGCAGGTGCGGGTGGCGTGGACTCGTCCATCACGCCCTCCGTACTGTTCCCGTAGACGTTGGCACTGCTGGCGATGAGAACGGCCCGTGGTCGAAACGTGGATTGGCTTAGGGCATGGAGAAGATGCCGGGTGCCAACCAGATTGATCCGGTACATCGCCTCGATGTCGCCGTGAGCGACGAAGGAGACGCCAGCGAGATGCACGACTGCCTGTGGCTCGACCGCCTGCACCACCTCGACTATGCGAGAAGGATTCGTCAAGTCGCACTCGTGCATGAATGCGACTTCCGGCATTGCGATCTGGCGGGCATGGGTCACAGTGCCATGCACCTCGTAACCCGAGATGGCCAGCTCAGGTGCGAGGTACCGTCCCGTGAATCCGTCGATTCCGGTAATGAGGACCTTATTGCTCATGAATCGCCCGCAAACTCGCCAGAGACACAAGGCCGGCAACCGCTGGCGCCGCCGTCCTTGGCACCGTGCGATTCAGTACGCAAACCCGGCATCGTTGCGTCGTATGTCGGCCGTCACCATCATCTGACACAGCTGTTCGAGTGTTGTACGAGGTTCCCAGTCGAGGGCCTGCTTCGCTTTGGTTGCATCGCCGATCAGCAGATCGACTTCGGCCGGGCGATAGAACTTGGGGTTCACGCGCACGATCGTCTTGCCCGTCTTTGCGTCGATGCCGATCTCCTGTTCCGCCGACCCGCGGAACGCAATCTCGAAGCCCGCAGCCTTCCCTGCCATGGTGACGAAGTCGCGAACGCTCTCGGTGCGATTGGTGGCCAGCACATAGGTGTCCGGCCGATCGACCTGCAGCATCCGCCACATCCCCTCTACATACTCCTTGGCGAAGCCCCAATCCCGCTTGGCGTCCAGGTTGCCCAACTCGAGCAGGTCAAGCCTGCCCAAGCGGATCTTCGCCATGGAGTCGGTGATCTTTCGGGTTACGAATTCCTGACCGCGAAGCGGCGATTCATGGTTGAACAGGATGCCGCTGCAACCGAAGATGTCGTAGCTCTCACGGTAGTTGATCGTCATCCAATGCGCGTAGAGCTTGGCAACGCCGTAGGGACTGCGAGGATAGAAGGGCGTGCTTTCCATCTGCGGAATCGCCTGCACCTTGCCGAACATTTCCGACGTGCTGGCCTGGTAGAAGCGAATCGTCTTGTCCACGACGCGGATTGCCTCGAGCAGGTTCAGCGCTCCGATCCCCGTGATTTCACCGGTGGTGATCGGCTGCTCGAACGAGACGCCGACGAAGCTCTGGGCTGCCAGGTTGTAGACCTCCTGCGGGCGCGCTTTCTCCAGCAGGCGAATGCAAGTGCTCAGGTCGGTCAGGTCGAATTCGACGAGGTGCAGTTTGGGGTGCCTCGTGAGCCCGAGTTCGTCGAGTCGCCAGAAGTTGACGGAGCTCGTTCGGCGGAACGTGCCGTAGACCTCGTACCCCTTGGCGATCAGCAATTCGGTCAGATAGGCACCGTCCTGTCCGGTGATTCCTGTAATGACAGCGGATTTCATTCAATGCCCTTAGATGATTTCGATTTCGGGGAACGGGAAGATGAACCGTCCGCCGCTTGCCAGATACTCTTTCTCGCGTCGAAGGATGCCTTCTTTGAAGTGCCACGGAAGGACGAGGAAGTAGTCGGGCTTCATCGCCTTTGCTTCGGCCTCGGAAACGATGGGAATATGGGTACCAGGTGTGACGCGTCCGAACTTCTCGGTGTTGACCTCGGCAATCGCCGGGATGTCCTTGGCGGTGAGCCCGCAGAACTGAAGGGCGACGTTCCCTTTTGTTGAGGCACCATAGCCCAGGACCTTCTTGCCGTCGGCGTTCAGCGCGGCGATCAGGCGCTTCAAGTCGTCACGATGGCGAAACACACGCTCTTCGAACTCGCGATAGGGCTTCGGCGTATTGAGGCCCATGCGGTCTTCCTGCTCGAGCAGCCAGTTGATCACGGCATGGTTTGCCTTGACCGTTCGATTTGCGGCCTTGGCGGCGGTAACGGCGAAGCTGCCACCATTGACTGCGTTCATCACGACATCGACCACACGAAGCCCCGCCGCATCCAGGATCCGCTTGACTGCGGCGAGCGAGTAGTACTCGAGGTGCTCGTGGCAGATCGTGTCGTAGGAGTTGAGCCTCAGCATAGAAGGCATGTAGCTCTGCTCGAAGTGCCACACACCGTCGTCGGCCAAGATCGTCTCGATCTGGCGCGCGAACTCGATCGGCGCTTCCAGGTCGTAGAACATCGCGATCGACGTCACCATCCGCGCCGGTCGTGTCTCCACCGATCGGTAGCCTGCGGCGGAGAAGAAGTCCGGCACAAGCGCCACGTCCGGCGGATAGAACTCAGCGAACTTGTTTCCGGTGGGATCAATGCCGATCCGACGAAGCCCCGGGGTCTTGTATGCCTTCAGTGTCGTGCAGTCGTTGCTGCCGATGTCGACAACCACGTCACCGGCACGCGGCTGGACCAACCGCTCCAGATAGCTGACCTTGTCCGTCAGATGATTGACCATCGACTGGTTCAAGCCGGATCGATAGCCATAGTTTTCGCCGTACATCTCCGACGGTTCGTACGAGTGCCGAAGCTGAAGCAGCCCGCTGTCTGGGCACCACACGAGTTCCAGCGGTCCGGTCGTGATCTGCTCCGCGGCACTCTTCGGAAAGACGCCCGTCAGAGCCTGGTGGCCCAGTTGGAGCACGGTGACGAGGTTCTTTCCACCTCCGACGCGACATTCGCTGATTTCTCTGTACATGATCACTCCACTTTCTCAGAATCGTTGGAATTGAGACTTCGGCCAAAAATGAGCGCCGGGTCGACGTTGGCTGCCGGATGGCCAGCGGAATAGGCTCTTCTGTAGATGGCAGCGAGATCCGGGGCCACCGTCGGAAACAGGCTGAGATGGCGTATCCGGCTCACCACCCTCGTGATGGAGAAGTGCAGATGATTCCCCATCTTGTCCTCGCCGTAGATTTCATTGAAGTAGTGAACGTATCCGGGAATGAGGTTTTCGCGCAGCTTGTCGATGCCCTTCGGATCTGCTCCCTTCATCTCTGCGAGATCAAGAGCCTCCGGTACCCGTTCTAGGATTTGCAGGGATGCGTAGGCATTCCACGAAACATTGAAATTGACGAGCAGTTGCGGCGTGCCCAGCCACACAGCAGTCTCTTCCATCATGTGATTGAGGACGTGGTAAGTGGTCGGGATGCTCGTGCGCATGGTTGAAAACGGTCGACCGCTGGTGTCCTGCGAGTACGCGCGCAATGCGTGATCCCGTCGAAAGACGAGGCAGTAGATCGCCGTGAACAGGTTTTCATTGACCGCAGCGATGTCCTTCACGAGAGCAACCCGATCGGAAGAAGGTTGCGTGACGGGCGTTCCAGAGGCCAGGAATCCATCCAGATCGGTAACCGCCGCGGCATCGGTCTCGCGCGTGTACGCGTAGTTCAGGTAGATCAATGCGGCTGGCGGATGGTTGCGGATGGCCTGGAGGACTCGTTCGATGCTTTCTGTGAAAGGAAGATCGTCATCGCCCAGGATCCAGATGTACTTTCCGCGCGCATGGTGGGCTGTTACCCTCAGATTCCCGAGCATGCCGACGTTATGCGGGTTTCGGAAATACCGGAAATCCACGCGCGACAAATATGGCTTGACGACTTCGGGCGTCGAGTCTGAGGAGCAGTTGTCGCAAACGACGATCTCGATGTCCGGTTGGGCCGATGGCAGCATGCGCGCGAGGTTGCGAAGCGCGACCGACAACCAACCTGCGCGGTTGTATGTGCTGATGCACACGGACAGCAACGGGCGAGGCGTCAGATTCGGGAGTTCCGCGAGCACTCGGAGCTGCTCGGAAATCGTTGCCACGGGCCGCTTCGGGGCGTCCACGTCGAAGGCCAGTTCACGGACGATGCTCGCGGCATAGTCCGCCCACGTGCGGACGTGGCGCTGGGTCGCAGCCAACGCCAGTGCGGCGCGCTTGTCTTTCGATCCTGCAAGATCAACGATCGCGCCGGAGACGGCGTCGACGTCTCTCATGTTCACCGCCACGCAGCCGCCTCCCGACGCGACTTCCAGCATGGCGCCCTGGTTATCGCAGATGCACGGCCGGCCGTTCCATAGACTTTCCAGAATCGGCAAGCCGAAACCTTCCTCCAGCGACGGAAACACCGTGAAGTCGCTGCGGGCATACAACTCCGAAAGACGGGCATCGTCGACGTCTTGCTCCCAATTGACGCTGCCGATGCGCGCGATTTGCGCTTCCATCTCCTTTGCAAGAGGTTCGAATGCAGCGATGCGGCGACCCACAATGGTCAGGTGCAAGGGCCGCGTGGTCTTTTGCTGTGCTCGCTCGAAGGCCTTCAGCAAGGTCAGCACGTTCTTCCGCGGTTCTGCCGAGACCACGGAAAGAACATCAATGACATTGCCGTCGTTCGTTTTCGAATGGAGCACGCGTGGAGACGATGAGAACTCGTCTGGAAGAGGTATTGCACGGATGCGATGGTCGAGCCCGGTCGAGCGGAAGTTCGCGAGGAGGTAGAAGCTCAGCAGATCCAGTCGCGAGAACGCCGAAATCGGAAATACCTTGTCGAACTCGAAGAGGCTGACCATGTACTGGCGGTGGTTCTCCCCGAATTCGTTTCCGTACTCGTTCCGCAGCTTGTACGGGATGGCGTCGTAGAAGACGGCGCCGCAGCGCAGCCCCAGGTCGGCTGCGTGACGCTTGACGTATGGCAACTCGCCATGAGTCAACTCAGGAAGCAACAGCCACGCACCTTGTTCCCCGCTTGGATCCGACCATGCAGACCAGCTTCGGGGGTTCGGCCCGTCCCAGCACGCGAGGTGTTCCAGTTCGGACGAGGTGGCCGGGGCTAGCTTCTTTAGTGAGCTGTTCCAACGAACAGGCACCACGTCTGCTCCCATGGCAATCAGCGCCTTGGCGAGTTGTCGTGTGACCCGTTGAATGCCGGAGTTGCTCGAATTGATGGCCGTGTTGTCCACCCAATAGTAGATGCGTCCGACTCGCCTCATCGGGTTGTTCTGCTTGCTCAGAAGCGCAAGGACTTCATCGGAGTACTCATCCCACGTTGCCAGCGGACGGTTCGCCGCTTCCTGCGCGAGCCTGTGCCGCAGGTGGGGGTCCAGGGCGACCTGCGTCAATGCGCCCTTCAATGCGCTGACGGAGCTCGTGTCGACGCCATAGCACCCACCTCCGTCGGCCACCTCGGCCATTGCACCGTAGTCCGCGCATATGCACGGCTTGGCGTACCACAGGCTCTCCAGTATGGGCAAACCGAATCCTTCCTCGAGCGACGGGAAGACCGTGAAGCTGCACGCGCGGTACAAGGCGTCGAGCTCCGGGTCGGAGATGTTCTGGGCGTGACTGATCCTTGGATTTCGAGAGATGAAGGCACCTACCGCCGCGGCGACGTCACCTCGCAAGTTGCCCGCCAGCACGAGCTTCCAACGGGTGTCGGGATGTTCTCGGCAGAACTCGTCGAACGCCTCCAGCAAGCGCAGCTGGTTCTTCCTCGGCTCGATCGAGCCGACGCACAGGATCACGGGTTCAGTGGGCTCGCTGCAGTTGGTTTGACGAAGAGACAATTGCGACTCTGCGGGGAGCTGCAGGGGGCAGATATGCGGTCGCGCCTCAGTGCTCTCCTGATAGCCGTGATAGAAGCGCTCTAGTTCCGCGCCGGACCGCCGCGAGATCGGGATCACAACGTCTGCAAGCAACAGTTGCTGCATGTAGAGCTCGTGCTTCGAGCCGGTATCGGCGTATTCGCGCAGGCGAAGCGGGATCGCGTCGTAGTAGATGTACGCGGTGCCGAGTTGCATCCGTCGGGCCGCAAGCATGATGTCCAGTGTGACCGGCTCAGGGTGATACGTGATGTGTGTCACTTCGGGAACGAGCAGCCATCCGCCGGGCAGGTTGGCTTCAGGAACGCGGACCATTTCGGAAGTAGCCTTTGGATAGGCGGCCAGATCGGATACCGTCAGCTGGGGCCCGTGCCACTTCGCGAGATGTGCCAAGTCTTCCTGGCTCGCCAGAACGATCGCCTTCTGATCCGGGTCCCACTTGACGAACACGGTGCGCTGGCCGCTCTCGAGCAGGGACCTTCCGAGACGCCGCACGACGCGTTGCATGCCAGTGTTGATCGGACAGCGGACCGTGTGGTCCACGTAGAAGTAGATGATGGACGCAGCGAACATTCGATCCGCACTGGGCGTTGCAAGCCGGAAGTTGCGCGAGTCTGTCGACTGCAACGCTCCCTGCCGGACGCCCCCCCCAGAGATGCCCTCGGTCTTGCGCTGGACACCTGCGGGTGCCGAAGGCATCTTGAGGCCTACAGCCAGATCGTCGACGAGTCGAGTGATGTGCGCGGTGCTCTTCTTGCACTCGGTGGTATTGGCGGAGATCGCCTGGAATGCCATGTCCAGGCGCTGGTCCATGCGACGCAGGAGAAACTCCGAAGCCGAATACCCTTCGACGCGTCCGCGACTGAAGAGTGCACCCAGCAGCGGCAATCGTCTGGCTCGGTGTGCAAGGATGGCTCGCTCCAGGCCTGGAACGGCCGTGTCGAGCTCGCGTCGTTCGGGTGAATCGAACATCCGGGCGAGGATGCTGACCTTCGGATGGCCGGACATCAGCAGGTCGAGGTGGTGGCGCATGCCCGACTCGTCGGGATCGCGCAGCAGCAGGGTGCGGTACGCAGACTCGATGAAGTCTTTGCCGTCCAGCGCGAGCAGGTCCTGCAACGCCTGCATTTCGTCCGACCGCCCGCTACGCACGAGCGAGCGGGCTTTCCTCGCGAAAGCGCGCCACTTGGGCAGACGCCGTTGGATCTCACGATTCAGCGTCGGATACCGAAGCCCGCGGGACCTCGCTTCGACGGAGTGGATCAGTCGGTAGAGGATGACCACCTTCGAGACGCCTGACTTCAGCTCACGCAAGTAGAACGCGAGCCCCGACTCGTCTGGATCGCGCTTCAAGATGGCTTGGTACGCCTTCTGCAAGAAGTCGCTGCCGTGCCATGCCAGCAGTGCATCGAGATCCGGTTCCGACGCGGTGGATTGTCCAGCGGATGACATCATGTTCGAGCGAGGGTCAGCCGGCGTTGCCGGTGATGGATTGGTGTTGTTAGGACTGCCGGGAAGCTGCGGCACGTGCGCCATCGTTGCGACTTCCGTGCCAACCGCCGGAAGATCGGGCCACCTGCTGTTGCCGGAAGAACCTGTTTCGATTCCGAATGGATGCAGTAGCCGCCATCGCCAAGATCGTCGAAGCCGGTCCAGTTCCGCCTGAGTCAGCCTGAGCGCTGTTGCCGTTCTTGCGGCGGTTGCCTGCGCCGCTGCCAATTGCTCGGCCATGCTGCGTTCCAGCGCCTGAGCCAGCGAGGCGAAGCGGCGCTCGCTCTCGGCGTGCCCATTCTTCACCGTTTCGATGGACTGCCAAGACTGGGTGGCAAGTCTTGCAAACTCCCGTTGCACTTCAAGGAGTTGCGACGCGATTTCTTCTTCTCGCGTGGCCCGCTCGCGCAGTGCGGAGTGGAGCAGTTCATCCCGTTCCGCATGCGCCTGGCGTGCCGCAGCGAACTGTTCTTCCAGGGAGTGCAAGCGCGCCTCACGCCGCCCCGATTCCTCGCGGCAGGCTTCTGTATCCAATCGCGCGACCGAAAGCTCGCGCTGTGCCTCGGCAATCTCTTGGGTAAGGGCTTCGCGCAGCTGGGCCCAGGCCGACTCGTTCTCCCGGATGCGCACGCGTTCGGCGGCCAATTCGGTCCTGCTCGACTCTCTTTCGGCCGTTATCCGGTCCTCGAACACTCGGGCTTGGGACTCGATGCGATCCTTCAGGGCCCGGTGGTAACTGGAACTTCCGGTGCCGTTGATCGCGAAGTCGTCAAACACGTTCGGAGGAGCCGCGAAGCGGTCCAACAAGTCGGCATGCGACTCAGAAACGTAATATCGGTTCAGTCCATCGAGGTATGCAAAGGCGTAGCCCTTCCCCAGCAGCAACTCTTCCCACTCGCCGTGCGTCTCGGTCGATGTGAGCGGCGCAGTACTTTCCACGACAACGATCCAAGGTCTGACCGGGCTGTCACCCCAGCCGCTCAGCACCTGCCTTTCGAAACCCTCGACATCGATCTTCAGCCAATGAACTTCTCGTGCGGCCTGGGACAGCACTGACGACAGTGTGATGACCGGCGTCGTCTTCGACTCGACAGTGAACCCCCGCTGGCAGTGAAGCTGCGCAATCGACGGATCGAGTGTCGAAATTCCGCTGCCTGGGATCTCGAAGAAGGGTGAGATGCCTGGCTCATCGCCGACTGCCGCCTGGATCACGAGATCGCCCTCGCGGTATTGGCGAAGCAGATCTGCGTAGTGGGCACATGGTTCGACATGTATGCCGAGCCAGCCTCTTTCGTGAAACGCCAAACTGACGGAGTCGACGACCGGGTCCTGCGCTCCGATGTCGATGTAGCAACCCTGGCTGACGTGCTTCAGCGCGCGCCACAGCATCACATCCTCGAAGTTCTGCGCGTACGAGATGAACATGACAACTAGGACAGATCGCGAGACAGACGATGCAAAGACCGCGAGACGCTACTTCGTCACCTGAATGACATTCAGCACCGGATAGGCAACCGAGAACACCAAGTTCAAAAACTTCTGCAACTCCGCCGCCGGCGCGTTGGAGACGTAAAGGATGTCCTTGTTGTTCATCCCGAAGGTCTGCATCACGAAGAAACTGCCGGGATCCTTCAGGTCAATGCGGTAGACCACGGGAACGAGGCCGTCGGGTGTGGTGGCGGCGGGCTGCTGGGGCCATGGCAGCGTGCCCTGCGGCTCGAATCGGAAGATGAAGACTCCGCGTGGGTCGGAGCGCGTGTCGACCAGTCCACCCGCGCGTGCCAGCGCCTGGGCCAGCGTGATGCCCTGGGCCTCGAAGTTGATCTCTTCGTTCTTGCCGGTCGAGCCGAGCGCCGTGAATGACAGCGGCTGGAACATCGCCGTGACGACGTCGCCGGGCCACAGCGGCACGTTCTGGCGTGGGTCACGGATGACCGTCTCGAGTGGAAGTGCGAAGTACTGTGAGCCGCGCGTGATCTGCACCGTCATCTTGTTCACCGGTTGGCGCACCCCGCCGGCGGCAGCCAGTGCATCAAGCAGGCGCTCCCCCGTGGGCGTCAACGGCAGCTTCGTGCTGTTCGCCACTTCACCCACGACTGTGACGGTCGAGGCGCTGTTGCGCGTCAGCCGTACGATGACTTCGGGCTTGTTCGCCTTGCCGGTCAGCCGCTTGACGATCTCCGACTCGATGGCCGCGAGTGTCTGGCCGCGTGCCAGCACCTTGCCGGCGAACGGCACGACGATGTAGCCGTCGCGGTCGACCACTTGTTCTGGCAACGCCGTGCCGCGGCTGGCGGCCATGGCGCCTCGGGGGTCGATGAGCGCGCCGCCGCTGCCGAACAGGGTTGCCGGCGGCGCCTCCCAGATGTTCACCTCGAGCACGTCGCCCGGGCCAATGCCGCCGTACTGGCCGGGCGCGTCGCCGAGGGCATCGGAGAACAGTCTCTGCCGGTGCTGAGCCAGCAGTTGGCGCGCGACGCCGTCGGTCAGTTCGACGACCTGGATCGTGGCGTCGGCGGCGCGGCCGCCTTGTTCAACTTCCTTGGTGCTCGGTCCCACGGTAGGCAGCTGGGCACAGCCGGCCAGGAACAGTGCGCCGAGTACGCAACCGATGATCGAAGTGGAGAGAAGGCGCATGGAGTAGCGGGTCTTTTTCACGTGGCTGGCAATCCGGGACGCGGCCGGCAGGCCGGCGCGACGCAACCGGTCATTGTCTCCCGTACGTGTCCTCGAACCGCACGATGTCGTCCTCGCCCAGGTAGGAGCCGGACTGGACCTCGATGATTTCCAGCGGCACCTTGCCGGGATTGGCAAGGCGGTGCGTCTGGCCGAGCGGGATGTAGGTGCTCTGGTTCTCCGTGAGCAGGGTCACGTTGTCGCCGTTGGTCACCTCTGCCGTGCCGGACACGACGATCCAGTGCTCGGCACGATGGTGGTGCATTTGCAGGCTGAGGCTCGCACCCGGCTTGACCATGATGCGCTTGACCTGGAAGCGCGAGCCGGAATCGATGCTGTCGTACCAGCCCCATGGCCGATTCACCTGGCGGTGCAGGTTCTGTTCGGTGCGGCCGTGCGCCGACAGGGCGCTGACGATCTTCTTGACATCCTGGCTGCGACGGCGATCGGTGACGAGGACGGCGTCCTTCGTTTCGACGACCACGACGTCGTCGAGACCGACGGCGCTGACCAGGCGGCTCGACGCGTGGACGAACGTGTTGCGGCTGTCCTCGATCAGCACGTCGCCGACTGACGCATTGCCGGCGGTGTCTTTGCCGGACGTCTGCCAGACGGCGTCCCAGGCGCCGAGGTCGGACCAGCCGGCGTTCAACGGAACCATGCCGATCGGAAAGCGGCCGCCGGGACATTTCTCCATCACGGCGTAGTCCACCGATTCGCTGGGCACCGCCTCGAATTCGGCCCGGCCCGGGCGGACGAAGCTTGCGTCCGTCTTGCGGCTCTTCCACGCGTGGCGGCACGCGGCGAGGATGTCGGGACGGAATTGCTCCAGCGCCGCGAGCCATGTCGATGCACGCAAGACGAAGATCCCGCTGTTCCAGTAGTAGCCGCCGTCGGCGACATAGCGCTGGGCCGTCACCAGGTCCGGCTTCTCGACGAACTCCGCGACCCAGAGGCGGCCCGCATCGCCGCTCGCGCGTACGTAGCCGAAGCCGGTCTCCGGCGTCGCGGCCGGGATGCCCAGGATCAGGATCGCACCGTCGGCGGCGCGGCGCACTGCGCCCTGCAGTGCGCGCGTGTACGCGGCGTCGTCGGTCACCGTCTGGTCGGCAGGAGACACCACCAGCACCGGGTCATGGTCTCCTTCGACCGCCTGCAGCGCGGCGAGCGTTAAGGCCGGCGCCGTGTTGCGCCCAGTGGGCTCGAGTAGCAGCGACGCGGTGGCCATGCCCAGTTCGCGCAACTGCTCGAGCACCAGGAATCGGTGCTCGTCGTTTCCGACGACGATCGGCTGCGCGACCTCGATGTCGGCGGCGCGCAAGGCAGCCAGCCGCAGCGCGGCCTGCTGGAAAAGGCTGGTCTGGCCGGACAACACCAGGAACTGCTTGGGAAACTGCGCCCGCGAGAGCGGCCACAACCGGGTGCCGGAGCCGCCGGCCATGACCACGGGTTGGATCTGGATCGTCATATGGAACGCAAAGGCTCGTCGGAGCCGTCTGAAGGTTGGAGTTGCGGCGCTGTTCCGCCAGCCGGCGACGTCGCAGAATCGACAGGGCGCGAATCCGGGCCCCCGCAGCCTTCGCTGCCGCCGGAATCGGTTCAAGGCGGAGGCTGCCCAGGAGCGGCCACTCTGGCAGCGGAACAAGACTGGCGATGATAACGCGCCGACCCGGCGCTCACGAGGCTCAGCCGGCGCGATCGACGGTCCGCGCAACGTTCTCCAGCGGGACGCCGGCGGCATCCTTGTCGGACAGCGACGGGACGATGCCGTTGAGCGGCCAGTCGATGGCCAGCCGCGGATCGTCCCAGCGGATGCATCCTTCGGCGTCAGGCACGTAGTAGTCAGTCGTCTTGTACAGAAAGTCAGCGCTGTCGCTGGTCACGAGAAATCCATGCGCTATGCCGGGCGGAAGCCACAGCTGAAGGTGGTTGCGGTCGCTCAGCTCGAGGCCGATCCAGCGCCCGAAGGTGGGGCTGCCCTCTCGAATGTCCACGGCCACGTCGAATACCGCGCCGCGCGTCACGCGCACCAGTTTGCCCTGCGCATGCGGCGCGCGCTGGAAGTGCAGGCCACGCAGCACGCCTTTCGTGGAGCGCGAATGGTTGTCCTGCACAAACATCGCGCTGACGCCGGTGGCGCTCTCAAACGTCCGCTGGTTGAAGCTCTCCATGAAGAAGCCCCGCTCGTCGCCGAACACCTTCGGCTCGAGCACCAGCACGCCGTGGAGGGCGGTACGCGTGACCTTCATCAGAACACCTGCTCCTTCAGCACCTTGAGCAGGTACTGCCCGTAGCCGTTCTTAAGCATCGGTTGGGCCTGCCGCTCGAGCTGCTCGGCGCTGATCCAGCGCGCCCGGTATGCAATCTCCTCGAGGCAGGCGACTTTGAGCCCCTGGCGTTTCTCGAGCGTTGCGATGAACTGGCTCGCTTCGAGCAGGCTGTCGTGGGTGCCAGTGTCGAGCCACGCATAGCCGCGGCCCATGATCTCGACGGCGAGCTTGCCCTGGTGCAGGTAGCGGGCGTTGACGTCGGTGATCTCGAGCTCGCCACGCGCCGATGGGCGGATGTCGGCTGCGATGTCGCAAACTTTCTCGTCGTAGAAATACAGGCCGGTGACGGCGTAGTTGCTCTTCGGCGTCTTGGGCTTCTCCTCGATGCTGATCGCCTGCTTGTGCGTGTCGAATTCGACGACGCCGTAGCGCTCGGGATCCTGCACGTGATACGCGAAGACGGTGGCACCTTGCTCGCGCGCCGAAGCGCTGCCGAGCAGGCCGTAGAAGTCGTGGCCATAGAAGATGTTGTCGCCGAGCACCAGCGCGCTGGGCGCTCCGCCGACGAAGGATCGGCCGAGCACGAAGGCCTGCGCCAGCCCGTCCGGGCTGGGTTGCACGCAGTAGCTCAGGTTGATGCCCCAGCGGCTGCCGTCGCCCAGCAGGGCCTCGAAGCGTGGTGTGTCCTGCGGTGTGCTGATGACAAGGACGTCGCGGATCCCCGCGAGCATTAGCGTGCTCAGCGGGTAATACACCATCGGCTTGTCGTACACCGGCAGCAGTTGCTTGCTGACCGACAGCGTGGCCGGATGCAGCCGCGTGCCGGAACCTCCTGCGAGGATGATGCCTTTTCGGGGTCGGTCCATGGTCAGGTCTCCACGGGCGGGCCGAGTGTTTCGGCCAGCATGCGGTTCACGCCGTCACGCCAGTCGGGCAGGACGAGATCGAAGCGGTGGCGCAGGCGCTCGGTGTCCAGCCGGGAGTTGAGCGGCCGGCGCGCCGCGGCCGGGTAGTCGCTGCTCGCGATCGGTTCAATTGCATCGGGCGCCACGCGAATCGGGCGGCCGCGTTCGCGTGCCCATTCGATCACGTGCTTCGCGTAGCCGTGCCAGCTCGTGTCGCCACCGGCCGCAAGGTGATACAGGCCGCCGAGCCGCGGATCGCGTAGGGCCATGCGCAGCGCATGTGCGGTGACGTCGGCGATCAGCTCGGCGCCGGTCGGCGCGCCGACCTGGTCGGCGACGACGCGCAGGCGCTCGCGCTCTTGCGCCAGGCGCAGCATCGTGCGAGCGAAGTTGTCGCCGCGCGCTGCGTAGATCCAGCTTGTGCGGAAGATCAAATGCTTGGCGCCGCCGTTGACGACGGCCAGTTCGCCGTCGAGTTTCGTGCGCCCGTACACGCTCAGCGGGCTGCAGGCTGAGGACTCGTCACGTGGGCGATCGCCGGAGCCGTCGAAGACGTAATCGCTGCTGTAGTGCACCAGCCAGGCGCCGCGCGCGGCCGCTTCGCGCGCCAGAACACCGGGCGCTGCGCCGTTTATCGTCGCAGCGACGCCCGCTTCGGCTTCGGCACGGTCCACGGCCGTGTATGCGGCCGCGTTGACGATGACGTCCGGCGCCACCGCGCGGACCATCGCGGCCAGTGCGTCCAGGTTCGACAAGTCCCCCGACAGGCCGCGCTCGCCGCGGCGGTCCAGCGCGATCAGGTCGCCGAGCGGCGCCAGTGCGCGCTGCAGTTCCCAGCCCACCTGTCCGTTCTTGCCGAACAGCAGGATCTTCATGCGGTGGCCCGCTCCGAGTAGTTTGTCGCGACCCATTCGCGGTAGGCACCGCTTTGCACGTGAGCCACCCAGTCGGCGTTGTCGAGGTACCAGCGCACCGTCTTGCGAATGCCGGTCTCGAATGTCTCGGCCGGCTTCCAGCCGAGCTCGCGCTCCAGCTTGCGCGCGTCGATGGCATAGCGTCGGTCATGGCCAGGGCGGTCGGCGACGAACGTGATCAGGCGCGAGTGGCTGCCCGCCGCATCAGGATGCATTTCATCGAGCAGCGCGCAAATCGTGCGGACGATCTCGATGTTGGGCTTCTCGTTCCAGCCGCCGACGTTGTAGGTCTCGCCAGGCTGGCCGTGTGCAAGCACCTCGCGAATCGCACTGCAATGGTCCTTGACGTAGAGCCAGTCGCGCACCTGCTGCCCATCACCGTAGACTGGCAGTGGCTTGCCGGCGAGCGCGTTGACGATCATCAGCGGGATCAGCTTCTCGGGGAAGTGATACGGCCCGTAGTTGTTGCTGCAGTTCGTCGTCAACACCGGCAGTCCGTACGTGTGGTGCCATGCGCGCACGAGATGGTCGCTGGCCGCCTTGCTGGCCGAGTACGGGCTATTGGGCTGGTAGCTGTTGCGCTCGGTGAATGGTGGCTCGGTGGGAGCGAGCGAGCCGTAGACCTCATCGGTCGAGATGTGGTGGAAGCGGAAGGCGACACGTTGCCCGTGCGCCAGCGTGCTCCAGTGCGCGCGCACCGCTTCGAGCAGCGCGAACGTGCCTTCGACGTTCGTTCGAACGAATGCAGCGGGCCCGTGGATGCTGCGGTCGACATGGCTCTCGGCTGCGAAATGCAGGACTGCCCGGGGACGGTGCTCGTCGAGGAGTCGCGACACAAGCGCCTGGTCGCCGATGTCGCCCTTCACGAAGACGTGGCGCGGATCGCCGTCAAGCGACTTCAGGCTCTCGAGGTTGCCTGCGTAGGTCAGAGCATCGAGGTTGAGCACTGGCTCGCCCGTCGTGGCGATCCAGTCGAGAACGAAATTGGCGCCGATGAAGCCGGCGCCGCCTGTGACAAAGATCATGTGTCGGGACCGCAGTGCGAAAACACGTCGATTCTAGAAGCCACTGTCGCGTTCACCGGGGATTACCTTGCGTAGTACCGCCCGTACCAGTCGACGAAGCTCGCCAGGCCCTCGGCCAGGGGCGTCGCCGGCCGGAATCCCACCCACTCCTGGAGCGCCGAGATGTCGGCGTAGGTGGCCGGCACGTCGCCGTCCTGCATGGGCAGCAGGCGCTTCTGCGCCGTCTTGCCCAGCCCGTTCTCGATGCAGGCGATGAAATCGAGCAGCTGCACCGGGTCGTTGTTGCCGATGTTGAACACGCGGTGCGGCACCGTCGAGCCCGCCGGCGGCGTCGCGGCCTTGTCGAGCACGCGCACGACGCCCTCGACGATGTCGTCGACATAGGTGAAGTCGCGCCTCATGTCACCATGGTTGAACACGTCGATGGCGCGGCCCTCGAGGATGGCGCGGGTGAACAGGAAGTACGCCATGTCGGGGCGGCCCCAGGGCCCGTAGACGGTGAAGAAGCGCAGCCCGGTGCTCGGCAGCCCGTACAGATGGCCGTAGGTGTGGGCCATCAGCTCGTTCGCCTTCTTGGTGGCCGCATACAGGCTCACCGGGTGATCGACCGGATCGGTCTCCGAGAAAGGCATCTTCTTGTTGCCGCCGTACACACTGGAACTGCTGGCGTAGGCGAGGTGAGCCACGCCATGGTGCCTGCAGCCTTCAAGCACGTTGACGAAGCCCGCCAGGTTGCTGTCGACGTAGGCATGCGGGTTCTGCAGCGAGTAGCGCACACCGGCCTGCGCCGCCAGGTGCACGACGCGGTCGAAGCGTTCCCGCGCGAACAGGGCCGACACCGCCTGCCGGTCGCCGATGTCCAGCTTCTCGAAGCGGAAGTTCGCGTTCGGTGCCAGCTGTGCCAGGCGGTCCTGCTTGAGCCCGGGGTCGTAGTAGTCGTTGAGGTTGTCGATGCCGACCACTTCGTCGCCACGCGCCAGCAGTCGCGCGCTGGTGTGCATGCCGATGAACCCGGCTGCGCCGGTGACAAGGACTTTCATGGGATTCTTCCGGCGCATTCGAGCATGTGAAACGTGAATGGTAGGAGGCCGCACCGGTGGCCGGCACCCCCTGCCTGAGGCCTTTGCCGCACAGTCGGAAGCAAAGGGCATTCCAGGCCGGGGGATAATCGCAGGATGATAGACACCCCGAAGGTGGCCGTTTCCGGCGCCTCTCCCACCGAAGCCGCGCGCTTCGACACCCTCCCCCTCGACCCCAAGTTGCTTCGCGCGGTCGCCGATTCCGGCTACCTCACGATGACGCCGATCCAGGCCAAGGCCATCCCCATCGTCCTCGACGGCCGCGACGTGATGGGCGCGGCCCAGACGGGCACCGGCAAGACGGCAGCCTTCTCGCTGCCGCTGCTGCAGAAGATGCTCAAGCACGAGAACACCAGCATGTCGCCGGCGCGCCACCCGGTGCGCGCCCTGGTGCTGGCGCCGACGCGCGAGCTGGCCGACCAGGTCGCCAACAACATCAAGACCTACTCCAAGCACACCAAGCTGCGCGCGGCGGTGGTCTTCGGCGGCATCGACATGAAGCCGCAGACGCTGGAGCTGAAGGGCGGCGTCGAGGTGCTGATCGCCACCCCGGGCCGGCTGCTCGACCACATCGAGGCCAAGAACGCGGTGCTCAACCAGGTCGAGTACGTGGTGCTCGACGAGGCCGACCGCATGCTGGACATCGGCTTTCTGCCGGACCTGCAGCGCATCCTGAGCTACCTGCCCAAGCAGCGCCAGACGCTGCTGTTTTCCGCCACCTTCTCGCCCGAGATCAAGCGGCTGGCCGAAAGCTACCTGCAGGATCCGGTGCTGGTGGAGGTGGCGCGGCCCAATGCCACGGCCTCGACCGTCGAGCAGCGCTTCTACAGCGTCACGTCGGACGACAAGCGCACGGCGGTGCTCAAGCTGCTCAAGGAGCGCTCGCTGGGCCAGGCGCTGGTGTTCGTCAACTCCAAGCTGGGCTGCGCCCGCCTGGCGCGCGCCTTCGAGCGCGACGGCCTGCGCACCAACGCGCTGCACGGCGACAAGTCGCAGGACGAGCGCCTGAAGGCGCTCGACGCCTTCAAGCGCGGCGACGTCGACGTGCTGGTGGCCACCGATGTGGCCGCGCGCGGCCTGGACATCGCGGACCTGCCCGCCGTCTTCAACTACGACGTGCCCTTCAATGCCGAGGACTACGTCCACCGCATCGGCCGCACCGGCCGCGCCGGGGCCTCGGGGCTGGCGATCACGCTGGTCGCGCGCGAGGACAACCGGCTGATCATCGACATCGAGAAGCTGATCAAGAAGAAGATCGAGCTCGAGCCGCTGGAGCTCGACGACGACCGGCCGCGGCGCGACTTCCGCGCCGAGCGTCCGCGCCGCCCGCTCGATGACGACGAGCGCGAGAGCCGCCCGGCACGCGGACGCAGCAGCGGCGGCTTCGGCTATGCCCCGTCCAAGCCCGTGCTGGATCCGTTCTTCGAGCGTCCCTACGAGGCCAGCGCCAACGCCGAGCCCACGTGGGAAACCAAGGCGCCGGTCTCGGCGCCCGCGGCGCGCGTGTCGCCCAACATCAAGCCCAAGCGCAAGGTGGCCGCGCTGTTCGGCGCCAAGAAGACGCCCACCACGGCCGAGTGAGCCGCGGCCTCAGCCGGCGAGAAACGCGAACACGGCGGGGATGTCCTTGGGCAGCGTCGCCGGCGCGGCCTTCCAGTGCGCGACCGTGTCGCTGCGCGTCCAGCCACCGGGCAGGGTCAGGCCGCAGCTGACCGACAGCCGCGTCTGCGGACTCAGCGCCGCCAGCAAGCCGGCCAGCAGGGCCTCGTTGCGGTAGGGCGTCTCGATCACCAGCTGCGTCTGCGCCGTGCGCCGCGACAGCGTCTCGAGCTCGCGGATGCGTGTTGCGCGCGCCGCCGCGTCCACCGGCAGGTAGCCGACGAAGGCGAAGCTCTGGCCGTTGAGGCCGCTGGACGCCAGTGCCAGCAGCAGCGAGCTCGGACCCGGCAGCGCCAGAACCGGCACCTGCAGGCGGTGCGCGGCCCGAACCAGCTCGGCGCCGGGGTCGGCGATCGCCGGCATGCCGGCTTCCGACATCAGCCCGAGGTCCTCGCCGGCCAGCGCGGGCGCCAGCAGCGCGTCCAGCGGAGCGGCGGCCGGGGCCGTCGCCCCCTTGGGCGGTCGCGGCATCTCGACGATCGCGATCGCCTGCAGCGGTCGCGCGAGCGGCTGCACGGCGTCGACGCGCTTGAGAAAGGCCCGCAGGGTCTTGGCGTTCTCCGCCACCCAGTGCCCCAGGCCTGCCGCCGTGCGGATCGCCGCCAGCGGCAGCACCTCGGTCAGGTCGCCCGCGGCGGCGGTGCCGAAGTCCAGCGTGTTCGGAACGAGGATCAGCCGGCCACTGGTCATGCCGACAAGGGATCGAGCCCGGCGCCGCGCAACAGCTGGCAGGTGCGGATGAGCGGCAGCCCGACGAGCGCGGTGGGGTCGTTGGACTCGATCGCCTCCAGCAAGGCGATGCCCAGCGTTTCCGACTTGGCGCTGCCGGCGCAGTCGTAGGGCTGCTCGGCGCGAAGGTAGCGCTCGATCTCGGCCTCGCCCAGGCGGCGAAAGCGAACGGTCACCGGCACGAGCACCGCATCGGCGAAGCCGGTGTCGTGGCGGACCACGGCGACGGCGGTCTGGAACACGACGCTGCGCCCGCTCATGGCGGTCAGCTGCTGCACGGCGCGCTCGTGGCTGCCCGGCTTGCCGACGGGGCGGCCGTCGAGGTCCGCGACCTGGTCGGAACCAATCACGACGGCGTGCGGATGCTGCGCCGCGATGGCCTGCGCCTTGGCCAGGGCCAGGCGCAAGGCAAGCTCGGCGGGCCGCTCGCCGGCCCGCGGCGTCTCGTCGACTTCGGGCGAGTGCACCTCGAAAGGCAGCCGCAGCCGCCCGAGCAGCTCGCGCCGGTAGCGTGAGGTCGAGGCCAGGATCAAGGCGGGCGATGCGGGCATCGGGTGATTGTCCCATTGGCACTGAGCGGGTGTCGGCCCGGAGTCGGCCCGTACACTGATCCCATGAAATCGCGACCTGCCGACCCGCGCCGCCTCGATGTCGAGGCCTTCGCCCAGGACGCCGGCGAACTGCAAGGCGAGTGGCCGCTGGCATCGCTCGACCGCCTCGCCGGCACGGCGCACCCCGACGCCAAGCCGGCCGACACCGACCTCACCCACTGGCAGGTCCAGGGCGAATCCCGGCCGGTGCGCGGCGGCGTCGCGCAGACCTGGCTGCACCTGCGCGCCGACGCCCGCGTGTCGCTGGTCTGCCAGCGCTGCCTGGGGCCGGTCGGGGCCGACGTGCATGCCGAGCGAAGCTTCCAGTTCGTCTCGGGCGAAGACGCAGCGGCGCAGCTCGATGCCGACAGCGAGGACGACGTGCTGGCCCTCACCCGCTCGCTCGACTTGCGCGACCTGGTCGAAGACGAGCTGCTGCTCGCCTTGCCCCTGGTGCCCCGCCACGAGGTGTGCCCGCAGCCCCTGCCCATGGCGCACGACGATCCCGAGGAAGATGCCCGCACCAACCCCTTTGCCGCCCTGGCGGCGCTGAAGCGCGGCGGCCCTGCGAACTGAGGCCGCGGGCCGCCCTCATGCTAGAATCGACGGCTTTCCGGTTGGCGCCTACCTCACGAGGACGCGTCCAGCCCTTCCTCCCGATACAAGTGGCTCCGCAAACCAAGGCAAGAGCCCCCCGCAGAGCCCAAGGAGAATCCCATGGCCGTTCAACAGAACAAGAAGTCGCCCTCGAAGCGCGGCATGCACCGCGCCCACAACGCCCTGACCGTGCCGGGCACGGCAGTCGAGCCGACCACCGGCGAGACCCACCTGCGTCACCACATCAGCCCGACCGGCTTCTATCGCGGCCGCAAGGTCCTGAAGACCAAGGCGGACGCCTGACCCTGCGCGACAGCGCGAAAGCCGTTCGCGACTCTCGCGTGCGCCGCCGGACGTCCGGTATGCCCTCGCGCCCGGCCTGCGTCACGCAGCGCCGGGCGTTCCCATTGGGCGCCTGATCCATGAGCCTCGCGCCCTCGCTCCAGCAGGTCTGCCTCGCCGTCGATTGCATGGGAGGCGATCACGGTCCCTCCGTCACGCTGCCGGCCTGCCAGGCCTTTCTTGCTGCACACCCCGAAGCCCGGCTGATCCTCGTCGGCCGCGCCGACGCGCTGGCCCCGGCGGCGCGCTGGCCGCGTTGCACCACGGTGGCCGCGGCCGAGGTCGTCGAGATGGACGACCCCATCGAGGTCGCGCTGCGCCGCAAGAAGGATTCGTCGATGCGGGTGGCCATCGGTCAGGTCAAGCCCGACGCCGACGGCAACGCCGCGGCCCAGGCCTGTGTCTCGGCCGGCAACACGGGCGCGCTGATGGCCGTCTCGCGCTACCTCCTCAAGACGCTCGACGGCATCGATCGGCCGGCCATTGCCGCCGTCATGCCCAACAAGCTGGGCGGCTACACCACTGTGCTGGACCTCGGCGCCAATGTGGACTGCACCGCCGAGCACTTGCTGCAGTTCGCGGTGATGGGCAGCGCCCTGGTGTCGGCGGTCGACGGCAAGGAAGACCCGACCGTCGGCCTGCTCAACATCGGCGAGGAAGAGATCAAGGGCAACGAGGCGATCAAGAAAGCCGGCGAGCTGCTGCGCGCCGTCGGTGCGGCCGGCCACATGAACTTCCTCGGCAATGTCGAGGGCAACGACATCTTCAAGGGCAGCATCGACATCGTGGTTTGCGACGGCTTCGTCGGCAACGTCGCCCTGAAGACCTCGGAGGGGCTGGCCTCGCTGATCGCCAGCTTCCTCAAGGAGGAGTTCAAGCGCAACGCCCTGACCCTGCTCGCCGGCGCCGTCGCGCGACCGGTCCTCAACCGGCTCGCTCAGCGCCTGGACCATCGCCGCTACAGCGGCGGCGCGCTGCTGGGCCTGCGCGGCCTGGTGTTCAAGGCCCATGGCTCGTCCGACGCCTTCGCTTTCGAGCAGGCGCTCAATCGGGCTTATGATGCCGCCCGCCACGGACTGCTGGCGCGCGTCCACGACCGCATCCTGGACACGCTGGCCGCGCTGCCGGCTGCGCCGGGCCAAGACGAACCGACGCAGCCTGCCGCCGCGCCCACCGCCTGAATCTCATGTCTGCACGCCATTCGCGCATCACCGGCACCGGCAGCTTCCTGCCATCCCGGCGCCTGTCCAACGACGACCTCGCCAGGCGCCTCGCCGCCGACGGCATCGAGACCTCCGACCAGTGGATCATCGAGCGCACCGGCATTCGCGCCCGCCACTTCGCCGAGCCCGACGTCGCGTCCAGCGACCTCGCTTTCGAAGCCGCGCAGCGCGCCCTGGCCGCGGCCAAGGTGGCGCCTGCCGAGATCGACCTGATCATCGTCGCCACGTCCACGCCCGACATGGTGTTCCCGTCCACCGCCTGCCTGGTGCAGCGCAAGCTGGGCGTGAGCGGCTGTCCGGCCTTCGACGTGCAGGCCGTGTGCTCCGGCTTCGTCTATGCGCTCACGGTGGCCGACGCCATGATCCGCACCGGCGCGGCCAACAAGGCGCTGGTCATCGGCGCCGAGGTGTTTTCCCGCATCCTCGACTTCAAGGACCGCACGACGTGCGTGCTGTTCGGCGACGGGGCCGGCGCGATCGTCCTCGAGGCGAGCGACACGCCGGGCATCGTCGCGAGCGAGTTGCACGCCGACGGCCGGCATGTCGAGATCCTCTGCGTTCCGGGCAACGTCTCCGGCGGCAGCGTGCTGGGCGATCCCTTCCTCAAGATGGACGGCCAGGCCGTGTTCAAGCTCGCTGTCGGCGTGCTCGAGGACGTGGCGCGCTCGGTGCTCGCCAAGGCCGGCCGCACCGAGGCCGACATCGACTTCCTCATCCCGCACCAGGCCAACATCCGGATCATGCAGAGCACGGCGCGCAAGCTGAAGCTGCCGGCCGACAAGCTGGTGGTGACGGTCGACGAGCACGGCAACACCTCGGCCGCTTCCATCCCGCTGGCCCTGGACGTGGCGGTGCGCGACGGCCGGATCCGGCGCGGCGACACCGTCATGCTCGAGGGCGTGGGCGGCGGTTTCACCTGGGGTGCAGTCCTGCTCGACCTGTGAGCGGCGCGGCGAAGGTCCGCCCATGAACGCACTTTGAGAAGAGGCAAGCGATGGCTTCGTTCGCATTCGTTTTTCCGGGACAGGGCTCCCAGTCCGTCGGCATGCTCGACGCCTGGGGCGATCACCCTGCCGTTCGCCAGACGCTCGCCGAAGCGTCGGATGCGCTCGGCGAGGACGTCGCCCGGCTCATCCGCGAAGGTCCGAAAGAACAGCTGGACCTCACCACCAACACCCAGCCCGTCATGCTGACGGCCGGAATCGCCTGCCATCGCGCCTGGCTCGGCGAAACCGGTCTCGAGCCGGCCATCGTCGCCGGCCACTCACTGGGCGAGTACAGCGCGCTGGTGGCCGCCGGCGCGCTGCGTCTGGCCGACGCGCTTCCCCTCGTGCGCTTTCGCGCCCAGGCCATGCAGGAGGCCGTGCCGGTCGGCACCGGCGCCATGGCGGCCATCCTCGGGATGGACGCACAGGCGGTGCGCGCCGGCTGCGAGCAGGTCGCTGCGGCCAGCGGCGAGGTGGTGGAGGCGGTGAACTTCAACGACCCCAAGCAGACCGTCATCGCCGGCAGCAAGGCGGGCGTCGAGAAGGCCTGCGAGGCCTTGAAGGCGCAGGGCGCGAAGCGCGCCTTGCCCTTGCCGGTGTCCGCGCCGTTCCATTCGAGCCTGATGCGGCCGGCGGCCGAGCGGCTCAGGGACAAGCTCTCCGCCACGCCGATCGCCGTGCCGCGCATCCCGGTGGTCAACAACATCGACGTGAAGACCGAGACCGACCCGCAGGCGATCCGCGACGCGCTCTACCGGCAGGCCTTCGGTCCGGTGCGCTGGGTCGAGGTGGTTCAGGCCATCCGCGCGCGCGGCATCGTGCACGTCATCGAATGCGGCCCGGGCAAGGTGCTGGCCGGCATGGTCAAGCGCATCGACGCCGAAGCGCAATCGGCCACGGTGCTCGATCCGGCCACGCTGGCCGAGGTGAAGGGGATGCTGGCATGAGCGAAATCATTCACTTCGAGGGCCAGGTGGCCCTGGTGACCGGTGCCTCGCGCGGCATCGGGCGCGCCATCGCGATGGAGCTGGCCGCGCGCGGCGTGAAGGTGATCGGCACTGCCACCACCGACGCCGGCGCGCAGTCCATCGGCGAGGCGTTGGCGCCGCACGGCGGGCGCGGCATCGGGCTGAACGTCAACGACGCGGCCGGCGTCGACGCGGCGATCGACGCGATCGTCAAGGAGCATGGCGGCTTGCAGGTGGTGGTCAACAACGCCGGCATCACCCGCGACACGCTGTCCATGCGCATGAAGGACGACGACTGGGACGCGGTGCTCGACACCAACCTGAAGGCGGTGTTCCGCGTGAGCCGCGCGGCGATCCGTCCGATGATGAAGCAGCGCTACGGCCGCATCGTCAACATCACCTCGGTGGTGGGGGCCAGCGGCAACCCGGGCCAGGCGAACTACGCCGCCGCCAAGGCCGGCGTGGCCGGCATGACCCGCTCCCTGGCGCGCGAGCTCGGCAGCCGCGGCATCACCGTCAACTGCGTCGCGCCCGGCTTCATCGAGACCGACATGACGCACGCGCTGTCGGAGCAGCAGACAGCGGCGCTGAAAGCCCAGATCCCTCTGGGGCGCCTCGGCCAGACCGCGGACATCGCCCATGCGGTGGCCTTTCTCGCGTCGCCGCAGGCCGGCTACATCACGGGCACCGAACTGCACGTCAACGGCGGCATGTTCATGTGCTGAGGACCGCGTTTTCACCGGACCTGCCCGGCCGGATGGGCTTGAGAGGCGTCTTCGAGGCGACACCTCGCAACCCTTAGAATCTCGGGCTGTTTCTGTAAACACTCCTGGAGGAGTCATGAGCGATATCGAATCCCGCGTCAAGAAAATCATTGCCGAACAACTTGGCGTGCCCGAGTCCGACGTGACCAATGAAAAGGCCTTCGTGGCCGACCTGGGCGCCGACTCGCTCGACACGGTGGAGCTGGTGATGGCGCTCGAAGACGAGTTCGGCATCGAGATCCCCGACGAAGAGGCCGAGAAGATCACCACCGTGCAGCTGGCGATCGACTATGCCGTGAAGCACCAGAAGGCCTGAACGAAAGCAATCGCTGCATGAGCCGCCGTCGCGTCGTCGTCACCGGACTCGGCCTGATCAGCCCCGTGGGCAACACGGTGGCCGAAGGCTGGTCCAACCTGCTCGCCGGCAAGTCCGGCATCGCCACCGTCACCAAGTTCGATGCATCGAACTTCGCCTGCAGGTTCGCCGGTGAGGTCAAGGGCTTCAATGTCGAGGACTACTTCCCGGCCAAGGAAGCCCGGCACATGGACACCTTCATCCACTATGGATTGGCGGCGTCCATCCAGGCCGTGCGCGATGCGGGCCTGCCCACCAACGACGCGCTGACCGAAGCGCAGGCCGAGCGCATCGGCTGCCTGGTCGGCTCGGGCATTGGCGGCCTGCCCCTGATCGAAGAGACGCACGCCGAGCTCGAGGCGCGCGGGCCGCGCCGGGTATCGCCGTTCTTCGTGCCGGCCTCGATCATCAACATGATCTCGGGTCATGTGTCGATCAAGTATGGCTTCCAGGGCCCGAACCTGGCCATCGTCACGGCCTGCACCACCGGCCTGCACTCGATCGGCGAGGCCGGCCGGTTGATCGAATACGGCGATGCCGACGTGATGATCGCCGGCGGCGCCGAATCGACGGTGTCGCCGCTGGGCATCGGCGGCTTCGCCGCGGCGCGCGCGCTGTCCACGCGCAACGACGATCCGGCCACCGCATCGCGCCCCTGGGACAAGGACCGCGACGGCTTCGTGCTCGGCGAAGGCGCCGGCGTGCTGGTGCTCGAGGAGTACGAGCACGCCAAGAAGCGCGGCGCGAAGATCTACGCCGAGCTCACCGGCTTCGGCATGGGCGCCGACGCGTTCCACATGACCGCGCCCAACGTCGACGGCCCCAAGCGCTCGATGAAGGCGGCGCTGCGCAACGCCGGCCTGAACGCCGACCAGGTGCAGTACCTCAACGCGCACGGCACGTCCACGCCGCTGGGCGACGTGAACGAGACCAACGCCATCAAGCTGGCCTTCGGCAGCCACGCGAAGCAGATGGTCGTGAGCTCGACCAAGTCGATGACCGGCCATCTGCTGGGGGGCGCCGGCGGCATCGAGTCGGTGTTCACCGTGCTGGCGCTGCATCATCAGGTCGCGCCGCCAACCATCAACATCTTCAACCAGGATCCGGAGTGCGACCTGGACTACTGCGCCAACACGGCGCGTGACATGAAGATCGAGTACGCCGTGAAGAACAACTTCGGGTTCGGCGGCACCAACGGCACGCTGGTCTTCAAGCGCGCCTGATCCAGCCGGCGCGGCGCCCGATGCGTGCGTCCCCGGCATTCCAGATCGACATCCAGCGTTACGGTGCGTGGCGCGCCGTCGTCGGCGTCCTGCTGCTTCTTGCGGCCGCGTCCGCCCTGGCCTGGGCGCTGGCGGACGACGGCACCCGGCCGCGCCCGATCGTCCTGGCCGGCGGCGCGCTCGCCACCACGCTGATCTGCGCCGGCACGGGGTTGATGCGGATGCGCGCCGTCCGGCTGCGCTGGGACTCGCAGCGCTGGCTTCTCGGCGCGCCCCAGGGCAGCCCTGGAAATCTCGGCATCGCCCTCGATCTGGGGTCGTGGATGCTGTTGAAGTTCGAGCACGATCTCATGCCGCCCGGGCGCCGCGTCAGCTGGCTGCCGGTGCAGCGGCGCGGCCTGGAAGCACACTGGCACGCCCTGCGCTGTGCGGTATATTGCGCGCGTTCCGCCCCGGGCCACGATGCTGGTCCGAACTCGGCGCGCCCCGCAGAATCACAAGAATGAACGCCCCTGACGCCGATGCTCCGTTGATTGAACGCGTCAAGCGCGGCGACATGAAGGCCTTCGAGATGCTGGTCGTGAAATATCAACGACGCATCGAGCGCCTGATCGGGCGCATGGTGCGCGACGTCGACCTGATCCCTGACATCGCGCAGGAAACCTTCATTCGCGCCTACCGCGCCATCCCTCAATTCAGGGGGGAGAGCGCCTTCTACACCTGGCTCTACCGCATCGCCGTCAACACCGCGAAGAAGACGCTGGTCGAGCTCAAGCGCGACCCGCTGATCACCGAATCGGCCCGCTCTTCACGCGAGGACGACGATGAAACTTCCCGTACCGAAAATGAACTAAGCGACGGCGAAACGCCGGACGCGGTTCTGGCCAGCAAGGAAATCGCGGCGACCGTGAACGCGGCCATCGAGGCCTTGTCCGACGATTTGCGCCAAGCCATCACGTTGCGCGAGATCGAAGGGCTGAGTTACGAAGAGATCGCGGAGCTGATGAACTGCCCGATCGGAACCGTGCGTTCGCGCATCTTCCGGGCCCGGGAAGCCATCGCGCAGCGCTTGCGGCCGTTACTGGACACGCGAGAAGGTGAGCGCTGGTGAACGGCGCGCGAGAGTGAAGGTGTTTGCGGATTGGAGAACGAGATGTCGAACGATGGCGACCCATCCACACTGGAAAACCTGTCCGCACTGACGGATGGCGAAATCGATTCGGCGGTGGCCGCGGCGGTGTGTGCCGCCTGGCGTGACGACCCGCGTGCCCGTTCCAGCTGGCACGCGTACCAACTGATCGGCGACGTCCTGCGATCCGACGACCTGGCTTGCGCGGCCAGGCACGATGCCGCCTTCCTGGCGGCGTTGCGCCAGCGCCTGGCCGACGAGCCCACGGTGCTCGCCCCTGAGCCTCCCATCGAGCAGCCGTCGCCGGCTGCCACGCCCGGCGTGCGGGTTGCCGCCAACGCGGGCCGCAACGGCCGCTGGGCCTGGATGGCGCCTTCTGCGGTCGCCGCCGGCTTCGTGCTGGTGGCCGGCGCCGTGATGGTCACCCGCGGGCCGCTGACCGGCGGGGGCCAGCCCGACGGCACGGTGGTGGCCTCCGGCAACGGCGTCGCTCCGGGCGGGGCGCCGACGCTGGTGCCGACCGACACGGTCTTCGTGCCGCGCGCGGTGGGCGGCAACGGCAAGCTCATTCGCGACGCCCGGCTCGAGCGCTACCTTGCGGCACACCAGCAGTTCGCCGGTACCTCGGCGCTGGGCGTCCCGTCCGGGTTCCTGCGCAACGCCGTCGCCGAAGCCCCGAACCGCTGAGCCGCATGCTGCACCGTCCCCTGCTCGCGCTGACCATGGTCGGCGCCCTGTGCTCGTTCTTGCCGGCGTTTGCCGGGCCGGTCGCCTCGCAGCCGGCCGTCGAGCCCAAGGAGGTTCGGGCCTGGCTGATGCGCATCCACGAGGCGGCCAGCCGGCGCAATTTCCAGGGCACCTTCATCGTGAGTGCGGGCGGGACCGTCTCGAGTGCGCGCATCGCCCACTTCTGCGAGGGACCGAATCAGTTCGAGCGCATCGATTCGCTCGATGGGCAGACGCGCCACGTGTTCCGCCACAACGAGGTCGTGCACACCGTATGGCCGCAGGCGCGCGTGGCCATGGTCGAGCAGCGCGACATGCTCAGCACGTTTCCTGCCTTGCTCCAGGTCGGCGACGACCGCATCGCCGAGTACTACGAGGTGAGCGCCCAAGGGCCCGACCGGGTGGCCGGCCACGAGGCCAGCGTGTTGCTGATCCGCCCGCGCGACCAGCATCGCTTCGGCTATCGGCTGTGGGCCGAGAAGGCGTCGGGCCTGCTGCTGCGCGCCGATGTCCTGGGTGAGAAGGGCGAACTGCTGGAGACCTCGGCCTTCTCCGACGTCGCGATCAACGTGCGGGCCCAGCCCGAGACCGTCCTGCAGCCCATGCGCAAGCTCGACGGGTATCGCATCGTGCGTCCCACGCTCACGCCCACCAGGCTGGAGTCCGAAGGATGGAGCCTGCGCCAGAGCGTGCCGGGCTTCCGCCAGGTCAGCTGCGTCAAACGCCCGCTGGAAGCCCCCGACCGCAGTCCCGGCGAAGCCGACGTGCTGCAAACCATCTACTCCGACGGCCTGACCTACGTGTCGGTCTTCATCGAACCGTTCAATCCCGAGCGTCACACGAGCCCGATGCTGACCACCATGGGCCCGACCCAGACCCTCATGCGCCGGCAAGGCGACTGGTGGATCACGGTGGTCGGCGACGTGCCGGCCGTCACGCTGAAGGCCTTTGCCGCCGGACTGGAGCGCAAGAAGTAGCGGCTGTGCGCCCGTTTCGCCGCTGTCCTACGAAGGTCGGCGGCATCGCGCATGTGGACGTTGACCGATGAGTGTTGGGTGAGGCCTTTCGACATGCAATTGCAACTTTCTTCCGTTTCCCGCCTGGCGGCGCTGGAGCGCGCGCTGTGGTCCGGGTTGCTCGCGACGGTGGTCGCCCTGTTCACCGCCGTGGTACCCACGCCGGCGCGGGCTCAGCAGGTGGCGCTGCCCGACTTCACCGACCTGGTCGAGAAGGTCGGTCCGGCGGTGGTCAACATCCGCACCACCGAGCGCGTGCGTGCAGGCCGCGGCGGCAGCCCCGAGATGGACGAGGATCTGCTGGAGTTCTTCCGGCGCTTCGGCGTGCCCATTCCCGGGCAGCCGCAGAACCCGCCGCGGCGTGGCCAGCCGCAGCAGCCGCAACCCGACGCCGAGCCGCAGGCGCGCGGCGTGGGCTCGGGCTTCATCCTGAGCAACGACGGCTTCGTGATGACCAATGCGCATGTGGTCGACGGCGCCGACGAGGTCATCGTCACGCTCACCGACCGGCGCGAGTTCAAGGCCCGGATCATCGGCGCCGACAAGCGTACCGACGTCGCGCTGGTCAAGATCGACGCCGCCGGCCTGCCCGCCGTGCGCATCGGCGACGTCAATCGCCTGAAGGTCGGCGAGTGGGTGATCGCCATCGGCTCGCCGTTCGGCCTGGCCAACACCGTGACGGCCGGCATCGTCAGCGCCAAGGGGCGCGACACCGGCGACTTCCTGCCCTTCATCCAGACCGACGTGGCAATCAACCCCGGCAACTCCGGCGGTCCGCTGATCAACATGCGCGGCGAAGTGGTCGGCATCAACTCGCAGATCTACAGCCGCTCCGGCGGCTTCATGGGAATCTCGTTCGCCATCCCCATCGACGAGGCGACGCGCGTCTCCGAGCAGCTGAGGGTCAGCGGTCGCGTGATCCGCGGCCGCATCGGGGTGCAGATCGACCAGGTCACCAAGGAAGTCGCCGAGTCGATCGGCCTGGGCAAGCCCGTGGGTGCGCTGGTGCGCAGCGTCGAAGGTGGCGGCCCGGCCGAGAAGGCAGGCATCGAGGCGGGCGACATCATCACCAAGTTCGACGGCCGCGCCATCGACAAGGCCGGCGACCTGCCGCGCATCGTCGGTGGCACCAAGCCCGGCTCTCGTGCGACGCTGCAGGTGTTCCGGCGTGGCAACTACCGCGACCTGTCCGTCACGGTGGCGGAGCTGGAGGACGAGCAGCAGCGCCGCAGCGCCGACACCCCGCCGAAGCCGCAGGCAACGGTCTCCACCCTGGGCATGGCGGTGTCGGAGCTCACCGAATCGCAGAAGCGCGAGTTGAAGGTGAAGAACGGCGTTCGCATCGAGTCGGCCGATGGGGCCGCGGCGCGCTCAGGGCTGCGCGAAGGCGACGTGATCCTCTCGCTGGACAACACCGAGATCACCAGCGCCAAGCAATTCGAGTCGGTGGTCGCGAAGGTCGACAAGTCCAAGCCGGTCAATGTGCTGGTCAAGCGCGGCGACTGGGTGAATTACGTCGTCATTCGACCGACGCGCTGAAAGCGCTCGCGCGGTGCGGCCTCCGGTGGTAGCTGGCCGACTGAACTGCCCGGTCTTTCCATGTGATGAAAGTCGCAGTTGGAGGGGGCGGGTCGACCCTTTGTTTGCGGTCACTAACATGCCGGCGAGTCGTGTCAGATTGGACCCGCATGTCGATAGAATCTTGCATTCGCGCAAGGCCTTTACCACCGCTTTAGGCAACGAGTGATGGGCTCCAAAACTATCCCCAAGCCGTCCACATGCTTTTGTGGATAAGCTGTGTATGAATCTCGATGTTGGGGGCTCGCAACGGCAAGAAATCAAGCAATGGCGCGGTCTCCGGCAGGGTGCTTTTGGCTACAATGAAAGCCCAACAAGCAGTTGCCATACGTTTTGTTGGAAGGCGCGTCACTACTTCGACGTGCCTTTTTTTTAGCTCCCGCTCAGGCGCTGCAGCTTCGCATCGCCCCCGCGATGTGAGCCCCCGCCGCAACGAATCGCGTCGTTGCCAGCAGCGCGGAAGACGCCTCGAACGATCAGCATGGATCACATCCGAAATTTCTCCATCATTGCCCACATCGACCACGGCAAGAGCACGCTGGCCGACCGCATCATCCAGCGCTGCGGCGGCCTGAGCGACCGCGAGATGGAGGCACAGGTGCTCGATTCGATGGACATCGAGCGCGAGCGCGGCATCACGATCAAGGCCCAGACTGCGGCGCTGCAATACACGGCCCGCGATGGCCGCGTCTACAACCTCAATCTCATCGACACGCCGGGGCATGTCGACTTTTCGTATGAAGTCAGCCGCTCGCTGTCGGCCTGTGAGGGCGCCTTGCTGGTGGTCGACGCCAGCCAGGGCGTCGAGGCCCAGACGGTCGCGAACTGCTACACCGCCCTGGACCTCGGGGTCGAGGTCGTGCCGGTGCTCAACAAGATGGACCTGCCTCAGGCGGATCCGGAGCGGGCCAAGGAAGAGATCGAGGACGTGATCGGCATCGACGCCGAGCACGCCATCCCCTGCAGCGCCAAGACCGGCGAGGGGATCGACGACATCCTCGAGGCGGTCATCAGCCGCATGCCGGCGCCCAAGGGCATGGCCGCTGCGCCGCTGCGGGCCATGATCATCGACTCGTGGTTCGACAACTACGTCGGCGTGGTGATGCTGGTGCGGGTGGTCGACGGCCAGCTCAACAAGGGCGATCGCATCCGCCTGATGGCGAGCGACGCGGTCTACGCGGCCGAGCAGCTGGGCGTGTTCACGCCCAAGGCGCAGCCGCGAGACATGCTGAATGCAGGCGAGGTCGGCTTCGTCATCGCAGGCATCAAGGAGCTGCACAACGCGCGCGTGGGCGACACCATCACGCTGGAGAAGAAGCTGCCGAACAACGCCGGCCCGGCCTCGGAGCCGCTGCCCGGCTTCAAGGAAATCCAGCCGCAGGTGTTCGCGGGCCTGTACCCGACCGAAGCCAGCGAGTACGACTCGCTGCGCGATGCGCTCGAGAAGCTCAAGCTCAACGACTCGTCGTTGCGCTACGAGCCGGAGGTGAGCCAGGCGCTCGGATTCGGCTTTCGCTGTGGCTTTCTCGGCCTCTTGCACATGGAGATCGTGCAGGAGCGCCTGGAGCGCGAGTTCGACCAGGACCTGATCACCACCGCCCCGTCGGTGGTCTACGAGGTCGAGCTCAACAGCCAGGAAGTCATCCACGTCGAGAACCCGTCGAAGATGCCCGACCTGGGCCGCATCGCCGAGATCCGCGAGCCCATCGTCAGGGTGCACCTGTACATGCCGCAGGATTACGTCGGGCCGGTGATGACGCTGGCCAACCTGAAGCGCGGCGACCAGATCAACATGGCCTACCACGGCCGCCAGGTCATGCTCACCTACGACATGCCGCTGGCCGAAATCGTGCTGGACTTTTTCGACAAGCTGAAGAGCGTGTCGCGCGGCTACGCGTCGATGGATTACGAGTTCAAGGAGTACCGGGCCGCCGACGTGGTCAAGGTCGACATCCTGCTCAACGGCGACAAGGTCGATGCGCTGTCCATCATCGTGCACCGCAGCCAGTCGCAGTTCCGCAGCCGCGCCGTGGTCTCGAAGATGCGCGAGCTGATCTCACGCCAGATGTACGACGTGGCGATCCAGGCGGCCATCGGCGCCAACATCATCGCGCGTGAGACAATCAAGGCGCTGCGCAAGAACGTGCTCGCCAAGTGCTACGGCGGCGACATCACCCGCAAGCGAAAGCTGCTGGAAAAACAAAAGGCCGGCAAGAAACGCATGAAGCAGATCGGCTCCGTCGAGGTGCCGCAGGAGGCGTTTCTGGCCATCCTCCAAGTGGACGACTGATGAGTTCGTTGACCGGTTTGCTCTATGGTGGCCTCCTCGTGTACCTCGGGGGCTGGTATCTCGGCAAGTGGACAGGCAACTTCTCGTTGCTGCTGCTCATCCTGACGGTCGTCACCTTCGGGTACTGGCTGGCCGAGCGGTTCGTCTTCGCGCCGCGCCGCCTCGGTGCCGCGCAGACGCTGGAGCAGCAGGATGCAGTTCGCCGCAAGGACCTCGCCCGCCAGGGCATCACCAAGGTCGACGGCGACGTGAACGACGCCAAGCAGGCGGTGCTGGCGCAGCCCTGGTGGCTCGACTGGACCGCCGGCCTGTTCCCGGTGATCCTCATCGTGTTCCTGTTGCGCTCGTTCCTGTTCGAGCCGTTCAAGATCCCGTCCGGCTCGATGATCCCGACGCTCATGGTCGGCGACCTGATCCTCGTCAACAAGTACCACTACGGCGTGCGCCTGCCGGTGATCAACAAGAAGATCATCGAGAACAACGAGCCCCGGCGCGGCGACGTGATGGTGTTCCGCTACCCCAAGGACACCAGCATCGACTACATCAAGCGCGTGGTGGGCGTGCCGGGCGACGAGGTGTCGTACCGCAATCAGCAGCTCTACCTGAACGGCCAGCTGGTTTCCACCTCGCCGCTGCCCGACTTCTTCAACGAGGAGTCCCTTCACGTCGAGAAGCAGTACGTGGAGAAGCTGGGCGACGTCGAGCACCGCATCCTCGTCGACCGCAGCCGGCAGCTGTATCTGCAGGTCAACGAGAGCTTTCCTTTCCGGGAGAACTGCCGCTACAGTGCCGAAGGGGTCACGTGCAAGGTACCGGCGGGGCACTATTTCATGATGGGCGACAACCGCGACAACTCGCAGGACTCGCGCTTCTGGGGCTTCGTGCCGGACCAGAACATCGTTGGCAAGGCGTTCTTCGTCTGGATGAATTTCAGCGATCCCAAGCGGATCGGATCGTTCCGCTGAGGAAACGACAGTCAGAACCACGGGAGCATGAGCGCATGAGGGGACAGCTCGACGCAAGGCGGCATCAACGCGGCATCACTCTGTTCGGTTTGCTGTTGTGGGCCATCGTCATCGGCTTCGTCGCGCTGCTCGGCATGCGCGTGCTGCCGACGGTCAACGAGTACTTGACGATCCAGAAGGCGGTCAACAAGATCGCCACCGAAGGCCTGAGCACCGTGCCCGAGATCCGCAACTCTTTCGAGAAGACGAAGGAGATCGAATACTCGATCCAGTCGATCTCCGGCAAGGACCTGGAGATCACCAAGGAGAACGACAAGGTCGTGATCCGCTTTGCCTACGACAAGGAAGTGGAGATCATGAGCCCGGTATACCTGTTGATCAAATACCAGGGAAGCTCCAAAGGCAAGTAGACGCCGTTCCGCAGTCACCATGGATCCACGCCTCGTCGCATTGCAAGGCCGCCTCGGCCACCGCTTCTCCGAAGAAGGTCTGCTCGAGCGTGCACTGCGGCATCGCAGCTTCGGCGCCGACCACAACGAGCGGCTCGAGTTCCTCGGCGATGCGGTCCTGAGCCTGGCCATTTCCAGCCTGCTGTTCGAGCGCTTCGGGGGCTCCGACGAAGGCGACCTGACCCGCATCCGCGCCCACCTGGTGCGCGAAGACAGCCTGCACAAGGTCGCGCTGTCGCTGGCGCTGCCCGAGGTGCTGCGCCTCTCCGAAGGCGAGGCCCGCGGTGGTGGCGCCCAGCGCGTGTCCATCCTGGCCGATGCCCTCGAGGCGGTGATCGGCGCCACCTTCCTCGACGGCGGCTTCGACGCGGCGCGTGCGCTGGTGCAGCGCATGTTCGGCGAGATCATCGCCACCACCGAGATCGGCAGCTGGAGCAAGGACGCGAAGACCGAGCTGCAGGAATGGCTGCAGGCTCGCCGCCTGCCGGTGCCCACCTACCGCATCAGCGCGACGCGCGGCCAGGCGCATGCCCAGACCTTCGAGGTCGAGTGCTCGGTACCGGCGCTGAGCCTCACGCACTCCGGCGAGGGGCGATCGCGCCGCTTGGCCGAGCAAGAGGCCGCGCGCCGCATGCTCGACGCGCTGAAGGCCACCGACCAGCCGGGCAGCCCGCTGCGTTCCTGACCACCTTGTCCGAACGCCCATGAGCGTCAGCGACGCGCCGTCCGGCGCTCCCGAACCCTCTCCGCAGCGCTGCGGACTGGTGGCCATCGTCGGACGGCCCAACGTCGGCAAGTCGACGCTTCTCAATGCGCTGGTCGGCCAGAAGGTCAGCATCACCTCGAACAAGGCTCAGACCACGCGCCACCGCATCACCGGCATCCGCACGGTCGACGAGGCGCAGTTCGTCTTCGTCGACACGCCCGGCTTCCAGACGCGTCACGGCGCGGCGCTCAACCGCACCCTCAATCGCACGGTGCAGGGCGTGCTGGCCGACGTCGACGTGGTGCTCTTCGTCGTCGAGGCCGGCCGGTTCGGCCTCGACGATGCGAAGGTGCTCGGCCTCATGCAAAGCGACTCCATGCAGGGCAAGCCGGTCATCCTGATCGCCAACAAGCTCGACGCCGTGCAGCGCCGCGCCGAGCTGGCGCCCTGGCTCAAGGGCATGCAGGAGCGCCATCACTTCGCCGAGTACGTGCCGCTGTCGGCCAAGAAAGAGGCCGATGCGCAGCGCCTGTTCGGCATCGTCAAGCCCTACTTGCCGGCGCAGCCGTGGTTCTACGAGGAAGACGCGCTCACCGATCGCAGCGAGCGCTTCCTGGCCAGCGAGATCATCCGCGAGAAGCTGTTCCGCCTCACCGGCGACGAGCTCCCCTATGCCTCCACCGTGGTCATCGACAAGTTCGAGGAAGAGGGCAATCTGCGGCGCATCGCGGCCAGCATCGTGGTCGAGCGCGAGGCGCACAAGGGCATGATCATCGGCGCCGGCGGCGAGCGCCTGAAGCGCATCGGCAGCGAGTCGCGCCAGGAGCTCGAGACGCTGATGGACGCCAAGGTCTTCCTCGAGCTTTGGGTGAAGGTGCGTTCGGGCTGGGCCGACGACGAAGAGCATCTGCGCAGCTACGGCTACGAGTGACGGCGCCATGGCCACCCGCGCCGCGCGCCCGCCGTCCACGCTCACCGCCTACGTGCTGCACCGCTACGACTGGAGCGAGACGAGCCTGATCCTGGACCTGTTCACCCGCGAGCAGGGACGGCTGGCCGTCGCGGCCAAGGGCGCGAAGCGGCCCTATTCGCAGCTGCGATCGGTGCTGCTGCCGTTCCAGCGCGTGCAGGTCGGGCTCGGGCGGCCGCCCAAGCCGGGGCCCGGCGGCAGCGAAGAATCGACCAGCGAGGTGCAGACACTGCGCAGCGCCGAGTGGGCCGGCGGCCTGCCCATGCTCACCGGCGCCGCCTTGTTCAGTGGTTTCTACCTCAACGAGTTGCTGATGAAGCTCACGGCGCGCCAGGACCCGCATCCCGCGCTGTTCGACGCCTACGCCCAGACCCTGCCGGCGCTGGCCGACGACGACGACGCGCAGGTCCAGTCGGCATTGCGCGCCTTCGAAGTGACGCTGTTGAGCCAGGTGGGCGTGCTGCCCGACCTGAGCCTGGTCACGCTGACGCAGGAGGACGTGCGCGAAGACCTGGCCTATGCCTTGCGGCCCGAGGCGGGCGTGGTCGCGCCGCGCGCCGGCGAGGCCTCCATCGCCGGCTCGGCCTTGATCGGCCTGCAGGCGGCGCTGGCTCACGGCAGCGTGCCGGCGCTGCGGCAAGCGTGTGCGCCGGTGCTGCCGGAGCTCAAGACCATGCTTCGCGCGCTGCTTCACTATCATCTCGGTTCGCCGATGCTGCGCACTCGTCAAGTGATGCTCGACGTGCAAAGCCTGGAGCGCTGAGGCGGACCTCATGAATCCCTTGCTCACCACCGGACTCGATCCCCATCGCGGCCTGACGGCGCTGTCGGTCAACCTGAACAAGGTCGCACTGCTGCGCAACACCCGGGCGCTGGGCATTCCCAGCGTGACGCGCGCCGCCACCATGGCCCTCGAAGCCGGCGCGAAGGGCATCACCGTGCACCCGCGGCCCGACGAGCGCCACATCCGCGCCCACGACGTTCACGAGCTTGCGGCCCTCATGGCGCAATGGCCGCAGGCCGAGTTCAACATCGAGGGCAACCCCTTTCACAACCTGATGGACTTCGTCCGCGCGGTGCGGCCGCACCAGTGCACCTTCGTGCCCGACGCCACCGACCAGGCCACTTCCGACCACGGCTGGAGCTTTCCCCACGACGCCCAGCGGCTCGCGCCGCTGATCGCCGAGGCGCGCGCGCTCGGCGTGCGTGTGAGCCTGTTCATGGACCCCCTGCCCGACGCGATGCGCGCCGTGAGCGAGCTCGGCGCCGATCGCGTCGAGCTCTACACCGAGACCTATGCCCGCGCCCACGGCACATCGCAGCAGGCCAGCGTGCTGGCCCGCTTCACGGCGACGGCGCAGGCCGCGCTGCGCGAAGGCCTGGGACTGAACGCCGGCCACGACCTCAACCGCGACAACCTCACCGACTTCCTGCGCGCCGTGCCCGGTGTGCAGGAGGTGTCGATCGGCCATGCACTGATCGCCGACGCGCTCGAGCTGGGCCTGGCCGAGACGGTGAAGGACTATCTGCGCTGCATCCACGCAAGCGCAGGCTCGCCCCGATGATCTACGGCATCGGCACCGACATCTGCGACGTGCGCCGCATGGCGGCCACGCTCGCGCGACGCGGCGATCGCTTCGCCGAGAAGGTGCTGGGACCCAACGAGATCGAGGTCTTCCGCCAGCGCCGCGCACGCGCCGAGCGGCGCGGCATCGCCTACCTGGCCACCCGCTTCTCGGCCAAGGAGGCGTTCTCCAAGGCGATCGGCCTGGGCATGCGCATGCCGATGAGCTGGCGCGCCTGCGAGATCCTCAACGAGCGCAGCGGCAAGCCGGTGCTGCGCCTGCACGGCGAGCTCGCCGATTGGTTCGAGGCGCGCCGCCTCGCCGCCCACGTGACCATCACCGACGAGACCGACTACGCCGCGTCCTTCGTCGTGGTCGAGAACATGCCATCCCAATGAACCATTCCCCCGTCATCCTCGACATCGCCGGCCACAGCCTCAACGACGACGACCGGCGACGCCTGCGGCACCCGTTGACCGGCGGCCTCATCTTCTTCACCCGCAACTGGCAGGACCGGCGCCAGCTCACCGACGTGACGGCCGAGGTGAAGTCGCTGCGGCCTGACATCCTGATCACGGTCGACCACGAAGGCGGGCGCGTGCAGCGCTTTCGCACCGACGGCTTCACCCATCTGCCGGCCATGCGCCAGTTCGGCGCGCTCTGGATGCAGGACCCCATGCGTGCCGTCGATGCGGCCATCTCCGCCGGCTATGTGCTGGGCGCGGAGCTGCGTGCCTGCGGCGTCGAGCTGAGCTACACCCCCGTGGTCGACCTCGACCACGAGCGCAGCGAGGTCGTCGGCGACCGCGCCTTCCATCGCGACGCACGCGTCGTCACCATGCTCGCGCAAAGCCTCATGCTGGGCCTGATGCGCTCGGGCATGGCCAACTGCGGCAAGCACTTCCCGGCCCACGGTTACGCGGTGGCCGATTCCCACGTGGCGCGTGCCGTCGACGACCGCCCGCTCGAGGGCATCCTGGCCGAGGACGCCAAGCCCTACGACTGGCTGTCGTCGGCGCTCACCTGCGTGATGCCGGCGCACGTCACCTTCCCCCAGGTCGACAAGCTGCCCGCGGGCTTCTCGCCGCGCTGGCTGAAGGAGATCCTGCGCGGGCAGATGGGCTATGCGGGTGCGATCGTGTGCGACGACCTCAGCATGGAAGGCGCGCGTGTGGCCGGCAGCCCGGTCGAAGGCGGCATCGCTGCGCTGAACGCAGGCTGCGACATGGTGCTGCTGTGCAACCAGTCCAAGGTCGACGGCGGCCGGCCGGTCGATGAGTTGCTCGACGGCCTGCAGCGGGCGCTGGAGCAGGGGCGCTGGCAGGCCGATCCGCACAGCGAGGCGCGGCGGGTCGATCTGCTGCCCCAGAGCGCGCCGCTGCCCTGGGACGAGCTGATGCATCACCCGACGTACATGCAGGCGCTCGAGCGTCTGCCTTGATTCGATCCCCGGGTGCAACCCGGGACCGCCCATGAAAAACGCCGCCGCGGCGCATGCCGTGGCGGCGTTCTGTTTGTCGCCCGGGCCGTCAGGCCTGGGGCTGCTGCTGCGACCCCTGCGCCGTCTCGAACGGCAGCTTGAACTGCGCCAGGTCCTTGCGCGTCTCGACCAGCACCAGCGGACCCTCGTCGATGGCGACCACCGGCCTGGGTTCGCGCGGCACGTGGATCGGCTTGGGCTCGTTGGCCATCGCCTCCTGCGCCGCGCGGATCTTGTCGGCGTCGGAGTTGACCCACTGCAGGCCGGCGGCTTCGGCCACCGCTTCCAGGTCGGTCGTGGGCAGCACGAAGGGCTCGACGTGCGCGGCCGCGACCGGCGCGGGGACCGGCGCCTGCGGGATCGCGACCGGCGCGGCGGTGAGGTTTTGAACCGGCGCCTCGGGGACGTCGGCGGCAGCGATGGCCGGCGGCTCCGGCAACTCCATCGCGGCGGCTTCCGAGACCGCCTCGACGCCGCTGGGCACGCCATCTTCGCGGCGCTCGCGGCGATGGCGATCGCGGCCGCGACGGCGGCGTCCGCCCTCGCGCTCGCCTTCGGCGGCCTGCATGCCCTCGGCATCGGCCGGAGCGCCGCTCACCGGAGCGGCATCGCGGTCGGCGTCGAGCGCGACGGCGGTGAACGGCGCGGCCTCGGCGCCGGCTTCTTCCGGCGCGGCAGCGCCATTGCCCTGGCGCGCTTCGTCGCGATCGCGGCCACCGCGGCCGCGGCGACGCCGTCGGCCTCCTTCGCGGGCCTCGCCGCCTTCGGTCGGCTCGGCGCCCGGCACGGTGTCGACGAAGGCTTGCGGCTGCACGACCTCGTCGTTCGCGGCATCTGCCGGCAGGGCCGGACGCCGCGGCTCGCGCTCAGGGCGTGGGCCGCGACGGCCCTCGCCACGGCCTTCGCCACGGCCCTCACCACGGCCTTCGCCGCGTGGTGCACGCTCGGCTTGCCGCTCTTCGCCGCCCGCCTTGGTCGACTCGGCGACCGGGGTCTCGTCGGCGCGCTCGCCGCGACGGCCGCGGCCCCGCTCGCCACGCTCGCCGCGTTCAGCCCGTTCGCCGCGCTCGGCACGTTCCCCACGTTCAGCCCGTTCGCCACGCTCGCCCGCCGGACGCTCGCCGCGACGGCCCTTGCCTTCGCGCTCGCCGCGAGCGTTGCGCGCGCCGCGTTCGCCGCGGCCTTCGCGGCGCTCACTTGCGGCGGCGGTCGTCGCCGGCGCGGCCGCCGGGGTCGCGAGCACGGGTGCGGGCTCGCCGCCGCTGAACAGCTTCTTGATCCAGCCGAAGAACCCGGCGCCCGCCGGCGCTGCGGGAGCGGGCGCCGCCACCACCGGCGCGGGTGCCGCCACCGGCGCCGGCTCGGGCACCTTGGGCGGCGCGATCGGCGCCGAGGTGTCGGGCAGGATGCCCTTGATGACCGGCTCCTGCTTGGCCTTGGCCTTCTCGCGCCGCGTGATGCCGACTTCCTCTTCGGGCTCGTCGATCATCGTGTAGCTGGCCTGCAGGTTCTCCAGCCGCGGGTCGTCGTGGCGCAGGCGCTCGAGGCGGTAGTTGGGCGTGTCGAGCGCCTTGTTCGGCACCAGCAGCACGGTCACGCGCTGCTTCATCTCGATCTTGGTGATCTCGGTGCGCTTCTCGTTGAGCAGGAACGAGGTGACCTCCACCGGCACCTGCACGTGCACGGCGGCGGTGTTGTCCTTCATCGACTCTTCCTGGACCATGCGCAGGATCTGCAGCGCCGACGATTCGGTGTCGCGGATGTGGCCGGTGCCGTTGCAGCGCGGGCAGGTGATGTGGCTGCCTTCGCTCAGGGCCGGGCGCAGGCGCTGGCGGCTGAGCTCGAGCAGGCCGAACTTGCTGATCGAGCTGAACTGCACGCGGGCGCGGTCCTGGCGAAGCGCATCGCGCAGCCGGGTTTCCACTTCGCGGCGGTTCTTCGACTCTTCCATGTCGATGAAGTCGACCACGATCAGGCCGCCCAGGTCGCGCAGTCGCATCTGGCGCGCGATCTCGTCTGCGGCCTCGAGGTTGGTGCGGGTGGCGGTTTCCTCGATGTCGCTGCCGCGGGTGGCGCGTGCCGAGTTCACGTCGACCGAGACCAGCGCCTCGGTGTGGTCGATCACGATCGCGCCGCCCGAGGGCAGGTTCACCGTGCGCGAGAACGCGGTCTCGATCTGGTGCTCGATCTGGAAGCGCGAGAAGAGCGGCGCATCGTCGCGGTAGCGCTTGACCTTGCCCGCCGTCTCCGGCATGACATGGTTCATGAACTGCTGCGCCTGCTCGAAGATGTCGTCGGTGTCGATCAGGATCTCGCCGATGTCGGCGGTGAAGTAGTCGCGGATCGCGCGGATGACCAGCGACGACTCCTGGTAGATCAGGAACGCGCCCTTGCCGGACTTGGACGCGCCGTCGATGGCGGTCCACAGCTTGAGCATGTAGTTCAGGTCCCACTGCAGCTCGGGCGCCGAGCGGCCGATGCCGGCGGTGCGGGCGATCAGGCTCATGCCCTTGGGGTACTCGAGCTGGTCGAGGTTTTCCTTCAGCTCCTCGCGGTCTTCGCCCTCGATGCGGCGCGACACGCCGCCGCCGCGCGGGTTGTTGGGCATGAGCACCAGGTAGCGCCCGGCCAGCGAGACGAAGGTGGTGAGCGCCGCGCCCTTGTTGCCGCGCTCTTCCTTCTCGACCTGCACCAGCAGTTCATCGCCTTCCTTGATCGCATCCTGGATGCGCGCCGAGCGCACGTCGACGCCGTCGCGGAAGTAGTTGCGGGAGATTTCCTTGAACGGCAGGAAGCCGTGGCGGTCTTCGCCGTAGTCGACGAAGCAGGCCTCGAGCGAGGGCTCGACCCGGGTGACGACCGCCTTGTAGATGTTGCCCTTGCGCTGCTCGCGCCCCTCGATCTCGGTCTCGAAGTCCAGCAGCTTCTGGCCATCGACGATGGCCAGGCGACGTTCTTCTTGCTGCGTCGCGTTGATCAGCATGCGTTTCATGTGCACTCCTTCGCCGTCCTCGTGCGGAGAACCGGCGTCACTTCACGCCGCCACCGGGCCGAAGCCCTGGGGCGACTCATCGATGCACGAGAAACGTGGAGGAACCGAAGGAATCGCCCTGGACTGTTGGCCGATCGACTGCGATCAGCGTGGCAGCGTTGGCGCGTGCGTGGCAGTGCGGGAGGCGAGGGCCGTCCGCCGCGACGCGCCGCTTCGCCGGGTGGGCGAGGGCGCGGCCGCGCGCGGGGGCCAGGTCCGTGGCACCGAGCCCTGCGCGCGAGAAAGGGCGTCGCCGGGGGTCGTGGAGACCGCCGTTGGCGAGCGCAGCGCGCGCGGGGACTGGGAGATTCGGGACGGCATTCGCGGGGTCACTGGACGCGGGCGGGAGTCGCGTGGTGCAACGGCCAGGGGCCGTGCGGCGCGTCTTCTGCCTGAAACCTTGTGTCTCGGGGCTCGGGGCCCGTTGTGGTTCGTTCTACGTTTGCTCTGCCGCACCGGGCTGTCGACCGCTTCGTCACTTGGGGACGTGGCCCGCCGCAGGTCGGTGCGTTGCATCACCTTGTGGCCGGCGCGCCTTGCGCCGGCCGGCCTCGTTTGCGGGAAGTGCCCGAGTAAACTCAGGAAAATCAAACACTTACATCGCAAACGTGGTGCAACGCATTATAGGGGGCAAACCGGCCGCCAAAACAAAGGCCGTCCCGTCCCCGGGGGCAGCCACCGTGCCGCGTGCCACGCCGGCGGTCACCCTGGTGCGGGTCGACGAAGGCTCCGAAGGCCAGCGCCTCGACAACTTCCTGGTCAAGCTGCTCAAGGGTGTCCCCAAGACGCACGTCTACCGGGTGATCCGCTCGGGCGAAGTGCGGGTGAACAAGGGTCGCGCGGCCGCGGACACCCGCCTGGCGCTGGGCGACGAGGTGCGGGTGCCGCCGGTGCGGGTGGCGGACCGCAGCGCCGAAGCCCCGGCCCCGGCGCGCGAGTTCCCGGTGGTCTTCGAGGACGAGTTCTTGCTGGCCGTGGACAAGCCGGCCGGCGTGGCGGTCCACGGCGGCAGCGGCGTGAGCTTCGGCGTCATCGAGCAGTTGCGCCAAGCCCGGCCCGGCGCCAGGTTCCTGGAGCTGGTGCACCGACTCGACAAGGAAACCTCGGGCCTCCTGTTGCTCGCCAAGAAGCGCTCGGCGCTGACCGCATTGCAGGATCAGTTCCGTGGGCGCGAGACCGGCAAGACCTACGCCGCGCTGGTGCAAGGCGCCTGGCCGGCGAACAAGAAGGTGATCGACGTCGCGCTGCACAAATTCCTGACCGATGAAGGCGAACGGCGGGTGCGCACCGTGGCGGTCCCTCGACAAGCTCAGGACGATCGGAGCCTTCGACAAGCTCAGGCTGGCAAGCGCTCGATCACGCTGGTGCAGGTCGCGAAGAAGCTGCGAGGCTTCAGCCTGCTCGACGTGACGATCAAGACGGGCCGCACCCACCAGATCCGCGTCCACCTGGCCCACGAAGGCCACCCCATCGCCGGCGACGCGAAATACGGCGACTTCGCCCTCAACAAGGCGCTCGCCCGCGGCGAGGCCGTGCCCGGACACCGCTTCGACCGCATGTTCTTGCACGCACGTCGATTGCGATTCGCGCACCCCGCGAGTGGTGAAACGATCGAGCTCGAAGCGCCCCTGCCGCGAGAATGTGAGGCCCTCCTGGAAGTCCTGCAGTCATGACCCGTCCGCGCCAGTTCGACCTCATCGTCTTCGATTGGGACGGGACGCTGTTCGATTCCACCGCGCTCATCACGCGCTGCATCCAGGCCGCTTGCGCCGACGTGGGCGTGGCCGTGCCCAGCGACCGCGACGCAAGCTACGTGATCGGCATGGGCCTGATCGAAGCCCTGCAGCATGCGGCACCTGGCCTGGCGCGCGATCGCTACCCCGAGCTCGGCACCCGCTACCGTCACCACTACTTCGCGCGCCAGCACGAGATCGTGCTGTTCGAAGGAACGCTCGCGATGCTGCAGGCGCTGAAGGCGCGCGAGCATTGGCTGGGCGTGGCCACCGGCAAGTCGCGCCGCGGCCTCGACGAGGCGCTGTCCAGCGTCCAGCTCAAGGGCCTGTTCGACGCCACGCGCACGGCCGACGAAACCGCCTCCAAGCCCGATCCGCAGATGCTGCTCGAGCTCATGGGGCACTTCGATGTGGCGCCCGAGCGCACGCTGATGATCGGAGACACCACCCACGACCTGCAACTCGCGCTCAATGCCGGCACGCCCTGCATCGGCGTGGGCTACGGCGCCCACGAGCGTGCCGCCTTCGACGCCTTCGGGCCGCTGCACGTGGCCGACTCGGTGGCCGACCTGCACGACTGGCTGGCCCGCCATGGCTGACCACACCGACCCGCCGGCACAACGGCTGTGCGGGTCGGCCGAGCTGGTCGAGCGCGGGACCGCGCTGGTGTTCGACGTGCTGCACTTTCGCGAGCCGGCGCGGGCCTTCGTGATGCGCTTCGACGGGCAGGTCGTCGCCTACCTGAACCGCTGCGTGCACGTGCCCACCGAAATGGACTGGCAGCCCGGCGAATTCCTCGACAGCGCGCGCGAGTTCATCCTGTGCTCCATCCACGGCGCCGCCTACCAGCCGGGCGACGGACGCTGCATCGGCGGCCCCTGCGGGCGCGGCAAGCTCACTGCACTGAGGGTCGAAGAGCGTGAGGGCGAGGTGTATTGGTATCCTTCCAGGGACACCCGTCCGGTCTTCACCGATTGAAGGTTGGGGGCGGCGCCCGCCGCCTCGATCCGAAAGCTTCCCATGAATCCCCAAGACGATTTGCCTGGCTCCGGGCCGACACCCGAACCGCTGCCCGCAGCGCCCGCAACCGCTGCGCCCGCGCCCACGCCGCCGCTGGGTCATCCACTGGAAGGCGTGGTCCAGCAGTTCGCGCGCGACTACCTCAAGGACCGTCGCAGCGAGCGCCGCTGGCGCCTGTTCTTCCGCTGGCTGTGGTTCGGCCTGCTGTTCGTGTTCGTGCTGGGCCTGGTCAGCGCGCGCAAGGCGGCCAACGTGCCCACCGGCCCGCACACCGCGCTGATCGAGGTGCGCGGCGAGATCGCGGTCGACACCGAGGCGAGCGCCGAGCACCTGGTGAGCGCGCTCAAGACCGCGTTCGAGGACAACGGCGCCCAGGCCATCGTGCTGCGCATCAACTCGCCCGGCGGCAGCCCCGTGCAGGCGGGCATCGTCAACGACGAGATCCGGCGCCTGAAGGCGCTGCACAAGAAGAAGGTGTACGCGGTCGTCGAGGAGGTGTGTGCCTCGGGGGCTTACTACATCGCCGTCGCCGCCGACGAGATCTACACCGACAAGGCCAGCATCGTCGGCTCGATCGGCGTCCTGATGGACGGCTTCGGCTTCGTGGGCGCGATGCAGAAGTTCGGCATCGAGCGGCGCCTGTACACCGCCGGCGAGAACAAGGGCATCAACGACCCGTTCTCGCCCGAGAGCGAGAAGCACCGCGCCTACACCCAGGCCATGCTGGACCAGATCCACAAGCAGTTCATCAAGGTCGTGAAGGACGGCCGCGGCAAGCGCCTGAAGGAAACGCCCGACACGTTCTCGGGCCTGTACTGGAACGGCGAAGACGCGGTCAAGCAGGGTCTGGCCGACAAGCTCGGCAACCTCGACTACGTCGCCCGCGAGGTGATCCGCGCCGAGGAGATCATCGACTACACGCCCAAGGAAAACATCGCCGAGCGGCTGGCCAAGCGCTTCGGCGCGTCCATCGGCGCGGGGGCGGTGAGGGCGCTGCAAGGGACGATCGCGCTGCGCTGAGGCGCCTTCCATGCCAGCCCGATCGCCCCGCTCGCGGGGCGATCGTCTTTATGGGGCCTTGATGCGGTTTGGCCCCAATTTGCCGCCATCTTGAGGCGCGGCTTCCTAGCATTCCTCGCATCAGAAAGGAATGCCCGATGGATGCCTTGTTCGGCGCCTTGATCGTCGCCCTGTGGCTGCTGCTGGTTGGGATGGCCCATGGTTGCGCCCGCCTGGGCAGGAGCCGGTGATGGACTGGCTCCACGTGCTGGGAGCGGTGGCCGCGGCGGCGCTGCTGGTGTACCTCGTCGCGGCGCTGCTGAGCCCGGAGGCATTCTCGTGACCGCGCATGCCTGGAGCCTGCTGACGCTGTACAGCGTGGTGCTGGTCGCGTTGGCTTGGCCGCTCGGGGGGCTGATCGTCCGCGTGATGGAGGGCCGATTCGCGTTCGGCCGGCGCATCGAGGCACCGCTGTTGCGGATCGCCGGTGTCGACCCGGACACGGAGACCGGCTGGCTGCCGTACGCACTGGGCCTGCTGCTGTTCAACCTGCTCGGCGCCCTGGCGGTCTATGCACTGCAGCGGCTGCAGGCGTGGCTGCCGCTCAACCCGGCCGGCTTCGCCAACGTGGCGCCCGATTCCGCGTTCAACAGCGCCGTGAGCTTCGCCACCAACACCAACTGGCAAGGCTACAGCGGCGAGCAGACCATGAGCCACCTCACGCAGATGCTCGGGCTGGCAGTGCAGAACTTCCTGTCGGCGGCCAGCGGCATCGTCGTCGCTGTCGCGCTGATCCGCGGCTTCGTGCGCCGCAGCGCCGACACCATCGGCAACGTGTGGGTGGACCTCACCCGCGCCGTGTTGTGGCTGCTGTTGCCGGCCTGCGTCGTCTGCGCGCTGTTCTTTGCCAGCCAGGGCGTGGTCCAGAGCCTGGTCGGCTTCGTTGACGCCACCACCCTCGAAGGCGCGACGCAGGCCCTGCCCCTGGGGCCGGTCGCCTCGCAGGAGGCGATCAAGATGCTGGGCACCAACGGTGGCGGCTTCTTCAATGCCAACTCGGCGCATCCGTTCGAGAACCCCTCGGCGTTGACCAACTTCGTCCAGATGCTGGCCATCTTCCTGATCCCTGCAGCCCTGTGCAGCGTGCTCGGCCGCATGGTGGGCGACCGCCGCCAGGGCTGGACGCTGCTGGGTGCGATGGGGGTGCTGTTCGTGGCCGGCGCGATCGCGACGACCGTTTTCGAGCAGGCCGGCAACCCGCTGCTCACGTCGCTGGATGTCGACCAAGCGCCCTCCGCGCTGCAGGCCGGGGGCAACATGGAAGGCAAGGAAACGCGCTTCGGCATCGCCGACTCGGCGCTCTTCGCGACCATCACCACCGACGCCTCCAGCGGGGCGGTGAACGGCATGCACGACTCGTTCACGCCACTGGGCGGGATGGTGCCGCTGGTCAACATCCAGCTGGGAGAGGTCGTGTTCGGCGGCGTGGGCGCAGGCCTGTACGGCATGCTGATCTTCGCCATCTTCGCGGTGTTCATTGCCGGCCTCATGATCGGCCGCACCCCCGAATACCTGGGCAAGAAGATCGAGGCCCACGAGATGAAGATGGCGGCCATTGTCATCCTGGTGACGCCGCTGCTGGTGCTCGCGGGCACGGCGGTCGCGGTGCTGGCCGATGCGGGCCGCGCCGGCATCGCCAATCCCGGGCCGCACGGCTTCAGCGAGATCCTGTATGCGCTGAGCTCCGCGGCCAACAACAACGGCAGCGCCTTCGCCGGCCTGTCGGCGAACACGCCCTTCTACAACACGCTGTTGGGCATCGTGATGTGGATCGGCCGCTTCGCCGTCATCGTGCCGGTGCTCGCCATCGCCGGCTCGCTGGCTGCCAAGAAGCGCATCGCACCCGGTGCCGGCACGCTGCCAACCCATGGCCTGCTCTTCGGCGGCCTGCTGGTCGGCGTGGTGCTGCTGATCGGCTTGCTGAACTACGTGCCGGCGCTGGCGCTCGGGCCGGCGGTCGAGCACCTCATGCTCGAAGGAGCCACCCGATGAACCGCAAGGCCTTCGCCCTGTTCGACCGCGAGTTGCTCCAGCCCGCGGTGATCGAATCGTTCCGCAAGCTCGCGCCGTCGGTGCAGTGGCGCAATCCGGTGATGTTCGTGGTGTACGTCGGCAGCATCCTCACGACGCTGCTTTCGATTGAGGCGCTGCGCGGCCACGGCGAAGCCCCTGCCGGATTCACGCTGGCCGTGGCCCTGTGGCTGTGGTTCACCGTGCTGTTCGCGAACTTCGCCGAGGCGCTGGCCGAAGGCCGCAGCAAGGCCCAGGCGGCGTCATTGCGCAGCCTCAAGCGCGCGACCTGGGCCAAGAAGCTCGAGCAACCGCGCTACGGCGCCCACTGGCACCCGATCGAGGCGACCAGCCTGCGCAAGGGCGATGTGGTGCTGGTGCTGGCGCACGACGTGATCCCCGCCGACGGCGAGGTGATCGAGGGCGTGGCCAGCGTCGACGAGAGCGCCATCACCGGCGAGTCGGCGCCGGTGATCCGGGAGAGCGGCGGCGACTTCTGCGCGGTCACCGGCGGCACGCGCGTGCTGTCGGACTGGATCGTGGTGCGCGTGGGGGCCAATCCCGGCGACACCTTCGTCGACCGCATGATCGCGATGGTCGAGGGCGCGAAACGGCAGAAGACGCCCAACGAGATCGCGCTGACCATCCTGCTGGTGGCGCTGACCATCGTCTTTCTCGTCGTCACCGTGACCTTGCTGCCGTACTCGCTGTTCGGCGCGACGCTGGCTGGCACCGGCTCGCCGGTGACGATCACGGTGCTGATCGCGCTGCTGGTGTGCCTGATCCCCACCACCATCGCCGGCCTGTTGTCGGCCATCGGCGTGGCCGGCATGAGCCGCATGATGCAGGCCAACGTCATCGCCACCTCCGGCCGTGCCGTCGAGGCGGCAGGCGACGTCGACGTGCTGCTGCTCGACAAGACCGGCACGATCACGCTCGGCAACCGCCAGGCCTGTGCCTTCCTGCCTGCGCCCGGCGTGAAGGAAGGCGAGCTCGCCGACGCCGCCCAGCTTGCGTCGCTGGCCGACGAGACGCCCGAAGGCCGCAGCATCACCGTGCTCGCCAAGCAGCGCTTCAACCTGCGCGAGCGCGACCTGCAGTCGCTGGGCGCGCACTTCCTGCACTTCTCTGCGCAGACGCGCATGAGCGGCGTCGACCTGCCCGGCCCCGCCGGCGCCGCGCCGCGCCAGATCCGCAAGGGCGCGGCCGACGCCATCCGCCAGCACGTGGCGCTGCAAGGCGGTAGCTTTGCACCGGCGCTTGCCACGGCCGTCGAGGAGGTGGCGCGGCGCGGCAGCACGCCGTTGGTCGTGAGCGACGGCATGCGGGCGCTCGGGGTGATCGAGCTGAAGGACGTCGTCAAGGGCGGCATCAAGGAACGCTTCGCCGAGCTGCGCCGCATGGGCATCAAGACGGTGATGGTGACGGGCGACAACCGCCTCACGGCCGCGGCCATCGCGGCCGAGGCCGGCGTCGACGACTTCCTCGCCGAGGCCACGCCCGAGGCCAAGCTGCGGCTGATCCGCGAGCACCAGCACGAAGGCCGCCTCGTGGCGATGACCGGCGACGGAACCAACGACGCGCCGGCGCTGGCCCAGGCCGACGTGGCGGTGGCGATGAACACCGGCACGCAGGCGGCCAAGGAGGCGGGCAACATGGTCGATCTCGACAGCAACCCGACCAAGCTGATCGAGATCGTCGAGACCGGCAAGCAGATGCTGATGACACGCGGCTCCCTCACGACCTTCAGCATCGCCAACGACATCGCGAAGTACTTCGCCATCGTCCCGGCGGCCTTCGTCGGCACCTACCCGCAGCTCGGCGCGCTCAACCTGATGCGGCTGGCGACGCCGGCCTCGGCCATCCTGTCGGCCGTGATCTTCAATGCGCTGGTCATCGTGTTCCTGATTCCGCTCGCGCTGAAGGGCGTGGGCTACCGCCCCATCGGCGCGGGCCCGCTGCTGCGCCGCAACCTGCTCGTCTACGGCGCGGGCGGCGTGGTGGTGCCCTTCATCGGCATCAAGTTGATCGATCTGCTGCTGGCAGCCGGCGGACTCGTCTGACTCCGACAGAAAGGCTTGCCATGAACACCCTGTTCCGCCCGGCGATCACCCTGTTCGTCGCGCTTTCGCTCATCACGGGCATTACCTATCCGCTGCTGGTCACCGGCGTGGCGCGGGCGGCGTTCGCCGATCGCGCGAATGGCAGCCTCGTCATCGCGGACGGCAAGCTGCGCGGCTCGCGCCTCATCGGACAGTCCTTCGCCGACCCCGGGCACTTCTGGGGCCGGCCCTCGGCCACCACGCCGGGGCCGACCAACGGCGCCGGTTCCGGCGGGTCCAACCTGGGACCGTCGAATCCGGCGCTGGTCGAGGCCGTGAAGGAGCGCATCGCGGCGCTTCGCGCGGCCGATCCCGACAACCGGGCTGCGGTTCCGGTCGACCTGGTCACCGCCTCCGCGAGCGGCCTCGACCCGGACATCAGCTTGGCTGCCGCGCACTACCAGGTGGCTCGCGTGTCGAGGGCGCGCGGTGTGGCGCCCGAGGTGGTGCGGCGCCTGGTCGACGAACACGCCGAGCTGCCATGGCTCGGCCTGCTCGGCGAGGCGCGGGTCAACGTGCTCGCCATCAATCTGGCGCTGGACGCGGGGCGGGCCGCGGAGAGCGTGGCGACGAGGGTAAAGTGACCCGATCGCCACTTTCGCCGCGGACGCCCCGATGTTGATCAACTGCGCCGCCTACCAGGACGGAAAGAAGCTCGCTGACATCTCGGTCGCCGACATCAGCAACTACGTGGGCCGCCCCGACTGCTTCGTCTGGGTCGCACTGCGCGACGCCACCGAGGCGGAGCTCGCGACCATGCAGCAGGAGTTCGGGCTGCACGAGCTGGCCATCGAGGATGCCCGCCACGGTCACCAGCGGCCCAAGGTGGAGGAGTACGGCGACACGCTGTTCGCGGTGGTGCACACCATCGAGTTCGGAGCGACCGACGAGCTGCGCGTCGGCGAGGTCAACATCTTCGTCGGGCGCAACTTCATCCTGTCGGTGCGCAACCGCAGCACCCAGCACCTGCTCGGTGTGCGCGAACGCGCCGAGCATGAGCCGCACCTCCTGCGCCACGGCGCCGGCTATGTGTTCTACGCGCTGATGGACGCGGTGGTCGACCGCTACTTCCCCATCATCGACGCGCTCGAAGGCGAGCTCGAGAGCATCGAGGGCCAGATCTTCGTGCGCGGCTCGGCGCGCGCCAACATCGAGCACCTGTACGAGCTCAAGCGCCGGATCATGACCGTGCGGCATGCGGTGACGCCGCTGATGGAGTCGGCCAGCAAGCTGTGGAGCGGGCGCGTCCCCGGGGTTTGCGAAGGCAGCCGCGAGTACTTCCGCGATGTGTACGACCACCTGGTGCGCATCAACGGCACGCTGGACAGTCTTCGCGACACCATCGGCACCGCCATCCAGGTCAACTTGTCGATGGTGACGATCGAGGAGTCCGAGACCACCAAGCAGCTGGCCGCCTGGGCCGGCATCTTCGCGGTGGCCACCGCGTTCGCCGGCATCTGGGGCATGAATTTCGAGCACATGCCCGAGTTGAAGTGGCGCTTCGGCTATCCGATGGCGCTGGGCACCATCGTGGTGGCCTGCACGCTGCTGTACCGGCGCTTCAAGCGCCTGGGCTGGGTCTAGTTCGCTCATCGTGGACGACGACCGGCGCCCCGACCCCGACGCGCTGCTGGCGCGCGTGCAGCAGGACGAGGCGCAGGCGCGGCGCGGCAAGCTGAAGATCTTCTTCGGTGCCTCGGCCGGCGTGGGCAAGACCTACGCCATGCTGTCCGCCGCGCAGGCCGCCCAGGCCGAAGGCATCGACGTCGTGGCCGGCGTGGTCGAGACCCATGGCCGCCCCGAAACGATGGCGCTGCTCGATGGCCTGCCGCGGCTGCCGATGAAGGCGTTGGCCCATCGCGGCAAGGCGCTCCAGGAATTCGACCTCGACACGGCGTTGGCGCGCCGGCCTGCCCTGGTCCTCGTCGACGAGCTGGCGCATTCCAACGTCGCGGGCAGCCGCCATCCGAAGCGCTGGCAGGACGTGCACGAGCTGCTGGGCGCAGGGATCGATGTCTGGACCACGATGAACGTCCAGCACCTGGACAGCCTGAACGACGTCGTGAGCGGCATCACCGGCATCCGCGTCTGGGAGACGGTGCCCGACCGGGTGTTCGATGCGGCCGACGAGGTGGTGATCGTCGACCTGCCGCCCGACGAGCTGCTGCTGCGCCTGCAGCAAGGCAAGGTCTACCTCGCGCAGCAGGCCGAAAGCGCGGTGCGCAACTTCTTCCGCAAGGGCAATCTGATCGCACTGCGCGAACTGGCCCTGCGCCGCACCGCGGACCGGGTCGACGACCAGGTCATGGCGTGGCGCCGGGGCGGCGCGGTCAAGCCGGTGTGGCGCACCCGCGAGTCGCTGCTGCTGGCTGTCGGGCCTGATCCGAACGGCGAGGCACTGGTGCGCTCCGCCTTGCGCCTGGCCACGCAGCTCGACGTGCCATGGCATGCCATCTACGTCGAGACGCCGCAGTTGCAGCGCCTGCCGGAGGCGGCGCGTCACCAGGTGCTGCGGGTGCTGAAGCTGGCGCAGGACCTGGGTGCGAGCACCGCCACGCTGGCCAGCGGGTCGGTGGCCGACGGCATCGTGCGCTACGCGCGCGAGCACAACCTGTCGCGGCTGGTCCTCGGGCGTCGCGCACGCCGTCGCGGCTGGCCGTGGCGACGAACGCTGACCGAGACGATAGTCGCGACTGCGCCCGACCTCGACGTCGTGCAGATCGCGATGCCGATCGGCGTCGCGCGGACCGCCGTGCCCGCCAAGGCCGGCGAGGGTGCGACGCCATGGCGCGACTACGCATGGGCTGGCGCGGTCTGCACCGTGGTCACGCTGCTCACCGCGCCGCTGCACGAGGTTCTGGCGCTGATCAACATCGTGATGCTGTTCCTGCTCGCGGTCGTGGCCGTGGCGCTGCGGTGGGGGCGTGGGCCGGCGGTGCTGGCATCGTTCATGAGCGTCGCGGCCTTCGACTTCTTCTACGTGCCGCCCCGCTTCTCGCTCGCCGTCAGCGACGTGCAGTACCTGCTGACCTTCGGCGTCATGCTGGCCGTGGCCCTGGTGGTGGGCCAGCTCACGGCAGGCCTCAAGTACCAGGCGCGCGTCGCCACCTTGCGCGAAGACCGGATGCGGGCGCTGTACGAGATGTCGCGCGATCTGTCCGGCGCCCTGCTGACGGGGCAGATCGCCGAGATCGCGGCGCGCTTCGTCGCTTCCGAATTCCACGCCCGCGCCGCGTTGTTCGTGGCGGCTGAGGACAACCGCCTGCTGCCACCCATGCTGGCCAGCGATGCGGGCGATGTGCTGCCCATCGATGCCAGCGTCGCCCAATGGTCCTTCGATCGCAGCCAGCCCGCCGGCTGCGGCACCGACACCCTGCCGGGCAGTCCGGTGCTGTACCTGCCGCTGCGCGCGCCGATGCGCCTGCGCGGGGTGCTGGCGATCGAGCCGCGGCGCAGCGAGCGCCTGCTGGTGCCCGAGCAGCGCCGCCTGCTCGACACCTGTGCCTCGCTGATCGCGATCGCGCTGGAGCGCGTCCACTATGTCGATGTCGCGCAGACCACCACCGTGCAGATGGAGTCGGAGCGGCTGCGCAACTCGCTGCTGGCCGCGATCTCGCACGACCTTCGCACGCCGCTGGCCTCGCTGGTGGCCATGGCCGACTCGATGGGGCTCGCCATGCCGCCGTCCGCGTCCGAGCAGGCGCGCATCGCGCAGGCGATGCGCGAGGCGGCGCTGCGCATGAATTCGCTGGTCAACAACCTGCTCGACATGGCGCGCCTGCAATCCGGGCAGGTTCAGCTCAAGCGCCAGTGGCAGCCGCTGGAAGAGGTGGTCGGCACGGCCTTGAAGGCGATGGAGGTCGCGCTGGCCGACCACCCCGTGAAGGTGTCGCTGCCCGACGACCTGCCGTTGCTGCACATCGATGCGATGCTCATCGAGCGGGTGCTGTGCAACCTGCTGGAGAACGCCGTGAAGTACACGCCGGCGGGCAGCGCGATCGACATCCATGCCAAGGCGGGCACCGACGAGGTGGCGCTGATGCTCGACGATCACGGCCCCGGCCTGCCCAAGGGCCGCGAGGAGGCGATCTTCGAGAAGTTCGAGCGCGGCCGCAAGGAAAGCGCGACGCCCGGCGTCGGCCTCGGGCTGGCGATCTGCCGCGCCATCGCCGAAGCGCACGGCGGCAGCATTGCCGGCGAGACGCTCGCCGCGGGCGGTGCGCGCTTCGTGCTGCGTCTTCCCCGCGGCAATCCGCCAGCGCTGGAGGACATCGACGACGCGCTGCCGGCCGATGCGGTCAAGGAGCTGCCGTGAACGAGCCCTCCGCACGCGTGCTGGTGGTCGAGGACGAGACCGAGATCCGCCGCTTCGTGCGCTGGTCACTGGAGGCCGAGGGCATCGAGGTGAGCGAGGCCGATGGCGTGAAGCGCGGCCTGATCGAAGCCGGCACGCGACGGCCCGACATGGTGGTGCTGGACCTGGGCCTGCCCGACGGCGACGGCGTCGATTTCATCCGCGACCTGCGCAACTGGTCGGACGTGCCGGTGCTGGTGCTGTCGGCGCGCGGCGCCGAGGACGACAAGATCGAAGCGCTGGACGCCGGCGCCGACGACTACCTGGTCAAGCCTTTCGGCGCACGCGAGCTGCTGGCGCGCGTGCGCGCCCACCTGAGGCGTCGCGCCGGGGCCGCCTCGCCGGTCGGCACGGTGGTCGAGTTCGGCGAGGTGACGATCGACCTGCTGCGACGCAACGTCGAGCGCGGCGGCGAGGCGCTGCACCTCACGCCCATCGAGTACCGGCTGCTCACGCACCTCACCGCGCAACCGGACCGCGTGCTGACCCATCGCCAACTGCTCAAGGCGGTGTGGGGCCCGTCGCATGGCGAGGACACGCACTACCTGCGTGTCTACATGGGCAATCTGCGACGCAAGCTGGAGCGCGATCCGTCGCAGCCAAGGCACCTGATCACGGAGACGGGGATCGGATATCGGTTCGTGCCGTGATTTATCAAATCTGCACGCGCGTCCCCAGCTCGATCACCGCGTTGTTCGGCAGCCGGAAGAACTCCACCACGCTGCCCGCATTGCGCGACATCGTCGCGAAGAGCTTGTCTCGCCAATGCGCCATGCCCGCGGCGCCCTTGGTCGGAACCACCGTCTCCCGGCTCAGGAAGTAGCTGGTCAGGAACGGGTCGATCACCAGCCCGTGCGAGCGGCACAAGCCCAATGCCTGCGGAATGTCCGGCGTGTTCTTGAATCCGTAGTTCACCCGCACCTGCCAGAAGCCGCGCACCAGCGGTGTGACTTCGACCCGCTCGGTGAACGGGATCCATGGCACGTCGTGGAAGCGCACGGTGAGGATCAGGTTCTGCTCGTGCAGCACGCGGTTGTGCTTGAGGTTGTGCATCAGCGCCTGCGGCACGGTGTCGGGGTTGGCCACCGTGTAGACCGCGGTGCGCGGCGCGCGGGGCAGGTCGGCTTCCTCGGCCAGCGCAGTGACGAAGGGCAGCAGCTCGGGGTCGTCGGCGCTGATGCTCTCGAGCAGCAGCTCGCGGCCGCGCTTCCAGGTGGACATCAGGGTGAAGATGGCCAGGCCCATCGCGAGCGAGAACCAGCCGCCTTGCCAGAACTTGAGCGAGCACGACATCACCAGCACCACGTCGAGCGCGAGGAAGACGCCGGTCGCGCCCAAGGCGACCACCAGCGGATAGCCCCAGCCGTGGCGGACCACGAAGAAGGTCAGCACGGTGGTGATCAGCATCGTCACCGTGACCGCGATGCCGTAGGCCGAGGCCAAAGCCGACGAGCTGCCGAAGCCGATGCAGGCCAGGATCACCGCAACCAGCAGCACCCAGTTGACCTGCGGCAGGTAGATCTGCCCCATCTCCCTGGCCGAGGTGTAGAGCACCTGCATGCGCGGCAGGAAGCCCAGCTGCACCGCTTGCTGCGTCATCGAATAGGCGCCCGAGATCACCGCCTGCGAGGCGATCACCGTGGCCAGCGTGGCCAGCACGACAGCGGGGATGAGACCGGCCTGCGGAAACAGGTGGAAGAACGGGTTCTCGAGCGCGCCGGGCTGGCGCATGAGAAGCGCGCATTGGCCAAGGTAGTTGAGCGTCAACGCGGGCAGCACCAGGCCGATCCAGGCGATCTGGATCGGGCGCTTGCCGAAGTGACCCATGTCGGCATACAGCGCTTCCGCGCCGGTGAGCGCCAGCACGATCGCCCCCACCGCGGCGAACAGGCCCCAGCCGCGCTCGTGGAGGAAGTGCCAGGCGTGCGTGGGGTTCAAGGCCTGCAGGATGGCTGGTTGCTGCGTGATCTGCACGACGCCGGTGAAGGCCAGCACCAGAAACCATACGACGATCACCGGGCCGAAGAGCTTGCCCACCAGCCCGGTGCCGTGGCGCTGGACGACGAACAGCACCACCAGCACGCCGATGCTGATCGGCAGCACGTAAGGCTTGAGCACGGGTGTGACGACCTCGAGCCCTTCGACGGCGCTGAGCACCGAGATCGCCGGGGTGATCACGCTGTCGCCATAGAACAGCGCGGCCCCGAACAGGCCCAGCAGCAACAGCATGGTGCGCCGCCTGGCGGTCGTGCCGGCGGCATGCGCCGCCAGCGCGGTCAGCGCCATGATGCCGCCTTCGCCGCGGTTGTCGGCGCGCAGGATCAGAAGCACGTACTTCAGCGTCACCACCATCATCAGCGCCCAGAAGATCACCGAGGCCGCGCCGAGCAGGTGTTCGCTGTCGAGCGGCACGCCGGTGCCGGGGCTGAAGACTTCCTTGATCGTATACAGCGGGCTGGTGCCGATGTCGCCGTAGACGACGCCGATGGCGCCCAGGGTCAAGGCCGCGAGGCCTTGCCGCCCTTGTTTGGAATCCATGACTGCCGCTGGAATGAGGGAGCGGTGGTTGTAGCAGCAGCGGCGTAAAGAACTCGTAAAGAGTGCGGGCGCCCCCGCAGGCGGGTCAGGCGGCGCCCAGCATGCCCTTGGTCTCGATGAAGGCGATCACCTCCGCCAGCCCTGCCTTCGTCTTGAGATTCGTCATCACGAACGGCCTCACCCCGCGCATGCGCCTGGTGTCGGCCTCCATCACGCCCAGGTCGGCGCCGACGTAGGGCGCGAGGTCGGTTTTGTTGATCACGAACAAGTCGCTCTTGGTGATCCCGGGACCGCCCTTGCGCGGGATCTTCTCGCCGGCGGCGACGTCGATCACGTAGATCGTGAGGTCCGACAGCTCGGGGCTGAAGGTCGCGGCGAGGTTGTCGCCGCCGGATTCGATGAAGACGATGTCGGCGTTCGGGAACTTCGCCAGCATGCGGTCGACGGCCTCGAGGTTGATCGATGCGTCTTCGCGGATCGCGGTGTGCGGGCAGCCGCCGGTCTCGACGCCCATGATGCGCTCGGCCTCCAGCGCACCGGCGACGGTGAGCAGGCGCTGGTCTTCCTTGGTGTAGATGTCGTTGGTGACCACGACCAGGTCGTAGCGCTCGCGCAGGCTTTTGCACAGCATCTCGACCAGCGTGGTCTTGCCCGATCCCACCGGACCGCCGACGCCCACGCGCAGCGGGGGAAGCTTCTTGGTTCGGCCGGGAAGGGTGTGCAGTGCGGTCATGGCGAAGGGATCAGGAGCGAAAGAGGCGAGAGTACTGGGTCTCGTGCTGGGCCGACAGGATGGCGAGCATCGGCGTGAAGGCCTGGCGCTGGTCGTCCGCGAGCGACAGCGCGTGGTCGACGGCGTCGGGGATGTCGTCGCAGAGCCGGCCGAGGATGCGCTGGCCGGCGCTCTGGCCCAGCGGCACCGCCTTCAGCGCGGCCTGCACCATGTTCTCGGCCCAGCCGAAGGCGAAGCACAGCAAGGCCTCGCGCACGGGTGCTTGTGCCTGCACGGCGGCGAGGGCGAAGGCGACCGGCCAGGTGGGTGCGGGCGCGAGGGCGGACAGCGGCGCGAGGCGATCGTCGGCCGGTGCGCGGTTCTTCAACCACTCGGTGAGCGAGCGGCCCATCTGCTGCGCCTGCTGGCGCAGCTCCTGCGTCTCGCGGGTGGTGGAGAGCCAGCCGTTGAGCGTGGCGATGGCGCCGATGTCGCGGGCCTGCCAGGCGGCGATCGCCTGGGCCAGCACGGCGAGGTCGCTGCGCGCCAGGCCCAGATGGAGCTGATCGATCAGCCAGTCGCCGGCTTGCGCCTCGTCGGTGACGCGTCCCGTTTCCACTGCCGACTCCAGCGCCTCCGAGTAGCTGAAGCCGCCCACCGGCAAGGCGGGCGACGCCAGCCACATGAGCTGCAGCAGCACGGATGCGTGCATCAGTGATCGTGGTTGCAGCCGGGGCCGTGGACGTGACCGTGATCGTGGCCGTGATCGTGATCGTGATCGTGGTCGTGCTCGTGCTCGTGCTCGTGCTCGTGCTCGTGCTCTGCGTGCGCGGCGTAGGCACCGCCCTCCGGCTCGAAGGCGGCCCGCTCCTCGGTCACCGTCAGGTGCATGCGGCGCAGCATGTCGCCCAGCACCGGATCAGGCTCGAGCTGCAGGCGGTCCGGCTGCAGCTCGAGCTGCACATGCCGGTTGCCCAGGTGGTAGGCCGCGCGCAGGAGGTCGAAGGGCGAGCCGTGCTCGGCGCAGGCGCGCACCACCATCAGCGGCTGGGCGGTCGCCTCGACGCGGATCAGCGAGCCGTCGTCGGCCACGAGCACGTCGCCGCCGCGCACGACCGAGCCGCGCGGCAGGAACACGCCCAGCGCGCGGCCCTGCGAGTCGGTGGCCTCGAAGCGGCTCTTCTGGCGCGTGTCCCAGTCGAGTGCCACGGTGGAGGCGCGCTTGAGCAGCACGGGCGCGAGGCCATGGCCGCGGGGAATCAGCTTGTTGACGGTGAGCATGGAAGACGTGTTTACGCGGGTGTCAGAGGAAGGTAGCGCACGGCCAGCACGCCCTCGATCGCGCCGATGTCCGCGAGCACGTTGGCGGCCACCGGGCTGTCGACGTCGACCAGGGTGTAGGCCACGTCGCCGCGCGACTTGTTCACCATGTTGTGGATGTTCAGCCCCGCCCGCGCCATGGCGGTCGAGATCTGCCCCAGCATGTTGGGCACGTTGGCGTTGGCGATGGCCACGCGGTAGGCCGACTCGCGGGCCATGGCCACCGCCGGGAAGTTCACCGCGTTGGCGACGTTGCCGTGCTCCAGGTAGTCGCGCAGCTGGTCGACCACCATCAGCGCGCAGTTCTCCTCCGCCTCGCGCGTCGACGCGCCCAGGTGGGGCAGGGCGATCACGCGCTCGTGGCGGACGATGGCCGGCCCGGGGAAGTCGCACACGTACCAGCCCAGGTGCTGGCGGTTGAGCGCCGCGAGCACGGCGCCGTCGTTGACCACGCCCTCGCGCGAGAAGTTGAGCAGCACGGTGCCGGGCCGCGTGAGCCCGATGTTGTCGGCATTGACCAGGTCGCGCGTGGCCTCGACCAGCGGCACGTGCAGGGTCACGAAGTTGGCATTGCGCAGCACCTCGCTCACGCTCAGCGCCTTGCGCACCTGCGCCGGCAGGCTCCAGGCCGCATCGACGGTGATCTCGGGGTCGTGCCCCATCACGTTCATGCCCAGCTTGATTGCGGCATCGGCGACCAGGCAGCCCACCTTGCCCAGGCCGATCACGCCCAGGGTCTGGCCGGCCAGCTCGATGCCGGCGAAGGCCTTCTTGCCCTCTTCGACCGCGCGATCCATGTCGGCCATGGCCGGATCCAGTCCGGTCACGAAGCGCAGCGCCTGCGGCACGTTGCGCGCGGCCAGCAGCATGCCGGTCAGGACCAGCTCCTTGACGGCATTGGCGTTGGCGCCCGGCGCATTGAACACCGGCACGCCGCGCTGGCTCATCGCCTTGACGGGGATGTTGTTGGTGCCGGCGCCGGCGCGCGCGATCGCCTTCACGCTGGCCGGGATCTCCATGCCGTGCATGTCGGCCGAGCGCACCAGCACCGCATCGGGCTGGGGCAGGGCCTTGGCCGCGGTGTAGCGATCGGCCGGCAGTCGCGCCAGGCCGTTCGCGGAGATCTGGTTCAGCACCAGGACGTTGAAGTGATCCATTGAGCTCGCTCCCCGACCGTATTGCGATGCACCGCGTGGGCTGAATCCCACCCTGCGAACTTCAACCGTGGCTTTTCTCGAATTCCTTCATGTAGGCCACCAGCGCCTTGACGCCTTCGATGGGCATCGCGTTGTAGATCGACGCGCGCATGCCGCCCACCGAGCGGTGGCCCTTGAGCTGGAGCATGCTGCGCTGCTGCGCGCCCTTGAGGAAGGCCTCGTCGAGCGACTCGTCGCGCAGCTTGAACGGCACGTTCATCAGCGAGCGGTCCTCCTTGGCGATGGGCGCGACGTAGAACGAGGTCGAGTCGAGGTAGTCGTACAGCAGCGCGGCCTTGGCCACGTTGTGGCGCTCGATCGCCGGCAGGCCGCCTTGCGCCTTCAGCCACTTGAACACCAGGCCCGCGATGTAGATCGCATAGGTGGGCGGCGTGTTCAGCATGGAGTCGTTGTCGGCCTGCTGCTTGAGGTCGAACACCGAGGGCGTGGTGGGCAGCGCGTGGCCGATCAGGTCGTCGCGCACGATCACGATGGTCAGGCCCGCCGGGCCGATGTTCTTCTGCGCGCCGGCGTAGATGAGGCCGTAGCGGCTCACGTCGACCGGCTTGGACAGGATCTCCGACGACATGTCGGCCACCAGCGGCACGTCGCCGGTGTCGGGCGTCCAGTGGTACTGCACGCCGCCGATGGTCTCGTTGGCGCAGATGTGCACGTAGGCCGCATCCGGATCGAGCTCCCAGGTCTCGAAGGGCGGCACCTCGGTGAACTTCGACGCCTCCGAGCTCGCCGCCACACGAATGCGCGCGTACTTGCCGGCCTCCTTGATCGACTTCTTGGACCACTCGCCGGTGTTGACGTAGTCGGCGCTGGCCTTGCCGCGCAGCAGGTTCATCGGCACGAAGGCGTTCTGCGCGATCGCGCCGCCCTGCAGGAAGACCACCTTGTAGTTCGACGGGATGGCCATGAGCTCGCGCAGCAGGCTTTCGGCCTCGGCCTGGATGCCGATGTATTCCTTGCCGCGGTGGCTCATTTCCATCACCGACATGCCGGACCCGTGCCAGTCGAGCATTTCGTCGGCGGCCTGGCGCAGCACGGGCTCGGGCAGGGTCGCCGGGCCGGCGCTGAAGTTGAAAACGCGGGTCATCGGAATCTCCGGAACAGTGGCGAAAGCGGGCGCGGGGTGCGAAGTGCGCAGCATACCGAATGCGCTCCGGGCGGCTGGCGGCGGGGGGAGGGGCGACTGCGACCGGGCCGCCGGACGGTAGCGCTGTCAAGCGCCCTACAATGCCGCACATGGCGACCGAGGCAAGCCCACCGCGCCGCTCCCGCCGGGGCAGCGGCGCCGTCACCCTGCACGACGTGGCGAAGCTCGCCGGCGTCGCGCCGATCACGGCGTCGCGGGCGCTCAACACGCCCGACCAGGTCTCGGAAGGGGTGCGCAAGAAGGTGGGCGACGCCATCGCCCGCACGGGCTACGTGCCCAACATCCTCGCCGGCGGCCTGGCCTCGGCGCGCAGCCGCCTGGTGGCCGCGGTCGTGCCGACGATCTCCGGGCCGGTGTTCCTGGAGACCGTGCAATCGCTGACCGACGCCCTGGTCGAGCACGGCTACCAGCTCATGCTGGGGCAGTCGGGTTATGTCGGCAGCCGCGAGGACGCGCTGCTGGGCGCCATCATCGGCCGGCGCCCGGACGGGATCGTCCTGACGGGCATCATGCATTCGGCCGACGGTCGCCGGCGCCTGATGGGCTCGGGCATTCCGGTTGTCGAGACCTGGGACCTCACGCCCACGCCCATCGACATGCTGGTCGGCTTTTCCCATGTCGACGTCGGCCGCGCCGTGGCCGAATTTCTCCATGCCAAGGGACGGCGCCGGCTGGCCGTCGTGGCGGGCGACGACGAGCGCGCGAAGCGTCGCCAGGATGCCTTCCAGGCGGCGGCCCGGGCACTCGGCCTCGACGAGGTGCAGGTGATCGTGGTGCCCGCGCCGACCACGCTGCGCAGCGGACGCGCGGCCCTCGCCGAGCTGCTGCGGGCCCGCGTCGACGCCGTTTTTTGCAGCTCCGACCTGCTCGCGCTGGGCGTCCTCACCGAGGCGCAGGCCCGCGGCGTCGGCGTGCCGCAGGATCTCGCCGTCATCGGCTTCGGCGACCTGGAATTCGCCGCCGACCTGCATCCCGCCTTGACCACGGTGCACATCAATGGCGCGGCCATCGGCCGCCAGGCGGCGCAGTTCATCGTCGACCGTGCCGAAGGCCGGGCAGTGGAGCCGCGCATCGTCGACATCGGCTTCTCGATCGTCGATCGTCAGACCAGCTGATCCGGGAAAACCCTCGTTGCCCGGCCCTTGAAGCGATCCATCGGTAGCGCTACCATTCAAAGGTAGTTTGGTAGCGCTACCGTGCGCAAAGATCGGAGACATTCCCATGAAGCAGTTCCTCACGGCCCTCGTCCTCGGCTGGGCGGCCGCGACCAGTGTTCAGGCCCAGGCCTGGCCCTCCAAGCCCGTGACCCTCGTGGTTCCGTTCCCGCCCGGCGGCTCGACGGACTTCATCGCGCGCGCCATCGGGCCGTCGCTCACCAAGACCTTCGGCCAGACCTTCGTCGTCGACAACAAGGCCGGCGCCACGGGCACGATCGGCGCGGCCGCGGTCAAGCGCGCACCGGCCGACGGCAGTACCTTTCTCGTCACGTCGCTGGGCCCGCTGGTCATCGCACCGCATCTCATCAAGGGCATCCAGTACGACGCGTTGAAGGACTTCGACCCGATCACCGTCGCCGTGCAGGCGCCCAACGTGCTGGTCGTGCCGGCAGAGTCGCCCTACAAATCGATCGCCGACGTCATCGCCTACCAGAAGGCCAATCCCGGGAAGATGAGCTTCGCGTCGTCGGGCAACGGCTCCAGCGACCACCTCACCGCCGAGTTGTTCTGGCTCGAGAGCGGAACGACCGGGCTGCACATTCCGTACAAGGGCGGCGGCCCGGCGATCTCCGATCTGCTCGGCGCTCAGGTGCAGGCCTCGTTCCAGAACGTGAACGCCGTGCTCCAGCACATCAAGTCGGGCAAGCTGCGTGCGCTGGCCGTGACCGGCGCCAAGCGCTCTCCCGTGCTGCCCGACGTGCCGACCATGGCCGAGGCCGGCGTGAAGAACGTCGAGGTGTACTCCTGGCAAGCCGTGGTCGGGCCCAAGGGGCTGCCCGCCGATGTGCGCAGCAAGTTCCACGATGCCGTCGTCGCGGCGCTCAACGATCCGCAGGTGAAGCAGCAGCTCACCTCGATCGGCCTGGAGGTCGTCGGCAACACGACGGCGCAGTTCACCGCCTTCCAGCAGCAGGAGTTCGATCGCTGGAAGAAGGTGATCGAGGTCCGCAAGATCACTGCGGATTGACGCCATGGCCCGCCTCGACACCCCTTCGATCACCGACCTGCGCGTCATCCCCGTCGCCGGCCGCGACAGCATGCTGCTCAACCTGAGCGGCGCGCACGGTCCCTTCTTCACCCGCAACCTCCTCATCCTCACCGACAACGCCGGCCGCACCGGCGTGGGCGAGGTGCCGGGCGGCGAGAAGATCCGCCAGACGCTGGAAGACGCCCGTCCCCTGGTCGTCGGCCAGCCGATCGGGGCGCACCAGCGCGTGCTCCAGGAGGTGCAGAAGACGTTCGCCGACCGCGACAGCGGGGGCCGCGGCCAGCAGACCTTCGACCTGCGCACCACCATCCACGCGGTCACCGCCATCGAGTCGGCGCTGCTCGACCTGCTCGGCCAGCACCTGGGGGTGCCGGTGGCGGCGCTGCTCGGCGAGGGCCAGCAGCGCGACGCGGTCGAGATGCTCGGCTACCTCTTCTATGTCGGCGACAAGGGCCAGACCGACCTGCCGTATGCCAGCGATGCCGGCGCGGGCGACGACTGGCTGCGCCTGCGCCACGAGAAGGCCATGACCCCCGAGGCCATCGTGCGCCTGGCCGAAGCGGCGCGCGAGCGCTACGGCTTCGACGACTTCAAGCTCAAGGGCGGCGTCCTGCGCGGCGAGGAAGAGGTCGAGGCGATCCGGGCGCTGCACGAGCGCTTCCCGCAGGCGCGCGTCACCCTCGACCCCAACGGCGGCTGGCGGCTCAAGGACGCGGTGCGCCTGATGCGCGACATGCGCGGCGTGGTGGCCTACGCCGAAGACCCGTGCGGTGCTGAAGACGGCTTCTCGGGACGCGAGGTGATGGCCGAGTTCCGGCGCGCCACCGGCCTGCCCACGGCCACCAACATGATCGCCACCGATTGGCGCCAGCTCACCCATGCGTTGTCGCTGCAGTCGGTCGACATCCCCCTGGCCGATCCGCACTTCTGGACCCTGGCCGGCTCGGTGCGGGTCGCGCAGACCTGCCGCGACTGGGGCCTGACCTGGGGCTCGCATTCGAACAACCACTTCGACGTGTCGCTCGCCATGTTCACGCACGTCGGCGCGGCGGCGCCGGGGCGGGTGACCGCGATCGACACGCACTGGATCTGGCAGGATGGGCAGCGATTGACGAAGGAGCCGCTGCAGATCCGCGGCGGCATGGTGAAGGTGCCGGACCAGCCCGGCCTGGGCGTCGAGCTCGACATGGTCGAGGTCGAGAAGGCCCACCAGCTCTACCTGCGCCACGGCCTGGGCGCACGCGACGACGCGATGGCCGTGCAGTACCTGATCCCCGGCTGGAAGTTCGATCCCAAGCGGCCCGCGATGGACCGCTGATGACCCGGAGCCGCTGCATGACCTCGCCGCCACCTCGCCTGCTGCAAACCCTCAAGCTGATGCCGGCGCTCGAAGCTCGCCTGGCCAGCGCGTTCGACGTGCACCGCCTCGCCGACGAGGCCGACACGCCGGCCTTCCTGGCGGCGCACGGCGGCGAGTTCGCGGGGCTGGTGACCTCGGCGGCCGTGGGTGCCAACGCGACCCTCATCGATGCGCTGCCGAACCTGCGTGTCATCTCCAGCTTCGGGGTGGGGCTCGACAAGCTCGACCTGGCGGCGGCGCAGCGCCGCGGCGTCGTGGTCGGCTACACGCCCGACGTGCTCAACGACTGCGTCGCCGACCTCGCATTCGGGCTGATGCTCGATGCCGCACGCGGCCTGAGCGCGGCCGACCGCTATGTGCGGCGCGGCGGGTGGGCCGGCGCGACCTCGCCGTTCCCGCTCGGGCGCAAGGTGAGCGGCGCCAAGCTGGGCATCGTCGGGCTGGGCCGCATCGGCAGCACCATTGCCCGCCGCGCGACCGGCTTCGAGATGAGCGTGCGCTACCACAATCGCCGGCCGGTGCCCGGTGCGCCGTGGATGCACGAGCCGTCGCTGAGCGAGCTGGCGCGCTGGGCCGACTACCTGGTGGTCATCGCCGCCGGCGGCGCCGGCACCCGGCACTTGATCGATGCCGACGTGCTCGACGCCCTCGGGCCGCGCGGCTTCCTCGTCAATGTCTCGCGCGGCAGCGTCGTCGACGAGGCGGCCCTGGTGCGCGCGCTGGTCGACAAGCGCATCGCCGGCGCCGGCCTCGACGTGTTCGAGAACGAGCCGCGAGTGCCGCAGGAGCTGCTGGCGCTGGACAACGTGGTGCTGCTGCCGCACATCGCCAGCGGCACGGTCGAGACGCGGCAGGCGATGTGCGACCGGGTGTTCGACAACCTGCAGCTGTTCTTCAGCGAGGGCCGGCTGGTGTCGCCGGCGCCGTTCTAGCGCTGTGTCTGCCGACGCATGGGAATCTGGAGATTGGCGGGCCGGTTCTGCTCGGTGTCGAAGCCGCGGCCGTCGATGTTCCGCGCGCCCCAGAAGAGATAGTCTTCCTGGAGGTACACCAGGTCGTGTTCCATGAAGTTGCGCCCCTCGGTCAGGCCGAAAGGAACAAAGGTCTTGCCGAAGACGCTTTGAGTTTTCCCGATCTGCCATGGGGCAAAGCCGGCGGTGGCCACCTTGTTGAGGATGTCCACGAAGCCTGGAACCAGCGGCGTCACCTCGTACGCCTCGTCGGCATGGAAGTCGGCCTTCTGTGCGCCCGCGGCGATCGGATGCTCACCCGGCCACTTGATGTGTCCACGCAAGTAGATCCGCGCGAGCGCGACCTTGCCGTAGGGGTCTGCCCAGTTGTCGATGGTCAGCTCGAACCGGTCCTCTCCGAGGTACTTGAAGACGCGGCTGAGGTAGAAAGGCTTGAGCGTGCCGTCCGGATTCTTGGTCGCACCGGGACGCACTTCCGGTGCCAGGCTGATCCATTCACCCGCGAGGCCGCGCTTCGTGTCTTCCAGGCTCATTGCAGAAACCTCCTTCGTTGAGCTTGCCGAACGCGTCGTGCTGCAAGCCGTGACTGCGAACAACGTCGCCCACGCCAGGACCGCGACACTCGTCGAGCGAGCAAGAGAATTCGAAGCAAACATCGACTTCTTCCTCCTCCCCGAGATTCGTCAGGGGTGAGCGTACTACGGTCGTCCATATTAGAACCAGGAAAGATGACAAACGGGCGCTGAGGAGAAGGCGTCCGTTCCGACAGCCCCTAGCCGTGTGGCCAGGTTGACATCTGTCACACCGAAGTACTACGCTCGTCCGTATTCGATCGATCCAGCTCGAGGAGACACGGTGGTCAAGCTGCTCATCAACGGGAAGACACGCGAGTTCGACCTCGCCGATGACGTTCCTCTCCTCTGGGCGCTGCGCGACGAGGCCCACATGACCGGCACCAAGTTCGGTTGCGGGATGGGTCTGTGCGGCGCCTGCACGGTGCACGTCGACGGCGTGGCAACGCGCTCTTGCCTGCTGCCGATAGCGAGCGTCTCCGGCAAGAAGGTCACGACGATCGAAGGCGCCGCCAGCCTGCCCGCAGGGCGTGCCGTCCAGGCCGCGTGGCTTGCCAAGGAAGTCGTGCAGTGCGGCTACTGCCAGTCCGGACAGATCATGTCGGCCACGGCCTTGTTGCTGCAGAACCGGAATCCATCGGACTCGGACATCGATGCGGCCATGAGCGGCAATGTCTGCCGTTGCGGCACCTATCAACGCATCCGCGAGGCGATCAAGGAAGCGGCTGCGTCCCCGTTGCTCAAGGGAGCCTGATCATGTCGCGCCCGACCATCACCGTGACTGGCGAAGACGCACTCCTCTCGCCGGAGCGCCGGACCCTTCTCAAGGGGGCGGCAGCCGGCCTGGTGATCGGCTTCCATGCAATGCCCAAGCTCGCCCTCGCGGCGAAGGATCTCCCCAAGTCCTTCGTTCCGAACGCCTTCGTGACCGTCGCCGCCGATGAGAGCGTGACCTTGACGATGGCCAAGATCGAAATGGGCCAGGGAACGTACACCTCGATCCCCATGCTCCTCGCGGAGGAGCTCGAGGTCGACGTTTCCAGGATCAGTCTCCGGCACGCTCCGCCTGATGCGAAGACCTACGGGCTGCCATTCGGTGATCAGTTCACCGGCGGCTCCACCTCGATCCGCACCTTGTTCGAGCCCATGCGCCAGGCCGGCGCCTCGGCTCGCGTGGTTCTCATCCAGGCGGCGGCCGAACACTGGCGAGTCGACCCGGCAAGCTGCTTCGCGCAGAGAGGGCAAGTCATCCACAAGCCGACCGGGCGCCGCATCAGCTACGGCAAGCTGGTCGCTCGCGCCTCGCAGCTGCCGCTGCCCGCCAAGGTCGCGCTCAAGCCGGCCAGCGAATTCAAGGTCATCGGCAAGCCGGTCAAGCGGCTCGACGCCAAGTCGAAGACGAACGGAACTGCAAAGTACGGCATCGACGCGATCGTGCCCGGGATGAAGTTCGCATCCGTCGTGAACTCCCCGGTCATCGGCGGCAAGGTCAAGTCGGTCGACGACTCTGCGACCCGCTCCATGCGTGGAATTCGCCAAGTGGTCGTTCTCGACGACGCGGTGGCGGTGGTCGCGGACAACACCTGGTACGCCAAGCAGGGCGCGGCCGCACTGAAGATCCAGTGGGACGACGGACCGAACGCCAAGCTGTCCACGGACGACGTTCGCAAGTTGATGGTCGCCACGCTCGGCAAGCCGGGGACCGTCGCCCGAAACGATGGAGACGCCCAACGGATCGTCGCGGCCGACGCCAAACGGGTCGAGTCGCTGTACATCAGCCAGATGCTCGCGCACGCAGCCATGGAGCCGGTCAACGCGACGGTGCACGTCAAGGCCGACAGTGCGGAGATCTGGACAGGAACGCAAGTACCTGCGCGCCTGCGAGACTCGGCTGCCAAGCTCCTGGGCTTGGCACCGGAACGAGTGACCTTGAACAACTCGCTGCTGGGCGGCGGCTTCGGTCGTCGCCTGTATCACGACCAGGTCGACCAGGCCGTCCTCGTCGGAAAGCGCGTGGACGGTCCGGTGAAGGTCACCTGGACGCGGGAGGAAGACATCCAGCACGACGTGTATCGCGGGCTGTATGCGCACTCGGTCTCGGCCTCCTTGAACGACCAGGGCTACCCTGTCGCGCTGTGGCACAAGTTTGCGGGCCCGTCCAACCTGGCGACCTTTGCGCCCGGGTTCATCGGACCGGACGGCGTCGACTCGGAAGCCGTCGATGGCTCCAGGAACCTGGCCTATGCCATCGCGAACGTGCGCACCGAGCATGTTCGCGAAGAGGGTCCCGTGGCCACCGGCTTCTGGCGCGGTGTCGGCCCTTCACGCAACGTTCCCGTGCTCGAAGGCTTCATCGATGAGCTGGCGGCGCGGGCCGGCAAGGACCCGCTCCAGTATCGACTGGCGATGCTGTCGAAGGACGACCGAGCTCGACATGTGGTTTCGCGCGCTGCGCAACTTGCAGGATGGGGCGAGAAGCTGGCCCAGCGACGAGGCAAGGGAGTGGCCCTGCTCTTCGCGTTCGACACGTACATTGGGCAAGTGGTCGACCTCAGCGTGGATCCAGCCGGCCAGGTCAAGGTCCACAAGGTCACCTGTGTTGTCGACTGCGGGCTGGTTGTCAACCCGGACACCGTGGTGGCCCAGATGCAAAGCGGGATCAACTTCGGACTGACGGCAGCGCTGTACGGCGACATCACCATCCAGGATGGCCGAGTCCAACAGAGCAACTTCCACGACTACCCGCCGCTTCGGATGAGCGAAGCGCCGGTCATCGAGGTCGAGGTCGTGCGGAGCAGCGCCAGCCTGGGCGGCATCGGCGAACCCGGGACATCCGCGGTGTTGGCGGCCTTTGCCAATGCCATCCATGCGGCCACCGGCAAGCGCCTGTACACGCTTCCGGTCAAGGCCGACCAGCTGGCGGCGTCCTGATGGCCCTAGCTCTTGACGATGGCCGCCAGCAGCATTCGCTTGAAGCGCTCGATCGGGGCCACGCTGCGGTAGGCCTTGGACATCAGGATCGCGCCCTGGAACGAGGACGTGATGTAGCCGGCCAGGTCCTTGGTCCTGGTGCCTGCTGGAAGCTCGCCGGCCTTCACCGCCGCTTTCAAGCAGTACTCGACGGAAGCGGTGACGTCGTCCAGCATGTCGACGACTCGCGCGCGCAAGGCTTCGTTCTCGTCGGTCGCCTCGGCACTCGCGTTGCCGAACATGCATCCCCGCTTCGAGCCGTGGCCCTCGATCGAGGCGATGTGGATGTCGAAGTAGGCCTTCAGGCGCTTCAGTGGCGGGAGCTTGTCGTTGCGCAGCGTCTTGTCGACCACCGATTGGATCAGGGCGTAGTACCGATCCAGGACTTCGAGGCCGAACTGTTCTTTCGAGGCGAAGTGGTTCGTGAAGGAGCCCTGGGGGACGCCCGCCGCCTTCACGATGTCGCGAACGCTGGTCTCGCCAAACCCACGCTCGTGGACGAGACGAAACCCCTCCGCGAGGAGCTTTTCCTTGTGCGACTCTCTTGCCATGTCACTGGCATTTTATCCAGCGACAAGATGAGCCGATCCACTGCTCAGAAGTTAAATACGTACTCGCGCAGCGTCAACTGTGCGTGTGAGTGAAGCAGCCTCATAGGGACAAGGGCATCAGTTTCATGGTCGCCGACAGGTTGGTGCGGGACTGGTTGTAAACAATCGACCTCTTCTACGGCTTGCGACGACTCGTGAGGCCCCGTTCGTTAACATTGGGATTCGTTCATCTTACAAGCGAAGGCATGCGCGAATTTCTTGGCAAAGGGGCTGGAGAGCCCCCCTATCGTCGACGGACGAAGCTTGCCTGAATCGGGCATTGTCGAGCGGCTGGCGCGTAAAACGAGGGTCAGATACGACCAAGCGTTCGGGATACAAACTGGAGGCGGTCAGCACTCCCTCGAGGAGACGTCACCGCGTGCCTACGATTCATCGCTCAACAGTCGTATCCATCTCCGTTGGCAGTCGGCCCTGGCAACGCCTTGCAAGCGTATCCAACCTACCCTTTCAGAACCAGCGCAGGAGTTCTGCACCGGGCGCGTCGCTAGTTGGCGCGAGTGGCCGACGCCCAGGCCCAGACTGCGACCACATGCACTCGAAAGGCCTTGACCAAAGGCGGTCGTGCTCTAAGGGCCGGCCGACACCGGCTATGACTGCTTCCGAGACCATCGAGGACCCGCAGTCGACCATTTCGGTCCTTGAGCCAACAAACTCGACTCTCGGCTTCGTCAACGAGAACAGACCTTGAAAGGTCTCCATGCGCCGGACACTACCTGCATGTCAATGAGTGGTGACCGTCAAGCCGTCGTGCTGGGTCAAGGCTTGGCGCGCAGCCGCGGGTCGAGGGCGAATCGCTCGGATTGGATGTCGGTCATTAGCGGCAGCGCCGTCGTGACGTTGACGAGCAGATTCCACGAATGCCCGCTCACCGCGCTGGGCAGCAGCACGTACGGGTAGGCGTCGATCAGCTGGTCCCCAAACTCCTGCTGGTCCTTGCTCGGCGAGATTGGGTGGAGCCAGTGCGGATTGGGCACGTCACCCGGCCGCACGACGCGGACCTGGCTGGGATCGGTGATCGTGAACGAGTAGAGGTTGTGGGCGACAGTGTTGAGCACCTTGAACCCCTTGTGCACGGCCACCTCCAGGATGGCGGTAGCAGGATCTAGGGCCGCGTAGACCACGTGCTTGCCGATGGAGTTCCAGCGGCCGCCGTACGTAGCCGAGCCGATGCCTGAGTTCCAGGTGACGGCATAGCGCGCGTCCTGGAGCGTCCACCCGGCGAGGGCCCCTGTGCCGCCGAGGGACACCGGCAGTGGGATCAAGCGTAGACCCCGTATTTCATTCGCTGCAGCAGGGTCTTGACGGCTTCGGCGCCCGGCGAAGTGCTCACCAAGTCAATCGGCTTCCTGAACTCCAGACCCATCGCCTCGGTATCCAGCCACTCGTCGGCAGCCTCCGCGCTGCCTAGCACCTCTTCTGCCATCGCGCGCACGGACTCGAGCCGGTAGATGCCGTCCGTCGTGCGCGCATCCAACGGCTTATCCGGATCGCTCTTGATGCGGTGTGCCGTGCGCGCGCTCACGCCAATGGCCTTGAGGATGGCATCTGCGGGCAGGGTGCCCCTGGTGCTGTCCCAGATGCGGGTCAGCGCCCGGCCTGACACGCCTTTCATCACCGCATCGTGGGCCATGACACTGGAGCCCGCGAAAGCGACAAACACACCGGCTTGTCGCTCACGCTTTCCCCCTGGGAAGATATTCACCTTCATGGCCTTCTTGCCTGCGATTCCATGGGTTTTCCCATACGCAGTGGTGAGCTTGTTCTCCGAGAGGGTTGCCGCTGTGGCAGCCCGGGAGGCGCCCTTCTTCGGCTTGGTGGTCAAACGTTGGCTAGACGGCTTCATGCTGTTGCTCCTGCCATTTGGCACTGATTGTACGCCACATGGCAAATCACCGCGTGCCTGCGATTCATCGCTCAACAGTCGTATCCATCTCCGTTGGCAGTCGGCCCTGGCAACGCCCTGCACGCGTATCCAACCTACCCCTTCAGAACCACGGCAACTCAGGCGCCGGCCACTCGTCGCATGCAGGATGGAGCCATCGTCGGCCGTGCCGCGCCCAATCCGATCTGAACGCGGCAGCGCGGTGGACACAAGACGGTCAAGACGTCCGCTTGCTGGCAGGTCAGCGTGACAACACTAGTTGCCCCATCCGGTGGGCCACTTGTTCTTGGCCGAGATGGCCGCACGGATGCGTTGCTGCGCTGACTGAGCACGCTCCCGCATCCCAGCTAGGAAGTTTTCAGCCGTCATCAGGCCAACGCCTTTGCCCGCCAAGCGCCATGTCTTCTCGGCCCGTGCGACCGTGCCGCCCTTCTCGGAGCGGATCTCTGTCTCACCTACAGGGTGCTTGTGCTGAATCATGACGTTCCAGTAGTCATCAGATTTGCCGAAAATTCTCGAAGATTGCTTGGCTTCGCAGCAGGCGGATCCAATGACCCAGCGCACATCGCCCCGATCTAGGGTGGTGCTGTGCTGTTCTGTACTTATTTCTCAAGGGGCACGGAGGCGCCCGTACCGAACCCTGGAGATCTATGGCTTACCGAGTCGAGCGACGGCGGCGCGCCAAACTTGCCAGTCTCCAATTTCTACAGCTTTAAGGGCTCCGACATTCTCCAGCAACGCCGCGAGGAGAAGCAACCGCTCTTCCTCTGACCAAGGGAGCTTGCCGCCGATCATCTCAAGCTGGGCTGGCAAAACGTCGTGGCGTTGCATTGCCTCCGGTCCCGCCCAAGCGCGCCCCTCGAGCCCAATATTCCAGTTGAATGCTTGCACGTCAGTGCTTCCCGTCGAGTGGAGTTGCTCAGGATCATCAGGCCGCCGGAGCCGGTCAAGATCGCCGGAGATAAGTACACGGACTTCGAGCGCCCCACACTAGGTGTCTGAGAATTCGAACAATGTCTCGAGGTTTCGATTTGTGCAGTCAATTGGTTCGGCAGGGAACCCACCGTAGCGACTGCCACTGTCGCTCATCACCAGCATGGAGAACTCGTCTTCGCCTTCGGCAGGGACTGCCTGCTCCACGCGTGCGACTCGAAGCAACTGCCAGTCTCCGGTCTCCGACCACGCGGGCGGCAGTACGAGTCGAATCTGAATCAACTCGCCAGCAGTGCGTCGTCTGGCCAACTCGACTAGCTCCTCGACCGTGGGGAACAGGAAGGTCCGCCGGCAACCGAATTCCTCATTGCGCAGTGACGCCACAAACCATGGCGCGCTCGTCTCTAGTTCGACCGCGGTCCATGTCGTCACTCCTTCGGCCAGTTGAATGGGGAATTTGAGTTCATCGTATGTCGTGAACATCACGACCTCCGAGTTTCAGTACGTCGAACCTGAAGCGGGATTTGCGCTCGTTGGACAGGCCCGAGTTCCTGTCGGCTCGGTATCTCGTATCGCAATTTGACCTTGTCGCCCTTCACCTCTACAACGTCGAACTTGAACCCTGCGACCTCGATGACCTTGGCAAACTGGTCAAAGTTGCGGTCGATGGACTTGGAGATCTGACCTCCCTGAACCCACGCTTCTCGGAACTGCATGGCGCCACCGGTTGTGCCGAGGTAGAAGATTCGCAGGGATCCTGACTGACCGACCTCGTCCTTCGTCGTTCGTTCGAACCTGACATCGTCCGGTTCCTTCGACAGCGTCCCCATCTGCCAGACCTGCATGTCCGGCTTAATCGTCCTGACCTTGTTGCAGAAGTCGCCGTCCTCGTTGAGGTAGATGACCGATCCATCCCGAAACGAGAGCGCGCTGAGCCTTCGACCCGTAGCCGATTCGACGTCGGACACGTAAAGCGGGACGCCCTTCTCGAACCGATAGCTCTGCGACAGGGCCCACGAATTCTTGAGTCGGACATCGGCGCTCGGGATCAGCACCGGCCTTACGCTGACTACTTTCAAGTCGACGACCAGGACGGGCTCATCACGTCCATACGTCACCTCCTCGCCGTTCTTCACCGAACCGCTGACTTCGAGAAAGTCGCGCCGCGTCTCCTTGAACTCCATCGTCCCACTGAGCTTGCAGTCGGGAAGCTCGGCTGCACCCGCGGCAAGGTGAGCTGAAAAAACTGATGCGATGCAGATGGCCTGGAACCTCATGCTGAATCCTCCAATTGAATCCTATAGGTTGTAGCGCTTTAGGATTCTACGTGCGGCAATCGGGGATCGATCCCCGACATGAAGCACGCGACCTCCTCCTTCGGCAAAGCACTCCGTACTGCACGCGAGGCTAGAGGGTTGCCGCAGGAGGAGTTCGATCAGGTTTCTAGCCGTACCTACATCAGCGCGCTGGAACGCGGGATCAAGCAGCCGACTGTCCCGAAGGTTGATCAACTGGCGAAGGTCCTTGGGATCCATCCGCTGACCCTGCTTGCCCTAAGTTACGTCGACCGACCACTGGCTGGTGACGTTGGACGGCTGATCGAACAGGTCCGGCGAGAACTAGAGGCGGTGGTCACACACTTCACGCAAAGGTGAAGAAGAGGTCATGCCGGAGGACGTCGGGTACCTGTAGTAGGTCGCTACAACCCAGAACCAACCGCGGAACAACCGCTTGTTGGTGGCCGCCTGGCCTGGCGGCGAGGCTAACCGTCCGACTGGCCCTTCTTTGACGACGTCATAGCGGTCCAGAACGGAATTGAGACCTGGTCATGCTGTGGGCTGAGAACCTTCCCAACCAACCGTCGAGTGCCTTTGCCTTCCAGGATGACTTCCCCAATCAGAGTGCCGAGTGCGTCCTCGAGGAACGTGTTCATGTCTCGTAGTAGCTCAATCATCTGGCTGATGAGCGGGTCGACCGCGTCCCGAGCGGTCGGGAGTCCATACTGCCCGAACATCCACGCTTGTGCGACGGTGTCCGCGGCGTCATAGAACGTGTTGCCGCTCTGATCACCCAGAAAAATGGAGTCGTCTACCCACGTCTCGTCCGGAACGACATGCGGTTTCCAGTCAGCAAAGGTGGGGAAGTGGAAGCCCATGCCGTTCCGCAACGGCGACAGCCAAGGCGCGGCATTTATCGCGGCGTTGAGGGCCTTTAGCCGAACCGTTCCCCCTGGCATTTTCGGCAAGACTAGTGTGCGAAGCGTCGTCGCAAGTTGCTTGTTCTGGCGTATGGCTTGACTCGCCTCCCAGATCTTTGCGCTAGCCAAACGAAACAACAGCATCGCCTGAGCGTGCTCAGGCCGCACCCTTGCTGGGCGGTTGTCTTCATGCCTTGGCAGGGTAAAGCCGACGATCTTCTGCAGACTCATCAGCTCATTGAAGATGTGGCCCAACAGGTAGTACGAGAAGCGGTCCTCATCAGAGAGCTTCTCGATCACGGCGAGTGGCACTCGGATCTCGTACATGTCAACCGCGCGGCTGGTCATCACGCCTCCACCCATTGATATCCGAGACGACTACAGGTCGGATCCAGACTCTCGGACAACTCCCCGACGACCGATCAGACGGCAAAGTCCTGGAGAGTCTTGCCTGCGGAGATGGCGTCCTTGAGCCATTGTGGGCGCGGACCACGACCGGACCAAGTATTGCCGGCTGTGTCTTGATATTTCGGCGCGGAGGCCGTTGCTGTGGCCTTAGGTCTGGGCCTTCGTTTCGCTATGGCTTCGGTTCCGTTGCCGGCGCGGGCGCTCAGTCCAAATCCAAGGTCCTCCGCCGTAATTCCGTATGCGGTGATGGCTTCCTTGATTCTTGCCACCACGTCAGCGGCCTCCTTCCTCCTCAGTGTCTCAGCCTCCCGCTGCAAGGCCTGTATCTGTTGCTGCACCTGAGCATAGGTCTTTGCTTTTGCCATCGGACGTCTCGAAGGATGTTCGGGGTTTGCATTCTCTCAGCATGGCACTGCCGCGCTCAAGTTCGCAACCAGTCTTCGCATGCGGCTCAACCTGACCGCGGCCGCGTGAAGCGCCGTCGACTCCACCTGTAGTGGGGCGGCAGGCATCTGCGCGCACACCGTGCGAGCCGGATGCGCGGCGCGGTCCGACCTCCATATCGGGCGGCTTCGTATGCCAAACTAGCGGGAAGGGCCGCTATCGGCCGCATCTCGTATTGCAGCCTGAGCAATGATCTTTGTCGAACGCGGCTCCGCACCAAGAGGATGGCTAGATGAGGCGGCGGCGAAGCTGCCTCTGGCGCAGGCGTTTTTCTCCGAACCTTTGATCCGCCGCCGCAGGCGTTCGTTCGACTTTGAGGCGCTCTTTTCGAAGGAGTCGACCGACCAACTGCGCACGGAGTTGCACGCAATGTTCCGCGGCAAATGCGCCTATTGCGAGACTCCGGTTTCTGGCGGGAACGCTCACGTAGATCTGTTCAGGCCGCGCTCCGGCGTTTCCGAGGCGTCAGGCGAGTTTCTCCAAGACCACTATTGGAGACAGGCGTTCGAGTGGGACAACCACTACCTTTCGTGCGGTCCGTGCACACGAAACAAGGCAAATCGATTTCCCGTCGAAGGGATGCGGGTAGCGCCCGACGCGGATCGCGGGACCCTTGTCAGCGAGACTGCGTTGGTGCTCGATCCCTGTTTCGAAGCTCCAGGCGAGCATCTGCTGTTCGGGGAGGACGGCAAGGCATCAGGTGCGACGGAGCGCGGCCGCGTGACCATCGAGGTGTTGAATCTGAACCGGGCGCAACTAGTGGCGGAGCGGCGTAGAGAAGCCAAGGAATTTCTCATGGCACCAGACGAGGCTACGCGTTTCGCGCTCCTTGCTCCGGGTGCCCCCTTTCTAGCGCTCAAGCGGCAACTTTCGGCGCGCACTGATCAGATTGAAACGGTGCGCAAAACGGCGGAGAGCGCCCAACAACAGTTCGACGCCGAGCGTGAAACGGTTGCGACCGATGCACGCGCCGGCCTCGAGAACTATCGATCGCGCGCCAGGTACATTGAGCGCATCGAGATTGAGAACATCGGGTCCATCACTAACCTTGATCTTGATCTGTCTGCGGCGGAGAGCGGTCGCGTGCCGTGGTTCGCGCTACTCGGCGTGAACGGTGTGGGCAAAACAACCGTCCTGCGGAGCGTGGCGCTGGCATTGAGCGGGAAACAGTATGCGCGTCGCCTGCGCATGACCAGCAATCGTCTTCTTCGCCATGGCGCGAGCGAAGGCCGAGTGTCAGCTCAGGTATCAGGTTATTCAGAGCCGATCGTCATGACCGCGCGCAGAAATCGGCCTTTGACGTTCAATACCGACGACGCGCGGGCGCTGGTGCTTGCGTATGGGTCCACACGGCTATTGCCGAAGGGAAGGCATAAGGCGCCTGCTGGAATGGTGCATGCGAAGGTCGATAACCTCTTCGACCCATTCCGTCCGTTGCGCGACGCCGAGGCGTGGCTGAAGGATCTCGACGAAGAGTTCTTTGACGATGCTGCAATGACGTTGCGGTCGCTGCTGCCCGACGATGATGCTGCCTCGCTGATTCGGCTGTCGCCTGAAACCGAAGATCCGCAGTTGGCAATGCGCATCGCGTCTGACATTCCGATGTCTTTGAGGCAGTTGAGCGACGGGTATCAGTCGGTCATCGGACTTGCAGTCGACATCATGGACGTCATGCATCTCCAAGGCTTCAAGTCGATGAAGGCGGCTCAGGGCGTGGTTCTGGTAGACGAGCTCGGCAATCACTTCCACCCGCGCTGGAAGATGCGGATTGTCGGCGCACTCAGGCATGCGTTCCCACAGGTTCAGTTCATCTTCAGCACGCACGATCCCCTGTGTCTTCGCGGCTTGAACGGCGGCGAAATGGCGGTTTTGCGACGTGGAAGAGAGCGGGAGGTCTATGCGCTCGAAGATCTGCCAAGCGTCGAAGGATTGCGAGTGGATCAGCTTCTAACGTCTGAGCACTTTGGGCTCGACACAACGCTCGACCCGCAGGCCGAAGATGAGATGAAGCGTTACAGGAAGCTTTCTGTCCTTCGCGAACGAACTGCCGAGGAAGATGCGGAGTTGCGGGAGCTTGTGGCGAAGCTGTCCGATGCTCGCCTTGTGGCGTCGTCCAGAAGGGAGCGCCTGCTGTTGGAGCTGATCGATCGTGACGAGCAAGAGCGTCCTCTGGTGCTTGGCCAATCAATCAAAGCGGAACAGGTGTCGGCCGAGACCCTCGAGCGGTTGCGCGAACTCGTGCAGGCGGTGAATGGAGGAGGCTTGGAGTGATCAAGGTTCGCAGAGACGTCGTTGCTCCCCCGGACGTGCTTGAGGCTGACGGTGAGCTGGGGGATCAAGAGCGTCAGTACAACGCGCAGGCGAAGGCAAATGGCGAGAAGCTCCGATTCAATGTATACAAGCACGATGCGGTTCGCGTCGCACTTGAGCACGTGTTCGGACGCAAGTGCTGCTACTGCGAGTCGCTCATTGCAGGCACGCAGCCAGGGGACGTCGAACACTACAGACCAAAGGCGCGCATTGCCGTCCACGATTTGGCGCGGACCTCAGTCACTTACAAGGACGGGTACTACTGGCTCGCGTCCCGCTGGTCGAACCTGCTGATTTCGTGTGCCGACTGTAATCGCCCGCGCACTCAGGATGATGGTGACGACGTAGCGCGAGTTATTGGCAAGGCCAACTTCTTTCCACTTGGGGACGAAGCACTGCGAGCGTCCGCGGCGGACGCTGTCGCCGGCGAAGCGGCACTCCTACTCGATCCATGCGTCGACGACCCGGTGATGCATTTGCGATTCACTGACGAGGGCGGCATCGAGGTTGGAGAGCAGGATGGGCAGCCGAGCGAGAAGGGTGAGGCGACCATCTACTACTGTGGTCTGGCGCGAGCAGAGCTCTTTCAGATGCGGTCGCGCCATAGACGGTCGGTGATGCTTGCCATCCGTGCGACGCTTCGCGCGCTTGAAGCCGGCGAGGACCCCGGCGAAGACTTAGACGCCCTGGTCGCCATGCTGCAGCCTGGCGAAGCGTACGTCGCGTACACGAGACAGCTCGTGAGGCGTTACATGGAACCTCAAATTGAGCAACTCGGCCTCGAACTTTGAGGCGCTGGGGCTTATTATCCTGTGGTCTACAACAAGATAATCGGGCCGCGCACACTGTATGTTGGCACTCACTTTGCAGCAAATTATGCACGTCACAGGTCTGCCAGATCAGACTGTGCGTCATTGGCGCTCGACCCTTCCGCCGCTGCAAGGACGCAACGGATACACGGCGTGCTTTACTCCAAGTGACGCGCTGGCGCTACTGGTGCTGAAGCAGCTGGTTCGAGGCATGGGCATCGCCGTTGCCGGGCTTCGGGACGTCTCTGAGCAACTGTTCGCCGTCTGCCGGGGAACGGCCTGGCCTCAACTCGCCGACAAGGCCCTTGCCATCGACGTTGTACAGGGAGAGGTTCGACTGTGGGGCCCGGAGGACGAAATCGACGCGCCGGTGATCCTGCTGCCTATGCGACCCCTCGCAGAGCAACTCCAAGCGGCATGGGCAGACACGCATCCGTCGTTTGAGCAACTGTCGCTGATTCCCCCCGCCCTCGTCACGACGGGTGGCAGGAGGGCCGCACGATGAGCGAGTCGCTCGACCTCAGGACACCGGATGCCGCCGTTGAGCAACTCGCCCCGCCGGCGGACGCAGCCGGGGTAGCGTTGGTATCTCTTGGTCCGTTGTGGATCGTTGAGGAGGCCTCAGGCCATCTTCGGCCGCAGAACCGACTCAAACAGAAGCCGCGTCTGCGCCTGTACAAGCTGGACGGTGAGCAGCTCACGACGGTCGCGGAGCAGGACTTGGTGAAGGACGACGAGCGTGCTGACGTCGTCGCTTCCCTCCTGGCGAAAGCAAAGGCACATTCCGGGGTGGTTGTTTGCAGCTTCCGTACTGTTGCTGTGTCCAAGCTGCTCAAGAAGCTGGAGCCGCGGCTAATGCTTCACTATGTGCTGGAGCTTGACTCGACTTTGCCGGTTGTGTTTTCCCGCGCTCGGCAGGGGCATATCGCGAGAACTCCGAAGGAGCGCCTAAAGTCCGCGACCTGGGCTGACGTAACGCTCAGTCGCGCCTCCAAGACATCCTGCCGCGCGGCGAATCTGGGCGAGGCCGACGTGCACGGGGTTCCCAACCTGCGCTGCTTCGCGCTGTCGATCGGGGGCATTGACACGTATCAACGTGGAGTGCTGATCGGTGCGACTTCGCTTCCGTCGGACCTGTTCAGCCTGCAATCAATGTCTCAGGCTCTTGCCTGGACTCGTTGGATCAGATTGGCGGTGAGAAGGGCGAGCCGCAGCAGGCCCAGTGCGACGAAGGCAGGCTCAATCCCGACGCCGTCAAACTTGTTGATGCCGGGAGTTCAGCTCAACCTCCGCCCCAATCGAAAGCTTGCAAGGACGCACGACGTCAAGCAGGCCGGTCAAGCGGCATTCCTTGGCGAGACCCCACCAACACTCCGCGGCAAGCTCACAGCATCGAAGAACACTTTGAATGTTGTTGAGCTCTTTGCCGGCGCGGGCGGTATGGGGCTGGGCTTCCTAAGTGCCTCGTCACAAGACGGTCGCGGATTCCGAATCTCGAGCTCCGCCGAGATCCACCCCGTGTACGTGCACACGCTTGAGCACAATCACACCTACATGGTGGAGCGCGGACTGTGTGCGGCGGATGCTATCCCATCGAAGTGCGAGCCGTCCGATCTTTGCTCTGACTCCGTTCGGCGCAGGATCGCCGATCAGGCAAGGAAGCGCGGGCGCGTCGACGTCGTGATCGGCGGGCCTCCATGCCAAGGGTTCTCAAGCGCAAACCGCAACAGTTGGTCTGCGTCGAACCCGAACAACAAGCTTGTCGACGCGTTTCTCGACAGCGTCCAGTTGTTGTCGCCGCGAGTTCTCTTGATGGAGAACGTGCAAGGCATTCTATGGACGCCGCGAGAAGGGGCTGGGGAGGATCTGAGCGTCGCCTCCCACGTCCTCAAGCGCCTGGATCAAATGGGCTACATGGTGTTCCCGAAAATGCTGGATGCCGTCTGGTACGGCGTGCCGCAAAACCGGAACCGCTTCTTCCTGCTTGGGATCCACAAGGACGTTGGCTACAAGCGGGAAGACTTCGGGCAGTGGGGGCCCTTCCCGCGCCCAACGCATGGGCCCGGAACCAAGCGCCCGTTCGTCACCGTGCAGGATGCCATTGGCGATCTGCCGGTCATCGAGAACGGTCAGCTCGATGAACAGTTGATCTACCGACCCGTTGCCCGTCAGCTTGCGCAAAACGCCTTTCTCTCCCAGCTCCGACATGGGGCGCCAGTGGACGTCATCTGGGACCACGTTGCGTCGCGCCACGCCGAATACGTCATCGAGCGCTATAAAGCCATCCCCGAAGGCGGCAACTGGGAGGACGTGAAGCACCTGATGACAAACTACGCGGACGTGAGTCGTACCCACAGCAACATCTATCGGCGCTTGGCCCTCGGCGAACCTGCGATCACGATCGGTCACTATCGGAAGAGCATGATCGTTCATCCAACGCAGCACAGAGGGCTCTCACTGCGCGAAGCCGCGCGTCTGCAAAGCTTTCCCGACTGGTTCCGCTTTGCTGGCTCATCGAATTCGGTCGAGGGTGGCCTCATGCACAAGCAGCAGCAGCTCGCCAATGCCGTCTGCCCCAATGTGACGAAGGCCGTCGCCGAATTCATACTCGACCTATAGGCCACGGAAGGAACGGCATGAGCTCGGATGCGTCGATGGACCTGACGGAGCATCTTGTCGAGCAGATCGCCGACGCCGTGCGCGGTGGCAGAACGCCTGACGAAGCGGCGCGCAGACTTGCCCTCATGCTGCCCGCCGAGCAGGTCCACAAGGCGCTTCAACGGTACAGGGACCAGGCGCGCCGTGTCTGGACGATGAAGGAACCGCGGGGCGTCTACAACAAGTTCTTCGATCCTTGGTACCTTGGCCCGGCGCCGGACGACAAGCTTTGGCACTCCTTCAAGGCATCTCTGCAGACTCGCGGATGGGATGCGGAGGGTATCCAATCGATAGATGCTGCGTCGAGCCGCGTTGTCTCGCTGTTGGACCCACCCAACCTTGCCAAAATCGATACGCGTGGCTTGGTGGTTGGCCACGTTCAAAGCGGCAAGACTGCAAATTTCACGGCGGTCATTGCGAAGGCTGCGGATGTCGGCTACCGCTTCTTCATCGTTCTGTCTGGCCTCAACAATGCGTTGCGAAATCAAACGCAGTCGAGACTTGAGGAGGACTTGGTTGTTCCGAACTCCGAGAGCTGGATCTCCATTACCAGCACAGAGATGGACTTTCGCGAGAAGGTGAACGTCAATGCCTTTCTCAGCGAGCGCCACACCCTCAAGGTCCTCGGCGTCGTAAAGAAGCAGGCATCGCGCCTGCGCCGCTTGAACGCTTGGCTTCGGAGCGCGAGGCCGGAGGTCCTGCGCGCCTGTCCAGTCCTCATCATCGACGACGAGGCGGATCAGGCCAGCCCGAACGCGCATCCCGACCCCGAGGAGCGCACAGCCATCAATCGGCTGATCGTTGAATTGCTGAAAGGTCTGCCCAAGGCCGCCTACGTTGGCTACACGGCAACGCCTTTTGCCAATTTCCTCATCGATCCCACGGAGGCCGAGGACCTATACCCTCGAGACTTCATCGTCGACATCCCCAGGGGAAAGGACTACTTCGGTGCCGAGCAGATATTCGGCCGCGCTCCGCTCGACCACACCGACGAGGAAGCGGATGGACTCGACATGATTCGCCTCGTCCCCGATGACGAAGCGCACATGCATAAACCTCCGAGCCGCGAGTCGAGATTCGACTTTGCGCCGACGGTCACCGAAACGCTGCGCGAGGCCATGCTGTATTTCTGGATCGCGACCGCCGAGCGGCTGCGTCGAGGCCACGCCAAGAGGCACTCGACGATGTTGATCCACACGACGCAATACTCGGTGGTGCATACAGCCGCGAAGTCGGTCTTGAGAGCGTTTCAGGAGGAGGTTGCGAGGCTGTTCGCGGCTTCGGATCCGGGGCTACTGAATGAGATGTCCGACATTTGGGAGCGAGAGCAGAGCAAGGTTCCGCCTGACCTGGCCGGTCAGCCCCGCTGCTCAATCGATGATCTCCTCAAGCAGCTTGCCGACGTTCTAATGCGTTCGGAAGTGAAGGTTGAGAACGGGACAAGTCTGGAGCGGATCGACTACTCGCTAGCGCCGGACGGGCTTGGTCGCATCTATGTCGTCGTTGGAGGCAACGTACTGTCGCGCGGTCTGACGCTTGAGGGCCTCCTTGTCAGCTACTTCGTGCGCTCAGCGTCGGCCTACGACACGCTCCTTCAGATGGGGCGCTGGTTTGGCTATCGGCATGGCTACTCGGACCTTCCCCGCGTGTGGATGACCGCAGAGCTACGCAGCTACTTCTTTGATCTCGCCGGCGTCGAGCGCGAGATTCGCCTTGACATCAACCGCTACAGCAAGGGCGACATGACGCCGCTGGACTTCGGTGTACGGATCCGCACGCACCCGGCGTTGGAGATCACTGCCCGCCTGAAGATGCAAAACGCGGTCAAAGCGAAGATGGCCTTCAATGGCCGGGCCGTCCAGACGATTGTCTTTCCCATCAATGACAAGACTTGGCTCGAGAAGAACATCGACGCCACCAAGACTCTTCTCGAAAGACTCTCAATCGAGGACGGGCTGGCGTGGAAGGCGGTGAGCGAAAGGCCGCACCCGATATTCGAGGGCGTGTCCTCTTCGAGGGTCCTGGAATTCCTTGACTCGTACGCGATCGACTCGTCGAACGGCGCCATGCCCACGACACAGTTGAAGGGATACATCCGGGATCAAAACCTGGGCGGCCGGCTTCTGCAGTGGAACGTCGCCGTAGTTACACGAGAGAAGGCGGTTCCTGGACTTGGCAGCATCGACCTTGGCGTGTTGACTGTTCCGCTGGTGAACCGGTCGAAGTTTGTGCGGGAGCGGCCGCCGGGACGCACGGACATCAAGGCGCTCATGTCGGAGATTGATGCCGCCGTCGACATACCAATTCCGACAGAGATCCTGCGTTCTAGAAGCCGAGAGGAGTTGCTCGAGCTGCGCGAACAGACTTTGCCCGACCGGGGCCTCCTTCTGATCTATCCGATCGGGAAGGACTCCGTCCCCGTTGGGAAGCCGTCCGACGAGCGCAAACCCTTGCAAGCAGTTCGGGACGTCATCGGGATTGCCCTCGTCTTTCCTGAGGTCGCCGCAGGTGCGCTCACTCCGCAGGACTACGTCACCGTCAAGTTGCCGGATGCTGAGTCGGAGAAGGTCGAATACGACGACCTTGTAGAGGCAGAAGACGCATGACGTCCGATTCGATGGGCGGTCTCGTGGCGTGGGCCGCCCTTGAAGCAGACGCCGACGCGCCGCCAAGTCGTGAATTTAGAGTCTCGCCGACGTTCGTTCGAGTCGGCGCACAAGAAGTTCTTTACGCCCTCGATGAACGGCGTATGCGGCACCTTCTCGTTCCTCTGCCGGACAACTCGCCTGCAGTCGAGGACAGGCGCAGCGCAGGCGTGCATATAACGACCCGCCTACTCGACGGCAACGGCGACCGTCGGCGCTTCCTCGATTTGGCCTGCCAAAGAGTCCACCTCAACGCAGTTTTTGAGCGCTTTGCATCGGACGTCCTGTCGGGGATCAGCCAAGGCAGTGCGGAGCCTGCTGCGCTGTGTCAGTCAGTCTTGGGTCGATGGCGAGAACTGATGCTGTTCGAGCCCCAGTCCGGCTTGACCCTGGAGGCCCTTGCCGGTCTGTACGCCGAGCTCTGTGTATTGCGCGACGTCGTGCGGAGCGATCCGAGTGGACTCGCGTCGTGGCAGGGGCCTCGCGGTGCACGACACGACTTTTCCTCGCACGACCTCGCACTTGAAGTGAAGGCCACCACCAGTCGCAGCGGCTGGCGGATTCGGGTGCACGGCCTCGACCAGTTGGACGACGACGGCGGCGTTCTTGTTCTTCTAGCGATCCGCCTGGAGGTGAACGGCATGCATGGCGAATCTGTTGCCCAGGCCATCGCGGATATCGCCTCGCTGGGTGCTGATCCGCTGCAGCTGGACACCCTTGTCGCGCAGGCTGGGTACAGCCCACATCAGCAAGGCGCGTACGACCAGTACAGCTTCAGGGTCGTCGAGCAACGGGCCTATGAGATCACCGATTCATTTCCACGCATAGTTGCTTCGTCACTGGCCTCCTCGGCGGTTGTGGAGGGCGTCGAGGGTGTTGAATACACCCTGGACCTCGCTTCCTGTTCCGCTGCGAAGCTTGAGGCCGCCGAACTTGCGCACCGGCTTGGAATGCTCACTGGAAGGGCGCGCGATGCCGCTTCAAATTGAGTCAGAAGTCTTTCCTCCATCCGGTGGCACGGCTGCGGTTGGCGTACTGAATCAGCTGGGGCGGCCCAGCTCAGACCGGCTGATGCTCCTCATCAGAGAGGCCGTACAGAACAGCTGGGACGCCAGGAAGACCGAAGGCGGCCAAGTACTGTTTCGTGTAGACGGCTACGCGCTGTCCAGCGAGGCGAAGCATCATCTGCTGCAAACGGTCTTTGCGGAAGACGCCCCGAAACTTGCCTTGCGCGCAAAGCTCGCTGAGGCGGAACAACTCCAAGTCTTGGCTCTGAGCGACTTCGGTACGGTTGGCCTTGGCGGTCCCACAAGGGGCGACGTCGTGGCCGCACAGGGAGAGCCGACGCACTTCGTCGACTTTCTCCGAAACCTTGGCCGTCCACCCGACCGAGTGCAGTCGGGAGGGACGTATGGGTTCGGCAAGGCCGCCTACTATCTGGCGAGTTCGCTACAGACCATTTGCGTCTACAGCCGCTATCAAGCTGGCGGCATGGTTCGTTCGCGCTTCATCGCTGCAGCGCTTGGAGACCAGTTTGAAGGGCCTGGCTCGTCTGGGCGGAAACACACCGGGCGACATTGGTGGGGGCGCTTGAGCGAAGACGTTGCAGAGCCGGTCGCGGGCGGCGAGGCAGACGCACTAAACAGCCTGCTTGGCGGTCCTGTCCGAGAGGGCGAGCAAACGGGAACCACGGTCTTCATCCTGCAGCCGTGGTTTGAACCGCTAAAGCCTGAGCAGGCCATGGAGCGACTGGGACGCGTTCTCCTGCACTACTTCTGGCCGAAGCTGATCGACGGGCCCAACGGCGCACCTTCAATGCAGTTCGCCACGAGTTGGCAGGGCGACGATATTCCACTCCCAAGCCCCGATCAGGCGCCGGGGTTGCCGCTGATGATGCGCGCGTTTCGGTCGGCAGTGTCCGGTACCGCTGAGCAGTTGGGCAGGGTTGAGGACATTCGAAGCCTGAGGCCTGATCAACAGCTTGGGCGAGTCGGCTTCGTTAAGACCTTTGCAACCGGCGTGACGCCGGCGCAAGGCCTTGTTGAAGCGGGCGAAGAAGCAGAGGCGCTTCCAGCCCCGCAGCTTCGAAGTCCGATTCATCACGTTGCGCTGATGCGTGCGCCGCATTTCGTCGTTCGGTACTTGGAGGGTGCGCCGCTTTCGTATGACAGCATGGACTACGCGGGCGTGTTCATTGCGAACGAAGACCTTGACCCGGCGTTTGCCAATGCCGAGCCTCCGACCCATGACGACTGGGTGCACGACCTCCTGGCCGATAAGCACGAAAGAAGCTTTGTTCGTAGATCTCTTGCGCGCGTCAAGGAGGCGGCCAAGGCATTCGCGGCTCCGGTCTCTCAAGAAGCGCCGCCCTATGTCTCTGCATCAATGGTGGACTTTGCCCGCCTTCTCGGAGGCTTGATCCCCTCAGTGGAGCCCCCAGGCGGCGGCGACGGACGCCAGCGCGAGCGCGACAGCGAGGAACGCGGCTCGCGAGGGTCTCGTGGTGGCGGCAGAGAGGGTAGAGGCGGGGCGCCCCTTCAATTGGAGTTTCAGGGCAGACCAAAGTTGGAGATGTACGGAGCAGTCCCTGCCATGAAGGTCTCGTTTCAGATTTCTGGGCCCGCCGGATCGACTGCAGCAGTCACGGCCACTACGAAAATCGTCATACCGGATGGGTTCGAGACGGACCCTCCGCAGGGCGCTTCGCAGCCAGTGGTCTTGGCTTGGACTGCGACCGACGGGACTGTCATTCAAGACAAGGGTGCTTCATGCAAGCTCGCTGTTCTCGATCAGCCCTACACGGTGATCGTGAGCATGCCGGATGAGGCTGTGGTTTCACTCTCGCTTGATGCGGACGACGGGGCATGAAGTCAATCGTCGTTTCGCCATTCCGCACCGCGGACACGGATCGAGTGACCGCGGCCCCCTGGATGACGATTGCGGATGGGTCGCTCATCCCGTTGCCGCAGGTAGTTGACGGCATGGACTACACGACGACCCTTGAGCTACGGCGCGAGGTGCGAGTCGACGTCGATGGAATTCGAGCGGACTGCGGGTTGCCTCCGGGAGCCGAGCTGATACTGTCGGTTAGTTGGCACAGTGCAGGCACAGCGTTGCGGCGGCCGCTGTTCAACTCTCAACTCCCCGTGGATAGTGGAAGCGTCGGCGTTTCTGTCGCCGGGCAGGTCGCTGCCGATGCGATCGCCGGACACCTCACGTTGAGGACGAGGATTCTCCTTGCGAGAGCTTTATGCCATGAGGAGGCAATGGTCGCGCGACACGCGGGGAGCGAGCTTTGGGCGGAGAACCACAGGGTTGCTCTCGACTCAGTGACATCTCTATTCCCCGTCGAATTGGTCGATCTGTCGGGCGCAATCTGGGCGCAACCCGATGCAGGTTGGATCCTCTCTTGGAACACGTACGAGCTTGACAAACCTTTCCTGGGATCTGTCCGCTTGTACGTCAACTCAAACCACGCGCCGGTGGCGCGCGCCGTAGTTGGACCAGCTCTCACCCGTGATGCCGCAGTGCTGCGGCAGGCGATCTACTTCGATGTTGCGCGTTCTCTCATACTTGGCGCCCTAAACGACTCCGAGTTCATACAGCGTGCAGAAGACTATCCTCCGGACAGCACAGGGAGAGTCGTGCGGGACATGATTCAACGCCTGTGGCGCGGGGAGACACTCGCAGGTCTGAAGAACACAGCGGAGACATCGCCTGATCACTTCAACGCCGAACTGCAGGCGCGCCTTGAAATCTTCAAAGGCTAGACATGCTTCTCTTCCCTCAGCTTCCTCGTCCAGTGGCAAGCCAGATCGCAATGCAAGCGCGTGCCGCTTCTGTTGCCGAGCTTGCGAAACGCGCTGCAGCTACTCACGCCGCAACTATTTATACCCCCACGGGCGGCGCTAGGGTGCTCCCGGAGACCCTGGAAAATGTGCGCAAAGCTATCGTTGACGTGGCCGCCACCTTTGGATATCCGGCGCCACCAAACGGCGACCAGGCGGCGGGTTTCGATGCTGCTGCGTCCGTTGCCTTGTTCAAACTCGTTGACGTCACGCCAGCGGAGGCTTCGAAGAGCGGTGTATGGGACTTCCTGTCATGCGTTCTGCTGCCTGACTTGGTCAGGTGGCGCTTCTATCAGGCAGACGGCGCCTCTTCACTGGAGCGCTTTTTGGCTGGCCGGCGCAACAGCTTTCAACGCCTGTGGTGGCGGGCCTACCACCTGACTCACGGGCATACGCTGAGCGATACCGAGCTTGGGAAGCTTCTCGTGGACATGGGAGAAGATGAACTGGTGCAGTTGATGGAGCGTCCCGCACTGGCAGGTATCTTTCGACTCTCTGCGACAGTTGCCACCGGTCTGCTTGCTGCGGCGAAGCGGGCACCTTCAGTCTCCCGCCGCTTGCTGATGCGTGAGGGGCAGAAGCGATTGCTTCGTGTTTCCAGCTTCGTCGCTCTCGATGCCGTAAGCCAGGAGGAGGCCGCCGCCATCATCGAGAAGATATTCGGGGACGTGGCGGCGGCGGCGTTGCAGTGAGCTGGAATCGGTCGCGATGGCCGACAACCTTACCATCGAGCAGCGGCGCCTCACCATGTCTCGGATACGGAGCCGAGACACTAAGGTCGAGTTGCTTGTCCGCCGGGCGTTGCACGCGAAGGGATTTAGGTATCGAGTCAACGTGTCGGCATTGCCTGGCAAACCCGACATCGCGTTTACGAGGCTTCGCCTTGCGGTCTTCGTCGACGGCGACTTTTGGCACGGATGGCAGTTCGACGAGTGGCGCGAGAAGCTCGCACCGTACTGGGCGGAGAAGATCGCGCGCAACATCCAGAGAGACGCGGCCCACGCGCAACGTCTTGCCGAAGAGGGCTGGGCGGTGGTGCGGATCTGGGAACATGAAGTCGAAGCAGATCTGCCCGCATGCATTGCAAGGATCGAGAAGACGATCGATTCATTGAGGAACTCCCAGGACTGAGCACACTAGCGCCCGCGGTGGACAAGTCACCCGTCCACAGGACAAGCCTGTGGACGGCCCCTACGGGGTCCGTGGCTTGACCACCGCTCCTCGATCGACGCCTACGGCCTGACGCGCTTCGCTTGCCAAACAGCCTTTGACAAGCAGTCACTATCAATTCGAATTGTCGCCTTCCCCTTTCGACGGCGCGACGACTGCATTTGTCGAGACTTTCCGCCCGGTTGGACGAATCGAGTCGACTATGGCCCTTGCGGCGGCCAGTTCGATCGAGGCGAGGCTCGCCAACCTCAACGCTTGCTCTGTCCTGCGCGATTCGATTTCTTCGTTGGAGCAGGCATCGTCCGGAGGGCTTTGCCGTCGCTCCGGCCGCTCCGCCTCGGAAATAAGCTCATGCAGGTCTCGGTAGCCGAGGATCTTCGCCGTCCATTGCTGCACGGTACCAAGCTTCTCGGCGGGAAAGTACATGCGCAGCGACTTCGCGAGACGGAGTGCGTGATTGCGTGACGTCATCTCGAATTTCATGATTGGAGTCGCGTGTTCGGTGAGCTAAAGAGTCAGGCACGTCTGCCGTGCGAACGCGCGAGGCTCAGCCTCGACAACTTCCCTCAGAAACTTGATGTCTCCGACGAGAACGCAAGTCTGCACGGCTCGGGTGATTGCGGTATAGATCATGGCCCTGTCCAACAGGCGATTCTTCGCTGCAGGGAAGACCACTCGCTCGAAAGCGCTACCCTGCGCTTTGTGAACCGTGACAGCCCAGCCAAGGGTCAGGTTCTGAAGGTCGCGCTCGTAGATCCAGTCGCTTGAGCCGTCGTCGAACTCCACCCACGACGCCGGCTCGGAGGAGTCTCCGTCGACGCCTGCGGTGTTGCGACGAACAATGCCGAGACAGCCGTTCATCAATCCGGCAAACACTGGGTCGCCGGACTTCGGATCCAATTGGATGGAGCCGTCTGCTGTGCGAAGGGGAGCCTTTTGATAGTCGTTCTTCAGCCACAGAATTTTGCTGCCGACTGACATACCCCACCCAGGTGCATGTACCTGGCGGCTCATGTAGGCGTCCTCGACTGCGGCGTTGAGCGCCTTGGTGCCGACCGCACCGTGCTTGGTGGCACACAAGATCTGAACATCCCTGCTGTGCAGCGGATCAGTTGCGCCGCGAACGGGTATTGGCCCTGCGAGGCGAGAAAACACCTCGTACGTCGTGTCGAATACCGCGTGCCGGGACAACGAGGATGGGGCGACGAAGACGCCAGGCCGGTAGGGCTCTTGAGGGTCGAAGAGTGGAAGCTCGGGCAGATTGCCTCGCCTGATCGCTGCAGCCACCGCAGGTAGACCGCTTGATGCGGCCTGTCGCTGAACCACGTCCAGCTCAACCCTGGCGAACCTTCCTCCGTTCACAAGGGACCGAAAGAACTGGCCCGGTCCTATCGGTGGAAGTTGGCCGGGATCGCCAACGAAGAGCAGATCGCAGTCGTCAGGCAGCAAGGTGAGAAGGCGGTAGACCTGCGGCAAGTCCAGCATGCTGGCTTCGTCGATGATCACCGTCCCACCCGACAAGTCGATCCTGCGTAGCTCAAGGTCCCTGACAAGCCGAGCCAGCGTAGCCGCGGGCATCCCGGTGGCCTGAGCGATTCTGCGCGCGGCGCGGCCCGCGACGGCCGCCTGGACGATGTTGTCGCTGTTCGGCGCTACTGCAACCAACAGTTGGGCACGCGCCCGGAGTGCATGCCCAATGGCGTGTAGGGCCGTGGTCTTTCCCGTACCGGCGCCGCCCGCGAGTGCGCAGACGCGGTGCGTCATCGCCATTCTGACGGCATCCGCCTGCCGCGCCGTCAGGCGGTGCCCGCTCTTCGATTCCTCTTCAGTGATCGCGGCGTCTGCCGACAGATCGCCGAAAGGTCGAGCAGGGACGCTCAGGCGCTGGGCAAGAATGCGCTCGATCTCCCGCTCCATCCACCAAGCGCCGCGCGATTGAATCAATCCATCACCATGCAAGATAACCCGCCCGGACTGAATCGCTAGGTCAATCGCGCCAGCCGCATCTACGTTTGCGGTTCGACCAGCGAGCCGCCGGAACGCACCGGCGAGGCTCTGCCTGGTCGCCGCTGTGTGACCAGACTTGAACCGGGCTGCAAGCGCCTCTTCCACCAACGCGAACAGGCGGCGCGCGTCGGTGGGTAGAACACCCATTCGCAAGGCGCGCTCATCGACTTGGCGCCATGGGAGAATGAGCCGCAAGCAATAAGGTTGCGCCTCGAGATACGCGGGTGCTCTTGCTCCCCAGAGCGCAAATGCAAGGCCAGCCGTCCGTGCGTCGACACCGGCCCTCTCGAGTTCGGTGAGTGTCTCGATCTCGTCGTGGAGGAGATCGGCGGCGTTGACGATCGCAACGGCCACTGAGGGCTCCACCACCTTCGCCAGTGCCTCGAAGTCCCTTGCTCGCAAAGCAGCATGCAAACCCTCCAGGCCCAGGCCGTTCCGAAGCCGCAGTGCGGTCCTGATGCCGACCCTCTCGAACCTCGGGTTGTCGGCGAGATAGCGAACGATGGCCTCGCCCTCCAGTGGCATGGGGAGTGCCACATCGGCGTCCAGATATGGAGCGCCGTGCCAGTGACTGAACCGCTCCGTTCCTGTCACTCGCCAGGCCTCGCCGCATACGGGCGGACGAGCGAGCACCTGCGCCTTAATCGCAGCACGGCGAGACACTCCACTGCCGTCCGTCCCTATCAGAATCCCACCGCCTGCGGGTCCCGGATGGAACGAGGTCACCACCAGTTTGTGGCTGCGTACCTCGCCTTCATTCATGGAAACGACGCTCATGGCGGCAGAATTCCTTCGTTCGTCATGAGACGCTCAAGTTTGCGCAGGCGATCGAGTTCGCGGGCCTGCGACTCCACGATGACTTCCAGTTCGAGTATTCGCTGCAGCGTTGCCTGACTCTGCTTGTTTGCAGTCTCGTCGCGCTCCCGGCGAAGTTCCGCTTGCTCCAGCTTGTCGTAAAAGCGAATACGGTCCTTTTCCTCGTACTCGGTGAGGTGTGCTGCCACGGCCTCATTCGAGTAGAAGACTCCCCTGTCGAAACCGCACGCTGCGGCAATGCTTGTCAGGTTCGGGCGGCCGGCGCGACGAGGTAGTGGCTCCTGCCGCTCCCATAGGCTGTCGAGATGAGCCTTGAACGTCACCGCATGCTCTGCTCCGATGTCCTGCCCACTCCGGTTCACTTTGGGTTCCTCCGATCAACCTTGGGCAGGGGGGCGTTCAGCATCTCCAGAGTGATGCCAGAAATGTGCGCGTTGTATGCCCAGCGGCGAAACTGATCGAGCAGGTCTTCGTTCTCGGAGTCCAGCCGCCGGTTCTCGGCCTCGGTCCTGCTGAGGCGCTCAAGCAACTTCTCGATTTCCACGCGACCGGTTCTCAGGGGCGTGCGTCCACTCTTCAACTCCTGCTTGCGCCTTTGAAACGCCTTCAACACTCGCGTGTGTTCGCTGAGCGCTTGGCGGGTGGGGCATTCACCAAGACGTATGGCAGCGGACTCGATCAGAAGATTCCAAGTTAATGGACCGTCCCAGCCATCAAGCACCCGCACGATCGTGTCGATCTTCTCGACGGTCAGGTGCGTGGTCATGCCTCTCCCCGGTTTTCAGCGCTTCGCTTCTCGGAGTGGTATATGCGGATGGCCTGCACCCCGGCATCGCGTTCCTGGCCCGAGAGTTGCCGATGCTCTTCAAGCGCGATGCCAAGTGCGGTGTACTGGTCGCCCTTGGCCAGGCGGATGATGCTGCCCACCGGCACCTTCGGATCGTCGAGGATGGCGACAAGGTTCCGCAGACGCTTCAGCGATCGGTAGTGATGCGCCTCCCACCGTGCAGCGCCATTCCAGTTGTCACCCAGAGCCTCGATCGACTTCTTGTGCAGCGCCTCGGCGATTGCGAGAGCATGACGAATGCGGGCGTTGCTGTCATCGTCGCCTTTCACGCACCACTGCTCCTCGCAGTTGCCGCAGTCCCCATGCTTATGGCAGGGCGCCATCGCGTAGTCGTGCACGCACACCCCCAGCTCCGTAACGTGTCCCGTCTTGATCTTCAGGACATCAAACTCATCCCTGCCGATCGGGTCGCGCACAACAAACTCAACCAGTGACTGATCACGCGGCCGGGCGACCTCCCTGGCGATCGAAACCATTTCGTCGTCGGTCAAGTCATCGTAGGCGGCGTTGGACCGCACGTCCTTGCGGCCGCTCCATAGCGCAATCTCGAGTTCGCTCAACCCACCTTTGCGCGACAACGTATTGAGCCAGTGTCGAAGCTGGTGCGTCCTCATTCGAACTGGTTTTCCGTCGTCATCGTTGAGTTGCAGCCGGTTGAACAGTGTCACGTCTCCGGCCTTCCCATTGCCGAGGTTCCGGTGGATCTGGTCCCACATCACCTGCTGGAACATGACGCGGTTCGGATTCCTCTTGAAGAAGCCGACGGGCACCACATATAGCGCGTTGTCATAGCGCAGACCTCTCCGCCTGTCGAGCTCCGGAAAGCCGGGCGGCAACTGTCGGAGCACCCATGCCTCAAATTCAGCAAACCGAACCCGAACGTGAACGCGACCGGCGTGCATGACTCGCTCGTAGGAAATTTGCTTCTCGCGCAGGACATCGGGGTATGTGGCGACTCCAAGTAGAACCGCAATCTCGTCGCTGCCGAGATGCTCCTGCGTGCGAAGGTGTTCGAGGTCAGGCGGGAGATACAGGCGATTCGGATTCCGCGCATACCACTTCGCCATCTCCCTTCCCGGAGCGGTGACGCGGAGAAGCCTTGCATAGGCCTCCTTGGCAATTTGCTCCATCACTTTCGGAATTTCCTTGACCCTGGGGGTTCCGCCCTTTGCCGGGAACCACCGGAAGCCATAGGACGGCTTGCCGTCCAACGAGGTGTGGACCTCGTCATCCTCCGCTATGGACAAGACCTCCGAGATCCGGTCGGGAGCGCAGGCGAGCAAAGCCGCAGTTGACGATGTCAGCACATCACGAGCCTCGACGGCCTCATGGAAAGCCTTGGCTAGAGCGAATAGCGCTGTCTGACTTGGAAGCGACCGCGCACGACGGGCGTCTGCCTCGGGACCCGTGCGGTACATGCCGTGCTCCTGTGAGCGACGAAGAGTGCTTTTCCATCGCAGGGTACCCGTGACCAGCCTGAGTTCTTGAAGGAGATCGGCGATCTCCTCTAGGTATCGCCCTACGCGATCCGCCGTCTTTGGCCATCGGGCCGCGGCCAGGCGAGCCGCTTCATTCAGGACTCGCGCGTCAATTCGCGAGATGTCGTGAGTTCCAGTTGGGTTCTTGAGCGAACGCTCGAGTGCACGCAGGGCAAACATGGGCACCCCGTCGATCTCCGTAGTCGGCCTGTGCGCATAGCGGTATCGGATGAAGCTCTTCGCGAAGTCAGCGAACGGCGCAGGCATGGCGCCCGCGGTAGCCTCTCGCGTACTCTTGCGCGACGTAGTGCGCGTCGTATCGATGTCCGTCCAATTGAGGTGTACCTTTGTCCTGCGGGCTTGGCGCTGGATCGTGTCGCTGATGTCCCAACTGGGGGCCTCCCAGTCCACGGCCCCGAACGTTCCGAGGCGGTTCCTGCAGTGGTGAACGAATGCGGCCAAGTTGTCCTTGGCAGATTTGCCCTTGGTAGGAGCAAATATTGTTGCCGCCTGCGTCATTGCAAAGCCCTCCTGAGCCGTGCGGCGCATCGCCTTACAACGTCTGCCACTGCCAAGATCGTCCTGTCGGCGACACTCGCGACACGCAGATCGCCAGTCACCCGATGGACTCTCTCCCGCTTGAGTAGGAGGGCGTCGAGGACTCGTTCGTGCGGGGCATCGACCCAAGGCTGGAACCGCCTGCAGGTGTAGCAGGCAACTGGGGCACACTCGGTGCAGTATCCAAACCTGCCGCAGTTGCCCAAGGTCTCCAGCGACTCCGGATCCCGAATCCGGCTCGCGGGATCCTTGCCGCGAGTTGCGTCGGTCTCGTCGTCAATCAACTCGCCGCAGAATGCCTGCGCGAGTGGCGCAAGCTGAAGTGCCATGGCCTTGTTGATCCGCTCAATGATCTTCTGAGTCGCCATCACATACACGGCCACCTGCTGAGTGTCGCTGTGGTCGAGGAGCTCCGCAATGACTAGCTCGCCGTGTCCCTCCTCTGCGGCGCGTGTACCAACGGTGTACCTGAAACGCCTCGCGGTGATGTGTATGCACTTTCCGGTCCGCTCTGACTTGGCGTCTATGGTCTTAAGTGCATCGCGCAGTCGTGCGCCAAGTTCACTGCCCGTGGAGTGGAACTCCAACCCTGGTGGATTCGTGGCATCCCAGTTTGGGAAGATGGGCAGATCCTCGAGAGCCAAGCCTTCCAGGCCGCGCTTCTTGTATTCCTCATGTACTGAGGCGATTCGCGCAGCCACCAGTTCTGCCAGAGGGAGAATCAATCGTCGAGGCTTGAGCTTGGCGCGTGCCTGCTGCAGTCTTTGCTTGGACCGAGGAACATCCAGAATGTGGTCCTGATCCAGGTTTGGCCGCCGAAGATCGCGGCACTTGAGGGCAGCCATCTGAACGCACCGCGAACCGAAAGCTGATACGAGCGTCGTGAGTAAATGATCATCGAGAGAGATTCGGCCGGTAGCGAGGGCGTCAGTTACCGCAATCTGGATTGCGAGCGCTTCGTTCTGCGTGAAAGGCCCATTGTGCGGGTCCTGAGTTGTCACCGCGACGCCCTTGCGGTTCCCCTTCAAACGTATTGCCTTCAGCCATTTGATTGCGTCGTCGGAAACCCCGATATGTCCTTGACCATGCCACCTCTTGAAAAAGCTCACAAGTGCTCCCAGCCGATGCTCCCTGTCACTGCCGAGATGAGTGCGGAAGGCGGAGAGATTCAATTGGTCGATGAAATTCAGCGGCGTACGGTTTGATCTTTTCAGGTGTTCAAGCATCTCCTTCATTCTCTGAAAAATGTTCTTGGTGCGGGAAACCGATCTGTTCTCAACGAACCACAAGAGAGCCAGCTGGAACGCCGCGAGAAATGGCGGGGTAACAAGTCCGGAAACGTCCCGCCAACGGACGGGGAACTCGATCGCCGCGTCGCGCAGCACCCATTCATCCAAACGTGGATCGAACTTTTGTCCTTCAAACGTCGTCGCCTCCTCCGGGAGGTGCGCAGTCGCAACCGTGAAATCAGTTGATGTCGCCTTCATGGTTCCCCTTCTTCCTTGCGGTCTGTTGATCCTTCTGCATCTGACGCGAGAAGCGGTCAGCTCGCTCACGGGTAGATCGACGCGTGTACCGGGCGGCGGTTCCGCTACTCTCCTTCCAGCCCATCAAGTACGAGCGCGTTCGCACTTCCTTGGCTTCCGGCACGCGGTTCCTGTCCATCAGTAGCGAGTAGTTGTCGTTCCATGTATGTCGCAGCAGATGCGCACTAAGGTTCTGCGGAAGTTCCGGGATCCTTGAGCGAAGCGTTCTGAAGATCTTCTGAACCGACTCTTGGCTCAAGGGATCGCCGCTTCTCGAAAGGAACAGGAAAGGTGACTTTTCAGTGCCAGGAATTTGGCTGCGCCAGTCGTTGATGTAGTCGAACAGGTATGAAGCCAAAGGCTCCTCGATTGGGATGGCCCGACCCAAGCGCTTGACATTGGGCTCGGTGCGGCGGTCGTCCGCTGGGTCGTCCGGACTCCGCACGATGCGGATCTCAAGACGGCTCATGTTGACGTGCTCAGTCCTTTGCTTGAGCGCCTCACCATGTCGTGGCCCGGCGCCCAAGAGGAGTTCGACCAGGGCCTGATTGCGCACACGGACAAACGGGTGTGACCACGGGTTGTCCTGTGAATCGGGTCGGATGACGTCCCTCAAGCGCCACTGTTGCTCTTCAGAGAGCCCCTCTCTGGGTTCTGTCGGTGAAGATGGAACGCTGCCTTGCTGTGCCTGAAGGGCGTTTCGCATCCGTTGCCTGGCTTGCTCCCGGCGCTCCAGTTCCTCTTGACTGATGCCCCAGGGTTCCCTGGCGTCCACAAGCCAGTCCAGGTACTTCTCGGCCAGCCACAGCCGGAACTCGGCGGAGGCCGTGCCGACCCCGCGCTCGGAGGGGGTTGGCCCAGCACGAAACCTCTCCACGCTCCTCGCTTGACAGGGAGAGCCGGCGACCAGCAGGCCTGGTTGCCGTTTCGCTCTGACTGCGCCCAGGTATTGCTTCGCTGCTCGCGCATAGGCCAGGACTTCCGTCGGAGTCAGGAAGGCGCCGGCCGCGAACCTGGCGTCGAGATCAATGCCTGCCCGGTCGGCCCAGACGAGGAGATGCGCCAGCGCTTGTGCGTCGCGGGTCAGCGTCGATGCGGCGAGCCCGATCGCTCGCCGCATCGAGGTAAGAAAGACGTTCGAGTAGAAAAGCGGCGCCCCTGACCCGGTCACGAGTACCGAGTAGCGCTCGCCATCGGCGGCCTTCCTGTTTCTCACCCACACGTTGAACGGCTTGTTGACGCCGTGATCGAGGTACGTATTCAACATGCCGACAGGCTAAGCCCATCGGCCAAGTCGTCAACTTGGGAAACGGAAGGGGACGCAGCGAATTCGCGCCGAAACTTGACGAAAATCTGCTAGGTACGATTCAGAACAGGAAGTAGCGCTGCGCCATCGGCAGCTGCGTGGCCGGCTCGCAGCTCAGCAGCACGCCGTCGGCGCGCACCTCGTAGGTCTGCGCATCGATGTGCATGGCCGGCGTGTAGGCGTTGTGCACCATGTGCTGCTTCTTCGCCGTGCGGCAGCCCTTCACCGCGGACACCGGCTTGTGCAGCCCCAGGCGATCGGCCAGGCCGGCGGCGATGCCCGCCTGGCTCATGAAGGTGAGCGAGCCGCGGTGCAGTGCGCCGCCGAAGGCGCCGAACATCGGCCGGTAGTGCACCGGCTGCGGCGTCGGGATGGACGCGTTGGGGTCGCCCATGGCGGCCGCCGCGATGAAGCCGCCCTTGAGGATCAGCGCCGGCTTGACGCCGAAGAAGGCCGGCTTCCACAGCACCAGGTCGGCCCACTTGCCTTCCTCGATGCTGCCCACCTCGTGCGCGATGCCGTTGGCGATGGCCGGGTTGATGGTGTACTTGGCGACGTAGCGCTTGACGCGCTGGTTGTCGTGGCGCGCGCTGTCGCCGGGCAGCGAACCGCGCTGCTGCTTCATCTTGTGCGCGGTCTGCCAGCAGCGCAGGATGACCTCGCCGACGCGGCCCATGGCCTGTGAGTCGGAGCTGAACATGCTGATCGCGCCCAGGTCGTGCAGCACGTCCTCGGCCGCGATGGTCTCGCGCCGGATGCGGCTTTCGGCGAAGGCCAGGTCCTCGGCGATGGATGCGTCGAGGTGGTGGCACACCATCAGCATGTCGAGGTGCTCGTCGACCGTGTTCACGGTGTAGGGCATGGTCGGATTCGTCGACGAGGGCAGGAAGTTCGCCTCGCCCACCACGCGCAGGATGTCCGGCGCATGGCCGCCGCCGGCGCCCTCGGTGTGGAAGGCGCACAGGCTGCGGCCCTTGGTGGCCGCGATGGTGTCCTCGACGAAGCCGGATTCGTTCAGCGTGTCGCTGTGGATCGAGACCTGGGTGTCGGTCTCGTCGGCCACGCCCAGGCAGCAGTCGATGGCCGACGGCGTGGTGCCCCAGTCCTCGTGCAGCTTGAGGCCGATGGCGCCGGCCTCGATCTGCTGGCGCAGCGCGTCGGGGCGGCTCGCGTTGCCCTTGCCGAGGAAGCCCAGGTTCATCGGGAAGGCGTCGGCGGCCTGCAGCATGCGCGCCAGGTTGTCCGGTCCGGGCGTGCAGGTGGTGGCGAAGGTGCCCGTGGCGGGGCCGGTGCCGCCGCCCAGCATGGTGGTCACGCCGCTGGCCAGCGCCTCCTCGATCTGCTGCGGGCAGATGAAGTGGATGTGGCTGTCGATGCCGCCGGCGGTGACGATCATTCCCTCGGCGGCGATGATCTCGGTGCCGGGGCCGATGACGATGTTCACGCCGGGCTGCACGTCGGGGTTGCCGGCCTTGCCGATCTTCGCGATGCGGCCGGCGCGCAGGCCGATGTCGGCCTTGACGATGCCCCAGTGGTCGACGACGAGCGCGTTGGTCAGCACGCAGTCCATGGCGTCGCCCGGACCGGTGCCGTTGACGCGCTGCGACTGGCCCATGCCGTCGCGGATGGTCTTGCCGCCGCCGAACTTCACCTCCTCGCCGTAGACCGTGAGGTCGCGCTCGACCTCGATGACGAGGTCGGTGTCGGCCAGGCGCAGGCGGTCGCCGGTGGTGGGGCCGAACATCTCGGCGTAGGCGCGGCGTTGAATGGTGGTCATGTGCTCTCGATGTTTGCGTTCGTCGACCCCGGGTTG